>NZ_JBGGWD010000001.1:0-1066275 GCF_041321105.1 Fibrella musci | reverse complement strand
CAGCGCGACCATCTGCGATGGCTTGAGCACCACGCTGACAGCCAACGCGGCGGGTGGTACGGGCTTTACATATGCCTGGACGCCTACCGGCTCGATCACGGGCGGCCAAGGCACGGCTTCGATTGCCGTAGCACCGTCTGCTACCACCACCTACTCAGTCGTGGTAACGAATAGCGATGGTTGCTCAACGACGACCACGGCCACGGTAACGGTTAATCCGGCAGTGACGGCGGTGATCGGGGTGAGCCCAAGCAACACCATCTGTGATGGCACCACGGTAACCTTGACGGCCACGGGCGGGGCAGCCTACCGCTGGTCGACGGGTGAAGTGGGCAACACCATTACGGTGCAGCCTGGCACTACCACCGTCTACTCAGTGACGGCTACCAGCGCTGATCAGTGCGCCGGTGTGGCCTCAACCACCATCACGGTCAACCCGGCAGTAACGGCTACCGTAGCCAGCGCCACGATTTGTGACGGCCTGAGCACGACCCTGACAGCCAATGCAGCGGGCGGTTCCGGCTTCAGCTACGCCTGGGCACCGGTGGGCACGATCAGTGGCAGCACCACGGCCTCGGCGGTGACGGTCAACCCGCGCACCACGACGACTTACTCGGTAACGGTGACCAACAGCGATGGTTGTTCGATCACGGCTACGGCCACGGTGACGGTCAACCCGGCGGTAACGGCGACAGTGGCCAGTGCGACGATCTGCGATGGCCTGAGCACGACGCTGACGGCCAACGCTTCGGGCGGCACAGGCTTCAGCTATGCCTGGACACCAGCCGGCTCGATCACGAGTGGTCAGGGCACGGCCTCAATCGCCGTAGCACCGACCACGACGACGTCGTACTCAGTAGTGGTGACCAACAGCGACGGCTGCTCAACCACAGCCACAGCCACGGTAACAGTGAACCCGGCAGTGACAGCAACGGTAGCCAGCGCCACGATTTGCGACGGCACCAGCACCACGCTGACGGCTAACGCTTCGGGCGGAACGGGCTTCAGCTATGCCTGGACACCGGCTGGCTCGATCACCGGCGGCCAAGGCACGGCTTCGATTGCCGTAGCACCGACGGCCACGACAACCTACTCGGTAGTGGTGACCAACAGCGACGGCTGCTCAACGACAACTACGGCCACGGTAACGGTGAACCCGGCAGTGACGGCAGTGATCGGGGTGAGCCCCAGCAACACCATCTGCGAAGGCGCGACGGTAACGCTGACGGCCACAGGTGGCACTACGTACAGCTGGTCGACCAACGAAGTGGGCAACACCATTACGGTTCAACCGACGACAACGACGGTGTACACCGTAACGGCCACCAGCGCTGATCAGTGTGTCGGTGTAACGTCAACGACGATCACGGTGAACCCGACGCCGGTACTGACGGTGAACAGCCTGACGATCTGCCAGGATCAGGAGGCGGTATTGAGCCTGACGGGCTGCGCCGGTACGGTAACCTGGTCGACAGGCACCACGGGAGCAACCTTGACGGTGTCGCCGCTGCAAACGACGACGTACTCGGCGACCTGCGTGCTGAGCACGGGCTGCTCGGCCACCATCGCCACGCAAGTGACGGTGAACCCGGCGCCGACGGTACAACGCGCGGATGTTGTAGCAACACGGGCTACCTGCAATGGTGGTACGGCCAACAACAACGCCAGCATCACCCTGTCGAACCTGCAAAACACGACGCGGGCTGCGATCTCGACGGCTGACGGCACCACGGTGGCTGACTTCAGCGGCGCAACGGTTGTTAACGGCAACACCATCACGTTTAGCAACCTGCCGAACCCGGCACAGCGCGTAACGTACCTGGTGCGTCTGTACAACGCCAACGGTTGCTTCACCGACGTAACGGTTACGCTCGATCCGGCCGAATGCGTTTGCCCGGCACCGAAATGCGTACCGGTTAGCATTCGTAAGATCAGGTAATCGTAGTAGTGAGTGTTCCGCAAGGGCACTACACCACCCGATTTACCCATAGTCCTGAAAAGCTCGCTACCAATTGGTAGCGAGCTTTTCAGGTTTAAAAGAGGTCAGTAAGCGGCTCAACTTTTAGCGGGAATAGTTTGTTAGCCATACAGAGACATCAGGTGTAAGAGTTATCTTTGCACCTTCATTTTAGCCGGTACGTATTTCGTAACATGTTATCCATCAGTGATTTACAGGCCTCGATTGGGGACAAGCAGATATTAAAAGGCATCAACCTGGAGATTAAACCAGGTGAGGTTCACGCCATTATGGGACCAAACGGGTCGGGGAAGAGTACGCTGGCATCTGTGCTGGCGGGCCGCGAAGACTACGAGGTGACCGCAGGGAGCGTTGAATTTGATGGCCAAGACCTCCTCGAATTGTCGGCTGAAGAGCGGGCGGCCGAGGGAATTTTTCTGGCGTTTCAGTACCCCATCGAAATTCCCGGTGTGAGCACGACCAACTTCCTGAAAACGGCCATGAACGAAATCCGTAAATACCGGGGGCAGGACCCCCTGGATGCGGTGCAGTTCCTGAAGCTGATGAAAGAGAAGATGAAGCTCGTCAACATCGATCAGTCGCTGCTGAGCCGGTCGTTGAACGAAGGCTTCTCGGGTGGCGAAAAGAAACGCAACGAAATTTTCCAGATGGCTATGCTCGAACCGAAACTGGCCATTCTGGACGAAACCGACTCGGGCCTCGACATCGATGCGCTCCGGATCGTGGCCGAAGGGGTTAACAAACTCCGCTCGCCCGAACGCTCGGCCATCGTCGTTACCCACTACCAGCGCCTGCTCGATTACATCGTTCCAGACTTCGTGCACGTCCTCTACAAAGGCCGCATCGTTAAGTCAGGCCCGAAAGAGCTGGCCTACGAACTGGAAGAAAAAGGATACGACTGGATCAAAGCCGAAGTCGAAGCCGCAGCGTAGAGACGCATTCCTATGCGTCTCGGGCGCGTCAGCAACAGGCGTGCCTGAGCATATCGAGTGGCGTGTTGTGTTGCTGACGCCGGTGAGACGCATGGTAATGCGTCTCTACACATACATACGATAATGAACTCACAACAATATACTTCGTTCAAAGACCAACTTGTTGCGGCGTTTCGCGAGGGGGAGGAGCGCATGAACGGTGCGAGCAAATCGGCGTTTCATCAGATCCGGCGGTCGGCCTTGCAGACTTTTGAAACCCTGGGCTTCCCGACGATCCGGCACGAAGAGTGGAAATACTCGAACGTGAAGGCGATGGTGGGGCAAACCTACACCTTCGACAACGGCGCGGCCCTGACGGCCGACGAACTGGGTACGTTGCAGATACCTAATCTGGAAGGGAACATCCTGTACTTCGTCAACGGCCATTACCGGCCCGATCTGTCACAGATTGTGAGCCCGGCGACGCACCTGCAAATCCGCAGTTTTGCCGAGGCGCTGCAAACCGACGCCGAAACCATCGGGCTGCATTTTAGCCGCTACGCCGATTTTCAGGACAGCGCCTTCACGGCGTTGAACACGGCTTTTGCGTATGACGGCGTGTTTATCCGCGTACCCGACAACAAGGTAGTTGAAGAGCCGGTGATTCTGCGCTTTATCACCGATGTACGCACCCAGAGCGTAGCCGTGCAGCCCCGCAACCTGATCGTGATCGGGCGCAACGCCGACGTGAAAATTGCTGAATCGTACCGGACAATTGGTGATAAGGCTGCGTTCACTAACATCGTAACGGAAGTAGTGGTAGCCGCTGACGCCCGCGTTGAGCATTACCGGGTACAGAACGATTCGCAGCAGACCAACCACATCTGCCGCACGCAGGTCAGTCAGGCCGACAACAGCCATTATTACAACGCAACGATCACGCTGAACGGCGGTTTCGTGCGCAATGACCTGAACATCGTGCTGAACGGTGAACACTGCGAAGCCTTTATGTACGGCCTGTACATGCCCAACGGCACGCAGCACATCGATAACCACACGCTGGTCGACCACGCGATGCCAAACTCATACAGCAACGAGTTGTATAAAGGCATTCTGAACGATAGAGGCACGGGGGTTTTCAACGGGAAAATCTACGTTCGCCCCGATGCGCAGAAGACCAACGCCTACCAGTCGTGCAAAAACGTGGTGCTCTCGCCCGAAGCGAGCATGAACACCAAGCCGCAACTGGAAATCTACGCCGACGACGTGAAGTGTTCGCACGGAACGACCACCGGCAAGCTCAACGAAGAGGCGCTGTTCTACCTGCAATCGCGGGGTATTCCCAAAGAAGCGGCCCGCACGCTGCTGTTATACGCCTTTGCCGAAGAGGTGGTGCGCAACATCAAGATCAAGCCGATCCGCGAGTATCTGGAAGGTGTTGTGGCCGAAAAATTAGCGTTATAAAAACAACCTGGCTTATGGTTCCTCAGTCAACCCAAACCCTGCTTGATACGACGGTTCAGGCCCTCGAAAACGGCGAACACACCACCGAATCCGGCCCGGCGCTGGTTGATGACTGGCTAAACGAACTAAGCCATTACGACGGCATGGAAGCCGTTCGGGAAGCACTCAGCAACCTGCAACGTACGCTGCTGAACACCCCAGATCCGGCTCAGGTACGTGCTCTGTTGCTTGAGTTGGCCGAGTATACCAACTTTTTTGCCCGGCAGGATGCCACTTACGCCAGTAGCCCCTCGGCCCCCGAGAAGCTGAGTCAGCTGGCTAAAACATTACAGAATCTGCTGGACAGCACGGCCGAAGTCGGTCATTCATAAACGAGAGCAGGTCTTCCTGCCTGTTGTAAACGGAACCGGGAGCATTGGTGATTGCCACGTAAGAAGGGCAGCCACTGGTGCTCCCGGTTCCGTTTGTCATTTTTCTACAAACAATACAGGTAAGCAGGGGTTTTAATCTTGCGCTTCGGTATACTAACCAATCAGGTGCCGGAACGTGTACTTTTTGCTGCGTAGAAAACGACTGTGAACACCCCAAAAGCGGATACGCTACATTATCCGGCCGACATCCTAACGGCCTGGCAAACAAACTAAACGAACCGTCAAAGGCGGTTTCGGACCACATTTGTTCCAGGCCGCCCGCGACATACGGACTTATAACGAACTCATGGCACTTACTTCACAAGACCCCGAAACAACAGGACTTATCGAACGCACCGTATCGACGTTCGACAGCGGCATTCAAAGCACAACGCCGCAGGATGGCCTGGCATTGATCGATCAATGGATTGACTTTCTTGACCAGAACGGCGACGATGAAACCGACGAGATTGCCGACGTACTCGAAGACCTGAAAGCGGAGCTTGACCCGAATCGGACCGATGGCCCACCCGAACCGTCGGTAATTCAGGCCTACTTCGAAGACCTGATCGACATCACGCAGAGTGTTATGGACGCGCCTGAATCGGCTCCTTACGAAACGGAACTGTCGCGGCTCGTGGCGACTCTCGAAAACATTCTCGAACAAGTCTCAAAATAAGCCTGGCGCTGGCTGTGTTGCCCGCAGGGGATAACGCACTGGCAACAGACACTTTACCCTTATGGCTCAACCCTCACAATTTGCCACGGCGCTCATCGACGAGACCGTGCAGACGTTTAACGGCGACGTAAAGACCGTTTCGCCAACGGATGGTATCAACCTGATCGATCACTGGATCAGCGCTTTACACTCTGGTGATGAGTCGACTAACCCGGTGGCTCATACGCTGAGCGAACTGAAAATGCAGTTGCAGGAAGGTACGCCCAACAGTGGCACGGTGCTATCGCTGATTCAGGAACTGGCCGACCAGACACACCAGGCGGCTCAGCAGGTAGACGGCGATGAGCAACAGGCGCTGGCGCAACTGGCCTCCTCATTACGCGGTTTTGGCCAACACCTGTCGGGTGGTAGTAACCAGAGTGCACAATCACGGCAGGGCGACATGGACGACCCGACGGGTAGCAACGGTGGTCAGTTAAGTTCAGACATCAGTGATGCCGGTACCACGGGCGCCTACAGCTCTGACAATTCGGATATGGGCGGCGCGCCCACGACCGGCTCACAATCGGTAGGTGGCGATCGCTACGGCCAATAAAGACCTTAGTTGGTGACTGTGCTGGCGCGGCGGCTCGTTGGGTAAGCACTGGGCTTATCGGGCACTGAACGCGTTACCCCACGAATGACGACCGATGCCTGAACGGAAGCTGGCTATTTTTTCAATTAATCAATTCACATAATGGCAAATCAACATTCACAATCGAGCGGCTCATCGGCTACTACGCTGATCGACGCTACCATCGAAGCGTTTGACCAAGGTAAATCCGCTTCGCCACAGGAAGGTCTTTCACTGATCACCGACTGGTATTCATCGTTGAAAAGCGACCACAACGCCAGCAATCTGGTGAAACCGTTGAAGGAGCTTGAAGATGAGCTGAAAGGGGGAAGCCCCAGCAACGAGAAACTGCGCGATCTGATTACCGAACTGGCCGATCAGACCGAAGTACTGGGTCAGGACGCTGCTGGTGACCTGCCGTCGCGGCTGAGCACGCTGACAGTCGCCCTGCGCAACTTCGCCAGCCAACTCTCAACATCCGTATAAAGAAGTGCTGAGTTGTTAAGTTTCTACGTTTGGAGTCGGCTAAGGCAGGGCTGTTGCCGCCGCGTTAGCCGACTCCAACTTGTAAACGCCAAACGCTCAAGCTGAAGTCATTAAACCAATCGTCTTGTGGCAGGAACCAACGCCAACGAGCAGCACATGCTCGACGAAACCCTGGGTACGTTCCGGGGAGATCTAAGCGTAGTGCCCGACGCGCAAACGGGCCAAACGCTCATTGAGGGCTGGCTCGACGCGCTGGAAGGCGACGCCAATGTAGAGGCCGTATCGACCGGGCTGACGCAGTTGCAGGCCTTGTTGCAAAGCGACGAACCCGACCCGGTGATGATCAAAGACGTGCTGGCGGATCTGGCGGCAGAAGCCGCCCGGCACGCCGAAGCCCCATCGGCCGAAGGCACCTGGACGGGCAAGCTTGAAAGTTTATCGAAGATTTTACAAAACCTTGCCGACATACTATAGAACACATATGGAATCACACGAAGAAGCCACCGACTTGCTCGACAACACAATGGGCACCCTGGCCCAGGACGTTGCCGACCTTACGCCACAGAGCGGGAAGGGCATGATCGATCAATGGATTAATACCCTGACCGGCCCCGAAAACACGAAAGAAATTGTCAGCTTGCTGGAACACCTGAAAACGCAACTCGAAGCTGGACAGCCGAATGCCGGTGAGGTACAGAAACTCCTTACCGAATTGGCCAATCAGACGCGGGAAATGAGTGTCATGGCTGGACCGGAGGGCGATATAGTCACCCGGCTCGAAGCCCTGGCTGCCGCGCTGCAAACAGCCAGCGGCCAGATTGGCAATGCCTGAGCGTAGGAGGAAAAAGGAAGCGGGAGGATGGAGAATGGTACTAAGTTGCGTACCATTCTCCATCCTCCCGCTTCCTTTTTCCTTAAATCGTTAGTCGCTCCCCCAACTGCATAACCCGATACGGCGTTTGTTCGCGTTCGCAGGCCCTGATGAAATCGGCTGGGTCGGCGGTGTTGAACGAAAAGAGATCGTAATGGTGTGGCACCGTTAGTTTCGCCCCGATGCGGCGGCCCAGCAGGGCGGCTTCGTCGGGGTTTAAGTTACCGGCCACGCGCCGTTCGGGTTTGTTTCCGTTGATGGGCAAAAACGCCAGATCGACCCCATGTGGGGCGAGCGTTTCAACAATACCATCATACCAGAGCGTGTCGCCTGAGTGGTAGATACGGTACGGCCCCAGTTCGGCCACAAAACCCATGTACAGATTTCGACCTTCGGCATCGACAGCCAGCTCGTTGTGTGCGGCTGGTACGCCGTGAAGGGTTACCGAGCCGATCGTGGTTTGCTGTCCGGCCGAAAGCCCAATGGGCCAGGCCGGGTCGCCGCCGAGCCGATTCGAGACAAACGCCCGGTTAGCCTCGGGAATAACGAGTTGCGCGTTGGGCGACGCCGCCAGCGTCGGTAGCAGCGTATCGGCGTCGAGGTGATCAGTGTGGTTATGGCTCGACGTCAGTACGTCGATCATCGTCAGTCGGGCCGGGTCGATTACCCGTTCCGATATACGCGTATGTGGCTTGTCGGTTTGGGCGTACTTAAGGGTCAACGAATCCGATAAATAAGGGTCGAAGAGCAGGCGTGTGCCGTTGTATTGAAGCAGGAAACCACTCTGGCCCAGCCACCAGACATGCAACTGCTCAGGTACGTTCCGGGCGGCGTCTATATCGGCCAGCAGGGCATCGTCTTGTTGTATAGGCTTGATCATGCGAGATAGAGGTTTAGGCCGCGAGTTGCTTCAGTGCCGCCACCAGTGCATCCAACTCGGCAGTGGACGTGTACAGGCAGGGGGTAATCCGGACGCCCTGAACCGCTTCGTTGTCGATGGCGACGGTCCAGATTCGGTACCGGTCGAGCAGGGTTTTGGCCAGGGTGGCGGGGGGCAGGCTAGCTACGCCAACGTTGGCAATGCCACACGCCCGTTCGGGTTGCGCGGGCGTATTGACCCGGATGCCAGGTACGTTGCGGACGCGGCTGGTCCAGTACTGCTGCAGGTAGCGGAGGCGGGCTTCTTTGCGCTCACTGCCTATTTTTTCGTGGAAATCGATCGCGTCCATAATCGTGAGGTCGGTATGGACGGGGTGCGTGCCGGTATGGTTGAGCTTTCGGATGTCGTCGTCGGCAAAGCCCGAATCAGCGAACGTGGGCCACAGCTTTGTGATATGGGCCTTTTTCACGTAGAGCAGCCCCGCGCCGATGGGTACGTTCAACCATTTGTGCAGGCTGCTGGCGTAGTAATCGCAACCCAGGTCGGCAATGGAAAACGTGAGGTGAGCAAACGCATGCGCCCCATCGACGAGTATCTCGACCCCGTGGCGATGGGCCATGTCGACAATCTTTTTGACGGGCAGAATCTGCCCCGTGATGTTCACCATGTGGCAAATCATCAGCAGCCGGGTGCGGGGCGTAATGGCCCGTTCGTACAGCGCCACAAGCTCGTCGTCGGAGGTGGGGTGCAGCGGTACCGACAGAACTTTGTTGACGATGCCGTAGCGCCGCGCCTGTAACCGGAACATATCGAGCATGGCACCGTAATCGTGCGTGGCCATAATGGCTTCGTCGCCCGCTTTCCACGTCAGGCCCGCAATTACGGTGTCGATCGACTCGGTGGTGTTGCGGGTGATAATCAGCTCGTCGGGGGCGCAACCGGCCAGTTGAGCGAGTCGGTTGCGGGCGGCGGCTTTGTCGTCAAACTGGCGGGTGCGCAGGTAATAGGAGCCCTCGCGGTTTACGTCGCGCACGTGTTGCAGGAAGGCATCGAGTACCGGCTTGGGCTGAATGCAGTAATAGCCGTTTTCGAGGTTGATGTAGTCGGGTTTGAGCAGGTATAGCTCTCTAATTTTGCCCCAGAAAACCTCATCATTGGCGGTGTCGATGGTCGACTGCTTAGCCACGCTGGCCAGCAACGCATCCAGATTAGCCGAGAGAAGCGGCATGCCCGCCACAGTCTGAAGAAAAGCCCGTTTGGTCATAGAGGTTCGGTAGAAAAGGCGATGGGTCGGTCGGCAAAAAGCACTTTCGTGATGGCCCAGGTGCTGCGGAAAAGCTCGCTCTGGCGGTACGTTTCAAGCGCCTCGGCCGACTCCCAGTGGCTCAGCGTAAGGCGCACGTTGGGGTGGTCGAGGTCACGCAGGAGTTCAAGATGCTGGCAACCCGGAAACGCCCTTATCTTTGCCCGCGAGCCGTCGAAAATGGCCCTAAACGCGTCTAATTCGTCGGCCCGGAACGTCATTCTCACAATACGAATCAGCATAAATAGAGTTTACAGTTTTTGGTTTATAGTTTTCAGTTGCGCAGCTGAGTTCTCAGTTAGGGCACTGGTGACTAACTGGAAACTGTGAACTGAAGACTGTAAACTGACTTTTATGAATTACCGAACCTTTGGCCGGATTGGCTGGCAAATTAGTGAAATTGGCTATGGAATGTGGGGACTGGCCGGCTGGACAGGCTCTGACAAGGCCGAAGTGCTCCGTGCGCTTCAACGCTCGGTTGAACTGGGCTGTAATTTCTTCGATACCGCCTGGGGCTATGCCGAAGGTGTCAGCGAGCAGATTCTGGGCCAGTTGTTAGCCAACAATGCCGATAAGAAACTGTATGCCGCCACGAAGATTCCACCCAAAAACCGCATCTGGCCGTCGAAAGCGCACTTCGCCATCGACGACGTTTTTCCCGCCGACTACATTGTCGAGTATACCGATAAGAGCCTGAAAAACCTGGGTGTAGAGACCATCGACCTGCTCCAGTTTCACGTGTGGGAAGATGCCTGGGCCAACCGCGATGAGTGGAAACGGACCATCGAAGACCTGACGCAACAAGGCAAAGTGCAGGCGTGGGGCGTATCGGTCAACCGCTGGGAGCCTACCAATTGCCTCGACACGCTGCGTACCGGCCTGATCGACGCCGTGCAGGTGATCTACAACATCTTCGATCAGAACCCCGAAGACGAGTTGTTTCCGCTCTGCCGGGCCCTGAACATCGGTGTGATTGCGCGGGTGCCGTTTGATGAAGGCACGCTGACGGGCACCATGACTAAAGAAACGACTTTCCCCGCCGACGACTGGCGGTCGACGTACTTTGTGCCGGAAAACCTGAATAGCAGCGTCGACCATGCCGATGCGCTGAAACCGCTGGTACCCGAAGGCATGACAATGGCCGAAATGGCGTTACGCTTCATTCTGGCCAACCCTGATGTGTCTACGACCATTCCCGGCATGCGCCGCATCGCCAACGTGGAAGCCAACTGCGGCGCTAGCGACGGAACCCCGCTACCCGATGCCCTGCTGAAGGAACTGAAAGGCCACCGGTGGGACCGCACGCCAACCGAGTGGAGTCAATAGACGGACGTACCTGAAACGACAGAAGCCAAACCTATTGCAGGTTTGGCTTCTGTCGTTTGACCGTGAATGCCATGAAGGGTGATGAACTAATTACCAATGGTTTATAGTGGGCTTCTTGTCATCCCGACGATAGGAGGGATCTTGATATTTCTTAGCTCTCAGGTAAGGACAACTCAAGATTCCTCCTATCGTCGGAATGACAAGAAGCCCAAGCCTCTTTTCTAAAATAGATTTATTAGCTCACCTGTATGCGATGATTTTGTCTTACGATAAAACCATCTTGTAACCGAATGCACCAAACCTGCCTGTGGATCAAACGCGGGCGGAGCGGGGACTGATTTTTTTGAGCACAAGGGCACTGACGAGGGCCACGAGTAGGCCAATCGGGAAAATCTCCATGAACGTGATGCCAATCAGGCCGGGCCAGGTGTCGTAGTAGGCAAACATGGATTGCATGCTCTGTTTGGCCTCGGCGATCTGGGCAATCGTTTTTCCCTCGCTTTGCAGGCGGACCACCAGCAGCCGATATTCTGACCAGACCATCAGGCTCACCAGGCTGCCCAGTGCCAGGCCATAAATAAGCAGGTGCCGTATCATCGTCACGGATACAGCTGGTTTAATAGTCCTGCTCCAGCGGGTGAACCATAAACTCGTCGATGACAACGTGCGGCGGTCGGCTCACGATAAACAGCATCGATTCGGCCATGTCCTCCACCTGAAGGTAGTGCTTCGAGGTTTCGTGGCCGTGCCCTTTCGCGTGAAAATGCGAATCGACCAGCCCCGAATAAACGCCGGTTACCTTGATGCCGTGCGGGCGCACCTCCTTCCGAAGCGCCCCCATGAAGGCTTCCTGCGCGTATTTACTGGCTGTGTAGAGCGAGCCGCCCGCGAAGGTGCGCTTGGCGACATCAGACGCCACGACCACCACATGGCCGCTTTGTTGGGCCTTCAGCGTAGGGAGGGCAGCTTTAGTCAGCACAAACGTCCCTTTGACGTTAGTAGCCATGACGGCGTCCCATTCGTCGACGGTCAGTTCATCGACAGGCTTGAAAATACCAAACCCCGCGTTGTTGATCACGATGTCGATGCGGCCAAACCGGTCGAGCGCTGTTTGCACCACAACGCCCATGTCGGCTTCGCTGGCTACGTCACCGGCTACGCCCGTTACGCTGCCCCGGCCCAGGGCGGTCGCTTCGGTTTCCAGCGAGGTTAGTTCGTCGGCATTGCGGGCGGTAGCTACTACATTTGCTCCGTGTTGGGCCAGTAACATCGCCGTGGCCCGGCCAATACCGCGCGAAGCCCCCGAAATCAGAATAACTTTTTGCTCCATGTTCATGTGGTAAAAATAAGCCGAACGGGGGCGGAATTCGATGACCCATTAAACCGTTTTGTCGGCTATCTTGAGCCGATAAGGCTCGTTGTACAACCAATGCCCAAGTCGTCTCAATCGCTATCGTCTGCCATATCCCCGGCGGCGGTGAGTAACAGTATCGTGGTGGCCCTGATCGCCAATCTGAGTATGGTGATGCTCCACGAACTAGGTCATTTTCTGGTGGCTTCTTCGTTTGCCCTGCACCCACAGCTTCACCATAACTTCGTTTACATCGACCCCCGTACCGTACCCGACGCGCAACTGCTCTGGATTGCGGCGGCGGGGCCACTGGGGTCGCTGCTCGTTGGGGTAATGTGCCTACTGGCCGAACGGCAGGTTCAGCAGAAAAGCCTGGGTACGTTGCTGTTGCTGTGGATGGGGCTACACGGTGTGCTGCTTTTCCTGGGCTATCTGTTCATCGCGCCTTTTTTTCGGGAAGGCGACACAGGCAAGGTGTTCGCCTTGCTTGGCCTGCCCGAGTGGCTCATCATCCTGCTATCGGTGGGGAGTGTGGGGCTCCTGACGCGCCTGTTCATACAATTGTCGGCTCGGTTTAGCCCTTATGGGGAGTTAGCGCTGTCAGCCGGTCAGCGGGCTAACCTGCTGATTCTATGGCCGGTGCTGGCCAATGTGCTCGTCGGCTTGTTGCACCTGCCCGTGTCGCACCCCATTAGCCTTTTATCTCCGCTGTGTATGCCGCTGGCGTTTATGGCCCTGTATCGGCCCTTCAGACGACTAGCGTTGAAAACATCCCTTGAGCAGCCCACCGTGCCGTTAATCCCGCTGTCGGGTTGGGCCGTTGGCTTGCTGATTGTCGTAATTGGATTGTTTCGCTGGCTGAATTACCCGGTTCATCAGTAGGGTCGTAGATTCGCCAAAATTTACCAGTCATGGTCTATCTCATTGCTAGCGTGGTGCTGTCGGTACTGCTGCTGCTGAATTTTCGCCTTTTTCCCCGTTATCAGGTCGATACGTTTCAGGCGATTGTCTTCAACTACCCCGTTTGCTTCGTTACAGGTTACTTGCTGCTGCCCGCCGGCGTCGATTTTCAGATCGACCTGACCCAAACCTGGACCTGGATTGCGTTGGGTATTGGTGTGGCTTTCGTGCTCACGTTTCTGCTATCGGGGGCTAGTACCCAACGCAACGGCATGACGGCCACGTCGCTGGCCAACAACCTGTCGCTGGTCATACCGGTGAGTGTGAGTCTGTTTGTACTGGCGCGCTCAGGTACGTCGGGGAGTGGCGGGGCGCGGGCCTTCGACGCCTGGAACTACGTCGGGCTGGTGTTGGCCGTAGTGGCCGTGGGGCTGAGTACCTACCGCAAACCCGAACCGGCCGAGGCTGGGTCAGGTACGTTGGGCAAGGCGGGCCAATCGGCGCTGTTACTGCTGAGCGTCTTTCTGATGTACGGCTTCACCAACACCATGATCAATTACATGAACGTGCGATACATTGCGGCTAATGCGTCCACAACGGGCCTCCACCCGGTGGTCGTGACGCTCACGATGGTTGTGGGCGCTATTGCAGCCGGGTTTTTCCTGCTGCTGATTCGGTACGCGCGGGGCGGCGAGCGCCTCGCGGGCCGTAACGTCGTGGGTGCCCTAACGCTGGGCATCCCTAATTTTCTGAGTTTCTACACGCTGGTGCTGGCACTGTCGGCCTACGGCGGCAACGGGGCGTTTGTGTACCCGCTCTACAACATCGGCGTGATTCTGCTGGCGGCTGCTACGGCCACGCTTTTCTTTCGCGAACGTCTGCTGACGATCAACAAAATTGGCCTCACACTCGCTGTGATGGCCATTGCCCTGCTTTCCTGGCAGGAGTTTGTGTGAATGAATAATGTACAATGCACGATGTACAATGATGTTGCATGGCCAGCTTTCTCCTCATTGTGCATTGTACATCGTACATTATCCATTAATCATCATTTGATGGCTACCCGCTCCGTGAATTGCTTCTGCGAGGGGCCGTAAACGAATGTGTAATCACCGGCAGGCAGGCTGCTCAGGTCGAAACGGTGGGTGTTACCCTGACCAAACGACTTGCTGAATACCAGATCATTCATGCGGTCGTAGATCGATACCGTCAGCTCTTTTACGCCCGGCGTTACCAGTTCGTATTTGTTTTGCGCATAGGTGGTCAGAACGGGCTTGGTCAGCTCGGTCATGTTTTGCGCATCCACGCTGACCACGTCATTCCGAATGGTCAGGCCCTGCGACATCCAGAAGCCGTCGTTGGTGGCCGTCACATAATAACGCCCATCGGGCAGATTCACCAGGTTCAGCAGGGCACCCCGCTTGTCCAGGCTACGAAGGGTTCCCTGATAGAGCAGGTTCCCGGTGAGGTCGATAACGGCTACGTCAACAGGCGTGTTAACGGGTGAGAACAGGCGTACCTTCTTAACGCCTGATTTCAGGACATTTACGGTAGAAGGTTTGTCGGTAGTTTGGGCAACGGCCATCTCGGCGGTCCCCAGTGTCCAGGCTGCGAGCAGCGTGGCGATTGTCAAACGAACTTGGTTCATAATCGTACAGTGTATTTGGTTTTACCGTGACAAAGGTGGGGGCAATGGGATTTCACTTACAAGCGTTTTGGGGCTCGTTAACAATCCCTTAATCAAATCTCTTGATTTCGTACAAGCCTGTGAATGAATAGTTTATCGAAACGCTTTGGAGTACAACAGATTCATCTAATTGCACTACGAATTGTATTTTTCTAATACGGCGAACGAATTGTACTATCCCATTTTTCGACCCAACTGTATATGCCACTCAATACAATTTGGCTATATTGTAAGCATGAGACGCCTAATCCACTCACTGGTAATCCTATGCACAGTAGTCGTATTTCAGCATTGCCGAACGGCCCAGCCAACCACCCAGTCTACGCCCACCGCGCTGATTTCATCCGAAGGTTTCCTGACCTGTTTTGAGCCGGGCCTGGCCGATGGAAAGCTCTGGTGCGAAGCTTCGGCGGTTCTGAATCAGCAGCGCCGGATCTATCTGGCCAATGATAAAGACATGCCTGCCCCGCGTTCGTCGGTTTTTTACTACGACGATTTCGACGCCCTCGACGAGGCGGCTTCGACCAATCAATTACCAACGTACCTGGAGCAACCCCTACTGCGGAAAGCCCACAAGTTTGAGGAGTTTGCCCAAAGCCCCGACGGCAAATGGACGTTCCTGATCACGGCGTTTGACCGCATCAAACCCGATACGTCGTCGTTCGACGGCTACAATATGCTGCTGGCCTGGCGGCCGGGGCAGGAGGGAGCTATGCAGGTATTAGGCGCCGATAAACCCGGTGGTGTGTCGCTTGGGCTGCGGAAGCAGCTACAGGCCGTACTGGGTGGTTCGCCCTACTTTAAAATCGAGGGTCTGGCCGCTACCAATACGCAACTGTGGTTTGGGGTGCGCGAACAGGGTGAGCGCTACGACAAATTTGATTACCGCATCACGATTCTGACGGCAAGGTACCGGGCGGTGCGGGATGAGAAAGGCGGTGAAAAGCTACTGCTGGGTCCGGTTTCGCTCGTCCGGGAGTTCAGCGTCGATGATGTCGACCCCGTGTTGCCCAAACCCCTGGCCGTGTCGAGCCTGGAATACGACCCGGCGCGGCGTTGTTTCTGGCTCATGACCTCCTACGAACAACCGGGGCAGATTGGAGCTTACCTATGGACAATCTCCGAGTCGGCGCTGTTGAAAAAAGGTGATTTGCAATTGGTCCGCATGGCCGATAAAAAGCCGCTGACGTTCACCCATAAAGCCGAGGATATGACCTTCATTGATCCTAACACGCTGCTGGTGATTCACGACGATGATCACGTTAAAACGCGCATTGGCAAGCAGGAGCGCCAGCCCAATCAGACGGCCTACAGCATTGTCAGGCTGGGATTTTAGGTAAAAGCCACAAAACGAAAGGCGTGCTTACCCGTGCCGACAGCGATGTCTGGCTGCTGGTGAGCTCGCCTTTTTCCGGTTTATGCGTGGGCGTTCAGGCTCGAAAACAGTAGATGCCGCAGGAATTCGAGCAGGGGCGCTTTGCTCTCACTGTGGCCGAAGTCGGTTAGGGAAGGCAGGTAGCGCATAAAAAACGACTGGGAATGCGCCGTTTCGATGAGCGAACTGGCCATCGAGTGCGCAAAGCGGTAAGTGGGATTATAGTCGAGGACGAGCTTGCCCAGATTGGCCGTCAGATCCTTGTAGGGTTTAAAGAGGTGCTGCCGGTTGTCTTCCGACACATGATTAGTCAGATAAGCCTTACTGGCTTCACAAATAACGATGCTGTGCAGGGCCGGCAGGTCGATTTCGTCGGGTGTGGCGGCGTTGGCGATGTTGTCATGAAGCAAAATACGCAGCACCCGCTCCAGCTTTTCGCGGGTATCGGTCAGGTTGTTGGTTTCAAAGATGACCTGAAAATCGAGCCATTGCCAGTACCAGGCAACCAGGTAAACCAACAGGCGATGTTTGTTCTCGAAATAGCGGTAGATACTGGCTTCTTTGGTCCCAATACGATCGGCCAGCTTACGAAACGTGGTATCCTCGAAGCCCACTTCATGAATGAGCAGAATACCCTGACGGATGATGCGGCGACCTAATTCAGACTGTTCGGGATCACGAAGAAATAGCTTCTCGTTCATCCGTACCTGAACGGAGTAATGCATGTAATAAACGTTGAATCAGAGATGAGGCTGTTACTAAAACTGCTCAAAGTTAAGTCAAACTATTGCCGATTGAGCATTTATGCATAGAAAGGTTAGGAGTACTATCGATTAAGCGGTCATTAGAGTCACATTAGAAACCCTTGCTATCGAAACTTAGCGGCCCAAACCGGGTTTATTTCCTCGGCTTCCTGGGTAGTTGCCTATGGGAATTACTCTATCTGGACTGATAAATTTTTTATGTCAACCGTTAACAACTGGTCACCTTCATCACCCTACGAACCCGCTCCCACACCGCTGCAACGCCTGATTCGTCTGCTGGGCACTGAGCGCCGCGATATTGGGTACGTTTATTTATATGCGATTGTCGCCGGGCTCATCAGCCTGTCGTTGCCGCTGGGCATTCAGGCGGTGTTTAACCTGGTGTCGGGCGGTATGGTATTCAGTTCGGTGTATGTGCTCATCGGGCTTATCATCATCGGCGTCGTCATCAGCGGATTGATCCTGGTGGGGCAGCAGGTGCTGGTCGAGGTTTTGCAGCAGCGCGTCTTTGTAAAAGCAGCCTTTGAGTTTACGTACCGGCTCCCGCGCATTGAACCGGGTTCGCTGGAGGGCTCGTATCCGCCCGAACTGATGAACCGCTTTTTCGACGTGCTTACGATCCAGAAAGGCCTGCCCAAACTGCTGATCGACCTTACGGCGGCTGTGGTGCAGATTATCTTCGGCATCATCCTGCTGTCGTTTTATCACCCGGTTTTCATCGGTTTCGGCCTCGTAACGATTCTGGTCGTGGTGGGGCTGGTGCTCATTTTGAACAGTAGTGCGCTGAAAACCAGCTTGAAAGAATCGACGTATAAATACAAGCTGGTGGCCTGGCTCGAAAATATGGCCGCCCGGCTGACCGAAATCCGACAGGAAAACGACAGCCGCGAAAATATGGGCCGCACTGATGAGCTCGTGGCGCAATACATACTGTATCGCAATCAGCACTTCAGCGTGCTGAAACGGTTTTTTTACAGCGCCGTGGCCTTCAAAACGCTGGTCATTGGCGGGCTGCTTATTCTGGGAACGACGCTGGTGGTAGGTCGTGAAATGACCCTGGGGCAGTTTGTGGCTGCCGAGCTGGTGATTGTCCTGATTACCAACTCGGTGGATAAGCTCATCATGAGCATCGATGTGGTATATGACATGATGACCGCCGTTGAAAAGATCGGCCACGTAACCGATCTGCCGCTGGAAAACAGCGAAGTCGCTGCGTAAGTATGCCCAAACTAGTTTCTTCCACTATGCTCAACTTATCAAATAGTCGGGTGCAAACCGACATTATAGATCACTTTCCCTTAAAGACGCTTCACGCCCTGCCCGATCTGAAAGCGGGCCGGACGATGGGCCGCTGGATGCTGGTAATGCTGTTTGTGTTGCTGGGTACGTTGTTTCTACCCTGGCAGCAGAACATCAATGGCGAAGGCGAAATAACCGCCCTGACCCCGCAAGACCGGCCGCAAACCGTACAGAACGCCATTGCCGGCCGGATCGAGCACTGGAACGTGCGCGACGGGCAGTTTGTGCGCCGGGGCGATACGTTGCTGGTGATTTCGGAGGTCAAAGACGAATATTTTGACCCGAATCTGCCCCAGCGACTGCGCGAACAACTCGATGCAAAACAAGGCAGTCTGGAAGCTACCGAAACCAAGATTAAAGCGCTCGATGGGCAAATTGCCGCCCTCGAAACCGGCTTACAGGCCAAACTCGAATCGGCCCGGAACAAGGTGAAACAGGCGCGCTTCAAGGTGACGATGGACAGCACCGATCTGGTGGCACAACGGACCAATTACCGGATTGCCACCGACCGGCTCGCCCGTTCGGAAAAGATGTACAAAGACGGGCTGATCTCGCTCACCGACCTGGAGAGCCGCCGTCTGAAGTTGCAGGAAGATTACGCCAAACTGATTTCGCAGGAGGCCAAAGTGAATGTGGCCCGGCAGGAACTGATCAACGCCCGTATCGAGCTGACCAACATCGAGGCCGATTATCGGGAGAAAACCGCCAAAGCGCAGTCTGATCGAAGCTCGGCGGTCTCGTATCTGGCCGAAGCCGGTGGCGAGATATCGAAGATCGTCAACAAAATCAGCAGCGTCGATGTGCGGCGGGGCCTGTACGTAATCCGAGCCCCGCAGGATGGCTTCGTCGTCAACTCGTTTAAGGCGGGTATTGGCGAAAACATCAAGGAAGGCGAATCGATCGTGACGTTACAGCCAGACAACCCGTCGATTGCCGTTGAACTGTATGTACGGCCCAACGACGTACCCCTGATTCAGCGCGGCCGCACGGTGCGGCTCGAATTTGATGGCTGGCCGGCGGTGCAGTTTTCGGGCTGGCCCACGGTAGCCGTAGGTACGTTTGGTGGTGAGGTGGCCGTGATCGATGCGGTAGCCAGCAAAGGGGGGAAATACCGCCTGCTGGTGCGCCCCAAAGTAAGCGGGCACGATCCCAAATGGCCCGAACAGCTCCGCGTGGGGTCGGGTGTATATGGCTGGGTAATGCTCGATGATGTGCCGATCTGGTACGAAATCTGGCGGCAATTGAACGGCTTCCCGCCCAGCTTACAAAATGAGCCAACCAACGAAAAAGCAACCGTCAAAAAATGAGTAGAGACCGGTACGCCGGTGCGGCAATCCCTTGCGTCGTGATTGACACCAACAGTCAGCCATTGGTCAGCGGAGACACGCACGGACAACCACGGACTGGCCACACCGGTGGGGTATACCGCCGGCTGGCCCTTTACAAGGTGATCGGCCTGTTGATGGTGTTGTTGAGCAACGTACCCAGCCGGGCGCAGACCGTAGCCCCGCTGCGCGCCGACACCGTAATTTTTACCGCGGCCGAATTCTTCGGGGCCGTGATGCAGTACCACCCGCTTGTGCGGCAGGCTGCCCTGTTTCCTGAAGAAGCCCGCGCGGACATCATGCAGGCGAGGGGAGCGTTCGATCCCAAACTGTCGGCTACGTACGACCGCAAGCAGTTTGGCCCCCAAACCAACGGCGACCCGCTGTCGAGTGTGTATTACAATAAATGGGGATCTGAGCTATCAGTGCCCATTGCTCCCCTGGGTACCGACGTGAAGGTGACCTACGACCGGGCGTTTGGCGCCAAACTGAACCCCGAAGCCACTACCCCCGCCACGGGGCTGTTGGGCGTGGGCGTAAATGTGCCGATCGGGCAGACGCTGCTCATCGATGCCCGGCGGAACGCGCTTCGGCAGGCCCGGCTGGGTGTTAATCTGGCCGATGCCGACCGGCTGAAAAACATCAACAAAACGCTTTTCGACGCCGCCAAGGCATATTGGGAGTGGTATCTGTCGTACCGCAGCTATCGCCTGATCGATGAGGGCCTGCAACTGGCCGACGTTCGTTTTCAGGGCACCCGGCTGCGGGCGCTGGTCGGCGAAGTAGCGACAATCGATACCACCGAGGCGCTCATCACGCTACAGGACCGGTTGGTGCAGCGGCAGCAGGCCGAGGTCGATCTGCAAAATGCCCGACTGCGGCTTTCGGCCTTTTTGTGGGCGGCCAATGAGCAACCTGTCGATCTGCCAGCCAACGTGATCCCACAGACGGCCCCGACCAATGCGCTGGCTAACGAGACCGTGCAGAACCTGCTGGATCAGGCGCTACGGCAACATCCCGAGCTACTGAAACTGACGGCCAAAACCGAGCAGTTGCGGTTTGAAGAGCGGTTTCGGCGGGCGCTGATTCAGCCGCAGGTCAACCTGAGTGCTGCCTTGCTGAGCCAGACGCCCACGCTGCTGGGTACGTCGGTGGATCGCCTGCCAACATATTACGCGTTCGGGCCCGAGAATTACAAGATTGGCCTTGATGTGGTTTTCCCGCTGTTTCTCCGGAAAGAGCGCGGCAAACTCAAGCAGGTACAGCTTAAAGGGCAACAACTGGTGCTGGAACGCCAGCAAACGGAGCGCGACATTCAGAACGATATTCTGGCCGCCCGCAACGAGTTGCAGACACTGGCCCGGCAGGTGACGGTGCAGGAGCAGACGTTTATCAATCAGCGCCGCCTCGTGCAGGCCGAACAGCAGAAGTTTAGTCTGGGCGAAAGCTCGCTGTTTCTGGTCAACTCCCGCGAAAGCAAGCTGATCGACCTGGGGGTGAAACTGGAAGAACTGCGCACCAAATACCAGAAAGCCCTGGCGAACCTCTGGTACGTAGCCGGTACCAATCAGATGCCGTAAAACTGCCTACGCTTTGCCGTGGGGGCGAGCGTCGAGCACAGCCTGTAGCTGAGCCGCGAAAACCTTGTCGTTGGGTGGTGCAAAGATGTAGCTGTGCTCGCCGGGTACGTCGTGTACGTGCACGCCACCCAACGCGTAGTTGGTCCAGCCGTAGTGGGCGTAATCGTCGAGGTAAAACGTCTGGATCGCCGCCCGGAACAGATGCACCGTGAGGTTGGCGGGAAGGAGTACAAACTGCTTCAGAGCCGCTGCGTTGATGGCTTCAATCCGGAAGGTGGTATCGAAGAAGGCTTCCTGTTGCTGGGCCTCGCCAAAGCGCAGGTTCCAGTACGAGCGGATCAGCCCGCGCCGGAGCCGGTGGTCGAGTCGGTGGCTTTCTTTCACGCGCCAGTACTGCCGGATAAACCGCTGATCGACGGCTTCTACCTTGTAGCGCATAGCCTGCCGAACCCCTTGATCGGCAAAAAGCCGGAGGGTATGCCGCAGTTTCAGAAAACCCAGCCCCAGCGCCTGGGCACGTACCCGCAGGGCCGAGTGGTCGCCGCCCGCATCGTAGGCATAGGTATCGAAAAGGGCTATCAAACTCACTGCGCGACCCTGTTCCTGTAATTGCCGGGCCATTTCGTAGGCCACAATTCCACCAAACGAAAATCCGCTGAGCGAGTAAGGACCGTTGGGGTTGTGCTGTACAATCTCGTCGACGTAGGCGCTGGCCATTTCAGTAATGGTGCTGAACGGCTTGTCGATGCCATTGAGGCCCCGCGCCTGAAGGCCAAATACGGGCTGATCGGGGTGGAGGTGCTGCGCGACGGCGTTGAACAGCAAGACATTCAGCCCCGCGCCGTGCACAATGTAAAGCGGCTCCCGGCTGCCCGCCGACCGGATCGGTACCAGCGATTTCCACGAAAGCCCCTCGGCGTCGGCCTGCAACAAACTCGCCAGCGCGCGAATGGTCGGAAACTGAAAGAGACTGGCCAGAGGGAGCCGTTTGCCGGTTTGTTTTTCCAGCCTCGCCATCACCTGCACGGCAATCATCGAGTTACCGCCCAGGTCAAAAAAGTTGTCGTCGAGGCTCAGCAGTTCGGTGGGCAGCACCTGTTCCCACACGTCGGCCACCAGCGCTTCGTCGGGCGTGAGCGTGTGGTTATTGGCCAGCCGGTGGGTACGTTGCTTGGCAGTGGGGGCGGGCAGGGCTTTGCGGTCGATCTTGCCGTTGGGCGTCAGTGGCAGTTCGGGCAGGACTACAAAGGCGCCCGGAATCATGTAGTCAGGTACGTGTTGCCCGAGTTGTTGCCGCCAACTGCGCACCAGTTCGGGGGCTACGGCGGTCGTTTTATCGGTATCTGTTGGCTGACGGTAAGCCTGCTCAGGCACGACGTAGGCGACCAGCTGTTTCTCGCCGAGGTTGTCTTCGTGGGCGACCACCGCCGCTGTCCGGATCGACGACAACTGCGTTAGCTGATGCTCGATCTCACCCAGTTCGATACGGTAGCCCCGCATCTTCACCTGATGATCGAGGCGCCCCATATAGTAGACCTCGCTGGCCTCGGGCGAGTTGCCGTGCAGATACCGCCCCAGGTCGCCCGTTCGGTACAAAAGTTCGGGTTCGTCGCTGAAGGGATTGTCGATGAATTTTTCGGCCGTCAGCTCGGGACGATTGTAATAGCCATCGGCCACCCCGGCTCCGGCAATGCAGATTTCGCCCGCCTGCCCATCGGTCGCCAGCTGACCCGCCTCGTCGATGATGTAAATGCGTGTGTTGGCAATAGGAAAACCAATAGTGATGCGTTCGTCGGTGGGAAGAATCTGCTTGCCCGTCACGTAAACGGTGGCTTCCGTAGGGCCGTAATAGTTCCAGAGGTCACGGCAACGGGCCGTCAGCTGCCGGGCGAGGTCGAGCGGCAGGGCTTCCCCCGCCGTGATGATGCGCAGGTTTTTGTTGCCGGGCCAGCCCACCGCCAGTAGCATTCGCAGCGTGGAGGGCGTGGTGTTGATGCAGGTAATCGTTTCGTCGGCCAGCAAAGAGGCTAGCAGTTCCGCATTTCGCACATTGGCCGCGTCGACCATCAGCGCTTCGGCGCCGACCAGTAGCGGCAAAAAGATTTCGGCCATCGACACGTCGAAGGCAATGGTCGTGGTGAGCGCAACGCGGTCGGTGGGCAGCAGGCCCGGTTCCTGTTGCAGGCTCAGCAGCAGGTTGACAAGGCTGTGGTGCCGGATGGGAACGCCTTTGGGGCGCCCCGTTGTGCCTGAGGTGTACAGGATATACGCCAGATCGTCGCCATCGGGCTCCTGCGTTGGCGGCGTGGCTGGGTACGTTGCCAGCGTGGGCCAAAACGCCTCGATCACCACCTCGCGCGCGCCCGGCAGTACAAACCGACCCTGATGCGCCGCCGACGTGAGCAACACAACGCAGCCGGCGTCGGTGAGGCTGTAGGTGATGCGGTCGGTGGGGTGTTGCGGATCGACAGGTACGTAGGCAGCACCGGCTTTCAGAACGCCCAACATCGAGACAATCAGCGGCAACGAGCGATCAATGGCTAGCCCCACCCGGTCGCCCCGTTGGATACCCATCGCCAACAGGGCGTGGGCTACCTGATTGGCCTGTTGTTGCAAGGCCCGGTACGTAAGCGTATCGTCTTTAAACCGGAGGGCCGTATGGGTGGCAAACCGAACGGCCGTTTCGCCCAGAACCGTGCAGACACTTCGGGACTTGTCGTAGGTGTGTGTTAACGTGTCACTGGGTTGGGTTAGCCGTGAATCCACAGAAATAGGTGCTGGGTAGAGTGAGGTTACATTAATTTTAGATTAAATACCGGTATGTAGGTCACTCTATCAACTAGAAAGATTTTGTCAAAAATGGCGCTTATTTCACTGCATTCGCCCTTTTTGCATTAAAATATGATCTTGTATAGTTTTAATTAGCTGTGCTTGAGGATAAATACATAAGTCTCTGCCGTGACGTTTTGCCGCAGGCCCATTCACGGTTCGATTGAGAAAGACATAGTTATAGCAAGCGGTAGCAGTACGCCATTAACTACGTACTGGATACCTACGCAAGTTCTGACTTATGCTAGCGGGTTAGGCCTGCGCTCGTTGTCACAGCGTGTAGCCGATCTCCCAGATATGCCCAAACGGGTCTTTCAATTTTCCGATTCGCCAATCGTCTTCCGTTGTCATGGGGCAAATCTCTGTGGCTCCAACCGTTACTGCCCGTTCGAAGAGTTGGTCTGCCTGTCTGGTTTGTAAAATGATCCTGACCGGGCTGCTCGATTGTGGGTCCGGGCTCAGGTTGCCAAATTGGGGCTCTTCATCGCCTATCCAAAAGTCGGCTCCTTCGATGCTGATTTTAGCGGTCATTTTCCCGTCAGGCGTGTTGAATCGTACTGTTTCTACCGCCCCGAAAGCCGAGAGGTAAAAGTCTACCGCTTTCTTGCCGTCTCGTACCGTCAGGAAGGGTGTTACTGTGGTCGCGTTGGTATCGGCCATAATCAGGAAGTTCGTTTTTATAGTTAAGCTGAACGTTTGTAAATAAACTCCTCAATCTCGGCTTGTCGGGCGTTGGCAAAGCCTCTGTCCGTGCCAATTTTTATGAAGCCACATTTTTCCAATACGCGCTGCGAACCGTAATTATCAAAAGCGGTGCGCGCCTGTATGGGACGACTCGGTTCAATGGCTAAGAATTTGCTGAGGGCGGCCGTAGCAACGCCCTGACCCCAATACTGTTTATCGATCCAGTATGTAAGTTCCGCGTCGCCGTCTATCACGAATTTCGCAATGCTGCCAACGATGACATCGTTCACGCGTATGGTTCGTGAGTGGATAGTCGGGTCTGCCAGATGCTTCGTGTACTTTTCGATGTAAGCCGCCTTATCGGTTGGGTCTTTGGCGGTGAAGGCAGCCAGATGATTCGCTTCTTCATCTAGCTGAAAGGTGAAAAAGACGTTTAAGTCTTCTTTGTCTGTTTCAGTCAGTGTAATCGTATTTTGGATCATTGGTTCAGTGCGCTCCTATGAATTTTTTTTAGGCAGAGTAAACTAAAGGAGTAAGTTTTATTTTCTATAATGTAAAAGAGAAGCAAAAAAATGATTTTCTTCCAAAGTGTAATCCTATGTTTCTATTAGTATTTACGCAGTAATTGATTCACAGAAAGCTTACTTCTTCAGTCGTTATTTCGTTTGGTCTATACAACTTTATGTATTCTGTATCGTATAATACATTGTCTTTGTTGCGGGTTCGATGAAAACATACAGACTTCCATCACACCAGAAGTTTAAGTTTTGGAAATAGTCTGCCATTCCTCTCGTTGGCTCTACATTGCTGAATGTCGCTTCAACGCCCCTGAAGCTTTCCAATTGGCATAAAAATCTCATTGGTTTGCCACTTTTCGGACAGCTTGGACTTTCTGCTTCCTGTAGCCATTCGGCTTCGTCACAGGTGCCCAGGTATTCATGCGCTCTTACCTCTTCGATGTCGGCAACACTCACGTTTACACCTTCAAAAATGATCTTTGAGTTTTTGTCAAGCTCGTCAAATGCACTTGTTGAGGACGCCGTATCCTGTGGTTCGATTATTGTCGGGCTGTTTGGATTGGAGTAATCAAGATAGACAAAACGTTCGTCTGTATAGGTTGGATGGATTAAGTGTACTCTGAAGGGTAACCAGGAAAAAAAGGGGTCTGAATTATCTATGAATCCTACATATTGAAAGCCTCCAATAAACTCATTATCTGGAATGACAAAGTCTTGTGGCACGTCACCCCCAATTTGATGTTTTCCATCTTTGCGTCTTACTAAGGCATGTCTCATTGTTTTCTTTTTTAGGGCCTAAAAGCTTATTTGTTTCAGCAATTGCAACTGGTGGACGTACATGGTAATCAGCATAACGTTGCCACGGTTGTGTAACCGTCGTTTTGTTATAGCTGGAGTACCTGAGGAGCGAATTTGCCGCTGCCAGGTACGTTCAAATGATAATGTAAGTATACAAAAATTATCAAAAAAATAACTAGTAGATTGATTCGCAGGCGTTAGATTCCTGCTGGCAACGCCAACTTTTTAGGGCGGTTCCGGTGTTCTTCCTTTATGCAAGCCATTACGCAGACACCGCTCGACATTGCCCATTCCTGGGTGGCCCAGATTCGGGCCGATTTTCCGGTACTCAACCAACTCGTCAACGGTCGGCCGCTGGTTTATTTCGATAATGCCGCCACCACGCAGAAGCCCCGGGCCGTGCTCGATGCGCTCACTCGCTACTACGAACACGACAACGCCAACATTCACCGGGGGATTCACGCCCTCGCCGAACGGGCTACGGCCTCGTTTGAAGCGACGCGCCGGGCCGTGCAGTCGTTCCTGAATGCCCGCGAGGCCGAAGAGATCATCTTCACCTACGGCACCACCGACGGCATCAATCTGGTTGCTAAAACCTACGGCCGAACGTACCTAGGCGCGGGCGACGAAGTAATCATCTCGACTCTCGAACACCATTCCAACATCGTGCCCTGGCAGATGCTCTGCGAAGAGCGTGGCTGTGTGCTGAAGGTGATCCCGATCGACGACAACGGCGATCTGCTGATGGACGAATATGACAAGCTGCTCACCGAACGTACCAAACTGGTGTCGGTGGTGCACGTGTCCAACGCACTCGGCACGATCAATCCGGTGAAAACCATCATCGAAAAGGCCCATGCGGTCGGGGCGGTGGTGCTGATCGACGGGGCACAGGCCACTTCGCATATCGACATCGACGTGCAGGCGCTGGACTGCGATTTCTACGTTTTCTCGGCCCACAAGCTGTTTGGTCCCACGGGGATGGGCGTGCTGTATGGCAAGCGGGCGTTGCTCGAAGCCATGCCGCCGTTCCGGGGTGGGGGCGAGATGATCAAGGAAGTAACCTTCGAGAAAACGACCTACAACGATATTCCCTATAAGTTTGAAGCCGGTACGCCTAACATTGCCGACGTCATCGCCGTCAAGAGCGCAATCGAGTACGTCGACTTGCTGGGCAAAGACAACATTGCGGCCTACGAGCATGAACTGTTAACGTACGCCACCGAGGCCTTACAGACCATTGACGGGCTGCGTATCGTGGGCAATGCGAAAGAGAAAGTGAGCGTGATCTCGTTCGTGCTCGACGGTATCCACCACGAAGACACAGGTGTTATTCTGGATCAGCAGGGTATTGCGGTACGTACCGGGCACCACTGCACGCAGCCGTTGATGCGCCGATTGGGTATTGCCGGAACCACGCGGGCCTCGTTCTCGGTTTACAACACGACCGACGAAATCGACCGGCTGGTGAACGGCCTTCAACGCGTGAAAGCGATGATGGCGTAAACCTGCCTTAACCCTGAGCTCAGATGATAGGCGAAGACGTTTTGCTGGATAAAAAACAGGTGCTTGACAGCTTTCAGGACCTGCCTGATAAAGTCTCCTCTGAAGAGTTGATCGAACGAATTTTGTTTATTCGTCTCATCAACGAACGGGTAGAGAAAGCGAAGCACACGGAGGGGACTCCGCACGATGCGTTTATGCTCGAGTTTGCCGATTTTAAAAATCAGCTGAAGTCGCAGCAAGAACGTGGTGTATAATCAGTCTGATCTGGGAGCCTGACGCTAAAGAGGATGTCAGACTAATTTATGCACAACTCTATGATTATTCACCGGCTCTGGCTGATGACTGGTCGGATGAGTTGGAGAAAAAGGTGGCTGTGCTGCTAAATTTTCCGGAGATGGGGCGGCTTGTTCCCGAGCTACAGATCCGGTTCATCAGAGAAGTATTCGTTCGTCGGTTTCGGCTGGTATACCAGTATCAGGACAACGTGATTCGTGTACTGGCCATTCGGCCGATGGGTCGCCCACTGGGCAAAATTTGAGTATGACAATTAACGAGACGCAGGACGAAATCATCGAGGAATTTGATCTCTTCGACGATCAACTCGACAAAACGCAATATATCATCGACCTCGGCAAGAAGCTGCCGCCCCGGCCCGAGTCGTTTCACACCG
Source organism: Fibrella musci (assembly GCF_041321105.1). Classification (NCBI taxonomy): domain Bacteria; kingdom Pseudomonadati; phylum Bacteroidota; class Cytophagia; order Cytophagales; family Spirosomataceae; genus Fibrella; species Fibrella musci. The sequence continues at coordinate 1,038,068 of NZ_JBGGWD010000001.1, read as the reverse complement.
ACGATAAACTCATTCAGGGCTGCCAGTCGAAAGTGTGGCTTGACAGTGAGCTACAGGGCGATACGGTGCATTTTGAGGCCGACGCCGAACCGACGGCCCAGATTAGTCGGGGGCTGGTCAGTTTGCTGATCCGGGTACTGTCTGATCAGAAAGCCGACGCCGTAGCCACCGCCGATCTGTATTTCATCGACCGGATCGGGCTGAGTAACCTCGTTACGTCGCGGCGGGCGGGCGGTATGGCGTCTATGATTCAGCGCATGAAAACCTTTGCTAAAAACAGTTTGCTGTCTGACGTTTAAGGTTATACGTCGAAAGGAAACCGGTCAATACCTCCACTTTAACCCGCAGACAACAAACGAAATGGTTGCTACGATTATGTCAGAAGAAGAGCTAAAAGAGCAGGTCGTGATGGCCCTCAAAGGCGTGTATGACCCCGAGATTCCGGTGGACGTCTATGAGCTTGGCCTGATTTACGACATCAAGATTTTTCCGGTCAATAACGTCTACATCCTGATGACGCTGACCTCGCCCTCTTGTCCATCGGCCGGTTCCATTCCGGGCGAGATCGAGCAGAAAGTGCGCGAGGTGGAAGGCGTCAACGACGTAAGCGTCGAACTAACCTTCGATCCGCCCTATACCTCCGACATGATGTCGGAAGTGGCCAAGCTCGAACTCGGCTTTATGTGATCTTTCTAGTCTGGAAAGTCGTTCTAACGGTAGTGCGGAGTCTGGAAAGTCAGATTTACGATTTTGCAACGCTCACTCCTCGACAGACTATTCAGACTTCGTACTTTTACTAACAGACTGTCAAGACTTAATTCAGTTATGTATCCTCCTCATTTAGTTGCCCCCATGCGGGAAGACCTGACCAGTGTAGGGTTCCAGGAATTGACCACCGCCGCCGACGTTGATACGGCTATGGCCAACGCCCAGGGCACCACGCTCGTGGTGATCAATTCAGTTTGTGGATGTGCGGCCGGTGCGGCCCGCCCCGGCGTGAAAATGGCGCTGTCGACGACCGACGTGAAGCCCGATCAACTCGTGACGGTATTTGCCGGTGCTGACCTCGACGCGACTGCCCGGATGCGCGAGTACCTGCTGCCTTACCCGCCGTCGTCGCCAGCGATTGGTATTTTCAAAGACGGTGACCTCGTGCATTTCATCGAGCGCCACCACATCGAAGGTCGCTCAGCCCAGATGATCGCCCAGCACCTCGAAATGGCGCTGGAAGAGTTCTGTGAGAAAGCGTAATTAATGTATGAATAATGCACGATGTACAATGGGCTGACGCAAGTGTGAGATAGCGTCAGCCCATTGTACATCGTGCATTATTCATTATACATTAATCACCCCAATCGCTCGAGTAGGGCCTTCGTTTTGCGGATGCCTTCGTATTCGTCGACTTTGTCGCCTTCATACTCGATGCCGACGATGCCTTTAAATTTGGCGTCTTTCAGAATCTGCATGATGCGGGCGTAATCGGTTTCCACGCAGTTGCCCTGCGCGTCGAAATCATAGGTTTTGGCCGAAGCCCCTTTGGCAAAGGCCATCAGTTGCTGCGTACCCAGGTAACGGTCATACGACTCTTCGCAGCCGTCTTTGCCCCGCTTGAGGCAGAAATTGCCGAAGTCAGGCAACGTACCCACGTTTTTCATCCCGACGTTTTTCATCACGCCCGACAGCCACGCCCCGTTTGACGACAGGCCGCCGTGGTTTTCGACGATGATGTTGATGCCTGCGGCCTTGCCAATTTCGCCCAGTTTGCTTAGGCCCTCAACGGCTGCTTTGGCTACCTCGGCCGGTTCGCCGCTGCCCTGCGCATTGACGCGGATGGTTTTGCAGCCAAGGTATTTGGCGCAATCGACCCACTTCTTGTGATTCTCAACCGCCTGATTGCGTTTGGTCGCGTCGAGTTCGGCCAGGGCCCCTTCACCGTCGATCATGATGAGGTTGTTCTTGATGCCGTTGTCTTTGCAGCGCATCAGCAGCTCATTCAGATAGGCGGTGTCCTGCGCCTTGTCCTTGAAGAACTGATTGACGTATTCCACTATGCCAATCCCGAACTCCTTCCGGGCGATGCCGGGGAAATCGAGGTTGGTAATTTTTTTGGCAAATAACGCCTTGTGCAACGACCATTCGGCCAGCGAAATATCGAAGAAGGTCTTCTGCGGTGCAGTAGCGGCTTCGGCCCAAGCGGGCAGGAAAGCCATGGCGGAAAGCGAACCGGCGGCCTTCAAAAAGGTGCGACGTGTCGAGTTGTTAGTCATGATGTTGAAATGAGTCGTTTGGACGCAGTGGGCAGCACGGCCACCATCATCAGTAAGGAATAACCGGCTGTCTTCTAACGATGAACGAAACTGGGTTGACATGCGCGGCGACGGCTGATTGGCATAAATCACGGGGAAATTCGGGCATAAAAAAAGGCGGGTTGTAGCGCAACCCGCCTTTCCAGTTCAGAATACAACCTGAATATCATCTTGTTGGTGAACCGACTTCTGTGGCATCAGCAAATGATACAGTCGAAAGATACAATTTTTTCCGTGAATATGTCAAGAAAAAAATAGAGAATGATAAGCAATGGACCAGACGCGATATATAATGTGCTTTTGCTGACGGAGTTACACCCCGGTATCCACCATTGTACACTATCCATCATCCATTATACATTACTCCTCACGCTGGCACGAAATGCTTCTGATTAAGAGGCAGGTTTTCGGCGGTCCAGACGACTTCGCGGACGAGCTCGTGGGCCCGAACGGGGCAATTGGCCACATGGCAGTAATGGCAGCACTCCTTAAGGCAAGGGTCGGCATGAACGAAGATTTCAACTTCGCTGCTAAAGCCATTCTGTAGTGTTTCTTCAAACCGATGTACTTCCTCGTGTGTCTGAAGCAGATCCCAGTAATAGGGTAGGGTCAGGTGGCAGTCGATGTGCAGATCGGCCCCGTATTTCTGCACGCGCAGGTTATGCACGTCGATCCAGGCAGGTCGGCGATTGGTATTCAGCAGGGTAACTACGCGGTCGATGGTGGGGGCGTCGGTTTCGTCGAGCAACCGCCCCACCGATTGCCGCACCAGCGACCAGCCATTGTAAATGATAAAGAGCGAAAGCACCAGCGCCAGCGCCCGGTCGAGCCAGGTCCAGCCGGTGAACCAAACCAGCCCCACGCCGATCACCACCACGATACTACTTACGCTGTCGACCAGCAGGTGGCGGCCGTCGGCCAGCAAGGCGATCGAATCTACTTTACGGCCCTGCTGAATCAGCGCGTATCCCAGCAGCGCGTTGGCAGCGGTTGTAAACGCCACTAGCCCCACGCCCCAACCCAGATCGGAGAGAGCGTGCGGTTCCAGAAAGCTAACAACAGCCTCATAGATGATCACCAGCCCCGCCGACAGAATCAGCGCGCCTTCAAATCCCGACGACAGATACTCAACCTTGCCGTGGCCGTAGGGGTGGTTCTGGTCGCGGGGGAGGCCTGCGATGTATAGGCTATAGAGCGCGAAACCACTGGCGATTACGTTGACGATGGATTCCAGCGCGTCGGTCAGGATGGCGGTCGACTGGGTGAGGTAGAAAGCCGTGAACTTAAGGATCAGCAGCACAACACTCACCCCCAGCGAGAGGGCCATCCAGCGGTATTTGGTTTGTTTGATGGAAGTCATTCAACGGGAAAGACGTTGGGCACTGAACAACGAATCGAGGATCGTCAGGTCTGGCTACGGGTGGGTATCCAGTTGGCCAACGTCGAGTAAGGGGGCAAAGATAGCCATCACAGGCCGAAACGGTTGTATTTTCGCCCGTATGAACACAACAGAAAACCCCTGGAAAACACTCGATTCAAGCGTTCGATACGAGAACAATTGGCTCACCCTCAGGCACGAAAACGTATTGACGCCAGCCGGAACGCCGGGCATTTATGGCGTGGTCAGTTTCAAGAATAAAGCCGTGGGCGTGATTCCCATCGATGCTGAGGGTAATACGTACCTGGTGGGGCAGTATCGCTACACGCTCGACGAATACACCTGGGAAATTCCCGAAGGCGGCTCGCCCGTGGGTACCGATCTGCTGGAGTCGGCGCAGCGTGAACTGCGGGAAGAAACGGGCCTGATTGCTGCCAAATGGACCAAACTGGCCCGCATCCACACGTCTAATTCTGCCACCGACGAGGAAGGCTTCATCTACATTGCCGAAGACCTGACCCCCGGCCCCCACGCGCCGGAAGAAACTGAAGACCTGCAGGTGCAGAAAGTACCGCTGACGGAGGCCGTTAACATGGTGATCGACGGACGCATCACCGATTCCATCAGCATGGCTGGCCTGTTATTGGTGGCACGGTTACGCGGCGTTTAAAACAAAAACAGGCCGTTGCCAGTCAATAAGTACGTCATATCGTCTGTACAGTTTAAAAACAGACTGGTCAACGGCATTTCATTCATGATTCTTCCTGTTCTTCTAGGCTTTCTGACGGGCGTGGCCCTGTGCCTCACCTTCGGTACGGTATTCTTCGCACTGATACAGAATAGCGTTGATAACGGCTACAAAGCCGGACTAACCATCACGGCGGGCGTCGTGCTGGGCGATCTAATCTACGTCTCGTTTGCGTTGCTGGGTACGTCGATGATTCCGCATTCGAAGGAGCTGGAACCGATTCTGGCGCTCATCGGGGTGATTTTCCTGGTCGTGCTCGGGCTGTTCAACATCATCAAAGGCACCCCGCGCATCGCCTACCCCAAAACCAAATTTGGCAATTATGCCTATTATTTCACGACGGGTTTTCTGCTGAACGCGCTGAACCCCATCAATTTTGTGTCGTGGGTGACCATCGCCGCCTATTTGCGGCATTCGTTGCGCTACACGGCCAATCAGCAAGTAGTCTTCATGGCGTTTGCACTGGTCGGTGTGGCCGTGGCCGAAGCTTCGTTAGCCATTTTCGCGCACAAACTGAAGCGCCTGTTTACACCCAAGGTGGCCTTGGCCTTCAACCGCATCACCGGCGTGGTGTTCATCGTCGTAGCGCTGCGCCTGGCCTGGGTCAAATTGTTGAGTTAGGGATTATGAAATATGAAATAGGGATTATGAATTATGAATTGGCTGACGCATGCTTACCACTGGCGCGTCAGCCAATTCATAATTCATAATCCCTATTTCATAATTCTTCTTACCCTTCCGCCGGTTCGTTTTCCCGTGAGCCGGTCTTTTCTTCGTTCAACTCGGGGTTGTTACGAGCGCCCTGCGCGCTATCGGCCGAGGACTGGGTTTCACTGTCAGGGGCCGTTGACTCGTCTGAGGCACGTTCCGGCTGGGCGGGCTTGTCTGTTTGTGGTTGCATGATAGGCGGTTTATACTATTTAGTGTTCACAGTTCACTGGCTTCTATTCACGGTTTGGCTGGCGTTCAAATAGGGCTGTGCCAGCCAAACCGTGAATAGAAGACAGCAAACGATAAACGGATAATCATTTATAGATCGTCGTCGTCCATGTCGTCGCCGCGCAGGTCTTCGTCCAGATCGGTCTCCAACGAATCTTCTTCGATCGCGTCGTCGGCAAACTCGTCATCATCAGCATCGCCATACCCACTGGTTGCTCCAGAGCCTTCGTCACCAAATTCAGCATTGCCGGGTGCGGGGTTCATCATCAGCACGTCGTCTTGTTCGTCGAATTGGTTGAATGCAGTTGCCATGTTGTCTGTATTGATTAGGTTCGGACTACATAACTTCTGGCCGAGCCATTGGTTGTCTACTAAATAAATCATTTGAGGGAATGGCCTCGCGTAACGCATGAAAAACTACACACTGACCCGGTATTCCGACCAACCGATTCTACAAACTGCCGACGTAAAACCCTCTGTGGATGGCTTCGACGTGCTGGGGGCCTTCAATCCGGCCGCTTGCCGCTTTGGCGACGAAATTTTGCTGTTGCTGCGGGTGGCCGAGGCTCCCCGCCCCGAACGTGGCTGGCTGCACGTACCCATTGTTGAGTTGGTCAACGGAAAACCGGCCCTGAATGTGAAGCAGTTTCGCGAACCGAAGGGCGAGTATGACCCCCGCGTGGTGACCATCGACGGGCAAACGTACCTGACCTCGCTGAGCCACCTGCGGCTGGCCCGCAGCCGCGATGGGGTCCATTTTAAGATCGACGAAAAACCGTTTCTGTTTCCCGCCCGTGCCGACGAAGCCTTCGGCATTGAAGACGCCCGCATCACGCATGTCGATGGCATGTACTGGATCACCTACACGGCTGTCTCGGCCAATGGACCGGGCGTTGGGCTGGCCCGTACCACCGATTTCCAGCATGTCGAGCGCGTGGGGATGATCCTGCCGCCGCCCAACAAAGACGTCTGTCTGTTTCCAGATCGCATTCATGGTAAGCTGATGATGCTCCATCGCCCGATGGTATCCGACATTGGCAAGCCGTCAGTCTGGCTCACTGAGTCGATGGACGGCATCCATTGGGGAAACCACCGCTTCATTTTTGGGGCTTCGGGCGCCGATTGGGAATACCTGAAAATCGGTGCTGGTCCCGAACCCATGCGCGTCGACGACGGCTGGCTGGTGCTCTACCACGGGGCCAGTACCAACCATGAGTACAGTCTTGCGCTGGCACTGCTCGATGCGAACAACCCCGCCCATGTGCTTGACCGCTCGACGGCCCCGCTGCTCACGCCCGAACGTACCTGGGAACGCGAAGGCTTCTTCCCGAATGTGGTCTTCAGCAACGGCTGGGTACGTCGACCCGAAGGCGGCTGGTGGGTTTATTACGGTGCCGCCGATTCAGGCGTTGGGTTGGCCGTGCTGGAATAGCTCACCGTTAAGCGGTCATCTTTTTGGCGTTGGTGGCTTGCAGATAAGCCATCAGCGCTACCCAGGCAGCTACGGCCGCGATGATCAGCTTACCTAGCCCGGTCAGGCCCGTGTTTGGTAACAACAACACAATCCCGCTGGCGATGACCCATAGCCGGTCGAGCCAGATGACGAGTTGCACCGCTCCCGGCCGGGTAGGGGTCTGATAACCGACGTACCCAACGTACCCGGCAAACAGCAGGAGAAAGAGGCCCACTTCGCGCAGGACAGCGGGGGATACAGCGCCAAAAAAAGGCGCAAGTGTTGAGGCGCCGAGCGCCAGTAGCAGGCTGGTAGTGCCCGACGAAACAGCGTTGACGAGCAGCACAGTTTGCAGCGATTTCATACGATCAATTGGTTTATAGGTGTTTGAAAAGCGATAAAGAAAAAGGCGTTAGTTGCCCCAGAAGGCATTTTCGTGGTCGAGTGTACCCGCACGTCGGTGATGAGCCCATCCTGCACCGTGAACACGTCGATGTTGTCCACGTCGAGCACCATAACCGGGCTGGCGGCCGAGAAATGCAGTCGAACGGCAACACTCGAACCGTTGGTGCTCAGGGTCGAGATGTCGGTGATCCGGTAGCTACGGGCGGTGTGTTCGTGAATGTGGGCCGACATGGCAAACACCGCCTCACGCGAGGTTTTCAGGCCCGATATAGCGTTGTTGCCCGGCTGCTGCCAGCGCACATTGGGGTGGAGCAGCGCCGCCACCTGCGCCCGGTCACCGCGTTGTACGGCGGTCAGAAAATTCAGCACGACAGTAGCGTTGGCCGTTGGCGACGGCGTAATGGCAACAGCGGGCGGGTTGACGGCCTGAGCGGCTAACCCCGCCGTATTGGTCAGGGTCAGCAGTGTTGTCAGCGCGAAGATGGCCCCGCAGTGGAAGCGTTGTTGACGGTTCATCGGTCAGTCGGTTTTGGGTGATTGACTGCGACAAAGGTCCGGGGTGGCGAGCAGGGGGGATTGATAGTTTGCGCCAAATGTTACCTATTTTGCGCCATCAACACACGCGCCCGACATGACGCTCTTAGCCTCGCATTTGCTTAACCTGTTTGACTTTGCTGCCTGTAAAGGCGTATCGGTGTCGAGTCTTCAGCGCCTGCTCGATACGCCCGACGCCGACCTGCACGATCCGCAGGGGCGCGTGAGCGTGGCCGATTACATGCGCGTGTGGGAGGCACTGCTTTCGCAGGGCAATGACCCGCACCTTGGTCTGCATTTTGGCTATTTTCTGAACCTGAAGGGGCTCGGGCTGATCTACCAGATTTCGCTGGCGACGTCGAGCATCGAGCAGGCAATGGGGTTATTGAGCGACTACCTCAAAAGCTCGTTTCCGGTCGTGTCGGTGCTGACTGAGATTCGTGACGCCAATGTGTATATCAGTCTGCATAGCCCATTGCCCGACACCCCCGCAACCCGCCAACTGCTCGATTCGGTGCTGGTGCTGATGGCCCGCGAAATCGGGATCATGATCGACGGCAACGTAGCCGAAATCCAGCTGCCTTATGAGCAACTCGATGCGTACCGGCGACTGGCTGCAAGCCCCGTCGTGGCGTCGGATGGCTACCGCATCAGGCTGGAGGCTCGGCAGCTTGCCGGGTCGATCAACCGGCGGCGGTTAAAAAACATCGAAGCCCTGCTCCCCGTTTTTCTGCAACTGACCAGTCCGACACCCGCCGCCGACGCCCCCTTTGCCGATCAGGTACGTCAGATGACCCTCAGCCTGTGTGCGCCCGAGTTGCCCCAACTGGATCAGGTGGTGGCGCAGTTTGCCATGAGTCACCGCACTTTTCAGCGTCGACTGACGGACGAGGGAACGTCGTTTCGGGCTATTGCCGACGCCCTGAAACGGCAACTGGCGGGGCACCTGGAACGAGGCAAGGCCCTGGCCACGCAGGATATCGCTTACATCCTTGGCTATTCGGCATCGAGCGCATACCTGCACGCCGCCCGGAAGTGGCGAAACCAACCCCACCATCCGGCAACAAAAAGCCCCTACCAGGAGGCAGGGGCCGGTCTATAAAGAGGGAGGTACTCCGAAAAATTAGTGGGTAACAGCAGCGGTCAGCATCGGCTCGATCACGGTGGTCAGCCGGTCGCGCACAAAGCTCTCCTGCAGGTACGTTGGCAGTTTTGCTACCAACTGCCGGTACGCATCGATGCCCAGCGCTTTCGCCACGTAGGCCTCATGTACGGCGTTCACCTGCGCGACAATGCTCACCAGGCTCTGGTGGAAGAGCCGCACATCGATTTCCGAATCCACGAACCGCTCGATTTCGCGCGGCGCCCCTCCGGGATTGTTCGACGAAATGCGGAGGCGGCTGAGCATGTCGAAATAAGTGGTGTAGCCGATTTGTTTGGCGAGCACTTTGTACTGCTCGGGGCCAAATTTCTGCAATACCTCACCCGTGCGCGACGAGCGCATCGCCGTTTTAGGATTTTTCTGGACAATGTTACGCAGCGCCTTGATCCGTTGATCGCGGGTCGTTTTCAGGAACTGCGCCAGTTCGATCTGCGCCGACGAATGCCGCGAGGGCAACGTCAGATCACGACCCGACTCAGCAATACGTTTGGCCATCGGCAGGCGCTGAATGCGATAGCTGTTGATGGGCCCGAGCGCATAATACCCGATGGAGGCCGGATAATGCCCGCGCACCACCATGTTGCCAATCCGTTTGCGGATCAGCTCTTCGTTGCTGACGTTGATGCCCTGAACGGCCAGAAAAGCCCGGGCACTAAACAGAATGCTATAATAGGCCTGCGGGAACGTCCAGTGCAATGAGCTTTGCAGGTACTGTTCCGAGTCGGCCGACCGGTCGTTGACAACCGGCGTAATGCGAAGAGCGTATTCGGCGCTCCAGCTGTTGAGCAGTAACTTCTCCAGCGCCTTGTTGTCGGCCGCACCCAGCCCACCGAACTGTTGGAAGATCGGGAATTTGGCTAGGTCGAACAAATCGTTCTGGTGCTGGATATGGTAATCCATCGCAAAGAAATGATTCAAAAATACCTGCGCTGGAATAGACTTCCGCCAGGTCTCATCAGGGCGGTCATCCGCAACCGGTGTCGCGGCATCGCGCGGACTTTCCGGCGAAGGCGAAGCGGGCACCAGAGGGGGCATGGGAGCCATCGGCACGTGGGTTATTTCTCTCATACTCTACTAACAAAAGTGCCCTGGCCCGCGTTCATTTTTGGGTTTTATTTAACGGTGTATATGGTATTGTAAATCAATAAGTTACAAGAAATTTTTCGGCCTTTTTAGAGTCGGTTTTCTAGGCTAATTTTTGCCCCGTTTTTTAGGCTCCGGTCGGCCGTTCGGGTGCCATTAATCGGGCGGGAGGCCGTACCTTTGCGGGCCGTTGAGCCGTAGCGTATATACCATGAGTCGAATCGTTTTTTGTAGTTTTTTGTGGATCTTGGGGTGGAGTGTCGGCCCTGTTTTTGGGCAGATCGAGAAAGCGTCGCTGGAGGGACTGGTGCTCGACGGAGCCACCCGGCAACCCATCGTAGGGGCGAAGGTCGAAGCCCTCAGCATGGCGGGTAAAGTCGCCAGTTCGAAGACGACAGTGCAGGATGGCAGCTTCCGACTGAGCCTAAGCGCCAAGGAACTCTACCAGGTTATTGTGCAGGCCAAGGGTTATCTCAACAGCGTCGAACAGATCGATTTCTCAGACCCGCGGGTGGTATCGCGGGTGGGTAAAACGGTATACCTGACCAAATCCCTTCCCCTTAATTCATCGCCCCCGGTTGCCAGCCCACCGCCGCCGGCCCGGCCTACGACCGAGGCCCCCACGGTCACGACGCGCCCCAGGGCCACCACAACCACGGCGAGCCGCCCAGGTACGTCTAAACCAGCTACATCAGCCCCACCGGTCGAAACGGCCCCCAAGCCCACCCCAACGGCGTTGGCGCTCCCGGCCGAGATCGAATCTATCTTCTTTGCGCAAAGCACTGCCGAGGTCCTGCCCGAGTCGCGCGGAGCCATGGACAAGCTGATTCAGTTTTTAAACCAGAACCCCGCTGTCACGATCGAGTTGGCCGGCCACACCGATAATCAGGGCGATTTTGATCAGAACGTACTGCTGTCGCGGCAGCGGGCCGAAACCGTAAAGGCATACGTGCTCAGCCAGGGCATCGCGGCCAGCCGGGTACGTACCCGTGGCTATGGCGGCACCCGCCCGGCCAAGACAAACAATTACGAAGAAACCCGCCCCATGAACCGGCGGGTCGAAGTAACAATCGTGACAGAGTAGGAAGCGGGTTTGACGTTTAAGGTCTAACGTTTAACGTTGGGTGGCGCTCTGGTAGGCTTGCGTCAGCAACCTTAAACGTTAGACCTTAAACGTTAAACTCATTTCCTCCCCATCCAGAGGCCGGCGATGACGAGCGACGTACCGGCCAGCGTGTAGGGTGTGATGGGTTCGCCGGTGAACAGGGCGGAGTAGATGAACCCAAATACGGGGCAGAGAAACAGCCATAGCGACGCCCGAACGGCATCGACCCGCACCAGCCCAAACCAGAGTTGCAGCGCCACTACGGAGACAGGGCCGATGAGCCAGCTTACCGACGCCCAGAAGCGTACGTCGAACGCCGAGGTTGCCAGATCGGTAGTGAGCAGGGTAATTGGTAGCAGGATGAAACCGGCGATCAGTACCTGCCAGCCGTTGATCACCAGCGTGGGCAGTTTCCAGTCGTAGCGGGCGTAGTAAACCGTTGCGGCAGACACCGAAATCATACTCCCCAGCAAGATCAGCAGGCCCTCTACGGTCGCGTAGGCTTGCTCCAGCAGCGGAATCGTCGCCACGACCACACCGAGTAGCCCGAGCAGCAGGCCTGCGCCTTCCTGCCAGCGCAGGGGCCGCCGCAGCCAGATCGCCGACAGTAGTGTAATAAACAGCGGATTGGTGGCCGTAGAGAGACTGCCAATCCCCGCCGACACCTGCTTCAGCGCCAGCACAAACAACCCCAGATACAGGGCCGTGTTGAGGATGGAAAAGATGGTTAGCCGCCGCCATTCGATGCCCTTAGGTAGCGGGTTACCGCGCTGAACCCCATAGGCAAACAGCAGCATGCCGCTACCGGCAATCAGAAACCGCACGGTGGCCAGTACCAGCGGCGCTACCGACTGCACCCCAAACTTCGTGGCTACCGATGCGGAGGCCCATAACATGGCAAATAGTAAGCCCGGAATAAACTGGGCGGTGCGGCTGGGCTGGGACACAGTAAGGAAATTCAGTCGAAAAAAGCGGTAGGTACATCAGTGATCGCTCACACGAGCGAATGGACAAGCCGATCGTTAACGCGGTAAGTTGTCTTGGCGGCTATCCAGCAGGTTCAGAACAATGACCTGGCGCTCTACGATCGTGTAGTAAACGAGATTATACGGTTGGATAGGTAGCTTCCGCACGGCTGTCAGTGGACTCAACTGACGACCGATGAACGGCATCGTTTCCAGGATGCGCAGCTTATCATTGATCGAGTCTGTGAATTTATCGGCGACCGAAAAACCAAACGAATCGAGTAGGTACAGCGCAAGAAGTCGGTAATTTTCTTTCGCTTCGTCTGTCCATACTACCGTGTAATCCATTGTTTCGACTCGTTGGCTACGGTATCATGTGGGGTAAGGTGTATTGTTTTGGCGGTAGCCAATGCTTCTTCCAACTGATTGAGAAACGCGGGCGTTTCTGAAAACACGTTTGTACGCTGCCCCACAAAGGCGCTGACAGTCAGGAGTAAATCCTGAATGTCCTGTGGGTCGTCGAGACGGTCAATCTGCTGGTGCAGCAAGGTTTTCATATCGGTCATAGCGGTAGCGATACGGTTCAATATAAAGATATTGAAAAAGGCAACAGGCTAGCGCACATGAAGAGATCGGTCCGCTGGTGCGGCAAGATCTCTTCATGTGCCGGATGAATTTAGTTAAAACCCAATCTTGCCTTTTCGGTTGCCTTTTGTGTTGTGCTCGTTGGCCCAGTCGCGGAGTTCGGCGAGTTCCTTCTCGAAACCACCCGACAGAATCGGGAAGCGCATCCAGGTACGTGGGTCGAGGCTGTGGTCATCGAGGTGGAAGCTGGGTGCGTAGCGTTCGCGTTTCCACTGGTTGCGGCTCCACAGCTTGAAGAAGCGCTCGATCCAGATCATCAGTTTCTCCCGTTCGTAGTGCGCCTGCCCATCCTGGCCGTTGTAGCGGGCTTCGAGCCATTTCAGCACAGCAATGGGGTGTTGTTTGTCGCGAATGGCTACGTTCTCGATCTCATTCAACACGTCGTAGGGCATCAGGTCGTCTTCATCGGTCTGGTTGCGGTCGAGCGGGCGTAGTTCGGCGGTAGGCTGTAGCGTATTGACCCGATGCAGCCCTGCCAGTTTGATGCGGTCATTGGGCGACGCGGTGTTGACTACATTCAGTCCTTCTTCTTCGAGCCAGCGAAGCCAGCTACGCAGAAAGTGTTTGTCGATGCCCGTAATGGGCGAGATGCTGCCCGCCGTGTCGCCGTCCATCGTGGCGTAGCCTACGGCCGCTTCCGAGCGGTTAGACGTGCTCAACAGCAGCGCATTCTTGATGTTAGCCAGCATCCAGACACTCGGAGCACGTACCCGCGCCTGAATATTTTGCAGCGCCAGATCGTCGGTATCCCACGATAGCGTACGACCCAACTGCTCCTCGATCAGGCCCCGGTATGTACCCACCAGTCCGTCGATGTTGATGTTCATGAACGTAGCGCCCAGGCTCTCGGCCAGCTCTTTCGCCGACAGGTACGTATCATCAGACGAGTTTCGGGTGCCCTGGTAAATAGTCGTCAGCAGTTTGCCAACCATGGCTTCGGCGGAGTCGCAGTCCTGAATGGCTTTCAGGTTGTTCAGTTTACGCTTCACGCCCTCCAGCCCGATATTCTCCACGGCCATGCGCACCATCAGGTATACCGTGGCGGCAATCGCCGACGAATCGGCCCCGCCCGAGAGGCTCAGCACGTAGCCCTGCGACCGGCTTTTGCGCATGTAATCGAACAGGCCGAGGGCCACAGCGCGGGCAAATTCTTCTTCCTTGATGCTGCCAAAACGCTCCCAGGGCTCCAGTTCGGCTTTCTGAACGACCGGTGCGGTATCGGGCCAGTTGAACCGGTCGGTTACGCGCAGGTTTGGCAAGGCAAACGCCAGATTGCCCCGGTTCTGCGTCTGATTGAGCCGGGTTACGTCTACGTCGATCACCGCCGACACGATGTGCATGTCTTCGTAGCTAAGGCGCGGCCCCGACACCAGCAGTTCGCCGTTCGACGCCACCATGGCATCGCCATCGTAAATGGCCCGCCCGGCTTCGTTGCCCAACAGGTTGGTATACACGTAGCTAACACCAAATGACCGCGATGCATCGACAACCAGGCGCTCGCGGGTAACCGATTTGCCAAAGGCAAAGTGGCTCGCCGACGGGTTCAGAATAATATCTACGCCCCGTTCATACAGCGCCCGCCCCGGCCGGTTAGCAATCCAGGCGTCTTCGCAGATCTCGAAGCCGATGCGAATGCCGGACAGGTCGAACACCAGATCGCCGAACGGGTAAGAAAACTCGCCAATGTGGGTTTCGTCACGCACGCCTACCGTCCAGGGTTGGAACCAGCGTGGTTCGTAATGAATACCATTTCCGGGCAGATATTGCTTGGCTACGAAGCCCAGAATCCGCTTGTTCACAATGAAGCAGGCCGTATTGAAGGTGCGGTTGTTGTGCCGCATGGGCAACCCCACCGACACAGCAATATCGGCCGTATGCCCCACGATGTCGAGCAGCGACGCAATTGACTGATCGATGGTATTCTGCGCGTAGAACATGTCTTCGCAGTTGTAGCCCGAGATGCAGAGTTCGGGCAGACACAACAGGCTGACGCCCTGCTGCCGGGCTGCCTCAATGGCGTCGATGATGTTTTGGCGATTATGATCCCAGGCTAATGGTGTCTGATTCAACACCCCGGCGGCGACTTTGAGTAGGTTCATTCTGCGTTGGTGCAATGGCTATGCAAGCATAACGACGGTGATACATAAAAAGATTTTGTTGACCTAAGGCAACAAAAAACCCGGCTTACGGCCGGGTGGTACTTAAATGGCAACCTACCAGTTACGAATTGACTACAATATGTTGTTGTAGTAGATCCGCCATGCCGCTCAGATTCATCGTAGGCAAAACAATAGGATCAATACCTGCTTGGGTAGTTAGCGTACTGATATACGCCCTGATATAAGGAAATACAATAGCTGGGGCATTCTCAGTGAGAAATTTGGAAGACTGCGGCTCTGGTATGTTCGCATAAGTAAAGGTGGCTAGCGTTACCACCTTTATCTCTGCCTGCTGATTCGCATCAGTTGCTTCTACTTGTAATCGAAGCTCGAATTGCCCCGTAGAACTATGAATCTCACCAGAGGGTATAATCGATAACTGAAAGTCATATTCATCAGCACGGCGGAGAGACAAGTGACTTTCAACAACCAGAAAATCGATGAACTGGAATGTCGAGCGCACGGTAGTGTTCATGCCGCCATCGCAAAATTATACTCGCCGGAGCCTACAAGCAGAGCAGGGGCGGCCATCGTATAACGAATATGAGCGCGGTGGGCCGCAGGACTACATGAGAAATCAGCAACGAACGCTGCCGCCAGTGGGCCCGTACCGCTTTCCTGTTGCACTTCCTGCCAGAAAGTATCGAAGTCAGCTTCCGACATGTTAGCCAAGGCTTCCTCAAAACGTTCAATTATGCTTGAATTCATAGTACTAGATAACATACTTTTCCGGAAAAACTATCCGAAAAGTCTGCGAAAGTAGATTGTTTTTATTAACCAGACAAATCTGCACCCGTTGCCCAATGATTAACTGCTCTGGCCGCTTATGGTTATAGCGGATAGTAGAAACAGTACGTGGTTCGTCAAAGGCACGGATCGCGTGAAAAGGAAACGCTTTCAGCATTTTCATCGCGTTAATCACTTGTGGTACAGTTACTTCCGAGCGAGTACGTTCCCGCAAGGCTATGTATGCCCGCTCGAATAATTGCTGATGCTTGACATTGCCAAATAGATCAAACACAGTTTCATCTAAACGAATTTGAGAGCTACAAATCACGTACCCATTTTGACTGTAATAATCCCCCCAGTCGTGCGCCCAGTCTATGTTTGAGTCCCAGAAATAATAACCGTCACCCAACCAAGCATCTGGACGCTTGCAGACAAAAGGACCGTATTGCTCGATGTAGTCTGCGTTTTCTTGGTCTTCCAGCGTTTGGTACCCCGTTACTATCATGCCACTAATCTACTATCTAGGGACAAATTTAAAGTAAGGGTCCTTAGAATTCGCGACATGTGTATTCCGTATAACTACGGAATACATAAGGTTTTTGTCAATATCGTCTGATTCAACACCCCGGCGGCGACTTTGAGTAGGTTCATTCCAGGTATAGAAAGATTCAACAGGACGTGCAGCGTAGCAAATTACCCCTGCGAAGGTATAACAACCGATCGCAGAAAATGGGTTTACTGCGCTACCCAGCCGTCAATTTGGATAGGCACCTCGCCCCGGATGCCTGCCCAATCGGACCACTAACGTACCTGGAGGGAAGAATAAGCTGCCGCCCTGAAGGGGAAGGAAGCAGATAGAACCATTCAGTTGAATTATTTAGAAAAAATCTAAACAGATTGAATTTTTATTTGGATCAAATATAAACAAGGCCTACGTTTGCAGCGAACTCAACCAGTCGCCAGCGTATGTTCCTGACTTTACTTGCCTTGTCTGTTTGCCAGCAACCCACGCCACAGGTCGATTCGATCCGTGCGAAACAGCTTGATGCTGTGGTGGTTACGGCGACGCGAACTGAGCGAAGCATGGGCGCGCTGCCTATGCCGGTCACGGTGATCGGGCAATCGCAGATTCGGCAGTCGGGGAGCCTGCGCCTGAACGACATCCTGCGGGAGCAAACAGGGCTCGCCATCGTGAACGATCACGGGCAGGGCTTACAGGTGCAGGGATTCGGCCCCGATTATACCCTGATTCTGGTGGACGGGGAGCCGCTGGTGGGGCGTACGGCAGGTACGCTCGACCTGAGCCGCCTGACGGTCGGCAACATCCGGCAGATTGAGATCGTCAAAGGCCCGTCGTCGAGTCTATACGGCTCCGAAGCGCTGGCCGGCGTTGTTAACATCATCACCGACAATCCGGGCCGAACGAGCGGGAGCCTCTCGGCGCGATATGGGGCCAACCGAACGAGTGACCTTACGGGCGATGCATCGCTGAAATGGGGCAAAACCGGCCTCTATCTGTTTGGCAATCGCTACCAGTCGGGCGGGTATGACCTGAGCCCGGAAACCGCGGGCAACACCGTTTCGCCATTTCTTAATCACACCGTCAGCGGCCGCCTGACAACGGCTATCGGGAGTCGGTTAAAACTGGGCATGTCGGGTCGTTATTTTGCTGAACAGCAGAACAACGCCTTCGGCCTGACCGATCTGCGCGTAGTGGCGGGCGAAGGGACTGTTCGTGAATACACGATCAACCCGACGCTGACGCAGCAGGTGTCGGAAAGTTGGAAGCTGACGTATCGGTACTACCGAACGGGCTATCAGACCACCACCGGGCTGGCGTACCAGGATACGGGCGAGGCCTACGACGACAGCTATTTCCGGCAAACTTTCAACCGGGCCGAGGTTGTCACGGAACACACGCTACGGAAACGCCATTTCCTGACGGTGGGAGCCGGTTTCATTGGCGAGAGCGTAGAAGCGACCCGTTACCCGAGTCGGCAGCAGTTTACCACCCGCTACGGTTTTGCGCAGCTTGAATGGGTGCCCACGCAGCGGTTTACGCTCATTGCCGGCGGGCGTTTCGATGCGCACAGCCAATATGCAGCTCAGTTCAGCCCCAAACTGTCGGCCCGGTACGAACTGAGTCAGACGGTGGCGCTGCGGGGTAGTGCGGGTGTTGGCTTCAAAGCTCCCGATTTTCGGCAACTCTATCTCAATTTCGACAACGCCGTAGCGGGCTACAGCGTCTTCGGCACGCAGGAAGTGGCCGCGGGCATCGCCCGGCTGCAACAGCAGGGGCAGATCGCCGACATCCTGCTCGACCCGGCCCGCTTCGGTAGCATCAAGGCCGAAAGTTCGGTGGCCGTTAACCTGGGTGCCGTGGCCGACTTTCAGAAGAAATATGATCGGCCGCTCCGGTTATCGATCAACCTCTTTCGGAACGATATCCGTGATTTGATTGAAACACAAGTGGTTGCTCGCAAAACGAATGGGCAAAATGTGTTCAGCTACACCAACCTGAGCCGCGTGTTTACGCAAGGGGCCGAAGTCGACGGTAGCTACCGGCTGATGCTGGGCACGGGGCAACTAACGATCAGTAGCGGCTATCAGTGGCTGGAAGCGAAAGACAAGGCCGTTGTCGAGAGTATCCGCAACGGGCAACTGTTTCGGCGTAACCCAACGACGCTGCGCACCGAACGCGTTCAACTGGCCGACTACGGCGGGCTGCTGAATCGGTCGCGGCACATGGCCAATCTGAAAGCCTTTTATGAACTACCCAAACACGGGCTGGCGGCGTCGGTGCGGGGCGTGTATCGGAGCCGGTATGGCTTTGCCGACGTGAACGGCAACCTCATTCTCGACGAGGCTAGCGAATACGTACCTGGGTACGTTACCTGGCACCTGACGGCTTCCAAAACCATCAACAGCCTTACCCTTCAGGTGGGCGTCGATAACCTGACGGGATACACCGATCCCGCCCATATCCCTTCACTGGCCGGGCGGCTGTGGTATGCCAGCCTGCGGTGGAACTGGGCGCGTACAGCCAATACAACCAATTAATTAACTCAATCGATTTCAATGAAAACTACGGATCAATTGCTCCTCGCAGCAACCCTGCTTGTCACCACGTTTGCCTGCAAAAAAGACGATACCACGCCAACGGTTGTTCCGGTTCAGGCCCAGACCGTGAGCAACCTTCCCGCCGACCCCACAACGGGCGTGAACCCCACTACCGGCCAACCGACCGGCACCACCGGAAAGTACACGTTCTATAACCTGCGCGACAACAAAACGGTCGCCAACAGCGATTCGGCCACCAATAAATGGGACGTAGGCTTTCGGGGAACGAGCGTCATTGTCAACGGCGGCCCTATCCGGAGCGGGCAGGGTGGGGCTTACGTACACACAGGTACGTTCGATGAACTGACCACCATCCCCACATCGGCCACCTTCGCGCAGGACCAAACGCCGTCGTCGCTGGCTATTCCGGCCGTATCGGGCAACGGCTGGTACAATTACAATTCAGCCACGAATGTCATCACGCCCATTCCGGGCCGGGTGCTGGTGATCCGGACGGGCGACGGCAAATACGCCAAACTGGAGGTACTGAGTTATTACGAAAACGCCCCCGCGGCCCCCACATCGACCAGTCGGGCTCGCTTTTACACGTTCCGATACGCCTATCAGCCCGACGGCTCTACGAAACTCAACTAACCGACCATCGGGGTGTTGACCCAAGTCCTGGCGTGGCGACCGGCTGTTTGCTGGTCTGGTCGCCCGCTCAGGCACAAATCGTTTAACCAACTCTTTTCCAACGAACCGGGCCGCCGCCTAACCACGCTTATGATGCAGCATAATCATACGTTTAGAACGTTTGCCGAAACCGAATTCGGGTACGTCGGTCTGTGTGCCGGGTGCCGGGTCATCAACGTCGCGTTTCAGAACTCGTTGTTCTGCCTCACGCTCGATCAGTTCGAGGCGTTTGCCGTGATGATGCACAACCGGCTGGCTATGCGTCCCGTCAGCACCACCCACGGTAAATCGTTGATGCTGGCCACGCCCATGCCCAATTACTTCCTGCTGTTTTCCGACGAAGACCTGCGGAACCTGTGCGCTCTGCTGAGTGAAGCCGCGCCCGTGCTGGAAGCCGAGCGAATCCTGAGCCTAAGCCAACGTCTGAACTAACCCATTGGTATGAAAACTGACCCGCCCGCATCGCACCGCGTCCTTGTCGACGAACCCGGTTTGCTCTTGGCCCAATGCCGCTGCTGTGGCGAAATCGAGTTGTATTTCAAAACGTTCTCGATGGCCCTGAACCTTACCGACCTGTACGCGCTGATTCGTCGGCTCGATAGTTTGTCGACGGCCAAACGCTACCTCGTTGGGCTGCTCGACGTGCGCGACACGATGGTGCGGGCGGGCTTTCAGGCGATTGGCCTGCACCTGACTGAAGGCGAGCGCGATCAACTCCTGCGCGGTCTGCATCTGGCGTGCCTGCGCCTCGATCTGGATTTACTGACTCGCGGCCGATTGGCTTCGAATTAATACCACAACTCCCTGACACTGTATCATGCATTACTTGCGTAAACGAATGTTCGGCGTGCTGAACTGCCTGCTCGGCCTGCTGACCCTCACCGGGATTGCCCACGCGCAAACGCCACCCCGCATCGTTTCGCTCGACGGAACCGTGAGCGAAATTCTCTGCGATCTGGGCTTACAGGCCCGGCTGGTAGGCGTCGACGTGACGAGCACGTACCCGGAAAGCCTGCAAAAACTGCCCAGAGTAGGCCACAACCGCACCATTTCTGCCGAAGGTGTGCTGGCGCAGAAACCCACGCTCGTGCTGACCACCGAAAGGGCAGGTACGAAAGCCGACATGCTCGACCAACTGCGTTCGGCGGGCGTGGAAGTCGTCAGCTTCAAACAGGAATTTACGGTCGAGGGTACCAAAAAACTGATCACCGACATCGCCACGACCTGCCGCGTACCCAGCAAGGCGCGGAGCCTGGTCCGGCAGGTAGACACCGAGGTCGCCGGTGTGAAGAAAGCGCCTGGTCGGCCAAAGGTGCTGTTTATCTATGCCCGTGGTGCCGGTACGATGTTCGTGGCGGGGCGTGGCACACCCGTCGAGAAGATGATCGAGTTGGCGGGTGGCCAGAACGCTACCAACCAGTTCGACGATTTCAAACCCCTGACGGCTGAAGCGTTGGTGGGGGCTAACCCCGACGTGATTTTGTTGTTCGATAGTGGGCTGGAAAGCCTGGGTGGACCCGCCGGCCTGCTGAACGTACCTGGCATTGCGCAAACCGACGCGGGTAAAAATAAACGCTTCGTGACGATGGACGGCCATTTGCTAACCGGCTTTACGCCCCGGCTGGGCAAAGCGATTGGCGAACTGGCCCGCAAAATCGCTCCCGGCGGCACCCTGTAGGTATGGACGTAAACACGCTCGCCGCCCCGCCGCGAAGCCGCCCGGCTGACCCCGTGGTGACGCTCCACCGGCCCTGGCTGATGCCCGCGCTGGCCGTTGGGCTGTGCCTGACCTGCCTGCTATCGGTTGGGGTGGGTGCCGTTGCCATTTCGCCCGCCGAGGTGCTGGCCATCCTCGGGCATGCGCTGGGGCTGACGGACGCCGTCGATGAAACGAAAACGGTGATTCTCACTGGTATCCGGTTGCCGCGCGTGTGCCTGGGGCTGCTCATCGGGGCCGGGCTGGCCGTGGCGGGCGCCGCCATGCAGGGGCTGTTTCGTAACCCCCTGGCTGATCCCGGCCTGATCGGGATTTCGTCGGGCGCATCGTTGGCGGCGGTTGGGATGATCGTGCTGAAGGTGACGCTGTTTCAGAAGCTGAGTGGCCTGCTGGGTTTCTACGCGCTGTCGCTGGTGGCGTTTGGCGGTGCCTGCGGGACCACCCTGCTGGTATATCGGCTGGCGCGGGTGGCGGGGCGGTCGGTGGTAACGACCATGCTGCTGGCGGGTATTGCTATCAACGCGCTGGCCGGCGCCCTGACGGGCCTGCTAACGTACCTGGCCACCGACGAGCAGCTACGTACCATCACATTCTGGGCGCTGGGTAGCCTGGGTGGTGCCACCTGGACTACCGTACTGACCATCCTGCCATTCACGATCGTCGTGCTGCTGGGCCTGCCCCGACTGGCTAAGTCACTCAACCTGTTGGCCCTGGGCGAAAGTCAGGCGGCGATGTTGGGCGTACACATCACTGGCCTGAAACGCCGGGTTATCGTGCTGGCAACGCTGGCCGTAGGTACGTCGGTGGCGGTGGCGGGCATCATCGGGTTCATCGGGCTGGTCATTCCGCACCTGATCCGGCTGGTGGCCGGGTCTGATCATCGACGCGTGCTGACTGGCTCGGCGCTGGGCGGCGCCCTGGTGCTGACGGCTGCCGATGCGCTCGCCCGGACCATCGTGGCCCCCGCCGAATTGCCCATCGGTATTCTGACGGCCCTGCTGGGTACGCCCGTTTTTCTCTGGATGCTCATCAACGAACGGTCAACAACCTAAGCCATGCTACAAGCCAACCACCTGTCCTACAAAATTGGTCCCCGACTGCTCGTGAACGATGTGTCGTTTGGCGTTCGGTCGGGCGAATTACTGGCGATCGTCGGGCCAAACGGTGCGGGTAAATCGACGCTGCTCAAGCTCTGCGCCCGCGAAATGAACCCGGATGCTGGCACCATCGATGTGCTGGGTACGTCGTTACGAACCTACACCAGCGCCCAGCTGGCCCGGTTTCGGGGAATGTTGCACCAGCAAAATCCGCTGACGTTTCCGTTTCAGGTGGGTGAACTGGTGTTGATGGGGCGCTCGCCACACTATGGCGCGCACCCCACCGCCGCCGATCACGCCATTGCCGAGGCCGCGCTCGACATCGTGGGGATGCGGGCGTTCAGCCACCGCATTGTGCCTACGCTCTCGGGGGGCGAGCAGCAGCGCGTGCAACTGGCGCGGGTGCTGGCGCAGGTCTGGGACGTACCCAACGGCCTGTTGTTGCTCGACGAACCCACCACCGGGCTCGACCTGCTGCATCAGCATCAACTGCTCGACGTGGCCCGGCAAATGGCCCGCCGGGGCTACGCGGTAATCGCGGTGCTGCACGACCTGAACATCGCCGCCCAGTATGCCGATCAGCTCCTCATGCTCAAAGCAGGCCGGCGGGAGGCCTACGGTACGCCGCGTGAAGTACTCACCGAACCCCTGATCGAGCGGGTATTTGGCCTGCCGGTTCAACTGCTCGACAATCCCTGCCATCAGTGCCCACTGATTGTTCCTATTCCCAACTTTCAGTCAACTTTTAGCCATTAATCTGCTTCCGACATAATGACGACCGACACACTTTCGCTTAAAGACCGCTGGGCTGATTTTCGCCAGCAAAACCCAAAGACACGCATCCGCGATGCCGCCAACCAACTCGGTGTATCTGAAGCCGAACTGCTCGTTACGGGCGTAGGCGAAACCGTAGTCCGGCTCTCGGGCGACTTTCGCGAGCTGCTCAAACAGGTTACCACGCTGGGGTACGTGATGGCGCTGACCCGCAACGACGCGCTGGTACACGAACGCAAAGGCGTCTACGAAAAGGTATCGTTTACCAACCACGTAGGGCTGGTGCTGGGCCCCGACATCGACCTCCGGCTGTTCATGCAAGGCTGGCGATGGGGCTTTGCCGTCAACGAAAATGAGCGGCGGTGCCTGCAATTCTTCAACGCACAGGGCGGGGCGATCCATAAAATTTACCTCACCGAACAGTCCGATCTACAGGCCTACGAAACCCTCGTTGCTGCATTTCGGGCCGACGATCAGTCGGATAGTCTGCTTGTGGAAGCACCGGCCGAAAAAACGGTCGATCAGCCCGATGCCGACATCGACGTGACTGGTTTTCAGGCAAGCTGGCTGGCCATGCAGGACACGCACGAATTTTTTGGGCTGCTGCGTCAATACGGCGTCGGGCGGCTACAGGGGCTACGGCTCGCTCCCGAAGGCCACGCACAATTACTATCCATGGATGTGCTGAAACAGGTGTTTGCTACGGCCGCCGGGCGGGCGGTACCCATCATGGTATTTGTGTCGAATCCCGGTTGTATTCAGATTCACACCGGTCCGGTGATGAAGCTGGTTCAGATGGGGCCGTGGTACAATGTGCTCGACCCGACGTTCAACCTGCACCTCAACGAAACCCTGGTTGATCAGGTTTGGCTTACGAAAAAGCCCACGGCCGATGGCGTCGTCACGGCGCTTGAGCTCTTCGACAAAGACGGCCAAAATCTGGCGCTGGTTTTCGGCGAGCGTAAACCGGGTAAACCTGAGCTGGAAAGCTGGCGCGCGGTCGTGAACGACACCCTGGCGCAACCCGCCTGATCGTTTGCCGGTTTTACATTGTTGATAATCAAGCAAAAAGCGTCTATTCCGACGTAGGAATAGACGCTTTTTGCTTGACTGATAAGGGGAGGCAGTTAGCATACCGCTACGCTACCAACCGACTCACGTCACGTACCTGTAGGCCTGAGTACGCCGGGTTTGGTGGGCCCACCAGCACGGCCTGCATGCCCAGACCCGCCGCACCAACCATATCGCGCTCGACGCTGTCGCCGATGAACAACGCCTGATGCGGGGCTACCCCCAACGTACCCAGCATGAGCTGGAAGAGTGTAGGGGCGGGTTTGATGCTGCTGTGGTCCGACGAAAAGACGAGGTACTCAAACAAATCGTGAATACCGCACTGCGCGAAAGCCTCCACGAACAGCGCCTTTCCCGACCACAGGTTGCTCACCAGTCCCAGCCGGTGCGTCTGGGCAAGCTGGCGCAGCGCCTGGCAATGGCTATCGGGTACGTGCCCCAATTCATGCCGGGCAAACACATCGTGCAGCCGCGTCAGTTCGGTTTGTGGCAGGCTCATCGCCGTCAGCGTTTCGGCAATGTACTGGTCGGCGGGCCGAAAATTGTCGTAATAAGCCGGGTCGCCATAGTGGTCGCTCATGCGGCACCAGGTGTCGTGAATGACCTGTTGCACCACCCGATCGCTCAGGTACGTACCGCCGAGTTGTCGGTAGGTTTGCGCATAGTCTTCGTCGGCTGAAAAGCGATTTCCGCCAAACATCAGCGTGTCCATCAGATCGAAGAGCAGGACGTCGAACTGGTTGATAAAACGGGGTGGCATCTAGTTGTCGTCGGGGCCGGGGGCGTTGTCGGGTGTCATCAGCTCGGCGGCACCGGCGGGCTTTTCTTCCTCCGGGTTTTCGTCCATACCCAGAGCCGATTCGTCGGGGTTGGCTAGTTTCGATAGGTTGGGTAGCTCTTGGCTGGCCTCGTTGGGTTGATTCTCCATGTGCGTTGTGTACGGGTTTATTCCGATTGTTTATCACGAACTAAACTACCTCGCAACGGCTTGGTTTGATAAGTCGAGCCTGCTGGTTGGCCCGTTGGCTAAGCAAACGGTGCCTAGCGCGGCGATCACCAATCGCTACTGGCTCGATTTTAGTTTATAAAGGAGGTACCACCCGTAATTGCTTTATGAAACGAGTTACCCGAATTCTTGGCTGGAGTGTAACCGGAGTTGTCGCGCTGGCGCTGGTGCTGGTCGCACTGGCCTGGGTGTTCGACTTCCGCCAGACCGATGAAGAACTGCGTGCCGAATTTGCCGGACAACGCATTCAACCCACAGTCCATCATTACCAGATTGCCGACCGCACCATCCGGTATATGGAAACGCCTCACCTGCCGGGTAAACCCACGGTGGTGTTTGTGCACGGCGCGCCCAGCTCGCTCTCGTTTTTCAACGAATTTTTCAAAGATACGACCCTGCTCGACCGGGCACAGCTAGTGGCCGTTGACCGGCCCGGCTACGGCTATTCGGATTTTGGGCGGGTCGAGCCGTCGGTGGTGCGGCAGGCCGAATTGCTGCAACCGCTCATCGACCGCTATAAATCGTCGTCGTATCTGATTATCGTGGGATCGTCTTATGGCGGATCGGTGTCGGCGCGGCTGGCCATGAACAACCCCGGCGTGATCGATCAGGTCGTGTTTGTGTCGTCGGCGCTGGGGCCGGGCCTCGAACGTACCTACGACATCAGTTACCTGGTCGACAAAGAGCCGATCAAGTCACTGACGCCACCCCTGCTACGCCTGGCCAACGACGAAAAACTGGCCCATCGCAAGGCGCTGGAAGCTATTCTGCCCGATTGGCCGCGCATTACGGCGGGTATCACCATGTTGCACGGGCTACGCGACAATCTGGTGTACCCAACCAACGTCGCCTTTGCCAAAAAGCAACTGCGCAACGCCCGCTTCAAAGAATTTATTCTGCCCGAAAGCCGCCACGATATTGTGGTGAACAAGCGCGATTACATCGCCGATATTCTGCTCGACATCCTGCCGCCCGCGCCACAGGCGTCGATCTCGTTGACTCGCCACCCGTAGAACCGATCAGGCCGCCGTTGACTCCGGCAGGTATAGTCGGAACGTGCTTCCTTTATTTAGTTCGCTATCAACAGCGATGGTTCCGCCGTGGTTTTCAGCTACTTTCCGGCAGATGGCCAGCCCAACGCCCGTGCCGGGGTACTGACTCCGCCCGTGCAGACGCTGAAACACCTGAAAAATGCGGTCGGCAAATTTGCTGTCGAAGCCAATGCCATTATCCTGAATCGTGATCTGCTGAAAATGAGTTGCCTGTGAGGTGACTGTCGCGTTGTGGGGTAGTTTGGCGCGCGGAACCCGCCGCGCTTTGATCACGATATGCGGGGGCTGATCGGGTTTATGGAACTTGATCGCGTTGGAGAGCAGGTTCTGCAACAACTGTTTAAGTTGCCGATGATCGCCCGTTACGGTTGGCAGCGGATGGGCTTCTACGGTTGCCCTGGTTTCCTGAATGACGACATAGAGATCATCGAGGGCTTCCTGAAGAAGTTTATCCAGCGACAGCTGATCAAACGAATCCTTGTGCGTCGAAATGCGCGAATAATCAAGCAAGTCTCTGATCAGAAGCGACATGCGATTGGCAGCGGCCTGCATTCGCAGGAGCAGGTCGAGGCCGTCATGACTGAGCTGATGGCCAAATTGCGTGTTCAGGACATCGCCAAACGACTGGATTTTGCGCAGGGGTTCCTGCAAATCGTGGGAGGCTACGTAGGCAAACTGCGCCAGGTTATCGTTGGAACGGATCAGCTCCGTGTTAGCCGCGGCTAGCTCCTGCCGTTGCTGATGATTCTGCGTGACATCGAATACGACAACCAGACACCCATCGCCTGACTTAGCCACCGAGAAATCGTACCAGATGCCGTCGATCAGCCGTTCGAAGCGGGTAGGCTTGCCCGTTTCGATAACCTGGCAATAACGACTGAATACGCTCGTCTGTTGCACACCCGGAAACCGGGCCGATAACGGTGTATTTTTGTAGGTGTCGGGGCTACCTCCCAGCCAGTCGGCGGCGAGTTGGTTGATCATCGACATCCTGAAATCGATGATGTTGCCCTGCTCGTCGCGGATGGCATCGTGCTGCACAATAGCCGTAGGGGCCGTGTTCATCACCTGCCAGAGCGTGTCGGCCTGATGTTGGTTGACCAACTGCGCTTCTTTAAGCTGGGTGATGTTTAAAGCCGATACCGACAGGCGTTCGGGCGACAGCAGTTTGATACGAATGTCGAACCACTCACGGCCTTTCGGCGTATTGATCGGCACTTCCAGTTGCTGAGGTTCGCCGGTGGTTACCGTATGTACATAACCTGCAAATACCCCATTGTGCTTATCGTAGGGAAATACGTCCGAGACAAGTTTATTGATAACCTCATCGGGCGTCCGGTTGAACAGGGCCAACGCTGCCTGATTGGCGCTCAGCACCCGAAAATCAACCACCTGACCCTCGTTGTCGCGCACGGCCTCCGAAATGGCCAGCATAGACGGTAGGGTGTCTATCAACTGCTGGAGTTGCTCGGTATACCGCTGCTGAGACAGCTCGGCCGTTTTCAGTGAAGTAATGTCGCTGAAGGATTCGATCAGGCCATCGCCCTGCCGAACGGCCTGTGTGTCGTACCAGACATCGGTGTCTCCGTCCTGATAGTGTTCCTGAAACCGCATGGGTTCGCCAGTTTCCACCACCCGCACCCAACGGTCAAACACACCGCTTCGTTTAGTGCCGGGGAAGAGTGTCAGTAGCCGTTGGCCTTCGATCTGGCTGGCGCTGAGGCCCGACCAGAGTTCAACTTGTTGGTTGACGATCGTGTACCGAAAATCGATGATCTGACCTGATTCGTCACGGACAGCTTCCAGGGCAGCAATGGCCGTAATCGCTTTATCGAGGAGTTGCCGTGCGTCGTCAGAAATCGACGAAGACGTTGAGGTTGTCATGAAGAGGAACGGAGAGGAACAAGACGTAGGCTTACCTGTAAAGATAGGACTTGAAACGGACCTATGAAGCGTTCTGGTAGAATCGCTCATTCCCTAAGTTACAAACCCTATCTTTGCCTTTTCATTTTTTACGGGTATGACCATTAAAACTAAAAAGTACGCCTTAGACCAAAAGACATACATCAGCCTGGCGTTCCGTCGCTGGATTCGCGACAACTGGCTGTGGAGCGGAATACCGCTGGCCCTCATCCTCATCAATGCCATCCTAAACTTGACGGGCATCTACCCGAATTTCTGGATTTATGTCGTCGTGATTTTACTCACCGTGCTGTATGTGCTGTTTTGGGCGGTGCAGTTTACGGGCGTATCGCAGTCGGAGCAGTTCAAGCCGATGTTCGACAAATACATGTATGAAATCGACAGCCGCCACATTCTGATGAAGCTGAACGCCAAAGAAGGCGGTATGATCAAGTGGGATATGATCAAAGCGGCGGTGAAAGATAAGGAAGCCTATGTGCTGCAACTCGGTACGGGCGGCGACCCCGCTGCCATAGGGCAACTGAACCCGCTAATGAAGTACGTAGCCAACCAGATGGGGCGGGCGCAGTTCCTGTATCTGCCGTTCTCGATCTTCAACAGCGAGAGCGATCAGCGGTTTGTGGAGATGCTGCTGAAACGCAAAGGCCTGCTGCCCGACGAGACCAAATAAAAAAAAGGGTACGCGAACAGGGGGGGATACACCGTTTGACGTTTGATGTCTGCTGTTTGATGTAGTTGGTCGAACCAGAACAACCTCAAACGATAGACGCCAAACGTCAAACCAGTTTAGTATGACCCAACCCGCCCAACCGCTCTGGACACCCGATGGTCGGTTTCAGAACCAATCGCGGTTGAAACACTTCATCGACTACCTCTTTGTTAAGCAGGGCCTCTACCTCCGCCATTACGACGACCTCTGGAACTGGTCGGTAACCAACATCGACGATTTCTGGGAAACCATCGTTGAGTATTTCGATGTGCAATTTCACACGCCCTACCGCGAGGTGATCGACCGGCCCCGGCACGGCATGATTGGCACGCAATGGTTCCCCGGCGCTACCGTCAGTTACGCCGAACACATTTTTCGCAACGCCAACAACCAGCACCCGGCGTTGCTGTATGCATCCGAACAACATCGCCTGCGCGGGCTGTCGTGGCCCGAACTGACGCAGCAGGTGGCCGCGCTGGCCGAATGGTTGCGTCGGCAGGGGGTGGGCATCGGCGACCGTGTGGTGGCGCTGCTCCCCAACGTACCTGAGGCCGTCGTGGGCTTTCTGGCGACGCAGTCGCTGGGGGCCGTCTGGGCTAGTTGCTCGCCTGATTTCGGCACGGCCAGCGTACTCGATCGCTTCCGACAGATCGAACCGACCGTCTTGCTGATGGCCGACGGCTATACCTACAACGGTAAACCCATCGACAAAACGCCTGAGCTGGCGCTGATGCAACAGGGCCTGCCCACGCTGAAAAGCATCGCCTGGGTGCCTTTCCTGAACCCCGGCGCCCCGGCTCCTACTGGCACAACGGTCTGGGCCGACGTGCTCGATACGCCTCATCCCGAGCTAACCTTCACGCCCGTGCCGTTCGATGCGCCCATGTGGGTGCTATTTTCGTCGGGAACTACGGGGAAGCCCAAAGCCATCACGCACAGCGTAGGCGGCTGCCTGCTCGAACACCTCAAAACGCTGGCCCTGCACCAGGATGTGCACCTGGGCGAGCGGTATTTCTGGTATTCGACCACCGGCTGGATGATGTGGAATTTCTCATTGGCGTCGCTGCTGCTGGGAGCCACGTTGGTAATCTACGAAGGCTCGCCCGGCTACCCCGATCTCCATCGGCTCTGGCAACTCGCCGAGCAGGCGCAGATCAATCACTTTGGCGGTGGCGCGGCCTTTTACCTCGCTTGCATGCGGGCGGGTCTCAAACCGGGTGGTGTGCAAAACGGACGATCGGTTGGCCTGCGGTCATTGCGCAGCATCGGCTCGACCGGCTCGCCCTTGCCACCTGAAGGCTTCCGCTGGATCTACGAAGCCGTTCGCCCCGATGTCTGGCTCATCTCGTTCAGTGGGGGCACCGACGTGTGCAGCGGTTTTGTGGGCGGTAATCCCCTGCTGCCCGTGGTAGCGGGCGAAATTCAGTGTCGGCTGCTGGGCTGCAAAGTAGAAGCGTTCGACGAGCAGGGCGAACCCGTGCGCGAAGCCCTCGGCGAGATGATGATTCTCGAACCGATGCCCTCCATGCCGATTTATTTCTGGAACGACCCCGGCCATGAACGCTATCAGGCCAGTTATTTCGAGCAAAATCCCGACATCTGGCGGCATGGCGACTTTATCAAAATCACCGACCGGGGCAGCGTCATTATCTACGGACGCTCCGACGCCACGCTCAACCGCGATGGCGTGCGCATCGGTACCGCCGAAATTTACAGTGCCGTCGAAAACCTGCCCGAAATCGCCGACAGCCTCGTGGTCGGTATTGAACGGGAGGGCGGCCACTACCAGATGCCGCTGTTTGTGGTGCTACGTGACGGCTATACCCTCACTGACGAGTTGCGGCAGCGGATTCGGCAGGCGCTACGTACCCAGTATAGCCCCCGGCACGTACCTGACAGCATTTATCAGGTGGCCGACATTCCGTACACCATCAGCGGTAAGAAAATGGAAACGCCCGTGAAGAAAATTCTGATGGGGCAGCAGGCCGACCGTGTTGCCAGCCCCGACACCATGCGGAACCCCGGCGCGCTTACGGCCTTTGAAGGACAGACCTATCAGGTCTCGTAGTAGCTTTCATGCAACGAAACGGCTTGTGTTGACGCCCTTGTTTGGGGTGTATATTGGTCAGTTTCCTATCTGCCAATACACCGCCCAAACAAGGGCGTCTTGGGAAAGGCACTGGCACGTCAACTGTAGGCGCGGTGATACTTGCCGGCCAGACCAGTCATCCCTGCGAATTGATTGGCTTTTCGCTTGATATAGAAAACATTATTCAGTCATTTTAGTGTTACGCAGGTAAGACAGCAATCTGATTACCTCAACGATGAGAAACGAAGACCCATCTAGCCACGGCGGACCGGAGCACATGCCCGATAAGAAGCCCATACAAAACGACCGCACGATCGTTCGACTACCCATGCTGCTCGGCCTGACGCTGGCGGGGGGCGTGCTAATCGGGGCATCGTTTTTTGGCGGTACCAAAAACCTGAACAACATCGGTAAGGGGTATTCTAAATACAAAGAAATTTTGCAACTGATTGAAAACAACTACGTTGACTCGGTGAATACCGACGATCTGGTTGATTTTTCGATTAGTAAAATGCTTGAAAAACTGGACCCCCATACGGCCTACCTGAACCCTACCGATGCCGTAGCGGCCCGGTCGCAGCTGGAAGGCGGCTTTGATGGGATCGGTGTTGAATTCAATATATATAAAGATACCGTCTATGTGGTGACGCCGCTGGCCGGTGGCCCTTCCGAAACGGCGGGTATCCAGAGTGGCGATAAAATTCTGCAAGTCGACGAGACGAAACTGACGGGCAAGGCCATCGACAACACGGCGGTGTTTAAAGCCATGCGCGGCAAACGCGGCACCGAAGTGAGGTTGACGATCCTGTCGAAAGGGCAGCAGCCCCGCGTGGTCACGCTCACCCGCGATCGGATTCCAACCTACGCCGTCGACGCGGCTTATATGGTCGACGCGAAGACGGGTTATCTGAAAGTCAACCGGTTTTCGGATTCAGCCTACGAAGAGTTCAAAAATGCCCTTGCCAGCCTGAAACAGCAGGGCATGAAGCAATTGGTGCTCGACCTACGCAACAACCCCGGTGGCTACCTCGACCGCGCGACCAACATGGCCGACGAGTTTATCGAAGGCAACAAACTGCTGGTGTATACCGACGGGAAAGAAGACCGCTACGACCGGAAATACCACGCCAAACTGCCTGGACAATTTGAAGATGGCGCCCTGATTGTGCTGATCGACGAAGGCAGCGCGTCGGCTTCGGAAATTGTGGCGGGCGCATTGCAGGACCACGACCGGGGCTACATTGTGGGGCGGCGGTCGTTTGGGAAAGGGCTGGTGCAGATGCCCGTGCAGCTTTCCGATGGGTCCGAACTTCGGCTGACGATCTCGCGCTATTATACGCCTACGGGCCGCAGCATCCAGAAACCCTACGTACCTGGGCAGGAGGGTGACTACGAAAAAGAACTCGACCTGCGCTCAAAACGGGGTGAATATTACATCGCCGACAGCATCAAAAACGACCCCAAAAAGGTGTTTAAAACCGATAAGGGACGGACGGTATACGGTGGTGGTGGCATCACGCCCGACTACTTCGTTCCCCGCGACTCGAGCTGGCAGACGGCTTACCTGGGTCAATTATACGCCAAGAACATCATCCGTGAATACGCGCTGACCTACGCAAATGCCAACCGCAAACAACTGGAAAAGCTGCCGTTTGCCGAGTTCGACAAAGCTGTTAACCTGACCGACGCGCAACTGGAACAGCTCACTGCCGACGCAAGCGCCGAAGGCGTGAAGTTCAACGCGGCGGAGTTCAACCGGTCGAAAGATTACATCCGCACACAGGTGAAAGCCCTGATTGCCCGCTACGTGTATCAGCGAAACAACAAAGGCGGACAGAACAACGAGTTCTACCGCATCGCCAACCAAAGCGATAACACCTATGTGAAGGCGTTGACCCTCTTCGATCGGGCTCGCCAACTAGAGTTCGGCTCAAACGGCGTGTCGAAGAAATAATGAATAGTGTATAGTGTAAAATGAATAATGGGCTGGCGCGTCTTTTTCCTGCGCCAGCCCATTATTCATTTTACACTATACACTATTCATTGCTTCGGCTTTTTCTCGGCTGAATGAATGTCCCGGAAGTGATCCATGATGCGACCCCAGAAACGTTTGCCGGGACGATCTTTCTTTGCTGACGCCGTTGTGGTCGTGACTCCTGTTGTTGAGACGGGTTTCGTTGAGCTGGGCTTCGAATCGGCAGGTTTGGCTTTTGTTGCCGACGCGGGCTTAGTACTGGTGGCTACACCTCGATCAACCGATTGATTGGCAGCGGCTAAGGTCGGCGTCGTTGTGAGCGTTACCACGAAGAGGCTGGCCGTGGTTGCCGTCGAAATCCAGAAAATTCTCATAGAAGGATACAGAGTCACAAGGTAGTTGGTCAGGCGTTCTTACGAACATTTGAGCAAGATATAATTATTACACGATGCTTTTGCATCTAAATTGTGGAAAATTTAAAATATTATTTTGTCTACCGAGTAGATAGCCTTTCTTCAGCCGAATCGGTGTAGCTCAGTATATCCGTTAGGCCCTGTGAATCTGTTATCTTTGCCCCATTCGTTTACAACATCATGTTCGAGAACCTACAGAGTAAATTAGATAAAGCCTTTAAAACCCTGAAAGGGCAGGGGCGTATTACCGAAATCAACGTGGCCGCTACCGTGAAAGAGGTGCGCCGCGCCCTCACCGACGCCGACGTTAACTATAAAGTAGCCAAAGACGTGACGGATCGGGTGAAGGAAAAAGCCCTCGATCGCAAGGTCCTGATTGCCGTAGAACCGGGGCAACTGTTTGTCAAGATTGTGCAGGAAGAACTGACCGACCTGATGGGCGGCGAAGCCCAGCCAATCAACCTCAAGGGCGATCCGGCGGTGGTGCTGATTGCTGGCCTACAGGGCTCGGGTAAGACCACATTCTCGGGTAAGTTGGCCAGTTACATCAAGAAACAGGGCCGTAACGTGCTGCTGGTAGCCTGCGACATTTACCGTCCGGCGGCCATCGATCAGCTGAAAGTGCTGGGTGAGCAGGTGGGCGTTGAAGTCTACAGCGAGCCAGACAACAAAAATGCCGTGCAGATCGCGCAGAACGCCATTAGCCACGCAAAAAAGACCAACAAGAAAATTGTGATCGTCGATACGGCTGGTCGTTTGGCTGTCGACGAGGCGATGATGCAGGAAATTGAGCAGGTCAAAAAAGCCATCAACCCCTCGGAAACGCTGTTCGTCGTTGACTCGATGACAGGGCAAGACGCCGTCAACACGGCCAAGACCTTCAACGACCGCCTCGATTTCGATGGCGTGGTACTGACCAAGCTCGACGGGGATGCCCGCGGTGGGGCGGCGCTCTCGATCCGGGCGGTGGTGAGCAAGCCGATCAAGTTTATGAGCACGGGCGAGAAAATGGAAGCCCTCGACGTGTTCTACCCCGATCGGATGGCCAGCCGGATTCTGGGCATGGGCGACGTGATCTCCCTGGTTGAACGGGCACAGCAGGCGTTTGACGACGACGAAGCCCGCCGCATCAACGCCAAGATGCGCAAGAACCAGTTCGATTTCAACGACTTCCTGAGCCAGTTGCAGCAGATCAAGAAGATGGGGAACATCAAAGACCTGCTCGGTATGATCCCCGGCATGGGCAAGATGGTGAAAGACCTCGATCTGGACAATGCTTCGTTTGCCCCCATCGAAGCCATCATCAGCTCGATGACGCCGAAGGAGCGCGAACGCCCCGACATTATTGACAAGAGCCGAAAACGCCGTATCGCGCTGGGCTCAGGTACGTCGGAGCAGCAGGTAACCAACCTGTTGAAGCAATTCGACGAGATGCGTAAGATGATGAAGAAAATGAACCAGATGCAGGCGTCGGGCAAGCTGGCGAAAATGATGAAATAAAGGGAATGTATGACAACTGATGGCGCATCAACAGCGCCATCAGTTGTCATCTACCTCTTCCACCTTCTATACTACATGAAACAACTCTTCCTGTTTGCCTTGCTTGCCCTGCCGGTCACGGTGTTTGCTCAGGCTTCGGTAGCTTATTATCCGTTCAACAGCTTCGGCCTGTTTACAGTAAGTACCAACCCCAACAACCTCGTTTGGCTCGACGCCCGCCTGCAAACCAACTCTATTTTTGAGCAGCTCAGCACGACGTTTTGCCCGATGGTCAATGTGAAGCGCACCGAACGGGTCAATTATTACGTAGGCCCCGGTATCCGGATCAACGCGTTGAATGCCGTCAATGGCGATAAGGTGCTGGAAAATTACTCGCTGCACGTGGGGGTACGGGCCGCTCCGGTCGAAAGCCTGCCTAATCTGCGCGTTGCGTTTGAAATCTCTCCTTCGGCTGCGGCCAATTTCAAGTCGGGCATTTTTTATACGTACCTGGGCTTCGCCTGGCAGTTCAGGAAAAAAGAGTAAAACCAGAAAACCTATAAGGACTAGGCGTCCCCGTTTCAAACCTTATAGGTTTTAGTAAGCTACCATCTTTTAATTTATTTTTAGCCCGCTCGTTGCCACGTTGAGCGGGCTTTTTGCGTTTTACTAATACCTCTATACAACAAACACTTATGCTCTGTAAAACGCGTTCAAGTCACGCGCTAGCTGTGGTGGCATTGGCTACTACGGCTCTCCTAAGTTCATGCAAAAAAGACCCAGTCGAGGTTAACCCGACCGGGACGACCAGTACCGCCAGCACCAGTTATATCAATAACTGGATTCTGACCAACATGCGGGATGCGTATTACTGGAACGACAAGATTCCGGCAAGCCCCAACCTGACGTTAGCACCCGCTGACTTCTTTGCGTCGCTCCTCAATACGTACAACGCTACAACGAACCCGCAGGGTGACCGGTTTTCCTGGATTCAGGAAAGTGCTGCCGAGCTGACGGCTTCGCTGAATGGTGAATCCAAAACAACGGGCATGGATTTTACGCTGATTCTGACCGCGCAAGGATCGACCGACGTGGTGGGCGTGGTAACCTATGTGCTGCCCGGCTCACCGGCCGATTTGGCGGGTATCAAGCGTAATGACCTGTTTTATTCGGTCAACGGTGTCGTGCTGACGACCGATCAGGCTACGTTGAACAAGGCTTTTGCCGACGAGAGTGTGCCTCAGACATACGGATTTGCGGCCATACAGAACGGCGCCGTCACGCGCACGACTACCACCAAAACTGTGACGCCGATTGTGTTTCAGGAGAATCCAATACTCAAGGATTCGGTCTATACCGTCGGGAATCGTAAGATCGGCTATCTGCTCTATAATCAGTTTGTGCCAGGCCCTAATGGCTCATCGATAGCTACTTACGACAATCAGTTCAAAGCGGTATTCGGCAAATTCAAGACGCAGGGGGTGAACGAATTGATTCTCGACTTGCGCTACAACGGCGGTGGGTACGTTAGCTCATCCATCGAGTTGGCCAGCCTGATTGCAAAAGGCATTAACGGACAATCCAATGCGCTGTACTACCGCCAGGAAGTGAACCCGACACTGACAGCGCAACTTAAGAAAGAGGGCAATGGACTGGAATCGCTTAACCAGTACTTCACCCCTCAGGCCAATAACATTGGCAGTCAACTCAACCGGGTGTATGTGATTACCACGCGCCGCACCGCTTCAGCCAGCGAGTTGATTATCAATGGACTACGCCCCTACATGACGGTCAATACCATTGGGTCGACATCCTACGGCAAAAATGTGGGCTCGATCACGATCAGTGATAAAACGAATACTGAGAACAAATGGGGAATGCAGCCTATCATATTCCGTTCGTTCAACAAGAATAATGAATCGGATTATTGGACGGGCTTTACGCCTACGGTAGCTGTGAACGAACCGTATGGTGCACTGGTGCCGCTGGGCGACCTCCGCGACCCGCTGCTGGCTACGGCAATCAACCATATGAACGGTCTTACGGGCGGTCGGCAGGCCGCGAGCCCCGACCTGACGGTAGGGTCGTCGGATGATTTCAAACCCGGTGCGAACAACATGTTCATCACCAAACCGATCCGGTAGTTAGCGAATAACCAGTCGCCGCGTGAGGTAGTGCGTAGCGCTGCTGGCGGTGAGCAGATAAACGCCCGATGGCAGAGGATGTTGCGGTAACAGCGTCACCTCGCCGTCGGGCGTTTGCTGTTGCTGGCAGTCGATTCGTTGGCCCGCGAGGTTAGTTAGCCGGTACATGGGGTCATCCAGTCCCTGGGTACGTACCTGAATGCGCTCGGAACTGGTGGGATTGCCCAGCAGCGTGAGCATAGGCTGATTCGGCTCGTACCGCACCTCGATCGGTCGGCTCCAAGTAACGGTGTTGTCTGGTCCGATCTGGCGCAGGCGGTAATAGTTGAGGCCGGGCCGGGGGTGGGCGTCGGTGAACGAGTAGGTACGTTGCTGGCTGGGTACGTCGGTGGCTGGCAACGTACCCAACTCCGCAAACTCGCCCGATTCGGTGCGGCGCTCGACAGCAAACAAACTGCCATTCGCTGCGCTGGCCGTTTGCCAGATCAATTGGATCTTGTCGTGCTGAGCTTCGCCCCAAAACTGGGTGAGCGAGAGTGGTAATGAGCCGCTGATGTCGCGGATCAGGAAGTTATCGAACTGGAAAACAGCGGCGTAAACATCATCGTCGATGCGCAGCTTGAAGTCGGTCATTGTCTGTGTTGGCGTCAACACAGGTTGATCGCTGAATACGCGGTTCCCGCCAACCCAAAGGTCGTACTGGTCGTTGAGCAGTTGTTTGCTACCGCCGCCCGGTTGCAGGTACGTAATGGGAAAACCGGTATTGTTCAGTACAAACGTAATCTGTTGTTTGCCTGTAAAGGTTGCCGAGTTACCCCCGCCGCCCCCGCTGGGAATGTTCCGCACGGCAAAGGCCTGACCCGCCCCGGTGAAGCTGATGCCAAAGCGGGCATACGTTTCGGCATTAGAAGGGTTTCCTACGCCGTTGCTGAATGCCGTTCCCAGGTAGAATAAGAGCGCGCTATTACCGGCTACGGTGGTTGTTGAGACTACCTCAAAATCGAACTGGATATAAAGCGAAGTCGGTGCGGGTGAAAAATCGGTGGTGCGCGAAAAATGCCCGGTCGTGCCGCTGACCAGCCGATCAAACTGGAGGGCTCCGTTT
Source organism: Fibrella musci (assembly GCF_041321105.1). Classification (NCBI taxonomy): domain Bacteria; kingdom Pseudomonadati; phylum Bacteroidota; class Cytophagia; order Cytophagales; family Spirosomataceae; genus Fibrella; species Fibrella musci. The sequence continues at coordinate 1,000,150 of NZ_JBGGWD010000001.1, read as the reverse complement.
ACGATAGAGACCGCTCCGTTGGGGCCATTGATACCGTTGAACTGGTGGGTGTTGGGTGTGCTGCTGACGTAGTTGGCAGGGGTGCCCCCTGCGTTGAAATCCTGTTGGAACAGGACCGACTGACCAAACACGCCATTGGTCATTGCGACCAACAGGGCACAAAAAAGCAGTAGTTTCATGGTGTGACGGTGGATTTACGTGTCACCAAACTACTACCTTTTAACTATTTATCAAATACCTTAGTAGGTAAATGTGCCGAATTCGCTTGTTACCGTGACTTGTTTTGTGTCAGCGGCTTCGACGTGGCCAATTATCTGGGCGTCAATACCAAACGAACGGCTAACGTCGATAACGGTTTGCGCGTGTTCGGGGGCGAGGTAGACCTCCAGCCGGTGCCCCATGTTGAAGACTTTGTACATCTCCTGCCAGGGCGTTTGGCTTTCCTGCTGAATCAGCCGGAACAGCGGCGGGGCAGGGAAGAGGTTGTCTTTTACCACGTGCAGGTTGTCGATGAAATGCAACACCTTGGTTTGCGCACCGCCTGAGCAGTGCACCATGCCGTGAATCTGGCCGCGTAGTTGATCAATCAGCGTTTTCACCACGGGCGCGTAGGTACGTGTCGGCGACAGAATCAGCTTCCCGGCCGGTACTTGCTCGCCATTGCCGACATCCACCAAATCCGTCAGTTGTTTGCTGCCGCTATAAACCAGCGTCCGGTCGACGGCGGGGTCGAAGCTCTCGGGGTAACGGTCGGCGAGGGTATGCGACAGCACGTCGTGGCGAGCCGAGGTCAGGCCGTTGCTGCCCATGCCGCCGTTGTACTCCGTCTCGTAGGTAGCCCGCCCGAAGGAGGCCAACCCTACAATCACGTCGCCGGGCCGAATCTGATCATTGCTGATCACATCGGCTCGGGGCATGCGGGCAATGACGGTGCTATCAACGATAATCGTGCGGACCAGATCGCCCACGTCGGCCGTTTCGCCGCCGGTGCTGTAGATGTCGATGCCGTGGTCGCGCAGTAGTTGCAGCACCTCTTCGGTACCGTTGATGATGGCGGCGATCACCTCACCCGGAATGAGGTTTTTGTTGCGCCCTATGGTGCTCGAGAGCAGCATAGGCCCCAGCGCCCCCACGCAGAGCAGATCGTCGGTATTCATCACGACGGCGTCCTGTGCAATGCCTTTCCAGACGCTCAGGTCACCGGTTTCGCGCCAGTAAAGGTAAGCCAGCGACGATTTGGTACCGGCCCCATCGGCATGCATGATAGTGCAATAGGCGGGGTCGTTGGCCAGTATATCGGGGACAATTTTGCAGAACGCTTTCGGAAAGAGCCCTTTGTCGAGTCGGGCAATGGCGTTGTGGACGTCTTCTTTATCGGCAGAAACGCCCCGTTGCGCATAACGGTCGGTCATGCCCGCAAAGATAGGGCGCAGGGCTGCAAGGAGGCAACCAAAGTAGGGAATAAGCCAAAAGCCCACTCGATCTTGACGACGAATGGGCTTTCAGGGCTGTGTGCGCGTGAATGGTGGTGATATACGACGGAAAGCTAGTCGACTTTGGCCGCTTTCTTTGTTACTTCTTTGGCGTTGGCTTTCATGGTTTTGGCCACCGCCTTGCGTTCCTTCTTTACGGCCTTGTCCTCCTTACGTTCGGCATCTTTCATCCGCGTTTTAGGGTCCGACACACCGGCAATCTCGAGGCCTTTACCCGTACGGGCTTCCATGCGTTTCTCCTTGGCTTTAGCCATTTTCTTCTCGGCCTTCATCTCTTTTTTGGCCGCTTTCCCTTCCTGTATCGCCTGCGAAAAGGCGCCTTGCGAAAGCATCAGCATGAGCCCGAAGGCTACCATCATCCCTTTTTTCATAATAGTCGACTGTTTATTAATACTTAGTTATCAACCAGCAAAATTGGTTTGCTTAACTAAACTACATGGCGTTTGTATGGTTCAATTGGCTGGCAGCCAAGATATTAAAATCTATAAAATTTATAGGAATAGTTATATATGTGTAACTTGTTGTTTACCAATGCGCTAAGCAAATCTCTTGGCTAGTTTCCTTTTTAATGCGACTTATTCAACGGACCCTTATTTCGCTGAGGGGAGCCTGTCGATAGAGGGGATAGGCATCACGCCGGCCATGCGTGCTTCGACGATAGGAGTAGCTGAATAATCGGCCTTGCCCGACTCAATAGCCAGTCGGTTATCGACAAAAAGCTGGTTGCCGGTCTGGACGGCCGCCACAAACCGGTCAACGGCCGCGTGGTCGGCGGGGCTGGGTACGTTGGGGAGTAGGAGTTGGGTTAGCTCATCGGGAGCAGCGGTGGCCGAACTGGCTGGGGCGTTGAGCAGCGTTGTTTCCAGGTACGTCTGTTCGCTGCTTTCGTCGTCGAGGTCGAAACCCACAAACATATGCCCCGGTATCGTTACCAGAATGGGTTCAATACCAATCTTGCGCAGCACTGATGCCAGCAGGACCGAGCCGTCGGTACAGTTGGCCTGCGTGTGAGTAAGGCTTTCGCCAACGAGCCGCACGTGCTGGCTGGCTACCTGCTCATGATCGGCCACCGTAGTGGTGCTGTTGCTGTAGCGAAACCCGCGGTCCTGCAACACCCGCCAGATGGCCAGCACCTGCCGGTATACGTCGGCGGGGTCGCCCTGGTAGCCCACAAAGGCATCGACGTATTTTTTCTGAAGCGCTTCCTGTAAAATCCGGTCGAGTTGCGGGTGATCTTCGTTCACGTAGGCGGCAAACAGAAAAGCGAACGAGGTGTACTGCCCATCATCGTCGCGCACGCCAAACGGGCAAACGTTGACGGACTGCACGCGCAATGGCTCGGTGCGGGGCGGCTGCGCCTTGCCGTCGATGGTAACGGCGTAGGTGATAAATACCGTCTGTACCTGCCGGATACTGGCCAGCCGGGTCTGATCGAAGGGGATGGTGGGGGTGATGATGTACTCTTCTTTGGCCCGTGGGACGGTGACCTCGATGGTCACGGAATCAAACAGGGGCAGGCCACCGGTGCAGGTAAGCGTTAGTTGCACGCGGGTGTTGCGGCGGGGCACCTGTATGGAAATGCCCAGCAGGCCGTTCAGGTCGCCCAGGTCGTGCGAATGATCCTCGGCGGGGTCATTGACGAAGTGAGTCATAGCCAGTGCCATCGACGGATAGAGATCGGGCAGGGCCGTATACGGTGCCCAGGCCTGCGCCACAGCCCCCACGGGCAGCATAAGCAGGCAGCTAAGCAAAAGGCAGTGGCGAAGCATGGACATAGAACCGTTCGTTGAGAAAGTTAACACTGAACCCGCAAACAAGGGTTGCCCTGTGCCTCGCCAATCACCGTAGGAAAATCGTTATTCGTAGACGATACCGGCCGCCCGGCGCACGTCGTCGAGCAGGGTCATCAGGTTACGGCTGTCGGCGTGGCTCCAGAGCGGGCTTTCGGTAAGGCCCTCATTGAGGCAGTCCATCACATGCTGCGCCTCGTAGTCATACCCATGCGTTTGCCGGTCGAAGGTAATCGTTTGCGGCTCCTGACCGGCCTTTTCGAGCGTAATCGCCGTTGACTCGTGGAACCGGCTATGGATGCGGATGGTGCCTTCGGTGCCGTAGATCAGCGCCAGGTTTTCGGTAGCGGCCAGCAGCGTGCTGTTCAGAACCGCCATAGCCCCATTGGTGTACGTCAGCACCATGCCGCACTGCTCGTCGGCACCGGTAGGGGCGAGGGTGGCCGTCGCCTGCACGGTGGCCGGAACGCCGTTGATCAGGTAGCTGATAAACAGGGGATAAATGCCAATGTCGAGCAGGGAGCCGCCGCCGAGGGCTTTATTAAACAGCCGGTTGCCGGGATCATAATCGGCTTTGAAACCAAAGTCAGCCCGGATAGTGAGCACCTGCCCGATAGCCCCTTCATCGACCCACGCTTTGGCCTGCCGAACGGTGGGCATAAACCGGCTCCACAGCGCTTCCATCAGAAACGTCTGCCGCGCTTCGGCTACGTCGAGCATCTGGTTTACCTCGCCAATGTCCATCCCGAACGGTTTTTCGCAGAGTACCGCCAGCCCGCCGTTCAGGCACAGCAGCGTGTTGGCGCGGTGGTACACGTGCCGGGTGGCGATATACACCACGTCGATCTGATCAGCCATATCGATCAGGGCCTCATACGTACCCAGCGCTTTGGGCAGTGAACCGTCGGTATGCGGGTAGTCGGCCGCAAAGTCGTCGGCGCGGGTTTGGTCGGTCGAGGCGACTGCGACGAGGTGGGCGTTGGGAAGGGTGCGTAGATCCTGGGCAAATTTGTGGGCAATCCGGCCACAGCCGAGAATCGCCCAGCGGGTTGGGGGTGTCGTATTCACTGTAGGTTTCGATTTTCGCAAAGAACGTAAGGTTTGTCAACACAGAGTCACGGAAGCCACAGAGTTTTGCGGAAAGAAATCGAACGAAGAGGGAGCGATACAAAAGTTGAATTATGGTGACGTATGGCGACGTTTGCAACATATTATTGTCTGCCTATCTATGTTGTTATGCGATACCTGTACCTGTTATCAATTATCGTCTGCCTGCCTGCCAATGCGCAGAACCAACCAGTGGCTTTACCAAGTCGAAAGCTGGGGATTCAGCCCCTGCAACTGCTGCTACGGGAGGCCGTTTTGTCGTATGAATGGCCAGTCGGCAAGCGTATGGGCCTTCAGGTAGCGGTAGGCTATCGGTATCGAAACCCTCGGGCCAGCCCGGAAATGGCGCTCGGGACGGGCGCCACTGTCAGCTACGAATCGTCGTACATGCTTAATCCGCACCATCAGGCGATCAAGCTGGCCGCCGGGCCGGTTATTTACCTGAACGATAAGCGAAGTATGTATCTTCAGGCGGAGTACTTTTTCCGGCACTGGTGGCTCGATAATACGCGTATCGTCGTGAACAGCGACCGAGTTGCCTACAGTTTCGATGCTTACCGGACGGAGCGCATCAACGTATACGGGGCCAAGGTGTTACTGGGCGTATTAGGCGTGTTTGGCCGGTCGGTTGGTACAAGACCCGCAACCTATTCGCCGTATCTGGGTGTTGGCTTCCGGGTCAAAACGTATTGGTACGAAAGTCGACAGGGCGTCGTTGGGGGTAAACCGGTTGATTATCAACTGGAACAGGGTGCCATTGCGCTGCCAACGCTGCACGCGGGTGTGCTGGTTACCCTCGGTTTTCGCAAATGATGCCGAAATTTGGGCATGAAACGCTTTCTTTTCGCGGTTCTGCTGCTGGGTACGTTACCGGCACTGAGCCAAACTACGGAACAAACAGATCCCTTACGCCCCTCGGTGCCCGACAGTGCGCAGATAGCCGCCGACAGTACCAAACGAACGATCGACTCCACTGCGGCAGGATCGGCTACAGCCCGTCGCCGCCGATTCGATTTCAAGCCGGAAGTACGCTACCGCCTGACCGTCGACGGGACCTTCACGACGGGGAACGTGAATCGGTCGTTGTTGCAGATGGCCGGTGCCTTCGACGTGAGCGTGAGTAAATTGGCCAAGCTGTCGACCAATCCGTCGTTTGTCTACGGGCGGCAGAATAGCCTGCTCAACGAACGCGAATATTTTGCCGATACCCGCCTGACGATGTTCTACGAAGAGCGCCTGTATTACCTCGGCTTTGGTTCCTACGAACGGAGTAACCTGCGGCAGATTCTGAATCGCTACACGGCGGCAGCGGGGCTTGGGTATAAGCTGCTGAATCAAAAACGGGCCTATATCTCGCTGACCAATGTGGTACTGCGCGAGTTTACCGACTACGCCGAACTGGCCGATATCAATATCTGGCGAAACTCGGCCCGGCTGTTCGGCGAATACACTTTTGGCAAAGACCGCTGGAGCATCGCGCACACGGTCTTCTATCAACCCGCTATCTTTCAGCCCGACGGCGCGCCCCGCAACGTTCGGTGGAATGGCAGCGCCAGCGTGCAATACAAGTTCAGCGCCAACCTCAGCTTCCGGGCTACCTTCGCCAATTCCTACGAGAGTATCGTGGTGCCGGGCCGCGTCAACAACGATACCCGCCTCACGCTGGGCATGACCTACGAACGCAAGTAGAGACCAGTGCGGCAATCCATTCACAACCCGTTATTGCTTCTTGCCATCGCATGACCAGAACAGGCAACCCATATAGACAGACCAGGTCAGGCTGGTGCGTCCGAACGGCAAGATGGGGTGCTCTGGCGGGGTTGTTCCTGCTGTCGTTCACGGTGCAGGCGCAGGATTTTGTGTGGACGCCTAACCTGCAACAGGCCTTTTCGGAGCTAACCAGAGGGCGAGTCCAACCGGCCCGGCAATTGCTGGCGGCCGAGCCCGAACGCCCCAACGGCATCCGCATTTTTCTGGAAGACTACGCCGACATGGTGACTCTGCTTGCCTCCGACGACGACCGGCTGTTTGCCCAACTGGCTCCCCACGAAGCGACCCGCCTTGATCAGCTCGACGAACTCGACGATGGTTCGCCCTATCAGCGGATGCTCCTGGCCGAAGTGCGGCTGCACTGGGCGTTTGTGAAGCTCAAATTCGGGAAGGAAGTGGCGGCGAGCTGGCAGGTGATCAAAGCCTACAAGCTGCTGGCCGAGAATCAGCGCCGCTTTCCCGCTTTCCTGCCGACCTACAAATCGTTGGGCTTACTGCGTGTGATGATTGGCTCGGTCCCCGACAGCTACACCTGGGTGGCGCGGCTGCTGGGCTTGCGGGGCGATATCCAACAGGGGATGGCCGACCTGCAGCGCGCCCAGCAGGATCCCACGTTTCGCACCGAAGCCCGGCTGGCCGAGTTGCTGATTCGGGCGTATGTGTTACGGTTTACAGCAGCCGACGAAACCGCCCTGCGCCGCTTCGTGGACGAGTCGCCTGATAACCTGCTGGTGCGATTTTTTGCGGCCACCACGGCCATGAAAAACGCCCAGTCTGAACAGGCGCTTATCTGGCTGAGTACGCGCCCGGTCGGCGGGGCTTATGTATCACTGCCGGTGATTGAAAATCTGCTGGGCGATATCTACCTGCAAAAAGGCCAGTACCCGGCTGCGCTGACCCACTACCAACGCTTTCTAACGGCTTATCACGGCCAGAATTTTGTCAAAGACACCCACTACAAGCGCTTTCTGTGTCATTGGCTATCGGGTGATGATGCGCTGGCCCGAACTGAGCTTCCGCGGGTGCTCTCGACTGGACGCACCACCGTAGAGGCCGATAAGGCAGCCCAAAAAATGGCCGAAACGTACCTGAAGACGTACCCAAACGCCCGACAACGTGCGCTGATGCAGGCCCGACTGGCGTCGGACGGTGGTTTTCTGGAGCAGGCCCTTGCTGTGTTAAAACCGTATACAGAAGCCAGTTTTCAGACCGTCACCGAACGGGCCGAATACCAGTACCGACTGGGGCGCATCGTCCAGAAACAGAACAATCTGCCCGCTGCCATTGCTGCTTTCGAACGGGCTATTGCGCTTAGCCAGCCCGATCAGCTATCGTTTGGCGCTACGGCGGCGTTGCAACTTGGGTACGTCTACCAGCAGTTGCATAACGTACCCAATGCCCGGCAGGCGTTCGAACTGGCGCTCAGCTACAAACGCCACGAATACAAAAACAGCGTCGACAATAAAGCCCGCGCCGCGCTGAACAGTATACAGTGAACAGTACACAGTGGACAGTATACAGTATGCAGAGAATACTATGTATCAGTCAATTGCTTACTGGAACTGTATACTGTTAACTGTATACTGTTCACTGTCAATACCCTTCGCGGCTTTTTTCGACAATCTCATGGGCTTCTTCCAGATCGTCTTTTTCGGGTTCAGGAATATCGTCGGCCCGTTTAGGATCGGGGTTATACGTCAGACCTAACAGAATGGGGAAATGGTCGGAGCCACAGGCGGGCAGACGGCGGAGGGTGCGCAGCCGAAAATGGTGTGATACGAAGACGTGGTCGAGGGGCCAGCGCAAGAAGAAATAGTCGGCGTGGAACGTACTGTATAAGCCCCGACCCACCCGCGGATCGAGCAGGCCACTGATGCGCTGAAACAGGCGTGTCGTGTGTGACCAGGCCACGTCGTTCAGATCGCCCGCTACCAGTACGGGCCCCGTTTGCTTGCGGGCTTCCCGACCCACCAGCACCAATTCGGCGTCACGCTCGGTCGATCGGTAATGCTCGGTCGGGCTGGGCGGCTGCGGGTGAACGCCATAAAAATGGAGAATCTGCCCCGATCGCATTTCCAGATCGACCCGAATCGATGGGATGTCGTCTTCAACCAGAAACCGCAATTCATGGTCTTTAAAGGGTAGTTTGGAATAGAACAGCATGCCGTAGGTGTTTTCCTGCGGGCACAGAATGCGATAGGGATAATCGGCTTCCAGTGGCTCCAGCTGACGCTTCCAGTTCTCGTTGGTTTCCAGCAGCATAATTAGGTCCGGTTTGTGCTTGCGGGCCAGCGCCAACACCTTGGGGCAATGGGTGTTGGTCATCAGCACATTGGCCGTCATCAGCGTGAAAGAGTTCAGGTCATCCGATGGTGCCTTGCTGCCTTTGGGATAGCGCTGCCGGACAACCTGCCGCGGATGAAAGGGAGTATACGGCCAGAACAACCACGCCTGGTAGAGCATCGCCGCCGTTACCCCTGCTGGAGCCAGCCAGTGTGGCCAGGTGTAGTCATGCACGAAAAAGAGCCAGCCCCCCAGCCCGATGGCGGCCAGTGCGGCGAGCTGTGTGTGCGGGAAATCCCAGATACGTACCCACCAGTAGTCGATGCGCAGCAGGTGAATGAAGGAGATGGTGGTGATGAGCAGGCAGTAGAGTAGCCAGCCCCATTCCGTGGTTGTCATAGTGCATGTAACTCGCTTACTGGGCGGAAGGTTGAAAAGTAATAAAAGGTGACCAATGGGTTGCTAACCAAATGGGCGTGAACCAAGGAGGTAGTGCTAAAAGTGCCGTTTAGGCGAACAGCGGGCTATTTCGTAGTTACACATGCTAAATTCAGCGTTCTTTGCTGTTATTTCGCGTATAATGAAAGTAGGAATTATCATGGGAAGCCTCTCTGACCGACCCGTCATGCAGGAGGCCGCCGACGCACTGACCGAACTGGGCGTCGAGTGGGAGATGGATGTAGTGTCGGCGCACCGCACGCCCGAAAAAATGGTTGAGTACGCCAAAGCCGCCCGTAGCCGGGGGCTCTGCGCCATCGTTGCCGGGGCTGGCGGCGCGGCCCACTTACCCGGTATGGTGGCGTCGCTGACGAGTCTGCCCGTGATTGGCGTCCCCGTCAAATCAAGCAACTCCATCGATGGCTGGGATTCGGTCCTGTCGATTCTGCAAATGCCCGCTGGTGTTCCCGTGGCTACGGTGGCGCTGAACGGTGCCAAGAATGCGGGTATCCTGGCCGCACAGATTGCCGCCACCGCCGACACCGCGCTGGCCGACCGGCTGGACGCCTACAAAGAGTCGTTGAAAGAGAAAGTGGTGGTTATGAGCAACGAACTCAAAAAAGGCCACCAATAGAGGCCCCGAAAAATTGGCCCGGTTCATGCATAGGCACGAACAACCCCACATTCATTGAACACCCTACTTGTGCGTTAATACCCTAATGGAGGATTCTACGAAAAACCCCCGCCCAACGGCCAATACGTCGCTGCCCCTCATTACGCTGCTGGTACTGGTGGGGCTGATTGGCGCGTTGCTTTACATTGGCTACGATAGCCTGGCCGATGATACCGGTAATGCCAAAGAACTAACCAACGTACCGCTGGATACGACGGATGTGGCCTTGGCCGGTCAAACCGATAACCCCGAAGACCTGCTACCAGACACCAGCAACACCCCGGCCCCCGTGGATCTGTCGCAGGCACCGGCACCCGTTGACAGCACCGTCGCCGACCGTTCGACCAATAACGTACCTGACAACGACGAAGGCGATGCCCCTACCGACGAGCCCAAACCCGAAAAGAAGCCCGAAGAACCAGCCAAACCCAAAGGGCCGACGTCGAACTACACGGTGGGCGATGGTGAGACATTCTATGGGGTGGCCAGCCGGATGAACATGAAAGTGGCGACGCTGAAAGCGATGAATCCGGGCGTGTCGGAGAACGATATCAAATCGGGTGTCACGAAACTGAAAGTGCGTGTGAAGGCTATCCATACGGTTGGGCCGGGCGACGTGCTGCGCGTGGTGGCCGAGAAATACGGCGTCAGCAAAGAGGCGATTATGAAAGCCAATCACAAAACGAAAGACTTCGCCGCCCGGGGCGAAAAGCTCATTATCCCTCTACCTCAGAAAGAGTAAGCGGATAACGCCTTTTAGTCAGAACAGCAGCCGACCTTTACCTTCTCGCCACAGCGCCTTCATTGTACATTATACATTGTCCATTAAAACGGGTAGCCGATGCCGAAGTTGAGCACCACCGGGTTGGGCCCCGAGGCCAGATTGCCAAACGAGAATTGAGGCAGGATAAACCGCTCATCCACCAGTCGCCCGTCTGAGGCTATGTAACGGCGCGCCGGGTCATACACTTTGACGGCGGCATCTAGGCGCAGGATCACGAAACTAAAATCGAACCGGATACCCACGCCTGTGCCCACAGCGAGCTGTTCGAGGAACGTACCTGGCTGGAAAACACCCTTATCGAGGTTCGTATTGGCGCTGCCGCTGGACTGACGGCGTAGAAGCCAGACGTTACCCACGTCGACAAACGCGGCTCCGTCGAGGTTTAGAGCGCTACCAAACTTGAGGAGGCGACCGCGCAATTCAGCCGACCCTTCGAGCAATACGTCGCCGGGCCGCTCAAACCGGTAGTCAAACGCGCCACCTTCTACGTCGCGGAAGAGCGGCGTTTCCTGCGTACCTAGCTGTGGGTACGCGGCTCCCCAACCCAACCGCCGGGGCAACCACGCCCGCACGCTGTTGGCCCCACCCGCAAAAAAGCGTTTTTCGTACGGAGCCGTTCGGTCGGGGCCGTAGCCCACCACAATACCTCCGTTGGCCCGAAAAGCCAGTACCGAATTGATGCCGACCGGCAGATAATGACGGTAATCCACATTGGTGCGCAGGTATTTGAAATACTGGAGGCCGGTCTGGGTGGCGAGCTTATCAATGGCCTGACTGCTAAGCAGATTCAGGGTCGTTCCTCCCGACTCGCCCGTAATGCGGAAGAAATTGGCCCGTCGGTTCTGCCCGACAATGTTGGTATTGTAGGTATAACCCGCGTTAATGCTGGAGAAGAAGGCGTTCCGAAAGCTGGTACGGATGGGGTTGCCATTCCTTTCTTCCTGATTCAGGAACTCCTCGAACGTCGAATCGAGCCGACTGGCACGTAGGTAGTTGATATCGGCAAGGCTGAACGTGAACTGTTGTGCCTGATTTTTCTGCCACAGATACGTCATGGCCAACCGCAGGTTCTGCCTTGAGTAGTCGGGCCGGACGGTGCTGGTGTAGCCCAGCGACACTTGGGTACGTGGATTCAGTTCATTAAACCGAAACCGGAGCCGCCCCGGAAACAGAATCTGCGGGAACGTAAGCGAGTTGGTGATGCCAAACTCGCGGGAGCTGTATACACTATCGATCTGAATAAAGGCCGTTTGTGCCTCGATACCATACCGTACCGATGTTTCAAAGGTCTCCAGCCCGCCAAACAGGTTACGTACCCGGAGTGTCAGGTTACCAAACCCGCCGGGGTACAGACTCTGGGTCTGGTAGAGGCCCGTGGCGCCCCCCTCTACCGTGACATCGTATTTGTCGAGGGGCGTGGCCGTAATCACCGTGCGCAGCCGCCGGTTGGTGGTATCGGTGAAATTGACGTTGGAGAACCGGAACTGGTTGAGCAGAAAGAGCTGCCGCTGGGTGGAGTTATAGGCGTTTTGCTGGTACAGGTTACCGGGCCGAAGTGAGATCTTCGTATCGAGCAGCCGGGGGCGGTACAAGCCCCGCTCCAGCAGGTACGTGATCCCGTTGTAGGCTACCGTATCGAGGGGCTGCTTCGGATCGCGGGCTACGGTCATCTGCACGTCGCCGATGCGGTAAATCGGGTGGGCAGTCTGGCCCGGCGGGTTGGCCAGTTGCACCGTGAGATCGATGGGCTGCGTGCCGACGAAGGCCGAGTCGATTAGGGCCGAATCGCGGGCTACTTCGTAGCGAATATACTGGCGGCTGAACCCGTAATACCCGTTGTTACGAAGGAGCTCTTCGATCCGGATTCGTTCGTTGTCGAGCTTGTCGGCGTCATAGCGCGCCCCCACCTTCAAGAGTGAACTACCCAGCGAGAAACCCACTAGCGAGTCGATGCGGCGGTCTGGAATCTGGTAGCGGACGGTCGCATAGGTGTACGGGATGTCTTCCGAAATCAGGTAATTGACCCGCACCCGCCGGTCGAGCAATGTATCGACGCTGAAGCTGGTTTTAGCCCTAAAAAAGCCTTTACTCTGCAAATAGCGCTGCATTTTCAGCGTGTTGCTCTGTGCATCGGCGGCGGCGTAATACACGGGGGGCTCGCCAAAGTTCCGCATTACCCAGTTACCACCTTCGATGTAGCGTTGGAGGTGGCGGGCCTGCCGACTGAAGCGCCGGTTCAGCTTCCGCAACGCCTTGGGGTTGTTGATCAGATTCTGGCTTTCCTGCTCGAAGCGGGTCGTACGCACCTCCAGCTCGCGCCGGGCCGAGTCGGGGCGGTAGTTACCCGAAAAGGCCTGATAGATCCAGAGGCTGATGGTGAAGGGGCTTTGGAGAAACCGTTTGTTGGGTCGTTGCGGAATCAGCGCTAGCAGTTCGTCGTCTTCGATGGCTTCGTTGCCTTTGACTGTCTGCGTGTAGAGCAGATACTGGTTGTCGGGCAATCGGCGCGACGAGAGGCAGCTCGTCAGCAGGGTGCAGCACACAATGAACCCGACAAGATGGATGAATCGCCGACGTAAATGGTGAACTTTGCCCCCCTGACGGGTAACCCGCCGAACCCATCGGTCCGTCGTACATCGAACATCGTACATTCGTAAGTCAATTATGCTCTCCAAATCACTCGCCCAGTTGGTTCGTTCCCTGCATCAGAAAAAATACCGTCAGCAGGAGCAATTATTTCTAGTCGAAAATGGGAAGAGTGTGCAGGAAGTACTGGCTTCTGATTTTCGGGTCGACCTGCTGCTTTGTACAGAGGCCTTCTACAAAGAAAACGCCGGGGGGGCAGACCGCCAACGTTGCCGCGTCGAAATGGCGACTGCCGACGAACTGACCCGCGTGGGAACGCTTGAAAGCAATAACGCCGCTATCGCCGTTGTGCGTATGCGACCGAACGTACCCAGCCCGAATAAGCGTACCGATCCTCCAAACTGGATCCTTGTGCTCGACGATGTACGCGACCCTGGTAACTTGGGCACCATCCTCCGCATCGCCGACTGGTATGGTATCGACACCATTTTGTGCTCTGAAACGACTGCCGACGTTTACAATCCTAAAGTGATTTCGGCCAGCAAGGGGTCTTTCACGCGGATTCGTTGGTGGTATGGCGACGTGGCTACGGTACTGAAAGAGGCTACGCTGGCGCAAACTGGTCTGCCCATATTGGGTGCTTTTCTGGATGGCGATGATGTGCACGCGCTCGCAGCCAGCCAGCTATCGGCTGGGTACGTGGTTATGGGCAACGAAGCCAACGGCATCAGCCCTGAACTTGAATCCCTCGTGACGCAGCGCATCACGATTCCGCGCTACGGCGCTGCCGAGTCGCTTAATGTAGGTATTGCCACAGCCGTAATTCTGGATAACCTGCGGCGGGTTCAACCACCCCCAGCCCCCTCCTTTTGAAGGAGGGGGTGTAGCCACCCGTATAAATCGATTAGTGCAATCTATGATTGCATATCTATTGCTCCCCCTCCTGTTGAAGGAGGGGGCCGGGGGGTGGTTGAAAATGCGCCAGAATCGTGGCGCGCACGGTCAGCCAGTTATGCAGAACGTCGTCGTTGGAAAAGCGTAACACACGAATGCCCAGGGCTTCGATGGCATCCTGCCGCTCAAGGTCGTAGTCCCGAACGGCAGGCTGTAAATGGATGCCGCCGTCCAGTTCGATGGCGAGGCGTTCGGATGGGCAGTAGAAATCGAGAATGAAGTGCCCAACGCTGTGTTGTCTGCGGAACTTCCGGCCTGCGAGCTGACTGCCTTTGGTATACTGCCAAAACCGCTGCTCGGCTTTTGTAGCCCCGTTACGAAGTGCTTTTCTGGCTTCTTTCAGGTAGGCGACGTTGTTTAACTCCGTCATAGGCCGCGGCGGATTGCTGTTACATGAATGAACTCATGGCCGATTCGTTGGCCAGTTCTTCGGCGTGTTCCTTCCCCAGGTACCGGTCGATCAGGGTGTGGGCGAGGTAGAGGAGGGGCGTCAATAAAATGGCGGTGGTGGCCTTATAGAGGTAGTTGATGATTCCGACGGCAATCACCTGCCCCAGCGACCAGTTGCCAAACACGTAAAAGGCAATGCCCAGCACCACAAACGAGTCGATCAGCTGAGACACGAGCGTTGAGCCCGTCGCCCGCAACCAGATTTTGCGGCTACCCGTAATGCGGCGCAGGTATTGAAACACCGAAGCATCCAGAATCTGCCCGATCAGGAACGCCGTGAGCGACCCAATGATGATGCCCAGCCCCTGCCGGAAAATCATCTGGAAGGCATTGTTGATGTTGATGGGATTGCCCGCACCGTCTTTGGCGTTTACGTCGAGCCAGAACTGAGCGGGCGGCAGCGTCGTAACGGCGTAGATGATCAGAAAGCTATAGGCCACGAAGCCCGCCGTCAGGAAAGAGATGCGCCGAACGCCCGCTTTCCCGAAATATTCGTTGATAATGTCGGACGTGATGAACACGAATGGCCAGATAACCGCTCCGGCAGTCAGGTTAAAGTCAAGAATGAAGTCGCCAAACAGGTGAATCTGGGCGGGTTTGAGGCCCAGCGTGGTTTCGCCCGAAAAGATTTTGACGCCGATGATTTCGGCAATGATGGCATTGACCAGAAAGACCGCACTCAGAAAAATGTACAGGTTTGTCCGCTTGTTGGTAAACGAATAGGAAGGCATTGGTGACCAGATTACAGGATGAACGGGATTCAAGCCCCGAACAAACTAAATAAATCCTGTTTATCCTGTAATCGGGTGGTAACTATTTACTCCGCGCGCTACTCACGGCCACCATTCATAAGAAAAGTTTGTAGAGTACTATGGCGAAAACCAAAAAATGGACCGCCGCCAGAATGAAGTACGAGTTATCGCGGCTGAAACCCCAGACCAGGTTGAGCACGGCCAGCACAAGAATGACAAACATGAAGGCTAGCAAGATGAGCGCCCCAATGCCGGGGCCACCATCCTTCTCCGATGGTCCCAATTTCATGCCAACTACGGTTATGACCGTAGCAATGATATAAAAGAGGGCGGTGAGCGTGTACTTATCCATTGGTCAGGTCGTTGTAAAGGGCCGAAAACCGGCTTCGTTCCGCGTCGTTCAGGAAGGCTAACTCATGTTCGATAATAGCGGTGTCGCTGTCATACTCGTCAAGCAGGACATCTTCGGTTCGAATGCTCAGCTCGTACCAAAAGTTGTCCTTTTCCGGGTCAGTATCGAGCGCATATTTGCCGTGCAGGTACGTATAATCTTCCTGGCTGATGAGGCGCCCTTCGTCAATAACGAGTCTTCCGCAGGCGTCGTCGTTTTCGCAGTCATACTCCACGTCGACCCGAACGCCATGTTGCGCCGAGAGCGTCAGGAAGAACCCTTCGGGCAGTGCTTTGGGCGTTTGGAAATTGCCAATCAGTTCGGTCGGCGAGTGTAGGCTGTATTCGCAGGCTCGTTTGGTAACCTCTTTTGGCGTGCCGTAAAAAGCCATTGTGTTGCTGGCGGGCGGCGGGTCGCCCACCAGCGCCTGGAAAACGCCCTCTTTAGGCTTGAGGGCATCGAGCAGTACGTGGAGATGAGCAATGGTCGGCTGGGGACCGCTGATGCTAAACGCACAATCATAAATATTCGCCATGAGGTTGCCTCGGTATGGTTTTCGCCGTTGCGGGAAAGCTATTGCGTGACACCCTGAAGCAGCACTCGGGTGATTTTGTCGCTCCAGCCGGGTACTTCCACATAAGGCGAGGTAGTGATGGTCACGGCGCTGAAATCGGTATTCCACCGGGCACCCAGGTCGGCTTCTTTGGTGCCTGAGTTGATGGTAATGGCCAGGGTTTTGGCTTTTGGTTTCCATCCTTTACCGGTGCTCTGCATGTATTTAGACCCGTTGAGAAACTCGTTGACGGTGGTCAGCATGACAAACAGCAGCTTGTAGCTGTCTTCGGTGACCCTGGTTTTACCTGAGTTGAGCGTGATGCTGATCTTGTTTTTGTTCTCCCGAATCTGGTCTTCACAGAGCGGTTTATTGCTGTTGAGTGTAGTGCCGTTAACGCTGAAACCACACTGCTTGTTGAGCGTCGTACCGGCGGTGTTATCCAGGTATTCAGAAATGGCCATGCCCGTGCGGTTGAGCGTTTTGATACCCATCGGCCGGTCGGTTTCCTTCATCATTTTGTCCCAAAACTCGCCGGAGAGGTTGGTCGTGACAAAGGTTTGCACCAATACGCTGGGTAGCCAGGAGTGCTTGGCGGCAATGGTTTCGGCCAGTTCATTTTTATCGTTCTGCGCGAATACCTGGCAGAATAGGCAACATGTAAGTAGGAGGGTTAGCGTGAATTGCTTCATGTGTTTGTGCTTTTTTTAGGCCTAAATGTTACATAGTTTTAGGAAAAAGCAATACTGGCATTAAAGTAAGTTATGTAGCGGTAGACGTTTGGCCCTATAAATGGCGAAAGGCTGCCCAGCATATTGCCAGACAGCCTCGTTGGGAAATTCGTCGACCTGTTCAGGTACGTTACTCGGCGCGCAGCACTTCCAGTGGCGGG
The DNA here is from genome assembly GCF_041321105.1 of Fibrella musci. Lineage (NCBI taxonomy): Bacteria > Pseudomonadati > Bacteroidota > Cytophagia > Cytophagales > Spirosomataceae > Fibrella > Fibrella musci. The sequence continues at coordinate 983,234 of NZ_JBGGWD010000001.1, read as the reverse complement.
CGGGTCAGCACGTCGCGGCTGTTGAGCAGACCGATCAGCATGGTCAGGGTAGTGACCACCACGACTACGATCAACAGGGGCCAGCCGCTAGGTACGTAAGGCATCTCGAACACGTACCTGGCCAGCCCCCACGTACCCAGCACCGAAAGCGTGATGCCCGACAGCGACGCCAGCCCGCCCAGTAGTCCGTATTCGATCAGCGTGATATAAAGTATCTGTTGCCGGTTGGCGCCCAATGTTCGCAGGAGCACACTCTCCTGCATCCGCTGGTATTTGCTGATCACCACCGAGCTGCCCAATACTACCAAGCCGGTGATGATGCTGAAAAGAGCCATGAACTGGATAACGAACGATATTTTGTCCAGAATGTCGTCCAGCGTTTTCAGGATCAACCCGAGGTCGATGGCCGATACGTTGGGAAACTGACTCACCAACGCCCGCTGAAACCGCGCCGACGTTTGCGTATCGGGTACGCGGGTCATGAGCACGCTGAACTGCGGGGCCTGTTCCAGCACGCCGTTGGGAAACACGACCAGAAAATTGGTTTGTACCCGGTTCCAGTCAACGGTGCGGGTGCCGGCCACGATCGTTTCGACCGGTGCGCCCTGCACGTTGAACACCAGTTTATCGCCCAGTTTCAGGTGCAGCCGCTTCAGGAAATCATCCTCGAAGGTTACGGCCGGGACGCCGTTCACCATCGCCTGCGGTTTGCCCGAACTCAGTTTTTCCGACTCGATGAGCGAGTCGCGGTAGGTAACGCGGTATTCGCGGTTCAGCGCCCATTCGGGGATGTGCAGGGCCGTGTCTTTCCGGATTTGCGCCAACCCGCGGCCATTGATGCTTTCCAGCCGCATGGTCACGATGGGCACCTGTTGCACTACCGGCAGGCCCGACTGTTGCACCAGCTTGCGGACACCCGCCGTTTGTTCGCGCTGAATATCGAACAGCACCATGTTGGGCCGGGGCGCGCCACCCTGCCCGCCACTGGCCGAAAACTGCACCCGACCGAGCAACAGCGTTTGGGTGAGGTAGAGGGTCGTGATCAGAAATGCACCCAGCCCAATAGAAATGAGCAGGATCAGCGTTTGGTTCTGGGGCCGATACAGGTTAGCCAGACTCTGCCGCCAGACAAAGCTCCAGCCCGTCGGGAAGAAGCGCCGCACCACCGCCATCAGCAGGCGACCCATTCCCGCCAGAATGCCAAAACTGAGGGCAATGCCACCCGCGAAGCCAAGCGCCAGTTTCCAGTCGTTGGTTTGCCACCAGGCAAAACCCGTTACGAACAGACCGATCAACACTACCACGACGGCCTGCAATGGATCGCGCCCGCTGATGTCGGCGTCGTACGACGAGCGCAGGGTACGTAGTGGCGACACGTTGCGAATCAGTAGTAGCGGCAGCGCAGCGAAGAGCAGCGCAATCAGCAAGCCGGTGGCTACGCCCTGCCCAATAGCTGGCCACGACAGAGTGGTGGTAACCGCGACGGGCAGAAACGAGCCGAAGACCATAGGTAGCAGCCACTGCACCACAGAACCGACGGCCGCCCCTAGTATAGCCCCGAATAAGCCCATCAGCGCCGTTTGGGTCAGGAAAATGAGAAACGACTGCCAACCACTCGCGCCGAGTGTGCGCAACACGGCCACCGACGTAATTTTTTCCCGTACGTAAAGTTGCACCGCGCTGGCAACGCCCACGCAGCCCAGCAGCAGGGCAATGAAGGCCACTAGATTCAGGAAGCGGTTGAGGTCGGTGAAGGCCCGGCCCGTTTGCCGTTTGCGTTCGGCAACGGTGTCGGTGTTCAGGCCCGCTTTGTCGAGGGTGGGTTCCAGCCGCTTGACGAGCGCAGGTACGTCGGTGCCTTTGGCAAATTTGTAGTAGAACTTGTAGTTGACCCGGCTGCCTTTCTGCAATAGGTTGGTCTGGTTCAGGTACGTTGCCGGCACGAATACGGTAGGGGCTACGGCGGCGGTGGCGGCGGTTGCACCGGGCGTTTTCAGCATACGACCCGCCACCAGAAACGACACCTCACCCACCCGGACCGAATCACCCACATTGGCGCCAAACTGCACCAGCAGGGCATCATCGACCAGCGCTACGCGTGGCGTGTTCTTCTGCCGAAACTGCGTGACAGCGGCGGCGGGTTCGACCTCCCAAGTGCCGTAGTAGGGGAAGCGGCCTTCGAGGGCTTTCACCTGCGCCAGCCGTACCCCGCCCGAACGCGGAAACAGCACCATCGAGGCAAAGGCGGTTTCGCTGCTGCGTTCGGCACCAATGCCCTGCAAAAGATTTAGCGTTTTTTGTGTGGGTCGCTGATTGGCCGTAACCGTGAGGTCGGCCCCGAGCAACTCCTGCGCCTGCTCGTCGATACTGCGGGCGAGGTTATCGCCAAACGAGTTGATGGCCACCAACGCCGCGATCCCCAGCACAATAGCCGAGATAAACAGCAACAGCCGTTGCCGACTCCGCCGACTATCGCGCCAGGCCATGTTTAGAATAAATGACATAGAAAAACGAAGTTGGTAGTCATTTGCCAAAGGCTACGCGCCCCGGGCCGATGACTATTAATTAAGTACCGTATCCTCGACCACGTGCCCGCCGCGAATGCGGATCATTCGGCCGGTTTTGGCGGCTAATTCGAGGTCGTGCGTAACCACCACGAGGGTCGTGCCGGCTTCGCGGTTTAGCTCGAAGAGCAGGTTCTCGACAGTGGCGCTCGTGTCTTCGTCGAGGTTGCCGGTTGGTTCATCGGCAAACAGAATGGCCGGCCGGTTGGAGAACGCTCGGGCCAGCGATACGCGCTGTTGTTCGCCGCCCGACAGTTGGAGCGGGTAATGGTGCCCCCGGTTACCCAGTCCTACCCGGTCGAGCAGATCACGGGCGATACGCTCGGCACCACGCTGACCGCGTAGCTCAAGCGGCACCATCACGTTTTCGAGGGCCGTGAGGGTAGGCAACAACTGAAAATTCTGAAAAATAAAGCCGACGTGCTGGTTGCGTACCGCCGCCCGCTGATCCTCGTTGAGGGTATCGAGTTGCACGCCATTGAGCCAGACACTGCCTGAGGAAGCCCGGTCGAGGCCTGCGCAGAGACCCAGGAGAGTGGTTTTGCCGCTGCCGCTGGGACCAACAATGGCGAAGGTGTCGCCCGGCTGTAAACTGAAACTAACGTCGTGGAGAACGGTAAGCGTCTGACCGGCACTCTGATAGGTTTTGGTCAGGTTATCAACGCGTAAACTCATAAGTCAGGTTGTCTGAAAACACAGTCACTACTGTTCGGTGTTGTTTGGGTATAACTGTATTGACTTTATTTTCGTCGCGGCTAAGCCACAGAATTGGGCTGATCGGTCAGAATGCGGTATAAACTGCTTCGCTGATACGGTAAACCCGTATTTACGCGTCCATTCCACAACACGTAGCGCCTATGCATGAAACCGTACTCCTGGCCCTGGGCCTTCTGCTCACGATGTCGTTGCTGGCGACGCTGGCGCACCGACTGCGGATTCCCACCCCTATTTTTCTGGTCGTGGGCGGGCTGCTCGTCAGTTTGCTGCCGGGTGTACCGCGCATTGCCCTTGAACCCGACCTGATCTTTCTGGTCTTTCTGCCGCCACTGCTGTACGAAGCGGCTTGGTATACTTCATGGCGCGAACTTTGGCGGTGGCGACGCATTGTGCTGGTGCTGGCGTTCGGGCTGGTGATGCTGACGGCAACGGCTGTGGCCTATACGGCGGTCTGGGTTATTCCCGGCTTCACGCTGGCGATGGGTTTTCTGCTAGGGGGCATTATTTCGCCGCCCGATGCCGTGGCGGCTACCTCCGTGCTCCGCGACGTCGACGTACCCAAAAGCAGCGTTAGTATCCTCGAAGGCGAAAGCCTCATCAACGACGCGGCCAGCCTGATCGTGTTCCGGTTTGCGCTGAGTGGCGTAGAGACAGGTACGTTCGACTGGCAGGCGATCGCGCTTTCATTTGTCTCGGTCACGCTGATCGGGGTGGCGACGGGGTTGGGCGTGGCTGGTGTATTCTACTGTCTGCACCGCTGGTTGAACCTGCAACTGCGCATCAGCATCCTGTTTACGTTTATTTCGCCCTATGTCATGTACCTGCTGGCCGAGGAGTTGCACGGGTCGGGCGTCATTGCTGTGGTGAGCGGGGGGCTTTTTCTCTCCACGCAAAGCCATCAGCTGTTTAACCACTCGATGCGCCTGCAAAATTCATCCATGTGGGCCACCATTATTTTCGTGATTAATGGCATTGTCTTTACGCTCATTGGTCTGGAACTTCCCGTCATTCTCGACGAACTGAAGCAATACAGCTATCCATTGTCTACGTCGCTCGGATATGGCCTGCTGATGGCCGCTCTGGTTATTGTCGTGCGGCTGGTGTTTTCCCTCTTTGCTTCCGTTTTTACCGATATCGCCGGGCGGTTTATTACTGTGGCGGTGCGTAACGTGGGCTGGCGGGGACCCGTCGTGCTGGGCTGGGCGGGCATGCGGGGCGTGGTTTCGCTGGCGGCGGCCCTGTCGGTACCGCTGGCGTTGCCCAACGGAGCCGATTTTCCGCAGCGTCCTCTGCTGTTGCTCATCACGTTTGTCGTGATCCTGGTCACGCTGGTGCTGCAAGGTCTCACGCTGCCGATGCTCGCCCGTTGGGTACGTCCCCAGGAACTCATCGACCGCCTGCCCGACGACGTGCAGGAAAAGCTGATCAAACGGCAGTTGCAGAAAGCGGCCCTCCGAGAACTGAACCTACACTATAAGGATAAAGTAGCGGATAACCCGCTGATGGACGATCTGAAACGCCGCCTGGAAACCTTTTTGTTTGCGACGAAGCTGACCAATTCACCCGAAGATCGCCAGTTACTTACCACCTATAAAGAAGCCATGGAGCGGCTGCATCAGGCCAAACGTGCAGAGCTGACGCGGTTGGGCAAGGAACAAAAAATGGATAAGGAGATCCTGATGAAAGCGGAAGCCCAGCTTGATCTGGAGGAAGAAAAACGCGATCATCCGATTCGCTAGCGGTTTCGTTTGCCTGCGACCGCCCGGGTTTGGCCGGCTCGGCAAACGGAAACGCGTATTCGTGGGTTAACTAAAGCGAAAAGATCGTTTGCCCTTCGACCAACCTGAATCTATGCAAGTCATTACCCGCGTTACGGCGCTGCTCATGCTGGCTGGCTTTTTGAGCTGCCAAACCAAAACCGATACGGCTACCCAAACCACCACGGCCGCCGATTCTACGGCTACTACCGCCTCAGCGGCTTCAACCAAAAAAGTGATTGTTTTCTTCGGGAATAGCCTGGCTGCCGGGTACGGCCTCGACAACACCGCCGACGCCTTCCCGAACCGGATTGGCGCGCGGATCGACTCACTGGGCTTGCCCTACCGCGTCGTCAACGCCGGCTTGAGTGGCGAAACCACCGCCGGTGGCCGTAGCCGCGTGGGCTGGATTCTGCAACAGGCCGGACGTGGCACCGCCGTTGATGTTTTCGTGCTCGAACTGGGGGGCAACGATGGCCTGCGCGGTATCCCGCTTAAGTCGTCGCGTGAGAACTTGCAGGCCATTATCGATACCGTCCGGCTGCAAAACCCGCAGGCCAAAGTGGTGATTGCCGGGATGCAGATTCCGCCCAACCTGGGACGTACCTACACGACTGAATTTCGCGATTTATTCAAGGAGCTGGCGACCAGAAACAAGGCCGTCCTGATTCCGTTTTTGCTCGAAGGGGTAGGTGGTGATCCTAAACTGAACCAGCCCGACGGCATTCATCCCAACGTGCAGGGCCACCGCATCGTGACTGAAACCGTCTGGAAGGTCATTGGCCCGATGCTTCAGGCGAGCTAACCGAGTTGGGGTGTATGGATGGTTTGTTCGCAACAGAGTGCTGATGCCTGGTCGAGGGCTAAGCGTCGGTAACACTCCCGCATTCATAATGCCTATGGCTAGTGACGCTCGCTTCACAATAAAATGGGCGAAAAACAGTACCCTTATTAGTATCCCTTTGGTCCTCATGCAAAAAGTACTCATTACACTACTCGGCCTGTTTGTGGGCGGGCAAGCCGTATTGGCTCAGTCTGCGTCGCCCGATTACCGGCCGCACTATCACTTTACACCGCCTCAAAACTGGATCAACGACCCCAACGGACTGGTCTATTACGACGGTGAATACCATTTGTTTTACCAGCATAACCCGTTTGGCAACGAGTGGGGCCACATGAGTTGGGGGCATGCCGTCAGCCCCGATCTGCTGCGCTGGGAACATCTGCCCGTGGCGATCCCCGAGTTTACCAACCCCGATACCAAGGCGCAGACAGCCATTTTTTCGGGAAGTTCGGTGATCGACAAAGGCAACAAAAGCGGTCTTTGCCCAACCGGCACCAAAGACTGCATGATCGCGGTGTACACTGGCAATGTGACGAAGGGCGATCAGCAACTGGCGCAGTACCAGAATCTGGCTTACAGCGCCGACAAGGGACGTACCTGGACGCAGTACGCCAAGAATCCGATCGTCGACATCGGCAGCAAGGAGTTTCGTGACCCGAACGTGTTCTGGTATGCGCCGCAGCAAAAATGGGTGATGGCAACGGTGAAAGCCACGGAGCACCGGGTTGCGCTCTATGAATCGAAAGACCTGAAGAACTGGGAATTCATGAGCCATTTCGGGAATGTCGGCGACACCAGCAAGGTGTGGGAATGCCCGGCGCTCATGCCCGTGCCGATTCAGAATGAAAAAGGGAAAAGCCGTTGGGTGCTGTTCATTTCGGCGGGCCACCCGCAGGCCGATTACGTGGGCATGCAGTATTTCGTGGGTACGTTCAACGGCAAAGAGTTCAAGCTCGATCCGGCCAATCCCCGGCCTATTGCGCCGAGTGTGATGAACGTTGTCGATTGGGGGAAAGACTATTACGCGGCGATTCAGTATAACAACCTCCCGACCGAGCAGCCCGGCCCGGTAATGGTTGGTTGGCTCAACAACTGGGCGTACGCCAATCACCTGCCCACGACACCGTTCAAGGGAGCGATGTCGTTGCCCCGGCGCATTGCCTTGAAACGTACCCGGACGGGCCTCCAACTGATTCAGCAGCCGATCGAGGGGGTAACGCGCCTGCGCGGCGACCGGTGGATTCAGAAGATTCTGCGCCTGACCAACCAGAGCCAACCACTCGACCAAAATACCACCAACGCCTACGAACTGGAACTGGAGATTGTGCCCGGCGCGGCCAAAACGGTGGGCCTGAAACTGGCCAAAGGACCTAAATCCGAAACCATTCTGCAATACACCGACGGCCTGCTGCAACTGGATCGCCGCCGCTCGGGCAATGTGTCGTTCGATAAGCGATTTGCCAGCATCGAAGAGGCGCCGGTTGCCTTGCAGAATGGCGTGCTGAAGCTGCGCATCTTCGTCGACAAGTCGATTATCGAAGTGTTTGCCAACAACGGCGAACGGGTTATCACCGATCAGATTTTTCCCAATCCGGCCACGGGCGATACACCATCGGGTGGTATCGAACTCTTCGTCGATGGCGGCAGCGCCGTGTTCAAAAATATCACCCGCTGGACGTATAAAAAGCCGTAAGCTGGGTTTAATGTTTGATGTCTAAAGTTTGAAGTTGAGCGATTCAGTTTTGTGCAGTCAGGTCCCCGACCTGACTGTTTTTTGGATCCCCGATCCAGCGTTGACAAACACACCCTCACTGGTTGAAAATCAGTTTGCTTTTGGCAGGTAGATTTTCGTTCGCTGGATCAGGGATCCAAAGAGCAGTCAGGTCCCCGACCTGACTGCACGCTCAACGTTAAACATCAAACGTCAAACACCTACAAACTAACCTCCTGCTTGCCGGGGACCAGATTCAGGCTGCGGCCCTGCCAGCGGAGGGTACCGCGCAGACCGGGTGGGAGCGTGACGTTGCCCCGCAACGTGCCGGTCGGGGTTTTCTCGAACCGCACCGAAATGTCGCCGCTGGGGTGGGGGAGGGTACCCTCGGCGCTTGGCAACGTACCCAGATACGGCTCGATTTTCACCGACCGGAAACCGGGCTCGGCGGGGTTGATCCCGCAAACCGTCGACAGAAACTCATAAACGGGCGAGGCGCTCCAGGCGTGGCAGTCGGAGCGGGTTGGTTCAGGGTTTTCGGCGAAGGTGGTCAGGCCGTTGGCGATCATCGTGTGCCAGGGTTGTAGCTGCGGGATAAACTCGTCGCCCAGGCCGTTCTTTTTCAGCGCCTGAAACAGATAGAATTTAAAGTAATAAGTGGCAGGCCGGAGGCTGTCGGCAGGCGCGCTGGCCAATACTTTTTTCAATACGTCGCGCTGTTGGCTGGCCGGAATGGCGTTGGTCAGCACGGCGAAAATGTTGGCGTGCTGGCTGAATTTGGTCTTGGCCGGGGTGTCGGCAATCAGCCCTTTGGCGGGCACCCAGCAGCGGTCCATCACGGCTTTGTTGAGGCGGCGGGCCAGTTCGCGGTAGTGCTCGGCGCGTTCGTTCCGACCATAATGGGCAAACAGGTCGGCCGCTCGCAGGTACGTATACGCCTGTTGAAGCGTCAGCACGCTCGACCCACCGAATTTGGCGCCGTCGGGTACGCCCCCCAGCCGTTCGCTTTCATTCCACGGCCACGACCAGTCGACGAAATTCCACCACATCAGCGGTCCGTTGAGGCTGGTCTGGCGGTCGAGGCGGTTTTCGTGCCAGGTCATAACGGCTTCGATACCGGCCAGGCGATCGCTCACAAAGGCGTCGTCGCGGCGGTGCATCCAGTAGTCGTGCACCATACACACCCAGAACAGCGAGAACGTCGGGATCACCTGCGGATCGGCGCAGGGGTAGCGGCTTTGGGTGAGGCCGTCGGCGATGCGGCTCTGGTCATAGTCCAGAATAGCGTTGCGCATGAGTCGGTCGTCGCCCGCCACGTAGAGCGAAATCAGCGCCTGAATGCGGGTATCGCCCACGTACTGCAACTGCTCGTAATAGGGACAGTCGTAGTAGGTTTCGCCCGCGCAGAGCCGCGCCGTGCGCCAGCCCACCTCCCAGACGCGAGCGAGGCTGCTGTCGGGCGAGGCGAACCGCGCTTTCTGTTCAAACGGATACCCTGTAAAATCGCCCTGTAGATTGTTGATCGTCAGGGGCTCGTCTTTGGTGTCGATAGCCAGTTGCAGGTAGCGGTAGGTCCGAAACCAAAGCGGGCGAAACAGGCGGCGCGAGCCACCATCGGCGATGAACACGTCTTCAATGCCCATAATCTGTTTGCCCTCTACCTCGTTGCGGTTGCCCTTCTGCCGGTTAGCGTCGAACAGCCCTTCGGCGTAGGTTAGCGTTAACGAGGCGGCTTTTCCGGCTGATACCGTCAGTTCAGGATAGGCGTTGGTGAGCGTTTTCTGGTCGAACAGAATAACGGCGCGGGTGTTGGCCGGAATGGTCAGTTCGCTGTTGCCCTGCACAAACCCGTCAGGTACGTTCACGCCGCTCGCCCGCCGCACGGCGTTGAGTCGAACCGGCTGGCTCTCCATCGCCGGAATGGGGCGGGGCACAAGCGCCCAGTTGCCATCGGTACCGGTGCCGCGCGGTTTGGCGGGGAAACCATAGGGTTTGGCGGCGAGCCAGCGGCTATCGTCGAAACCCGGCTGTTCCCAACCCCACGGATACTGCCCTGCATCGACCCGTTCGCCATCGCCCACGACGATATACGTCCGCAGCTTGCCGCCATCCACTTTGACGGGTGAATAGGCCGGATTTTGCGCCACCTTCCAGCTCGCGTTGGTATTGACCGACGCTTCAGCCGGGCTGTCGCCCTGCATCACAAAGCCCAACTGATAACTCATCTGCGCCAACGGAGCCGACTCGGCCAGGTGCCAGACCTGCGCGGCCAGCGTGTTGGTGCCCGCTTGCAGAAACGGCGCCAGATCGATCGTTTCGTAGTGCCAGTGTTGCGTATCGCCCCGGGCCGGGCCCATCGTAACGTATCGGCCATTGACGAACAGCCGGTAACGGTTATCGGCCGATACGTGCACGACAAACCGAGCCGGCTTTTGGGGCAGGCTGATTGTCTTGCGGAAATGGTAAACGCCATATTGCCGGGCAAGGGCCGTAGGGTGCGTGAGCCATTTGGCCTCCCACGGAATCGTTTGCCACGTACCCGGCGATTCGGCTGGTTGCGACGACTGATAGACTGGTTGCGCGTGTAGCGACACGCTGGTAAGGAGCAGGAGTTGGAATACGAGACGCATGGACCAAAGATAACAGTCGGTCGGATGCGTTGCTGTTTGTTGGTTTCGTCGTGCCCGATCCTAACTGCTTTTCAGCAACCCCTCCGGGACACTTAACTCGCCGGTTTTGGGGTCGATCAGGCCGTTGCGCTCGTCTTCAATATCGGTCGCCTGCGTGTAGATGTCGCCGGCGATGGGTCGGTTGCGGAGTTCCTGCTTAAACTGCCGGATCCGATCCGTGCGGCTGGCTGAATCGTCTGGTCCACCGTAATTAGCAAAGCCAAAACCGCCCCATTCACTCACCACCAGTGGGACCTGCCGCCGGTAGAAGAAGGGATCGCCCACCACCAGCGGAAAGGCCGCCGTGCCCTCAAGTTCACCGTTCACCAGCCGGTCCAGCACGTAGCGCCAGTGGGCGAGGTCGGGGGTGTAGAGGTGGGCCGTAAGTAGGTCGGATTTCAGCCGGCCTTCCTGCGAAATATGGTGCCAGCCGTCGTTGTCGACTACCAGAAACTGCGGGTGGTAAATCTGCATGTAATGGTAGGTGTCGGTGATGTACTGCCGGGTTTCGGGGTTGACGGCGATGTCTTCGGCTCCCCAGTCTTCGTTATACAAACTCCAGATAATCACCGACGGATGCGTCTCGATCAGCGCCAGCATGCGATCCAACTCGGCGCGGTGGTTCTGTCGGCTTTTCTTGTTGGAGCGGTGCGGACTCGGCACTTCTACCCAAAGCAGTAAGCCCAATTCATCGGCGAGGTTGTACAGGCGCGGATCGATTCCGGCGATGTGCACGCGTACGAGGTTGCAGCCCACCGCCTGCATGGCGTAAAAATGGCGCTGCATTTCTTCGTAGGTGGCCTGCCCCGGCTGGTATAGGATACCGTCCAGGTACGTTGCCGCTCCGTTGAGGTACACGCAACAACCCCGCGCTTCGACCTTCCGAAGCCCAAAATGCGCCTCGATCTGCGCCCGATTTCCCCGGCTGTCGATGAGTTGCGCCGTGAGCCTGTAGAGGTGCGGGTCTTGCGGCGACCAGAGCCGGGCATTGGGCAATTCGGCCACGACGCGCTGGTTTTTCTGGCCAAACTCAAGGTGCAATGGAAATTCCTCGACGGCGAGCGGCTCGGCGTTACTGCCATCATGCTCGTCGATCTGTAGCCGGATCACGTAATCGCCGGGGTCGTGAATGCGTGTGGTGAGATTGAACCGCACCAGGTTGTCCTCGATAATGCTTACCACGCCAACCCGCGACCGCAGCCGGTTGCGCTCGACGGTTTCGAGCCATACGCTCCGAACCGCGCCGGTGTAGGTCTGGTACCAGATACCTCCCCGTTTATACACGCTCGATTCCTGCTTCCCCCGCGGAATGTCGGCGTCCATAGTGTCGGCAATTCGCACCGTGAGGCGGTTAACGGGCCGAAGCAACTTTTCGCCCAGCTCATACGAGAACGAGGTGTATTCGCCGTAGTGAACGGCTTCCTCCTCAATGGTTTGGAGCCGTTTGCCGTTGAGCCATACCTGCGTTTCGTAGCCGCACGCCCCAAACGTAAGCTGAAACATGGGCAGCGGCGCGTCGGTGTGGGTACGTTCGGGTAGCTCAAAGTCGCGTTCATACCAGACCACCACCTGATCTTGCCAGCCCGATTCGGGCCAGTTGGGTACGTTGCCGCCCTGATGGGCCTGGGCGATATGTTCTTCTACCGAACCCGGCCAGTGCGCCCGTTGCGAATAGGTATGGCCCGCCTGCCAGTTTTGCGCCAGCCCTTCGTCGGCCAGATCCCACTCGAAATGCCAGTCGCCGTCGAGTAGCAGGTACGTATTGGCACGCAGGACCGCGCGGGGCAGTGGGTTGATCGGGACGGGGGTCAGGGCGGGGGTTGGCTCACTTTCGGTAGCGTTGCGGTTGGCAAAGGGGGGCTGCATCGGATCAGGGGTTATCCCTGCCTAACCCGCCTGACGGGAATGCGTTCGTGAATATGAGCGTAGGGGCGTGGGGGCTAAGAGCAAGGCATTGCGGGGATGGCACGGGGTTGCGTGGATAGCAGGGCATTGTGCCCGATCAACGGAGTGAGTTCCCCTGCCATCCATGCCACCCCCGCCCTGCCTTTTCCGCCCTACTTCATTTCCCGCAGGCAGAAGCCGTACATCACGGCGAAGAGCACGCTAAAAAAGGCACCGAAGGAGGTATTGAAGCCGGCGAAACCGACAAAGTAGAGCGGCAGTGCGATGCCCAGTACGACGCCCGCTACGTAAATGTAAAAGCCCACTTTACGCAGCCGAAACATGAGCGCCACCCCAACGAGCGTAATGAGCGAATACACCAGTTGCGAGAGGCTGAGCTGACGCACCACCCGCGGGTTTTCGGGCGTGGGGTTGTCGGCGTTGGCGCCCCGGTCTTCGTAAAAGGAGTTGGGATTCGTACGGTCGGCGGGTGGCGGGGTGGCGGGCTCGCGGGCGGTCTGTACCGTGTTGGCGACCCGCTCGGGATCGGCCAGGGCGATGCTGCTTTCGATCAGGCCCCACCCGCAACTGAGGAAGGAAAACACACAAAGAATGGTCAGGAACTGAGAGCGCATGAGGCAGATGAAGTCAATGAATGAAGACGGACGAGCGGGGTAATTGGTTCGGCTGCTAACTAACCTTGGACTTTGATGGTTTGATCTTGGACTTTGCCCGTTGACGCTTAGCTTTACCCCAAAACAAACGACAATATTAACCACAGTTTTGACCAGATTATGACACTTCAGGAACTGACTGATAACATCCGCTCCCGCGTAGCCAACGCCGACTCGCTCGATGCCACTGCCAAACTCGTTACGGATCAGGGGGTTGTTTTCATCAACGCCAAACAATCACCGGCCACCGTTTCCAACGACGACGCCCCCGCCGACTGCGAAATGCACGTTAGTGTCGATAACCTCGAGAAGATGGGAACGGGCGATCTGAACCCAATGATGGCCTTCATGACGGGCAAGCTCAAAGTGAAAGGCGACATGGGTGTGGCCATGAAGCTGGGGCAGGTTATGGGGTAGATTGCAGCGAAAGCGAGTGAATAAGCCAAAGAGTGATTATCTTGTACAAGGAAAAAGTAGGTTACCGTCGTCTTAGTCGGCTATTTGATCCAGTACCCACTCCTCGGCTCATTCACTCTTTTTCGTTCCAAAAACCTTGACCTCTCGCAGAACCTTTATCAAATCGGGCGCGCTGGCCGCCGCCGCGTTCACCATTGTACCCCGGCACGTGCTGGGCAAAGGCTACGTGGCGCCCTCCGATAAGCTGAACATTGCCGCCGTTGGCTGTGGTGGCAAGGCCGATTACAACATTCAGCAGGCTTACAATGGCGGCACCGACAACATCGTTGCGCTTTGCGACGTCGATGATCGGCAGGCCAAAAAATACCGCGAAAAATTTTCGTCGGCTCCCTATTTCCGCGATTACCGCGAGATGCTCGATAAGGCCGGCAAGACCATTGATGCGGTCATCGTGACTACGCCCGACCACATGCACGCCCCGATCGCGATGGCGGCCATGAACCTGGGCAAACACGTGTATGTCGAGAAACCCCTTACGCACGACATCTACGAAGCCCGGATGCTCACCGAAGCTGCCCGGCGCAACAAGGTGGTCACGCAGATGGGCAATCAGGGCAGCAGCGGCGACGCCACCCGCTACGTAGAAGCTCTGATTCAGAACAAGGTGATTGGCCACGTGCACACGGTGTATTGCTGGACCAACCGCCCCACCTGGCCGCAGGGTGTACAGTCGCCCAAAGACAAAAAAGAATCGCAGCCTGTACCGGGTGAAGTCGACTGGAACAAGTGGCTGGGAACGGCCCCCTACCGCGACTACCACCCGGCCTACATGCCGTTTCGCTGGCGGGGTTATTGGGACTTTGGTACCGGCGCGCTGGGCGATATGGGCTGTCATTTTATCGATGTGCCGTTTCGGGCGCTCAACCTCAAATACCCTACCTCGGTCGAGTGCAGTGTCGGGTCGGTATACGCCGATTTCTTTCAGGAAGCGTTCTTCGACGATGTGTGTCCGCCCTCGTCGACCGTGCATATGACCTTCCCCTCCAACGACCGGAAGGTGAACGAGATCAAATTTTCGTGGTTCGATGGCGGCATCCGGCCCCCGCTGCCCGATGGCGTTACCTACGAACAGGTGTTTTCGGATATCGACGGCGGCATGTTATTCATGGGCACGAAAGGCATGCTCTCGGCTGGACTGTTCGGAAATAATTATAAGCTGCTTCCGGTCGAGAAATTCGACGGACAAGCAATGCCCTCGCCCATTCGACCACTCGTTGAGGGGAAAACCGAGGGGCATCAGCAACAGTGGGTCAAAGCCTGCAAACAAGGCTTTGGCGCCTACACCTCGTCGGGTTTCGATACGGCCGGGCCACTCACCGAAACCGTGCTGATGGGTAACCTGGCCACCCGCAGCTATATGGCGCGGGAGGGCAATCAATTTTTAGGCCGAAAAAAGCTGCTGTGGGATGGCGATACAATGCGTATTACCAACTTCGATTATGCGAATCAATTTGTAAAACGAACCTACGCAAACGGCTACACATTGTAGCGTGGATTTTTGCAATTACTTAAGTAAAAAGGGAGAATAAAACCGCCGGGTTTTACGCTCCCTTTCTTTTTTGAAAAAAAGTAGCCCGAAAACGGGTTTTTCGTGTGGCCAAATCAGGCTAAAACAGTCTCTAGTGTTACTTGAAAATCCGTCGATAAATTAAAGTCTAACTTTTAATAGAATGTGTTGTACAAAACAATGAAAATCTAAAAACTGAGTTTGTTGAACATAGTGAAATTTTAACATGTATTTGATTGGTTTTCAGGTTTATCCGTCTTGGTTGCTTCCGTATAAATACTTGAACAATGCTTTTCCTGTCAGTTGATCTGGTGACTTATAGATAGACTTAGTGAACGGCATTTAGGCGTAATTTTTGTCTGAATTTGTACACTTATGAGATCACTTTTATCCATCTATGTTTATTTGTTGTTTGTGTCTTTGTGTGAAGCACAAACTCAACCGCCTAGCCGCTACACGATTAGTGGCTATGTCCGGGAAATGGGGAGCCATGAAGCACTGCTGGGGGCTACCGTTCGGGTAGCGGATAAGCAACTAGGCACCCAATCAAATACATTTGGCTTTTACTCAATTACCTTGCCCGAAGCCGACTCCGTTTCGCTTATTTTCTCGCTAGTAGGCTACCAACCTCAGGTACGTACCGTGTCGCTGCATGAAGCGCAGACGTTTACGGTTGAACTGATGGCGGGCGAGCAACTGCGGGAAGTGGTGGTCAGTGGTGAAAAGCAGCACGAGCGAGTGAGCGAAACGGCGCAGATGAGCCAGATCGATCTGCCCATCGCCCAGATCAAGAAAGTGCCCGCCCTGCTGGGAGAGAAAGACGTGCTCAAGGTGCTGCAACTCATGCCCGGGGTGCAAAAAGGCTCCGAGGGGCAGTCGGGTCTGTATGTGCGGGGTGGAGGTCCCGACCAGAACCTGATCGTGCTGGACGATGCGGTGGTGTACAACGCCAGCCATTTATTTGGTTTTTTCTCGGTCTTCAACGGGGATGCTTTGAAGAGTGTGGAGCTGACCAAGGGTGGTTTTCCGGCCCGCTACGGGGGGCGGCTCTCCTCGGTCATCGATCTGACGATGAAAGACGGGTCCCGCGATCAATTACATGGTGAAATAGGGGTGGGGGCTATCGCAGCCCGGGCCACGCTGGAAGGCCCCCTGTTTTCGCCTAAAAATGGCAAGCGTGCGCCGGCTTCGTTTATTATCTCGGCCCGGCGAACGTACCTGGACGTGCTGGCCGCGCCGCTCATCAAGCGCCAGACCAATGGCGAGAGCAGTGCCGGCTACTTTTTTTACGACCTGAACGCCAAGATCAATTATGACCTCGGCCCCCGCGATAAGATCTACGTAAGCGGCTACTTTGGTCGCGACAAGTTCAATTCGGCTAACAACGTCGACAAGACGGGCATTGGACTGGGCTGGGGGAACGCCACCGCCACACTGCGCTGGAATCACCAGTTCAGCCAGAAACTATTTGCCAATACGTCGCTGATTTTCAGTGACTACGGTTTTAAAATAAACGCCGACCAATTGGTGGGCGATCAGAGCCGATTCATTCTCGATTACACGTCGGGCATTCGGGATTACGGTTTCAAACACGACCTCGACTACTACCCCCTGCCCAACCACGCTATGCGGTTTGGTGTGCAGGTGACCGACCACCAGTTTACGCCCAGTGCGATTGTGCTTGAAAACCAGGCACTGGCGTCGATCAAGCGCGAAGTGGAGCGGATCGACGTGCTGGAGGCTGGCGTCTATGCCGAAGATACCTGGCAACCGGGTCGGCACTGGCGTATCAACGGCGGGCTGCGGCTCAGTTCGTTCAGAGCAAAAGAGGTGAGCTACATACAGCCTGAGCCACGCCTGTCGATGGCCTATTCGTTTGGAGCCAACTGGGCAGCCAAGGCATCGTATTCGCTCATGAACCAATACGTGCACCTGCTGAGCAATACGGGCGTGGGGCTCCCAACAGATTTGTGGGTGCCTACCACCGACCGGGTAAAACCGCAGCAATCGCAGCAGTGGGCCGTGGGGCTGGCCAAAGATGTGCCGAAAGCCGATCTGGCCATTACGGTTGAGGGCTATTATAAGCGGATGAATAACATCATCAACTACAAGGAGGGCGCCAGTTTTCTGCTCATCAACGATCCGGGTTCGGCGCAGCAGGTACGTTGGGAAGACAACGTAACGGCGGGCCGGGGCTGGAGCTACGGCGGCGAGATACTGCTACAGAAAAAAGAAGGCCGGTTTAGCGGCTGGGTGGGCTACACACTCTCCTGGACGCAGTGGCAGTTTGCCGATCTGAACAACGGGCAACCCTTCTTCCCTCGTTATGATCGTCGTCACGACATATCGTTGGTCGGGATATATGATTTTACGCCCAACCTCACGGTATCGGCTACCTGGGTTTACGGTACCGGGCAGGCCCTGACGATCCCGAACTCACGCTACCGATCGTTTGGTCTGAGCAACAGCTTCGACTACATCCGCGACAGCAAAGACAACATCATCGGGGTCAAACCCCGCCCGTTTCAGGCCGATCTGGGCGTGCGCGATTTCGGCGACAGCAAGAACACATTCCGGGCCGAACCCTATCACCGCCTCGACGTAAGTGTACAGCTACGGCGTCGGCGTCGGCAACATCAGAGTGTTTGGGAGTTTAGCGCCTATAACGCCTATAATCGCCAGAATCCGTTCTTCTACAACATCGAAAGCGTACGCGCTGCGCCGGATAAGCCCAGCACCAGCGTACTCTACAAGTACTCGGTGTTCCCGATTGTGCCGTCGATCAACTACACCTACAAGTTTTAACCTCGTCTGGTCGCTACATTCCCCAGACGCCATCAACAACCAGTTGTGACTATCATTTATCCAATCATGAGAATCTTGCTCGTGGGTTTGCTTACGGCTATCGTGCTGAGTGCCTGCACGAGCCTGCGAACCGAAATTGACCCTGCCGAACTGCCAGGCGAGCCCGAAAAGCTGGTCGTGTATGGCTACATCTCGCCGCAGGATACCCTTCTGTCGGTGCGGGTGGGTCGGTCGAAACCGGTGCTGGGCGACGGCGCCGAAGCCGTTCCCTTCAACATCACCAACGCGACCGTATCTATTAGCAACGGTAGCCAAGCGGTAAAACTGACCTACAATTCAACGGATCAGATTTACCGAATCAAGGCAACCGCACTGCCGATCCGCGTTGGGCAGACTTACACGCTCGACGTGAGTACGCCCGATGGCAAACGCGTAACAGCTCAGGCCAGCATTCCTAAACCGATCGCCATTCAGTCGGTGCGTATCGACTCGACAATCGTTGATGCGGGAACCAGTTGGAAAAAGTCGTACCTGATGACCATCAACTGGCAGGACCCCGTGGGCGAAGAAAACTATTACCGGTTTGGCGGTACGTTCAACTGGAACCCCAGCCAGAGCTACCCCATCGAAGGGCAACCAAAGCCACCAGTTGTTACGTTGCGGCCGATTACGTTTCAACGCGAAAACACAACGGGCAATCTAGTGGCCGATATAAATCAGGACGGGGTTGTGCTAAGCAGCCAGTCGTCGACGGAGGTTGTGAATGTAAGCATAGACGATAAAGTGCCGAATGCCCAGACGCAAGTGGCGAGAGTTCGGCTTAGCAGCGTGTATCCGGGAGCTACTATCACCGCCCAGCTTCTGCACCTCGAAAAGCTTTATTACCGTTACGCCAATGCGGTTATCAATCAGCGCCGTAACCGCGATAACCCCTTTGCCGAACCCGTGTTGATTCCTTCTAATGTTGTGGGTGGGTTGGGGTGTTTTGTGGGGTATAACCGCACCGATAAGGCGATCCAACTGCGTTAACCGCGGTCGGTTGTCAAATAAATTGGCGTATGTGTTTAATTAGTGGGTATTATTTTCGCGGATGAGTCAACGCTTTACAACGATTCGTTGCTAAGCTGACTCATCCATGAAAATACCAGTTAATGAAAACACGCTTACTCGTTGTCTGGCTGAGTTGTCTGGGTGCAACCGGCGCATACAGTCAGCCGACATCAACACGCAACGTACCGACCGTTACCATCAGTGGCTATGTCCGCGAAGCAGGCTCACAGGAGGCACTGATTGGGGTCAATGTCTACCAGTCGGGTGATCAAACCGACCGACTGCGGCCCGGAACTACAACGAACACGTACGGCTTTTACTCGCTGACCGTTCCGGCACAGGATAGCCTGCAACTTACCTACTCGATGGTCGGCTATGCTGTAGCGCAGCAGCGCATCGGTGCGCAGAAAAGTCAGACCATCAACGTATTGCTGGTTGCCGGGAAACAACTGAGCGAAGTGGTCGTGCGCTCATCACGAGCCGACGAAAAGGTTAGCGAAACGGCGCAGATGAGCCAGATCGATCTGCCCATCGCCCAGATCAAGAAAGTGCCCGCCCTGCTGGGGGAGAAAGACGTGCTTAAGGTGCTGCAACTCATGCCCGGGGTGCAGAAAGGCTCCGAGGGGCAGTCGGGCCTGTATGTGCGGGGTGGGGGTCCCGACCAGAACCTGATCGTGCTGGACGATGCGGTGGTGTACAACGCCAGCCATTTATTTGGTTTTTTCTCGGTCTTCAACGGGGATGCTTTGAAGAGTGTGGAGCTGACCAAGGGTGGTTTTCCGGCCCGCTACGGGGGGCGGCTCTCCTCGGTCATCGACCTGAACATGAAGGACGGCAACAAGGAAAAACTGCATGGCGAGGGCGGCATCGGGCTGATTGCCAGCCGACTGACGCTGGAAGGGCCGCTCACCAGAAAGAAATCAGGACCCGGCTCGACCTCGTTCCTGCTGTCGGGCCGACGAACGTACCTGGACGTGATTGCCGCGCCGCTCATTGCTGCCGAGAGCGACGGGCGAAACACCGCCGGTTATTATTTCTATGACCTGAATGCCAAAATCAACACTGAGCTAGGACCCAAAGACAAACTGTATCTGAGCGGCTATTTCGGTCGGGATAAATTCTACGCCACCGATAAGTCGGCCGACGACCGCTACAGTAGCGACAATGGGCTGGCCTGGGGAAACGCCACCGGTACGTTGCGCTGGAACCACCTGTTTTCCGATAAGGTGTTCGGTAACGCATCGCTCATCTACAGCAACTACGATTTCTCAATTCGGGCCTCGGAAAAGGACAGTTACGAGAGCCAGCCCCGCGATTTCAGCCTCCGCTACACCTCCGGTATCCGCGATGTTGGCCTGAAATACGACCTTGATTTTTACCCAAATCCGCAACATTCCTTACGGGCAGGCGTGCAGGCAACCGCGCATCGCTTCACCCCCAGCGCGGTGGTGGTGAATAATAGCCTGATCGATGAAACCCGGCTGGAAGTCGATCAGATCAATGTAACAGAAGCGGGTATCTACGCTGAGGACACCTGGAAACCGAATGCCCACTGGCGCGTAAATGGGGGCCTACGGTTGAGTGCCTTCGTGCATGATGCCGCGACCTACGTTCGGCCCGAACCCCGTTTGTCGGCAGCGTACATGATCAAGCCCAATCTGTCGGTAAAGGCTTCGTATGCACTTATGAACCAGTACGTGCATTTGCTGAGCAACACCGGCATCGGTCTGCCGACGGACCTGTGGGTACCTACAACCGACCGGGTGAAGCCGCAGCAATCGCAGCAATGGGCGGTTGGTATCGCCAAGGATTTGCCTAAAAGTGGTCTGGCGCTGACGGTCGAAGGCTATTACAAGCGGATGGACAACATCATCAATTACAAGGAAGGGGCCAGTTTTTTGCTCATCGAAGACCCCTCGTCGGCGCGGCAGGTACGTTGGGAAGACAACGTGACGGCGGGCCAAGGCTGGAGTTATGGGCTGGAGGTTCTGCTGCAAAAAAAAGTAGGGCGGTTTAGCGGCTGGATAGGCTACACCTGGTCGCGAACCGAGTGGCAGTTTGCCGAACTTAACGGGGGTAAGCCGTTTTTCCCACGCTACGATCGCCGTCATGATGCCTCGGTGGTAGGTATTTACGAGCTCAGCCCGCGTATCACGCTGTCAGGTACGTGGGTCTACGGCACGGGGCAGGCCCTGACCTTACCCTCGGCCAAATTCATTGCCTACGAGCCCGGTAGTACCGTCGAGCTGGGGTATTTTTCCAACGGCATATTCACCGGAAACCGACTTATTCCTTACAAAAACGGGCAAACCGTGAGCGATTTCGGGCAGAAAAATAGCTTCCGGGCCGAGCCCTATCACCGTTTCGACGTCAGTGTACAGTTTCACAAAAAGATGCGTAAGGGGCATGAACGTACTTGGGAGTTCAGCGCCTACAATGCCTACAACCGGCGTAATCCGTTTTTCTACGACCTGGGTTCGACCGTGCCGACACCAAACGGACAGACTCAGACCGTGCTGAAACGGTATTCAGTTTTTCCCATTGTACCATCTGTAACCTACGCCTTCAAGTTCTGATGAAAACGAGTCATCTTCTTTACGCGCTGTTACTGGTGGGCCTGTTTGGCTGCGGTGGTCTGGTTCAGGAAGTCAGTGTCGACAACATCCCCTCTGCCAAACTGCAAATGGTAGTGCAGAGCTTTATATCCCCGCAAGACACGGTCATCGCGGTCTACGTCGATTATCCTACATCAATATTGGGGTTGTACGGTAACGGGTCAGCCGATCGGTACCCATATCGGCGGCCAATCCAGGAAGCAACCGTCGATTTGTCGGACGGAACGAAGACTGTCCGGCTGACCCGGCGAAACCTACCCATTCCCCCCAACAATTATTCATCAGAGCTGTTTTACGGCGTCGATGCCCGTGAGTTTCCGATCATAGCTGGACGTACCTACACACTGACGGCATCGGCACCCGGGTTTCCGAGTGTATCAGCGCGGTGCACCGTACCAGCCCCTGTGCAGCCCGACGACATTCGCCTCGACTCAACAGTTTATATCCTGGGTAATGGTCGGCAAGTCGATTACCTGGCTCAGCTGCGCTGGCGCGACCCCGTGGGTACGCCAGCTTATTACCATGTCACTGGCAGGCTCAATGCTGATATTACCCAACCCAATTTTCAGACAGATCGTGATACAACGTACCAGACTTCGCAAACGCTTTCGCTGAATAGTGAAGAACGCTACCAGACTGACCAGAACCGGGATGGACAGTCTATGGTATCCGGCAACTTGAAAGGTACGGCTTATTACTGGCCGAAGGACGCCCCGGAATCTAGGTCAACGACTCGTTTTGCTAACGTAAGTTTGACACTGACGCTACAGCGTTACGATGAAAACCTGTACCGCTTCCGCGATGCGATTCTGCGCCAGAACAGACAAGGCGATAACCCCTTTGCTGAACCCGTACTAATCACTTCGAACATCCAGAATGGGCTTGGCTGCTTTGGGGCCTACAACGGGGCGTCACTTACCCTGAAGATCAACTAAGTCGTAGCACGCGGCCTCACCAGAACAGAAACGACTTCAACTAAAGCGTTTTGACCACTTTAGCAGGAATCCCGGCAACCACGGTGTTTGGGGGTACGTCGCGGCTCACCACCGCCCCGGCCGCAACCACCGCGTTTTCGCCGATGGTCACGCCCGGCAAAATGGTGGCGCCTGCCCCAATCCAGGCGTTTCGTTTGATCACAATGGGCCGGGGAATCAGGGTTTGCCGGTCGGTTGGGTCTAGCGGGTGGTTCTCTGAAGTAAGGTTGGCCCGGGGTCCAATCTGCACGTCGTCGTCGATGGTGATGCCGCCGATGTCCAGAAATGAGCAGGCGTGGTTGATGAATACGTTTTTGCCGAGCCGAATGTGTCGCCCGAAGTTGGTGTGAAACGGCGGGAAAATCGTCGTCGTCGGGTCGATCTCTATACCTATGATCGCACTCAACCGGGAACGTACCTGAGCCACGTCCGTTGCCGTTGCATTCATCTCAACACAGAGACGGATGGTGCGCGCCACAACCTCGCCAAACCGGGCGTATTCCGGGTCGTCTTTACGGAGGAGTTCACCGGCCTGTAAGCGTTGAAAAAGGGAAGCTGGGGATTGATCGAGAGCCATACGTTCACTCAATTGGTGGGGCCGGGCAGACGATCTGCCCGGCCCTACGTTTCTATCTGTTACTAGTGACTAGGCTAGTTTCTGCATAACCTTATCCGGCGTAATGGGTAGATCACGTACCCGCTGCCCAGTCGCGTTGAAGACGGCATTGGCCACTGCACCGGCAAAGCCAATCAGCGCAATCTCGCCCATGCCTTTGGCGCCCATCGGGTTGATGATGGGATCGGGCTTGTCGATCATGATCGTTTCGATGGCCGGTACGTCGGCGTGAACCGCCACGTGGTAATCGCCGAGGTTATTGTTCACGAATCGGCCAAAGCGGTGATCGATGTTGGCCTCTTCTGTAAGCGCCATTCCAATACCGCCCGCCACGCCGCCAATCATCTGGCTCGCCGCTGTTTTGGGACTGACAATCCGACCCGAATCGGCCACACTAACGGCTTTGGCTACGCGCACAACGCCCGTCAGCGGGTTAACACGTACCTGCACGAAATGCACCGAAAAGGAATACATGGAGTACTTGCCCAGTTCAGGGCCACCTTTCGAGTCGGCACTTTTATCGATTACCGTCAGGTTATTGGCCGTCATCAACTCGGTCGGGGCCACCTTTTTGCGGGGTTCCTTTTCCACCGACAGCACGCCATCCGTTGCTGTCAACTCGTCGGCCTGTCGCCCTGCCAATGGTCCGCCTGCTTTGATCGCCAGATCGACCAGTTGTTTTTTGATCAAGGTACAGGCATCAAATACCGCCGACCCTACCGCCGACACAATGGCCGAGCCGCCCTGCGTCGGGGCTTTCGGCAGCGAGGTATCGCCATATTCGACTTTGATCTGGTTGAGCGGCACGCCCAGCACGTTGTGGGCAATCATGGTCAGGGCGGTACCGGTACCGGGTCCGATGTCGGTCACGGCGCTCTGCACCGTCAGCGAGCCGTCGGCCTTGAGTAGTACCCGCGCCGACGCCTCCCAGCGGAAGGCATTAAACGTACCTGTACTCATGCCGTAGCCGATGAGCCAGTCGCCGTCGCGTTGGCTGCCCGGCTCGTTTTTGCGTCTGTTCCAGCCAATAGCCTCGGCGCCGCGCTGATAGGCTTCCCGCAGGTGTTTGCTCGAATAGGGCCGGTTGTGCTCGGGGTCGGTTTCGGTGTAGTTGCGCAGGCGGAACTCGATGGGGTCGAGGTTTAGCTTGTGCGCCATTTCATCCATCGCTGATTCGAGGGCAAAGGCCCCCGTGGCTTCACCCGGTCCGCGCATCCAGATAGGTACGCTCCGATCGAGGCGAACGAGGCGGTAGCGGGTGCTGACGTTCGGGCACTCGTACATGAACTTGGTCATGTTGACGGTCGCCTCCGTGAAGTCTTCGTAGCTGGCCGTTTCGGCGGTGGCCGCGTGGGCAATGCCGACCAGCTTGCCGTTGGTGTCGGCTCCCATGTTGATGGTCTGCACCGTGTAGGGGCGGTGCCCCACCAGCGTAAACATCTGCGAGCGCGTCACGACCAGTTTTAGTGGTCGGCCAATCGTCCGGGCAATGGCCACCACCGCCGTTTCCTGCGGCCAGGTACGTAGTCCCATGCCGAAGCCGCCTCCCATGAACTCGGTATGCACGTGGATATTCTTCGGATCGATCTTGAACGCCTGCGCCATCGCCTGCTGCGTCGCGTTGACGCCCTGCGTTTTGGCGTAAATCATCAGCTTGTCGGGTGCGGTCCAGTGCGCCAGAATCCCATGTAGTTCCATCGGGTTATGCACCTCAATAGGGATGGTATAGTTGGCTTCCAGCGTCACGGGTGCCGACTGGTAGGCATCAGCTTTGCCCCGCAGATAATCGCCCGATCCGGGGCGACCGGCGGTAATGCCATCGGCAAGGTGTTTCTCCAGTTCCGTCCGGGCTGTCTGTTTCTGGTACGTTACCTTGACCAGTGACGCCGCGTAGGTAGCCCGCTCGAAACTATCGGCCACGACGATGGCAACGGGTTGCCCATCGAACAGAATAGTGGGGCTACTCAGGATGCGGTATTTCGCCTCCGTCTTGGGCTTGGGCGCTGGCCCGTCGGCCTCGCCACCTACCGGCGCATCCCAACCCGGAATGGGCGGCATGTTCTGGTGGGTAAATACGCCAAGCACACCGGGTGCTCCCTGCGCTTTTTTCGTGTCCATACCCGTGATGGTGCCCCGGGCAATTTCACTACCGACAATGACACAATAGGCCATTTTCGGCAACTCAAAATCGGCAAAGTAGTGAGCCCCGCCGGTCACTTTCATGCGCCCATCAACCCGGTCAATGGGCGGGTTTGTCAGTTTCTTGTCCATGATCAGGCGGTTTTGGTGGCGGTTTTAAGCGCGTCGATAATTGAGTTGGGGGCCAGCGTCAGCTTGAAATCATTTTCGCCGTACCCCTTCGCTCCGTTCATGGCGAGCATGGCCGCCTGTTTGAAATTGGCCTCTGTAGCGGGTTTGCCGCGTAGAAACTGCTCGGCCTCGGTCAGCCTCCACGGTTTGTGCGCTACCCCGCCCATCGCTAGCCGGATATCCTGAATAGTGTCCCGCTTCATGTCGGCCGCAACTCCCACCGATACCAGCGCAAAGGCATACGACGCCCGGTCGCGGACTTTGAGGTAGTGCGAATGGTCGGCAAACGGGTTTGTGGGTACGTCGACCGACAGGATCAATTCGCCGGGCAGCAGCGTGTTGTCCTGCTGAGGTGAATCGCCGGGCAGTCGGTGGAAGTCGACAAACGGAATGTTACGGTCTCCTTTTGGTCCCGACACGTTCACGGTGGCATCCAGGGCCGCCAGCGCAATGCACATATCGCTGGGGTGAACGGCAATGCACTTGTTGGAGCCGCCAAAGATGGCGTGCATTCGGTTGATGCCGTCGATAGCCCCGCAGCCCGAAGGGCCATTTGGTTTGCCTTTGTCGGGACCGGCCTGCACAGGACTCCGTTTATTGCAGGGCATGGAGGTATCGTAGAAATAAGCACAACGGGTACGTTGCATCATGTTGCCGCCCACCGTCGCCATGTTCCGAAGCTGCGCCGACGCCCCCGCGTTGAGGGCCATGGCCAGCAGCGGAAAATGCTTCTTCACCAGCGCATGATCGGCCACTGCCGAGTTTTTGGCCATCGCCCCGATTCGCAGGCCGGTGGCTGTTTTTTCGATGGTGGCCAGCGGCAGTTTGTTGATGTCGACGAGCCGTTGGGGCACCACGACTTCGCGTTTCATCAGGTCGATGAGGTTGGTGCCGCCCGCCAGAAAGTACGTGCCGCTTTCCTGACTTATTGCCGTGACGGCCGCTTTGGGGTTGGTTACCCGCGTGTAGTTGAACTGGTTCATACCCTGGCTCCTCCCTGTTTTACGTCCATAATGGCATCGACTATATTGGCGTAGGCCCCACAACGGCAGATATTGCCGCTCATGTACTCCCGAACTTCGTCGGGGCTGCTGGCGTGCCCTTCCCGAATACAAGCCACCGCCGACATGATCTGTCCGGGGGTGCAGTAGCCGCACTGAAAGCCATCGTGTTTGATAAAGGCTTCCTGCATGGGGTGCAGGCGATCTCCGTCGGCCAACCCTTCGATCGTCGTGACTTTGCTGCCCTCGGTGGTCATGGCGAGGGTTAGACAGGCATTGACCCGCTGCCCATCGACGTGTACCGTACAGGCACCGCATTGCCCGTGGTCGCAGCCTTTTTTGGTGCCCGTCAGGTGCAGTTGCTCGCGTAGCAGGTCGAGCAGGGTCACACGCGGTTCGATGGTGAGTTTGCGCACCGTTCCGTTGATGTCGACCTGAAGCGGCATCTGCTCAATGGCGGCGGCCACTTTTTCATCCAGCCCGTTGTCGATGGCGGCCACGGCCGCGGGGGGCGTCATCACAATAGCCGCCAGGGCAGAGGACTGTTTCAAAAATTGTCGTCGGGAGGCGTTTGCGTTGTCTAACGCATCTCCCGTGTGTTCAAGCTCAGTCATACACTCGGTGTTAGTTGTGTTGGAGAAGGTATCAGTCCAGGCCAAAAGTGACCGTTGCGCTTCCGGGACCGAGCGCAGCCGCGAGCCCCGACGGATTGTCGATGCGTCCCAGTCTGGTATAACTGTAAGCGGTCGGAAACGTTTTGTAGAACAGGACTAACGTAGTCGATCCATATAGCATCAAATCGCCCGTTTGGATGGTGCCGGGGTTCGAGGCGTTGATGGGAAGGCTGTTAGGCAACTGAGCAAACTTCTCATTGTTGTTCAACTCGCTCATCGTGATCGTCAGCGGCAGGCGGGCTTTAAAGGCCGCTGCGGTCGCATGGGTGAGGAGCGTAGCCGTGAACGTGGCTGAACCGACCCTGATCCTGATTCGGTCGCCGAGCGGCCCAGTGCCGGACAAACTGTCTGTCATACTGTCGTTGTTTTCGCCGCCAACGGCGCTGGAAAGGCCGGTTGGGGCCATGGTGCAAGCCACTAGGCTGATGAAAAGTCCCAACATTGGGAGAAAGAGGCTAAGTGTGTTTTTCATACAAGTGTGTTTTTCAAAAACGAAGGGGGCGGTTTACGGCCTTAGCGAGCCGCGTCATAGTCTGCGTCTGTAACGGCCTGTAGCCAGTTGACAGCCCCACCTTGGCTTACATTCGGGTTGATGGCTATGTGCGTAAAGGGACCATCCGGGCCAGCTCCATGCCAGTGTTCAACCAGAGGCGGGATCGTAACTGACTCACCTTCACGAATCACCCTGGCGGGCTTTCCTTTCTCCTGATAATAGCCGGTGCCTTTCGTTACCACCAGGAGTTGCCCATTGGGGTGGGTGTGCCAGAACGTCCGCGCTTTGGGGTCGAAGGTGACGCTGCTTACGAGGCAGTCGGTTTCGGCGTTAGGGCCTACCAGCGTAGCCACCCAGACAGTGCCGCTAAAGTACGTGGCAGCTCCCCGGGTTGCGGCGGGCGAGCCTGTTGGTGTTGTTTGTTGCGCCATGATCGACGGGGTTGCTCCCAGCACCAATCCGCTATAGAGGCAATAGGTAAGCAGCCAGTTCAGCGTGTTGATCGGGATTTTCATACGTATGAGTGCTGCTGCAAACGTACCTGAAATAGCTCGGCAACTTTATAGTAAAATCAATGCTCTTTTTATGAAAAGCACTTATTTGTCCAGAAGACTGTATTTTACTGAATACGCATTGTTTAAAAGATAACTAACTGTCTATTAGTGTTTTGGATAGATGTATTTGGCGTATGCGTACTTTGTTGGCACTTTTGCAGACAGGACGTTGTCTATAGGAATTATGAAAATGCACACGCATCGGCGGGCTGGTGATCCTCAACCCATCACGATGGTATACGACATGCCGTCTGTGTTGCCACCGGGCACAACGCCTGTGAGCCGACTCTACTACGAAGACTGGAATATTAAGGTAGTGGACCGCGAAAAAACCGGCTGCGACAACTACCTGACCCCCAACCGCCGCGACTTTTACAAGATCATGTTCATGACCAGCGGCACGGGTTTTAAAACCATCGGCAAAGACAATTACTATATCGATGAGCGCACCATCCTGTTTTTGCATCCCAACGAAATCGTTTGCTGGCGCAACACGTCGCCGAAGTCGGGCGGCGGTATCTTCTGCATGTTCAAAAAACGGTATCTGGATCAGCATCCTTCGCTGAAACTCATCATCGACCGCTACAAATTTTTTACGGAGAAAAAGATTCTTCGTCTGTCGGAATCATCGGCCCGGATGGTGCACAGCCTGTTAACCCAGATGAAAGCCGAGGCCGCTACGGGTGGTGAACTGGCCGAAGAAGCCCTGCAAGCCTATGTGCAACTTGTGTTGGTCGAAAGTTTGAAAGGAATCGACTATGCCCCTGTGGGCGAGATCACCAACGACTACCGGCACGTGTATGCCTTCTTCGAACTGTTGGAAAAGGAAACGAATCTGGCCAACCCGGATAACCCGATTCGGATGCGCACGGCCCGGGAGTATGCCGAGAAACTGAACCTGAATCCAAATTACCTGAACGGGCTGGTGAAAAAACATACGGGGCAACCCATCAGTACGCTGATCAAAAATCGGTTGCTGGAAGAAAGCAAAGCCTTGCTGGTGCAAACCAACTGGACGCTTCAGGAAATCAGTCAGATTATTGGCTTTGCCGACCAGCCGAATTTTAGCCAGTTTTTTAAGCGGTACGTAGGCCTAACGCCCAATGAGTTTCGACGCTCGCCCATTTCACCCGATTACGAAGGCTAAACCCAACCGGCTGAAGATCAAATTTTTTCACGAAAAAGGCCCCTCAACAGACAGTGTCGAGGGGCCTTTCGGGTTGTGGGTACGTTCGTTGCTTAAGCTACCGGCGTGTTGTTCATTACTTCGGTCTGCTTACGAATCGACTCCATGTGGATGATCTTGTAGATCTCTTCCACCAGTTCGGGGTACAGGTTCAGCTTGGCGCTGAGCTGTTTCCGTGATTCCAGAATCTCTTTCCAGCGGTCGGGCTGGAACAGCGATACGTTGTTGTCGCGCTTGTATTCGGCCAGTTTCTCCACCAGCGACATGCGGGCGGCGAGCATTTCCACGATCTGCCGGTCTACGCTGTCGATGTTGTTCCGAAGCTGCTCCATCGCGCCTTTGAAAGTCACGTCCGACGAAGCCAACTGCCGGATTTGCAGATGGTCGAGCATCTCACCGAAGGCGGCGGGGGTTAGCTGCTGGGCCGCATCGCTCCACGCTTTGTCGGGGTCGATGTGCGACTCTACGATCAGACCATCGTACTTGAGGTCCATCGCCATCTGGGCCAGCTCGTTGAGGTAGGCACGCTTGCCGGCCATGTGGCTGGGGTCGCCGATGATGGGCAACTGCGGGAACATCGTACGCAGTTCGATCGCCATCTGCCACATCGGAATGTTGCGGTATTTGCTGGCTTCACCCGTCGAGAAACCCCGGTGAATGGCGCCAAGCTTGGTGATACCGGCACCGGCAATCCGTTCAAACGCACCCACCCAAAGGGCCAGGTCCGGGTTAACGGGGTTCTTCACCAGCACAGGTACGTCGACACCCTTGAGTGCATCGGCAATTTCCTGCACGTTGAAGGGATTTACCGTGGTGCGGGCACCAACCCATAATACGTCGACACCATATTTCAGGGCCAGTTCGATGTGTTGGGGCGTGGCCACTTCGACGGCAAAGGGCAGGCCGGTTTCGGCTTTGGCGCGCTGAATCCAGGGCAGGGCGGCTTCGCCCATTCCTTCAAACGAGCCGGGACGGGTGCGAGGTTTCCAAACACCAGCCCGAATGACGTGCACAGACCCTAATTGGGCCAGTTGGCGGGCAGTTTCTACAAGTTGTTCCTCGGTCTCGGCACTGCAAGGCCCGGCGATAATCAGCGGCTTGCCGTCGGTCTTAATCCACGAATCGAGCGGCTCTACGGCTAAATCTGGTTTCATGATCGGTACGCGTATTCAGGTGAAAAATGATCCTTGTGGGATAAAAAGCGAAAGTGCAAATTTATAGTATATTTGCGGGAGAAAAAGCCGTATACGTGGCTGATCCTCACCCAATTTTTGTACGATTATTAGTCTGTTGAAAAAGTAGAGGATAGCCTGAAAAACCTTTTTGTGCCGAAATTTCGTTTATATTTCGGCCACTATCTAAACGGGCTACCGAACGACCTAAGGACGAACGCACCGGCAACGGCGCATTGACTATGTCGAACCGAAGTAATCTAATGTCTCCCCCTCCTCAGCCGGTCGCCACTGCCACCCTGAGCAATGCTCAACCGGTCTCATTCGAGGATACGTCGATATCCTTCTCTTCCCAGTCCGATTTCAAGTTACGAAAAACGTACTGGCTCTTTGCGTTGATGAATAAAGGTTGGCTGGTAAAATTAGGGACTTTTTTCATAAAACTGGCCCTAAACCTGCAACTGCCCATCAAAGGGCTCATCAAAAACACGATTTTCGAGCAGTTCTGCGGTGGCGAAACCATCCGCGACTGTGAGAAGACGATTCAGTACCTGCACAACGCACACGTGGGCACCATCCTCGACTATTCGGTCGAGGGGGAAGAAAACGAGAAATGTTTTGACAGCACGGTACTGGAAATTCTCCGCACCATTGAACGCGCCAGCGAATCACAGGACATTCCGTTCTCTGTATTCAAGGTAACCGGTGTAGCCGAAACCGAGCTGCTTGAAGCCGTTCAGCGCGGCGACGAACTGAGCGAAGCCGATCAGGCTGCTTTCGCCCGGGTTCGTGAGCGAGTTCAGACCCTCTGCCAGCGCGCCCACGACAAGAATGTACGCATCTTCATTGATGCCGAAGAAAGCTGGATTCAGGACACGATCGACTGCCTCGCCTACGAGATGATGGACCGCTTCAACCACGAGCGTTGCGTTGTCTACAACACCTACCAGATGTACCGCTGGGAGATGTATGACCAGTTGACGAAAGCCACCGAAAGGGCCCGTGAGAAAGGTTATTTCCTGGGTGCCAAGCTGGTGCGGGGTGCTTATCTGGAAAAAGAGCGCATCCGGTCGCACGAAGACGAATACCAGGATCCGATTCAGGCCACCAAAGAAGATACCGACCGCGATTTCAACCGCGCCATCGACTTCTGCTTGACGAACCGCGACGTGGTGTCGATCTGCCTGGGTACGCACAACGAGTATAGCTGCCAGTACACGATCGGGCAGATGAAGCGGATGGGCATCGCGCCAAACGACCCGCACATCTATTTCGCGCAGTTGCTGGGCATGAGCGACAACATCTCGTATAATCTGGCCAATGCGGGCTATAATGTAGCGAAGTATGTGCCCTATGGCCCCGTTGAAGCCGTGATGCCGTATCTGTTCCGGCGGGCCGAAGAAAATAAATCCATTGCCGGCCAAAGCAGCCGCGAGTTCAACCTCGTCAAGAACGAACTCGAGCGCCGGAAGGGATGTAAAAAATAACGGTTCAACGTTCAAAGTCCAATGCTCAACGTTGCTTCGCACAGCATACATTCGCGGAGCAACGTTGAGCATTGGACTTTGAACATTGAACGCCATTTCCATGATTCAGAAAAACCCCATTCGTTTTTTCCTGCTGGCCCTGTTGCTGATTGGCATTGATCAGGCATCCAAGCTCTGGATTCTGCACTACATGCAGGAACACCTGTATATGCCTATCCACGTTATCGGCGACTGGCTGAAGTTTCAGTATGTGCTGAACCCCGGCATGGCCTTCGGAATGGAGCTGAATCACCAATATGGAAAGCTGTTTTTGAGCGTATTCCGGCTGTTTGCGATGGCGGGCATCGGCTGGTATTTGGTGTATCTGGCCAAACGGGGTGCTCCAAACGGTCTGCTTTACGCCATGGCGCTCATTCTGGCCGGGGCCATCGGCAACGTCATCGACAGTACGTTTTACGGCGTTTACCTCAACAACGCGCCCTACGGCGCCCCGACGCCCTGGTTTCACGGACAGGTAATCGACTTTATTTTCGTGGATGCCTGGGAAGGTATTCTGCCCCGCTGGGTTCCGATCTGGGGCGGGCAGTACTTCTCGATGCCCATTTTCAACTTTGCTGATTCGTGCATCTTTGTCGGCGTCTGTCTGATTCTGTTCTTCCAGCGCCGCTTCTATCAGGAACAAGCGCAACATGACGACTTGCTGCCTGATGCACCGGATGCCACCAATGCCGCCGTGCTCCCGACGACGGAAGCCTTCGACGAGGAAGAACGCACAGAACGTACCCCGGTCGATGCCGTAACCAACGTACCTGAGCAGCCGGAAATCGACCCGCGCGATACGGCCGTCGACAACGTACCTGCCCACACGCCCAGCCGGTTCGATGCGCCCGAAAACCGTACGGACATGCCCGACGCAACGGCCCCGGTTCTTGACGAATCCGACGAGCAGAAGAAATAAGAGATAAGTTCAAGGTCCAAAGTCCCAGGTTCAACGTCAATTGATGCATCTTACGATTGCGTCGGCCGACGTTGAACCTGGGACTTTGGACCTTGAACTTATTTGAGCACTGTCACCGTGATGCCCGAGGCGTCGGTGAAGAGGCGGATGGTTGCTTTCTGGTAATCGGCTTCAGTCACGTCTTTAGCGGCCTTGAACGTCTGCGGATTGCGGTCGACAAGCGGGAACCATGAGCTTTGCACCTGCACCATCAGCCGGTGCCCTTTCTTAATTGTATGCAGGGCGTCGTTGAGCGTGAAGGCTACGGTCGTGGGTACGTTCAGGTTGGGCGTGAACGCGGTTGGCCGCTCCATCGACTGCCGGAATTTCCCCCGCATCACATCGGCGCGGATGAGGCGTTGATAACCGCCCAGCGTTACGCTTTTGGCCCCGGCCGTCGTCGGGCGTGGGCTTTGGGCGGTGTCGGGTAATACGTCGATGACTTTCACAATGAAATCGGCATCGGTGCCGGTGGTGGCAATGCGCAGGTTCACACCGATAGGCCCGGCCAGCGTAAGATCTTCCGTGAGGGGCTCTGTCTGAAACACCAGCACGTCGGGGCGGCGGGCTGCAAACCGCTGATCCTCGATCATATAGGCGTTGTTGCGCCGCGACCAGGTACCATCCGTGTAGGGTACGGGCTTGGCCGGATCGCTGATGTATTCCACCGAGTTAGACGCCGTCCCCGACGAGGTCGACTTAAAGCTTGTCGAGGTGAGTTTCCCGTTCTGGTTGAGCGAAAACACAATCCGCTGACTGTTGGTCGTCGGCCATTTATCAAAGCTTTGCCACTGGTTGGTGCCTGTATTAAACAGCCGCGCCTCGTCTTTCCCAAACGTGCCTTTGTCTTTCAGGTAATAGTTGAAAAAAGGCGTTTCCAACTCATCGCGGTAGGTTTGGGCGGTGTTGCTGCCAAACTGAAAATCGCCCAGACCCAGCCATTCGCGGCGCGCCCAGGCCCCGTGCGTCCACGGCCCCATTACCAGTTGGTTTTTGTTCTGCGGGCGTTTTTCGAGGGCTTCATAGGTTTTCAGCGCCCCAAATAAATCTTCGGCGTCGTACCAGCCTCCCACTACCAGCGTGGCCACGCCCGTCGGTACCCGGCCCAGCGCCCGGCGAATGTCGCGGCTCTGCCAGTAGGCATCATAAGTGTCGTGCTGCACGTACTCGTTCCAGATTTTGCCTTTATTGTTGAAATAGGCCGCTTCGTTGGCATTCTTAACGGGCCCGAGATTCAGGAAAAACTGGTAGGCGTCGGGCGCACGGTTTGAAAACAGGACGTCGTAGTTGGCAACCGGACCGGAACGGGGCGCGTCGAAATAATTCATGAACGAGAAATTGTCGAGCAGGAAAAACGCCCCGTTATGGCGGGCATCGTCGCCTATAAACTCGTCGGTGACGGGTGCCTGCGGCGATACGGCCCGGATGGCCGGGTGGGCGTTGGGCAGCGCCGCCGTGGCGTAAAAACCGGGGTAAGAGATACCCGTGATACCCACGCGGCCATTGTTGTTCGGAATGTTCTTAAGTAGCCAATCCACCGTGTCGTAGGTGTCAGTGCTTTCGTTGATGGTACCGCCAGCAGGGGTCATCTCCTCAAAATCGCCCTCGCTCATGTAGCGACCGCGCACATCCTGATACACGAAAATAAACTTCTCTCGCGACAACTCTGCCGACGGGCCGGGGCCACTTTTGGGGTAATTCGTTTCGCCGTAAGGCCCCGCCGAATAGGGCGTCCGCTCCATCAAAAACGGGTATTTGGTGCTGCCCGACGCATCTTTGGGTACGTAGATGACCGTGTAGAGTTTCTTGCCGTCGCGCATGGCAATCTGCCGGTCGAGCTTGGTGTAGTTGTCGCGCACGAAGGCCGAGTCGGTGGGCGTTTGGGCCAGACCGGGCAGGGCCATCAGTAAGCTAATGAGGGTGATGAAAAGCCGCATGGATGAAAACAGATAAATTCGGGGTAAAGCTATTGACGAGCAGCGAAGCCGCCACCGCCCAGCGCAAACGATTTTCGGACAACGGTCTGATTGCTACCCTGACCCTGCTCATAAACGACGTCGGGCGGTAGCGGCACCCGAACGAGCGAGGCGGGCAACGTCATGGTTTCGTCGTAGAGCAGGAGTTGCAGCGGCACACCCGGTTTGGCCGTGATCGTAATCGTCAGTTCACGGGTCAGGGGCAGCCCGTTACAACCGGTAAAAAACTGGTAGGTAGGCGAGGGCGCATTCAGCAGCGGCGACCGCGAAAACCGGGCGGGTTCCCCGTTGATCGCCATCGTCTGCACAGCCCCCGAGTCGGCACTAATCACACCAATCTCGAATCCGGCTGCGCCCCGTACCGACTTGATTCGCAGACGTACCTGTCGTTCGGTGGCTGTGCTGCTGTCGCTCAGGACTGTGGCGGTAGGGGCGGGCAGCGGCAGGGTCTGGGCGGTGCTTTTTAAGCGTTGTCGGGGCGAGGCGGGGTAGAATTCGGTAAACAAACCCTGTGTGCTAGTCGGAAAAAACTGCTGTTTCCAGTGATCCATCGCGGGCGACTGCGACGACCAGTAGGCCCGACCCGAGTCGGCATCCAGGTAATAGCTCACCATGCTGTGCAACGGCTGTTCGGCGCTGGGTTTCTCGGCGTAGATGGACCAGCCCGTCAGCAGCAGGCCCAGGCCTAACGTACCCAGCGCGATTGATGGGCCGTTACGCCAGCGCAGGGGCCCATCAATGGGCAACATAATCGGAAGTAATAAAGTCAATGTGAGCAGGAAGAGCACCATTGCCACAATGATGGGCATTTGCAGATCGAAGGTGACGAACAGTAGCCGCACCAACGGAATCAGCAGCAACGTAGGGATGGCCGTTACCAGCCCAACAACCAACTGCCGTTGGGTACGTTGGTGAAGGCCCCAGCGAAGAACGACCCCCATACCGGCCGCGCTGAACAGCAGTGGAAAGAGTAACTGAAACGTGGCCGACGGCACGCGAAAGAAGGTGAACAGCACCAGCCCATACACCAGCCAGTAAGCCCCCATCACGAGCGAAAACGGCTTGAGCCAGCGGAGCACGAGCCGGGTGAGCAGGCCAAACAAACCCGTAGCCAGCAGCGCGTAGGCAATCAGAAATCGGTCGGATCCGTAGATGCCGTTGATGTAATACGAAAACAGCAACGGCCGGCCATCCAGCCCGTTTCGGAAATAATAGGCCGGGGGCAGCAACTGCCGAATGCCTACCGTAATCGGCCAGAACAACGCTGTAATCAGCAGGATGATCAGCAGCATTGACAGCGCTCCGGCCAGACTTTGCCCAATTGTCAGCACGCGCTTCTGTAGCCCCACCACCAACGTACCCAGCAACACCAGCGTCAGCAGCGCCACCAACCAGCCGTTCAGGGCCATGGGGTACTGCACAAAGTGGAAGCCAATGGTATTGAAAAACACCTTGTCAGGTGCTTTCGTCTGTTCCAGCGACTGGCCCGCCAGGTAGCGCGTTAGGGCGAGAAGGTTGCTGCCGTGGTGCTGCAACGTACCCAGATCGAGGTTTTCGGGCGAATCGGTGAGCTTGTGGTAATGCACAAACCCATCAATGTAGGCCGAGTTGAGGCCGGTGTAACCCGCCAGCCGGAAGACCGTGAAATCGGTGTTATTGGGCAGACTGCTGTACACTTCATACATGAGCGACGAGGCGAGCGGGTAGGGCGCTGCCTTGCCAAACGCCTCGACCGCCCAGCCATTTTGCGGGCTGATCTCGAACGTCAGGCTGGGACCGCGCACGCCCCTCGCTTCCAGGTTCATGACAAAGCCCACGTCTTTGGCCCACGGATGTCGCACAAACGCCTGCGCACCAAACAGCCCATATTCTTCGCCATCGGTTAGCAGAAAAATCACATCGTGCAGGGGGGGCGGCCCGGCTTGAAGGGCGCGGGCCGTCTCCAGAATG
This sequence comes from Fibrella musci, assembly GCF_041321105.1. Lineage (NCBI taxonomy): Bacteria > Pseudomonadati > Bacteroidota > Cytophagia > Cytophagales > Spirosomataceae > Fibrella > Fibrella musci. Next base: position 946,570 of record NZ_JBGGWD010000001.1, on the reverse strand, counting down.
GCCGCCACACTGGAAGCGTCGTCGGCAGCGCCGCGGGCGTTGGGCTGTGAATCGTAATGAGCCAGCATCAGCACGGCCTTGCCAGTCGCTTGCTGACCCTTCAGCCGGGCCATCACGTTAAAGACGTACCCAACCTTGTTGCCGCTGCGGTGCGCCACGGTTGTTTCCTGCATCTGAGGATTCAGGTTGAGCCGACGCAACTGTTCAAGCAGGTAACTACGTACCTGTATATGCGCCGGGGTGCCCATCGCGTGCGGTTCGTGCCCAATGGCCCGGACGTGGCTAAAAGCCCGCTGCGCCGAAAAATCGCCCGACGGGGCTGTGGCGGGCAGCGGTGCCGGGGGCTGCATGGCGCGGATAAACCAGACCGACAGACCAATGAGCAGAACGAGTGAACAGATGGCGGCAAACGCAGGACGACGCATAGAAAGGCAGGGGTAGGAGGGGCCGTCGGGCGGGTGACGACAGCCTTCCGAATGTAGTGTTTATTAGCGGCAACGAGGCGGGCTATACTATTCCTTTCGCGATTTTGATTAAAAAACGGGCCGTTTATCTTGGGTGAATCCAATTTTTTCGTTAGTTGGAGAATCGAATCAACCTGTTCACGTTTGACACCTGATGACCTACTGCTGATCGACCTTCACTACCTCCCATGCCTCGACGTAATGCGGGGAATGGCCCAGGCAAAAGAGGTACGGATCGAAGCCCACGAAAACTACCACAAACAAAGCTATCGTAACCGCTGCTACGTGCTGACCGCCAATGGCGTTGAGTGCCTCACCGTTCCGGTGCTGAATGGTACGCACCGGCAACGTACCCGTGACGTCCGGATCGATTACAGTCAGAAGTGGATCGACCGGCACCTGCGCTGTCTGCAATCTGCGTATGCCAAAGCGCCGTATTTTGAGTATGTAATGCCGGAGGTAGAGGCTATGTTGGCCCAACGCCCTCCGCTGTTGTTTGACCTGAACTGGTCACTGCTGACATTCTGTCGTAAATGGGCGCGAATCACCACACCCGTGAACCTGACAGAATGGTACGAACGAGAAGCCCCCGTCGGCGTTTTTGACGCCCGTTCGAGGGTAGTACCGGCAAAACGGTGCGAAACCGGGTTATTTGGCCCACAACGCCCCTACCTGCAAAACTTTGGAACTGTATTTGAGCCTAACCTGAGCATCTTGGATGCCTTGTTTATGGGTGCAGACAATGAGTAAACGAAATAAGGAGCGACAGCGTGAAGCCCGCGCTCAGGTGCGTTCTGGAGCAGCGTGTACCGCTCTTTCGCTCTTTATCGCTTTCACTCATTGCCCCTGAACATTCCCAAATTAAATTACGTTATTTCAACAAGGACGCTAATACGATTGGACCCTAAGCGAATGGAAGCAAAATTTTCAAACCGCGTTAAAGAAGTCATCTCCCTCAGCCGGGAAGAGGCTCTGCGGCTCGGGCACGATTACATCGGCACCGAACACTTGCTACTGGGCATGATTCGCGAGGGCGAAGGCGTGGCGGTAGGGCTGCTGAAGAAGCTACAGATCTCACTCGATGAGCTTCGGATCACTATCGAACAAGCCACGAAAGGAACCGCAACCAACAACGTTAAGAATCTGGCCAATATCCCCCTGACCCGTCAGTCGGAAAAGACCCTGAAGATTACGTATTTAGAAGCGAAGATTTTCAAGAGCCCTCTGATCGGCACAGAACATCTGTTGCTGTCGATTCTGCGCGACGAAGACAACGTTGCGACGCAGATTCTGCACAAATTCAATGTCAATTACGAAGTCATTAAGGAGATGCTGGAATACCAATCGACTGGAAGTAAACCCACGATGGCCCACGACACCGACGACGACGACAATGATCGCGGCATGTTTGGTGGCAGCGGCGGAACCAGCCAGGGTAAAGAGAAAGGCTCAGAAAAATCGCGTACACCCGTACTGGATAATTTTGGCCGTGACCTGACCAAGCTGGCCGAGCTGGGCAAACTCGACCCCATTGTGGGCCGTGAAAAAGAAATCGAGCGCGTGGCCCAGATTTTGAGCCGCCGCAAGAAAAACAACCCGATTCTGATTGGTGAGCCGGGCGTAGGTAAAACGGCAATCGCCGAAGGCCTCGCGTTGCGCATCGTTCAGAAGAAAGTATCACGCGTGCTGTTTGGCAAGCGCGTCGTTACGCTGGATCTCGCCTCGCTGGTGGCCGGTACCAAATACCGGGGTCAGTTTGAGGAGCGTATGAAGGCCGTGATGAACGAGCTGGAAAAATCGCCCGAAGTGATTCTGTTCATCGATGAGTTGCACACAATCGTGGGTGCGGGTGGTGCCTCTGGCTCGCTCGATGCCTCGAACATGTTCAAACCGGCACTGGCTCGCGGCGACATTCAATGCATCGGGGCCACTACGCTGGATGAATACCGTCAGTACATCGAGAAAGATGGCGCGCTGGCCCGTCGTTTCCAGATGGTGATGGTGGACGCCACGTCGATCGACGAAACCATCGAAATCCTGAACAACATCAAGGATAAGTACGAAGATCACCACCACGTAAACTACACGCCGGAAGCCGTTGAGGCCGCCGTGAAACTGTCGGAGCGGTACATCTCTGACCGCTTCCTGCCCGATAAGGCCATCGACGTGCTGGATGAAGTGGGCGCTCGCGTACACATCAGCAACATCACCGTTCCCGAGGATATCCTGAAGCTCGAAGAGTCGATCGAGAATATCAAGAAGGAGAAAAATCAGGTGGTGAAGAGCCAGAAATACGAAGAGGCTGCTCAACTCCGCGACAAGGAGAAGCGCCTGATCGATCAGCTCGAGCGCGCCAAGCAGGCGTGGGAGGAAGATACCAAAAAACGCCGCTACACGGTCAACGAAGAAAACGTGGCCGAAGTCGTAGCGATGATGACGGGTATCCCCGTAACGAGCGTGTCGAACGACGAAGGCAAGAAACTCGTATCGATGGGTACCGAGTTGAAAGGCAAGGTAATCGGGCAGGACGCCGCCATCGAGAAGCTGGTGAAAGCCATCCAACGTACCCGCGTGGGTCTGAAAGATCCGAAGAAACCAATCGGTTCGTTTATCTTCCTCGGCCCAACCGGGGTTGGTAAGACAGAGCTGGCGAAAGTGCTGGCCACGTACCTGTTCGACAAAGACGACGCCCTGGTGCGGATCGATATGTCGGAGTACATGGAGAAATTCAGCGTATCGCGGCTGGTTGGTGCCCCTCCGGGCTACGTCGGTTACGAAGAAGGCGGTCAGTTGACCGAGAAGATTCGCCGCAAGCCCTACTCGGTTGTGCTGCTGGATGAGATCGAAAAAGCGCACCCGGATGTGTTCAACATCCTGTTGCAGGTGCTCGACGATGGTATCCTGACCGACGGTCTGGGTCGCCGGGTCGATTTCCGCAACACCATCATCATCATGACCTCAAACATTGGGGTACGTGACCTGAAAGATTTTGGGGCGGGTATCGGTTTCGCCTCGAAGAGCAAGACGGAAAACCAGGACGAACTGATGAAGAGCACCATCCAAAGCGCGCTGCGGAAGGCCTTCTCACCGGAATTCTTGAACCGTCTCGACGATGTGATCGTGTTTAACTCGCTGCAACGCGAAGACATCCACAAGATCATCGATCTGATGCTGAACAAGCTCCTCGGCCGTGTGCTCAACCTGGGCTACAACGTGGAGTTGACGGAGAAAGCAAAAGATTTCCTGGCCGAGAAAGGCTACGATCAGCAGTATGGTGCCCGCCCGTTGGCTCGTGCCATCCAACGCTACCTCGAAGACCCCGTTGCGGAGGAAATCCTGAAAGGCGAACTGAAAGAAGGCGACGTGATCCAGGCTGATTACAGCGGTGAGGGCGAGTCGCTGACGATCACCGTCAAAAAGCCGGAAGCCGTTACTGAGTAACCAGCGTTCCGTTGGCTAAAACAAACCCCGGACAGCCCACCGCTGTCCGGGGTTTTTCGTTTATAGGTATACCAACTACCACCGTTATGAAAAAACTAGTACTACTGATTGCCCCAATGCTGGCAGTTAGCCAGCTGGCCTGGGCCCAAACCGAGCGCGGCGTAAGCTGGTGGTCGGGGGGATTGAATGCCGCAAGCAGCCACGCGACCCAGTTTCAGCAACTCAACGAGGCCTCGGCACTGGAGCTTCGCTTTACGCAGGGTACGTTCATTCAGACGGATTTGCTGCTTGGTGCCGACCTGCGTTTGTCACGATCAAAAAATTTGAAACGGGAAGGGTCCAATCTGGATGCTGTCACCGATGATCGCCAGACAGCCGTGGCTGCGGCTCCGTTTATTCGTCGGTTCTGGGGTAAAAATGCACTCCGTGGGTACGTTGGTGGTGGGGCACTGGTCGAGCTAAGCCGCAACCGGTTGCTGACGGCCAACACCAAAACGCGCGACGCCGAAGATATGACCACTAGCTGGCGCATCAGGCCTGAATTACAGGCGGGTTTGTTCTATGCCATTACTCCCCGGTGGGGCGTCGATTTGCAGGCTCGTTCGAGTGTTGCCCCCATCGCCTTTACCGATCTGAATCTGAGTTTGGTGCTGCTGACTGGCGTGAAGGCTGGGCCGGTAGGCGGAGAGTCGAAGAAAATCCCAACTCAGTTGCTAGCTGGTAACTGGATCGTGAGCGGTACGTTCGACGTGGGTAACGACCGGCAACAGTTAACCTCGGCAGCGGGCGAACTGGCTACCAACGTTGAAACGCGGCAGGCGGAGCGATTTACCATTAGCCCAAGTCTGGGCTTTTTCGCCGGCCGTCGCTGGCTGGTGGGCGTAAGTGTGCCCATCAGCCATCAGGTGCAACGCAACGAGTTTGTGCGGTCGGCCACGCAGACCGTCAGCGGCATCACGTCCGACATCACTACCGATGGAATCGGCGTTGCTCCTTTTGCCAAGAAATACCTCCTGAAAGGCAACTTTGGCCCTTTTGTGGCCGCACGAGTCGGTTGGCAACGCGAACGTACCTACGGGCTGAGTGCTACGGCCGACGTACGAAGCACAACCTATTCGTGGCGAGTTGGGGGCGGGTTGGCGTACCTGCTGGGCAAGCGATTTATCGTTGAGGGTGAACTCGCTGGCGTTGGTAGCCAATGGACCAATGGCCAATCCGGTGGAGAGGCGAACCGTCAGGTCGACGTGAGCGTGACCTTGCGCCCGGCCTTTACCATGAGCTACGTCTTTCTGTAAACGATCGGACTGTTAACATAGATTAACAGATGTAACATATATCGAATAATCGTTGCGTTTAGTAGCTTTGGTCGTCATTAAACGCAACCGTTATGAAATACGTTTTCGCCCTTGGCCTCACTGTGGCCGTTATCTCACCACTCGCAGCGCAAATCCAGAAAGGACAATCGATCACCTCAGGAACAGCCGGGCTCAGTTACAGCAAGCAGAAGAGCGTTGTTCCATCGGGAATTGGAACTAATACGTACGGCAATCGGCTGCAGTCGTTCGGGGTTAGTACGGCGCTTAACCGGGCGGTGTTTGTAAAAGATGGCTGGGCACTCGCTTACAGAATCAACGCGGACTATACCCGAACCACATTCGATGGCGAAGGAGGTACGTTACCGCCCTTGGCTACTATTAAAGGGAATGTATACTCCTTCGGCGCAGCGCTTGGAGTACGTCGTTACTGGGCACCTACCAACCTGCTTCTAGTCTATGCAGGGGGTGGCCTGTCGGCTGGCGGGCAACAGGGTAGAATTACCGTTGAACGCCTGTCGCCTCCCACTGAGCCGGAAACGCAGATACCTGTGCGGGGTTGGGCATTTTCACCAGTTGGTGAGGCCGGGCTGCTCTATCGGCTGACCAATCGGGTAGCGCTGGAAGCCACTGTGCGGAGCGAGGGATTCCCGATCAGTGCGGGTAGTGCCGGACTGGGCCTGGCTATTTTGACGGGTGACGCCAACTCAACCATCACAAATGATCCCTTCGAGGCCAGTCAGACCAAACGCGGGCGCTGGCTTTTAGGGGCTTCGGCTAAGGTGTCGGGTAACGAGACTACGGAAAACGGGGTGAACAACAAAAATTCGTCGGCCACCGCTTCGGTGCAGGCTGGGCAGTTTGTTGCCAACAACGTCCTGGTTGGGGCTAGTATCGACTACTCAGCTTCGCGGTCGGGGAGTGGCGATACCCCCGGTGCGGTCACCTATTCGGCGGGACTTAATGGTTTCGTCCGGTCGTATATCGGTTTGAATCGGCTACGGCCTTTTGTTGAAGGAGGTGTTGGCTACGGGTTCACCAAAAACCCGGGCAGTGATGTCTCTCAACGCTACGCCGCGCTGACACTACAGGGCGGGCTTGCGTACATGCTGGGCGAGCGGTTCATCATCCAGACAACGCTGGGTACGCTGAATGGTCGCTATACGTGGTTTCCGAATACGGCCAGTTTGCAGTCTAATTCGTCGGTTAGCGTAGGCGCTACGGCGACCACACTCTCCAATTTTGCGATTTACTACGCCCTCTGAACCCGGTTCAGTTACGTTGCCCCGGCCGATCGTCAGGCCAGGGGCAACACCGTTTTGCTCAGAAAATCATTGCGGAATTTGCCCTTGGGGTCATACTGGGCCGCGAGCTTTTGGAAGTCGGGCAGGCGGTCGTAGAGTTTGGTAAACTGCACCGGTGCCATCGTGAACAGCTTGCCCCAGTGAGGCCGCGCGCCAAACGGGGCCAGTTCGCGCTCGATTACGGGCAGCAGTTGCCGCACGGCGGCCCACTCGGGTTTCCAGGTGAAGTGGATGGCCACGCTCGGACGTTTATAAGCGGTACTCATCCAGAGATCATCGGCGGCAATGGTTCTGATCTCCGAAATAAAAAGGTGCGGTGTAATGCGGTCTTTCAGCTTTTCAATGGCCAGAATAGCGTCGACGGCGTTTTCCTGCCCCACAAAATATTCTGACTGAAGCTCTTTGCCACTGCTCGGCGTAAAGCCCATCCGGAAGTGCGGCAAGCGTTCATACCAGGGGCCGGGTACGCCTAACTGAGCCGTGCAGTTTTCGGCCGACAGCGCGGCGATGGGGTGGAGGTTTTTGGTTGCAGCTTTGGCTCCGAAATAATCCGCCGGTGCTTCGGTTGGCTTGCCCGGTTCCACGCGGCGCTTTACCCACACTTCGCTGATGGTTTGTTTCTGCCAGTCGGTAAAGAGGCTAACGCTGTAACCGCCCGACATGATCTGATCGAAACTGGTTTTGAGTTGGGCCAGTGGCAGGTTTTCGTACACGTGTTGTGTAGCCTCGAATGTCGGCTGAACGTCGAGGGTCACTTTCGTGACTACGCCCAGCGCGCCCAGATGCACAACGGCCCCTTTGAAGGCATCGCCATCGGCTACCCGGCTCATCGTTTTCACTTCACCCGCTGCCGTAACCAGCTCGAAACCCGAGACTGCCGTGGCCAGATTGCCGTTTCCCACGCCCGACCCATGCGTAGCCGTCGCGCAGGCACCCGCTACCGAAATGTGAGGCAACGATGCCAGGTTGTGCAGCGCAAATCCTTTTTCGTGCAGCAGCGGAGCCAACTGCCCATATTTCATACCCGCGCCAACGGTAACGGTGCGGGCCGACGGGTTAAGGTCGATGACCGTGTCGAGCGGCAGCAGCGATAGCAGGTTGTGGGCGCTGTCGGCAATGCTGTTGAAGCAATGGCGCGTTCCCAGCACCTTCACGCGGCTGAACTGCTGCACCAGTTTAGGCACCTGTTCCATCGACTTGGCCGCGTGGAGCCGGTCGGTACTGTATTGATAATTGCCGGCCCAGTTACGAAGTTTTTCGCCGGGGAGCGATTGCGCAGTTAAACGAGTCAATGGCGACACAAAAGGGCTGGCCAGCAAGGCCGATGACAATTTGAGGAATGTACGCTTCTTCATGGTGGGGGAGGGGAGGAAAGGTGGCGCTACCGCACGGCTGCCACGCACTCAGTCACATGGTCGGTGTTGATCACGTCGACGCCCAGCTTGCGGAGTTGCTTCCAGGCGTTGGGGGTGTCGGGAGCATTCCAGAACCGGATGGGGCAACCCGCTTCGTGGGCGCGTTTGATGATCCGCTTGAGCTTGGCTTTATCGTCGTCGCTGATCTCGCCATTACCGTCCCAGCGGGCGTATGACCGGAAGTTATCCGAAATCAGCGCAACCCGTTTGACGGTTTCTTCGTCGTACAGCTCGCTCGGTCGACCGTCGAAAAACAGGTACAGCGGAAAGTCGAGGTAATTTTCGACGCGGGGCCGATTACCGCTCACCACCACCCGTATCGCCTGCGCCGAACTGTGGCGGCTGAACACGATAATCTGCTTTTCGATTAATGCCCGCAGAATGGGCAGCACGTCCTCGGCCTTGTCTTTCACGTCGATCATAAGCGTGGGAGCATAGCGTCGGTCAGGACTCACGCGCCCATTGTATTGGGTAAACAACGTACCCAGCGGCGTCAGGTACGTTGCCTCAAGGGTACGTTTGGCGGTATCGGCTTCGGCGGGGGTATGCGCCAGTACCAACTGCCCGTTTCGCAAAAACACGTCGGCTTCGATGAAGTCGGCGCGGGCAGCGAGGGCGTTGGTGAGCGGCTGCGGTTTTTCGTAATCGTTATGCGCAAAGACCAGCGGTTGCCCGAAAACAGATTGAGCAACGGCGTAGGTGAGCGAAATAAGTAGTAGGATGGTGCGCATAGGGGAGGGGAGCTTTACGAATCAAGGTCCAAAAACCAACGTTGCTTTTTTTCTGCCAGTATACGAAGAGCAGAGCAACATTGGTCTTTGGACCTTGAACTTACTAACCTACGCCAGCTTCCAGCCGTCGCGGTAATTACGTGCCACAAACTGGTTGGCTTCGTCGTAGTTGGTAATCTTCATGTTCTTACCATCCCACAACAGCTTTTTCCGACCGGGGTAATCGAACCCGCGACCATCGGCTTTGGCCGTGCGAAGGTTATAGCTGCGGATGGCGAGGTTACCCATCAGCACCGTTTCGGTGAGCGGACCCGAGAAGTCGAACGACGACGTGAGTGCTTTGTGCTCCTTGCTGTTAAAGCCGGCTTTGCAGGCGTCGGCCCAAAGCACCTGATGGCCAAACTCCGGCAGTTTGCTGGCTTCGGCTTTCGGCGCTTCGATCTTGTCGCCTTTCTTCGTATAGATCTTCGGATTCTGCCCATACAGGCCGCAGGTCAGCAGACCTTTGTCGCCGATCATCAGCATCCCGTTCTGGCCACCATCTTCGCTGAGGGGCTCGCTGTCGGGCAGCATGTCGGGCCGGAGGGGCTTAATACCACCGTCAGACCAGGTCATCGTGATGGGCGTTTTGTTGGTGCGGGTCGGCTCAAATTGCAGCATCACCTGCGACGACGGCGGGCAACCTTCGGGGATGTATTCGGGCGTCCAGTCTTTCAGGAATACGGCTCCTACGCTGCACTCCACCGACGTGGGCGAACCCAGTCCCAGTGTGCGGAACGGCACGTCCATGATGTGGCACCCGATGTCGCCCAGGGCACCGGCCCCGAAGTTCCACCAGCCGCGCCATTTGAACGGATGGTAACCGGGCGAATAGCCTACTTTCTGCGCCGGTCCAATCCACAGATCCCAATCCACGTCGTCGGGTGGGGTCGTGGTTTGTGGTACCGGAATCCCCTGCGGCCATACGGGGCGGTTGGTCCAGAAGTTGATCGTGTGCACGTTGCCGATCAGGCCTTTTTTCACCCAATCGACCATCACCTGCTGCATGGGGTTCGACGAACCCTGGTTACCCATCTGCGTCACCACATTGTATTTGCGGGCGGCTTCAGTAAGCATCCGGGCTTCGTAGATGTTGTGCGTCAGGGGTTTCTGCACATATACGTGCTTGCCCAACTGCATGGCGGCCATCGCGACGACGGCGTGCGTGTGGTCGGCGGTCGAGACCGTTACGGCATCGATGTTCTTACCTTCCTTCTCCAGCATCTGCCGGAAATCTTTGTACTTGGCCGCTTTGGGGTGGTTCTCGAAATTCTTTTTGACCTGATCGCGGCTCCAGTCGATATCACAGAGGGCTACGATATTGTTAGCCCCGTTGTTAAAGGCATTGTTGGTGTCGGAATAGCCTTTTCCGGCGATGCCCACCCCAGCGATGTTCAGTTTATCAGAGGGGGCGATAAACCCTTTGCCCAACACGTGGCGGGGCACGATGAAGAAAGACCCGGCGGCCAGCGCTCCGGTTTGCAAAAATTGCCGCCGCGAAGGCTGCGGTGAAGGCTGGTTCGACGCTTCGTTTGGTTGGTTTGTCTGACTCATAAACGGGCAAGTTGGGTTGACGTTGCAGAAAATAAACTTGCTTTCTGGTAAAAGGCGAAAGTGGGTCAACTTACCGCTTGAGACAATAAAAATTGGGCGGCTGACCGACCTTCGTCATCAACCACCCACGTTTAAACACGTTCAGAGGCTTTATGCCTTGCAGAACGCAATGTGATCGTCTACGTAAGCATCTGAACGTCGGCCATAGCCCGACGTGAGCCGCAGATGAGCAACCAGTGAAATGATGTAGGCACAGGGCTGCATGGCCGACGTGTCGAATGTTTCCGATCCTATTTTTTTGTTCAGCCCCAACAGCGATACCGAGAAATGGGCGGGCAAGGGGGCGTTGCCTTCAAATGTCAGGCTCATGGTTTCTAGGAACGGGTGGACAACTGAATAATTGGCAGTCAAGACATCGACGATTTTGTTGCAACCCTCACCTGTAGCCGTTGTCTGGGCAATTTCGAGCATACCCACGCCCGTTTTCTGGCGGTCGCCACCTGCCCAGGATGGGTGTACACGTTGCAGGTACGTGACGTTGGTCAGCACAATCTTGGGGAGCGTGATCGAGTAGGCTAGTGTACTACTGCCTACCTCACGGGCCTCAAATGTAAGCTGGAAGGTATGCACGCCAGCTTGGCTCGTCGCTGGAAACGGTTGCCCCGCTACGTATACCGCCGGGGTTGTGAGGTCAAATGCCGCGGCTGCCGCGGCAGTATAGCGTTCATGGATGTTGAATCCCTGTTCGAGCAGCGCTAATGTGTCTAGGCTACCCAGCAACGTACCTGCACTAAACTGTCCCGTAGTAAACAGCGCATTATCGCGAGGAATCCGAATCCAGCCTTGAGGATCGACTACGACGTTGTGAGGGGCGCCTGCACTATTGACCATGTAAGGAACCGAGTCGTAGGGGGGAATACCACCCGTGTAGGTAGTAAGCGTACCAATACGGAAGGGGTTAAGGTAGTTGGCATCGACGATGACTTCGGCTGATGTCGCCAGATTTTTTGCTTTGAATCGGTACTCCATCGTGTTGGAGGCGATAGCCCCCGGTAGTATGCCGATAAGGTCAAGATTACCGGTAAATGCATTGTTCTGTGCGTCGATGGTAAAGCCTTGAGCATCGAAATCGCTGGCGATAGCATACTGACCAACGTGCGTAAACAAGGCAGGTACATAGGTATTAGGCCTGCCGGGGTTTTTAACGCAGAAATTGACGCAAAGGCAATTGGGTGCATTTTCGCGCCCTGGCGTATGGCCCTGGCTGCGGGGCTCCTGCAAGAGAACATCGCCGCTGCCCGTCTCAATTTTGAAATAAAGGTCAGGACCAGCGGGCCATTCCACATTGAGCCAGTTAAAGATCGTTTTACTGAAAGCCGCCTCTGAGTAATAGAGTTTGTAATGGCCGGTTGAGTCGGTAATGGCCGATCCCAGTGGATCATCCTGGATTAAATCAACATCGAAGGCCGATACCTTGAGCCCGGCCAATGGCGTTTGAGTAGCGCAATCGACAACTTGCCCGCAAACAACATAGGCCCCGAAACGCGCCCGAATAGCGCACCACCATTTGGACGGAATGGCGTAGGCCCAGTTAGCCGTTAGTCGTGCCGAATCGGCCGCTTCGCGCCATTGGGGTTGCAAGATCGTGATCGTAAACTGAACCTGAACGTTTTGCCGGTGCTTGGGCGGAAAATGATAAGGGACATCGTCAGTCATAAAATCGATCTCGAACGCTCCGCCGTCGTAATGGGTAGGGGGCAGGTCGATGATAAACTCACCCACTTCATTGGTTTTGGCTTCAGCCAGCAGAAGCGACTGCTTGGCGTTAATCGCCTCTGTGGTGAGTTCGCGGAACGTTTCTTTAGGATCGGCAACGGCCAATTCTATGATGCGCTGATCGGCCTGCGGTTTGTATAACCGGATCACGACGCCTGATATCTGTTCTGAACAGTGATCGCAGAAGAAACCGCGCAGGTTTCCTTTGAACTGATATTGCTTAGACATGGCTGAAAGAAATAGGTGTGGATACGTCCGAACATTGCCCCGGATCGTATTCACAAAGTTCGACCGCCAGAGTGATTGATTTTAGAGAATAACTACCTGATTTGTAGGAAAGTAAATATCCAGTGAGGGCACGTAGTTAACCGCCACATGAATATGGGATAGGAAAAGAATCGCTTCTGACAGGTCGGTGCAGAATCCACCGGGCGGGCTTTTTTTGTATGGTCCCTACTGTACTTTTGCTGATAGCACATATTCAGTTAACAAACGCCTGCATGGAGTCCATGACGAAACCATCGAAGACCGAAGCCCTCGACCGAAAAAATGCCGAAGCCCTGCTGGGTGGTGGCCAGAAACGAATCGATGCCCAACACGCTAAGGGAAAGCTGACCGCCCGTGAGCGCATCGCCCTACTGGTGGATGAAGGGTCTTTCGAGGAGATCGGTAAGTTTGTCATGCACCGAACCAAAGACTTTGGCCTTGACAAGGAATACTACCTTGGCGACGGCGTCGTAACCGGCTACGGTACTATCGACGGGCGGCTGGTGTACGTTTTTGCGCAGGACTTCACGGTATTTGGCGGTGCCCTGTCGGAAACGCATGCCGAGAAGATCTGTAAGCTGATGGACCTGGCCATGCAGAACGGCGCGCCACTCATTGGCCTTAACGATTCGGGTGGTGCCCGCATTCAGGAAGGTGTGCTGTCGCTGGCAGGTTATGCCGATATTTTTTACAGGAATACGCTGGCGTCGGGCGTGATCCCGCAACTGTCGGCCATCATGGGGCCGTGCGCGGGTGGTGCTGTTTATAGCCCGGCCATCACCGACTTCATTTTCATGGTCGAAAACACGAGCTACATGTTCGTAACCGGCCCCAACGTAGTGAAAACGGTAACCCACGAGGAAGTGACCGCCGAAGAACTGGGTGGCGCCAGCACGCACAGCACCAAGTCGGGCGTGACGCACTTTGCCTGCGCCAACGAACTGGCCTGCATTCAGCATATCAAGCAGTTGCTGAGCTACATCCCGCAAAACTGCGAGGATCAGCCGCCCATGCTGCCATATGAGTCGACCGGCGACGAAAGTCGGCCGTCGCTAGACAACCTGATTCCCGAAAACCCCAATCAGCCTTACGACATGCGGGAAGTGATCCAAGCGCTTGTCGATGCCGATTCGTTTCTGGAAGTCCACAAAAACTTTGCGGAGAACATCGTGGTTGGGTTCGCGCGCCTTGGTGGCCGGAGTATCGGTGTGGTGGGTAACCAACCCGCTGTGCTGGCCGGGGTGCTCGACATCAACGCCAGTACCAAAGCGGCCCGGTTCGTGCGGTTCTGCGACAGCTTCAACGTACCCCTGCTAGTCTTGGAAGACGTACCTGGCTTTTTGCCCGGCACCGATCAGGAATGGAACGGCATTATCACCAACGGGGCCAAACTGCTATATGCGTTCTGCGAAGCCACGGTGCCGCGTGTAACGGTGATTACCCGTAAAGCCTACGGTGGGGCCTACGACGTCATGAACTCGAAGCACATCGGCGCCGACATGAACTACGCGTGGCCAACAGCCGAGATTGCGGTAATGGGCGCGAGCGGAGCGGCTGAGATTATCTTCAAACGCGAGATTGCCACCGCCGACGACCCGCAGGCCAAATTGCAGGAGAAAGTGCAGGAGTATACCGAGAAATTTGCCAACCCATACCGCGCGGCTCATCGTGGGTACGTTGACGAGGTGATTTACCCGACCGAAACCCGCCAGAAACTCATGCGTGCCTTCCAGATGCTGGAAAACAAAGTGGCCACGCTCCCCCGCAAAAAGCACGGCAATATCCCGTTGTAATTGAGATTTCACCACAGAGGCACGAAGGACACTGAGAAGAAAAAGAATCGCTTGGAGAACGTCGTGCCTCAGTGGCAAAAAAACAGCACTCCAATACCCTTTTCGCCTTTTTCATATCTATTTGCGTCTCAGAAACGTTGATAACAAAACGACTACTTTCTGCTCTATGAGATCAATATACATGGGTTGGCTGCTGGCGTTGCTGGTGGGCGTAGGTATACTTTGCCCAATCACATCGCAGGCTACGCACGTGCGGGCGGGCGAGATTACCACCCGACGCCTGCCTAGTTCCGGCTCAGGGTCGGCCCTGACCTACGAGATTACCCTGACCGCGTACTATGACGTACAGAATGGGCAGACAGCCGCCGCTGCCGCTGATCAGGTGCTGTTCTGTCTAGGCGACGGAACCCAACAGAACGTACCCCGGTTACGTCCGATTCGCTTTCTGAATAACGCAACCACGATCAACATCTATCGGTTTGTGTACACCTATGCGGGGCCAGGTACGTATACCATCTCGGCGCGGGTCATTAACCGCAACGACAATACCCGCAACATCAATAACGGCAACTCGCTCAACGTCAACTTCTTTGTCTCGACGACTATCTTCGCTAACGGGTCGCTGGGACTGAACGCCAACCCCGTCCTGCTCAACGCCCCTGTCGATTCGGCCAAAATTGGGCAGCGCTACTGCCACAACCCCGCCGCCTTCGACCCCGACGGCGATAGCCTCTCTTACCGCATCGCCACGCCCCAGCGCGCACAGGGCGAAGACGATGTGAGCCCGGCTGCCTGCCGGTCGCTGCCTGTACCTGCCTACCAACTGCCCAACATCATCGGAGCACCGGGCCGCACCGAGGCTGGCAACTCACCGGCCACCTTCACCGTCGACCCCCGCACCGGCGACGTCTGCTGGGACGCCCCCGTCGAGGCCGGCCAGTACAACTACGCCTTCGTCATCCAGGAATGGCGACAGGGCGTGCTGATCGGCGAAATCACCCGAGACGTGCAGGTCATCGTCCTCGACGGACCCAACAAACGCCCCCTCATCGACCCCATCGCCGATCTCTGCGCCGAGGCGGGCTCCTTGATCACCCAGGCCATCCGAGCCACCGACCCCGACGGTAACCGCATCCTCTTACAAGGCTATGGCGGGCCCTTCAACCGCACCCCCGAGGGCACCCAGTTCAGCCCCGCCCTGCTGCCTCCCGCCTACGCCAGCCTCACCCCGGCGGGTAGCCAGCCCTCACCGGCCACGGGCACCTTCTCCTGGCAGACCAACTGCGGCCAGCTGCGCGACGAGCCCTACCAGATCACCATCAAGGCCACCGACCAGCCGCCTCGGGGTACGGCCTTCTCGCTCAACTCCTACGAGAGCTTCAACGTGCAGCTCATCGCCCCCCGGCCCCAGAACCTGACGGCCCGCCCCCTGGCCGGGGTGGGCACCAGCGGGCGGGCCATCCAGCTCAACTGGAGCGCCTACAGCTGCCTGCCCCCCGCCCCTCCCACTGATCAGCAGCCCTCGCAGATGCTCATCTACCGCCAGGAGGGCTGCGACACGCGCTCGCCTGCCAGCTGCCAGACGGGCATTCTACCGGGTTACACACTCATTGGACGCATCCCCCTGACGGCCACTACCTTTACGGATACGACCGGTCTGCGGCGGGGGGTGAGCTACACCTACCGCATCGTGGCCCAGTTTGCCCTGCCCACCGGCGGGGAGAGCGTCGTCTCGGCGGGTGTGTGCCTGAGCCTGCCTCTGCTGGCTCCGGTCATCACCCAGGTGACGGTCGACACTACCGGGGCGGCTACGGGGCCAGGCCGGGGCGTGATCACCGTGCGCTGGAGCCGGCCCATCGGGCTCAACCCCGCCGACGGGGGCGGGCCCTTCCAGTACCGGCTGCTGCGGGCCGAAGGCGCCACCAGCACGGCCTTCACCCAACTCACAGCCGTGAGCACCAGCCTGCTGCCCAATGTAGTGGACACGGTCTTTGTCGACCGGGGTATCAACACGGCCGGAGTCGTGTACCGCTACCGGCTGGAGTTCTACACGACGGTCAACGGGGCGCTGCTGCGGCAGGAGACCACCGAGATCGCCAACAGCGTGCGGCTGAGCGCCGCCGGTGGCATCCGTCAGATCGAGCTGAGCTGGGCGGCCACTGTGCCCTGGAGCAACGACAACCAGACGCATCTGGTGTACCGCAGTCGGACGGGTCCCCAAGGTCCTTTCAACCTGATTGCCCAGGTGGCCGTGCAGGGACCCGCCACCTACCGCTACGTGGATAGTGGGGCGGACCTGGTGGCCTCCGACGGCAACACGAGCGGGGTGCTCTCGCTGGACAGCAGCTACTGCTACCGGGTGCAGACGGTGGGCCAATACACCGACGCCACGATTCGGGCCCGTACGGGGCGGCTGCTCAACTTTAGCCAGATACAGTGCGCCACCCCGGGGGACACCACCCGGCCCTGCGCCCCGGCCCTGACGGTGGATCAGCTCAACTGCGCCACGCTGGCCCCCGATGCCTTCTGCAACCAGAGCACCTTCACCAACACCTTGACCTGGACGTACCCGGCTCAGTCGGGGGGGCAGGCCTGTGATGCCCGCATCGCGTCCTACAACATTTACTACGCCCGCTACGAGGGTGACAGCCTGCGGCTGCTGGCCAACGTACCGGCGCCGACCACCACGTTTTTGCATCAGAATCTGACCACGGTAGCGGGGTGCTACGAGGTGCGGGCGGTCAACAACCGGGGCCTGGAGAGCGGTCCCAGCAACCGGGTGTGCAAGGATATCTGCCCCCTGTTTGCGTTGCCGAATCTGTTCACCCCCAACGGGGATGGCAAGAACGACGTGTTTGCGCCGTTGCGTTGCCCGCGGTTTGTGGAGCGGGTAGAGGTGGTGATCTACAACCGGTGGGGGGCGAAGGTCTACGAATCGGCGGGCCCGTTGCTGGCCTGGAGTGGGCAGACCTCAGCGGGTAAAGAGTTGCCCGGCGGGTTGTACTACTACGAGGTGCGGGTGGTGTATGCGGGTTTGCAGCGCAACGCGCCCCCGCAGGTGCAGAAGGGCTATGTGCAGCTCATCCGAGACGCTATCGGCATGCGTTAAAAACACTCTTTAACGCATAAACCGAAAGGAGCGCGGTCAGTCAACCATTCCGGAGACTGGCCGCGCTCCTTTTTAATTAAAGAATAAGCTGTTAAAATTCACCCATCCGCCCCTTTGTGTAGAAACAGACTGTTCAAACTACCAAATGGCTTTGCTGCACACCAGACTATCAATTCGACGCACGGCGGTAGCCACCGTAGCGGCCGGGATCCTTTTCGCCGGAGCGTATCAAAATCGGGACATAAGCCGGGCGTCAGTCTCGTTTCTGGACCGCTTCTTCACGACCCTTTCCGACGACGACAAACACGATCCTAAAAATGCTGTCGCCAGCCTCAGTGTGGCGGCGGGCTTGCGGGCGTCGCTGGTTGCTGCCGAACCGATGCTGAAAAACCCAACCAACATCGACGTAGATGCGCGGGGACGGGTTTGGGTTTGCGAAGCCTACAATTATCGCCCGGCCATCAATGGGAACCCGACGCATCAGGAAGGTGACCGCATCGTGATTCTGGAAGATCAGAACGGCGACGGAGCGGCTGATGTGAGTAAGGTCTTTTATCAGGGCAAAGAACTCCAGTCGCCGCTGGGTATCTGGGTGCAGGGCAACAAAGTGATTGTATCCAACAGCCCTAACGTCTGGGTCTTCACCGACGATAACGGCGACGATAAAGCCGACCGAAAAGAACTGCTCTTTACGGGCATCGACGGCGATCAGCACGACCACGGCATGCACGCCTTTGTGTTTGGTCCAGACGGAAAATGGTATTTCAACTTCGGTAATGAAGGCAAGCAGTTAAAAGACAAAACGGGCAAACCCGTTATCGACGTAACCACCGGCCGCCCCATCGACGCTCAAAACTACCGGCAGGGGATGGTATTACGCTGCAACCCCGATGGCTCTGAAGTGGAAGTGCTGGGCCAGAATTTCAGAAACAACTTCGAGGTGGCCGTCGACTCCTATGGTACGCTCTGGCAGTCAGATAACGACGACGACGGCAACAAGAGCGTCCGGATCAACTACATGATGGAGTATGGCAATTACGGATACACCGACGAGCTCACCGGCGCGGGCTGGCGGGCCAACCGGACCAACATCGAGGCCGAAATCCCGTTCCGCCACTGGCATCTCAATGACCCCGGTGTCGTACCGAATCTGCTGCAGACAGGCGCCGGTTCACCCACGGGAATCATCGTTTACGAAGGTTCGCTGTTACCCGCCCAATTTCAGAATCAGGTGATCCACTGCGACGCGGGACCAAACGTGGTGCGGGCGTATCCGGTCGAAAATAATGGAGCGGGATATAAAGCCACCATTACTAACCTTGTGGAAGGCGTGCGCGATCAGTGGTTTCGGCCGTCGGATGTGTGCGTGGCCCCCGATGGCTCGTTGCTAATTGCCGACTGGTATGACCCCGGCGTGGGCGGGCATCAGGCGGGCGATCAGGATCGGGGCCGCATCTTCCGCATCGCACCGCCCAACACCCCCTGGAACGTACCCAGCACCGATGTGTCGACCGTCGACGGAGCGCTCAACGCCCTGCAAAGCCCTAATATGTCGGCGCGTTATCTGGGATGGACGGCGCTGCATAACCTTGGTCTTAAAGCCGAGCAGCCACTCGCTAACCTGTATGCCACCGCCACCAACCCGCGCATGAAAGCCCGGGCGCTCTGGCTGTTGAGCCAACTGCCGGGCAAAGGCACGCAATACATTGAAAAGGCCCTGACCGATGCCGATCCGAATATCCGTATTACGGCGCTGCGGGCGGCCCGCGAACAGAAAGGCGACGTACCCAGGTACGTTAAACAACTGGTTAAGGACGCCGACGCACAGGTACGTCGGGAATGTGCCATAGCGTTACGGCGTAACCCCTCGCCTGAAGCACCGGCGTTGTGGGCTCAACTGGCCGCGCAGCACGACGGCAAAGACCGCTGGTATCTGGAAGCGCTCGGTATCGGGGCCGACGGACAATGGGATCGCTACTACGCCGCCTACCTCAGTCAGGTAAGCGATCCGCTGGCCAACGCGGGTGGGCGTGATATTGTCTGGCGGGCGCGCACAAAAGCATCGGTACCCCTGCTGGCCCGGCTGGCAGGCGAGACCACTGTTCCCCTCAACGACCGGCTGCGCTACTTCCGGGCATTCGATTTCAATCCTGGCAAAACAGAGAAATCAGCGGCGTTGCTGGCGTTACTTCAGGCCCAGAAAAGCGAAGAAATCACCCGGCTGGCCCTGCGCCACCTCGATCCGGCTTTTGTCACGGGTAACGCCGCGGCCAAACAGGCCCTCCAGACGCTGCTCGACCAGACGTATGGCACACCCGAGTACATCGAACTGGTGCAGCGGTACGAACCCGCTAGCGAGAATAAACGCCTGTGGCAGCTCGCGCTACAGAAGCCGGCCGATAACGTGGGTAACGACGCAACCCGGCAGCTGCTCAAGCAGAAAGGCAGTGCCCTAGTCTGGCAGAGCCTGAACGGAATAGAGGCCGACGCCACCAACAACATGCTGACCGCCCTGCGCCGCGTGGGTACCAAAGAATCGTTAGCGATGCTGAAAACCGTAGCAACCGATGCCAAACGCCCGATGTCCATTCGGCGGCAGGCCGCCCGGATGATCGGCGGTAGCTGGGACGGGGAAGAAATGGTCATCGACCTGCTCAAAACGGGGCAACTGAAAGGCGACCTGAAGGGGGCCGCTTATCAGGGAGTAGCGACGGCCTGGCGCAAAAGTGTACGGGCTGAAGCCGCTAAATACCTGGACGGTGCGCAGACGGCATCGACCAAAAAACTGCCTGGCGTAACCGAACTGCTGGCCATGAACGGCGACGCCACCCGTGGTCTGGCGGTTTATAAAACCAATTGCTCAGTCTGCCATCAGATCAATGGCGACGGACAGGATTTTGGGCCGAAACTCTCCGAAATTGGTAGTAAGCTGGGTAAAGATGGACAGTACCTGGCCATCCTGTATCCCGATGCTGGTATCAGCTTTGGCTACGAAGGCTACGAAGTGAAATTCAAAGATGGCAGCACTCAGACGGGCATCGTATCGAGCAAAACCGAAACCGATTTACAGATGAAATTTCCCGGTGGGATGGTGCAGAACTTCAAAATGGCCGATGTGGTCAAAATGAAGCAGATCGATTCGTCGATGATGCCATCGGGCCTGCAGGAAGCAATGTCTACGCAGGAGCTGGTCGATCTGGTCGAATACCTGAGCACGCTGAAGCGGAAACAGTAAACCCTGCCATTAGACGTGTTAGCTGATTGTGAACGAGTAAATGCTGATACGGAATCCAATCAGTAATATGATCCGAAAAAGCCTTTTCCCTGTAATCAACCAGCTGAAATCGCTTTAGCAATAACTATTCTTAACTTCTGATTTTTTCCAATGACCCAACGTCGCGATTTTCTGAAGTTGGCCCTGGGGGCCGCTGGCGCTACCCTTGCCGGCACGTCGGTTGCACAGGCCGCTTTTGTTGGTAGCCGCCGCTCTGCCGGTGCTACTGTAGTTGCCAAAAACAAGTTTAAGCTCGATTATGCCCCCCACCTCGGCATGTTTGAGAACAGCGCGGGTAAAGACCCCATTGATCAGCTCAAATTCATGGCCGATCAGGGTTTTACGGCTTTCGAAGACAACGGTATGATGGGCCGTGACCCTGCCATGCAGGAAAAGATGGGCAAAGAGTTGGATCGGCTCGGGATGAAGATGGGCGTGTTTGTGGTCGACAAAGGCGGCAATGGGCAAAACTCATTGGCGGCGGGTAAGAAAGAATACATCGACATCTTCCTGAACGGCTGTCGTCGTGCCGTCGACACGGCCAAACGCTGTAATGCCAAGTTCATGACCGTCGTGCCGGGTGATTTCGAACGGAATCTGCCTATTGGTATTCAGACCGGACATGTGATCGACGCGCTACGCCGGGGGGGCGATATCCTCGCGCCGGCGGGGCTGGCTATGGTGCTGGAACCGCTCAGCGACACGCCCAATCTGTTCCTGCGCACGTCTGACCAGACCTACGAAATCTGCCGGGCCGTCAATAGCCCGGCCTGCAAGGTGCTGTTCGACATTTACCATATGCAGAAGAACGAAGGACATATCATCCCGCATATTGATTGGGCATGGGACGAGATCGGCTATTTCCAGATGGGCGATAACCCCGGCCGGAAAGAGCCAACCACCGGCGAAATCAATTACAAGAATATTTTCAAGCACATCTACGACAAAGCCAAAGCGACTAACCGCACATTCATTTTTGGGATGGAGCACGGGAACTCCCGCCCCGGTAAAGAGGGCGAGCAGGCGCTGATTCAGGCGTATATCGAATCGGATAATTTTGCCGTGTAACAGAGCGAAAAAAGGGGGGCCTTGCGGGGTTTGTTGAATGGAGAATACTTCATTCAACAAACCCTGCAAGGCCCCCCTTTTTTTGGACTCTTTTCTTACAGAACAACGACCGAATTCTCCTCGGCTGAAATGCCGCTGGCGACATATTTGTCGGCTGCCCAGTCATTTTCCCAGGTTTGGCCATCAATGACGAAACGGTATTGATATTCAGTGCCAATAGGGAGTTCTACCGTAGTTTTGAACGAACCGTCTTTCTGCTTTTTCAGCGGTTGAGCGGTTACGTCCCAATCGTTAAACTCGCCAACGAGCGAAACTACTTTCGCGCCGTTAACCGCTTCGGCGGGAAGTTCAAACGTTACTTTGGCAACAGGCTTACTTTTCAAAAATTGTTTGGCAGTGGCCATGACGTAAATGTTTTGATTTGACGCAAAATTATATCGGTATATCTTTAAAATGCTAATTATTAGTCCGTTACAAGATTATATTCTTTATATAGTTCAATTTCTTATCGTACGGTTTCAATCGGCGTATCAATTTTTTGCCGTTATTATAGATGAAGTGTGCAACAACCCACTTCGTTCTGATCGCCGAATTTGTAATCGATTAGGCTATTTCGTTTAGCTGATGAACACCGATTGATCCGTTTCGAAAACAGGCTGGCTTCGGTTGGTTGGGTTGCCAGTCGGCGGGGACGAGGGGGGATAAAAGGGGTGCGATAAGGAGGAGAAAATTGGCTGGTGAAGCGGTTAAAGGGCCGCTGAAAATAACGAAGCTCAACGCTTGGCTAAAAACTTCATTTTAACAAGATATCACTTGCGATTTCGCTCGGAAATGATCAATTAATTTTGTATTTTTACAAGCTGAATACGGGGGACTCACGTGTTGCTTTAACGCCTTTCCGGCGGCTGTTCCGCGCCCCGATTTCGCCTAACTACATACACAAATACCGCATGACAAACGAAGTTGTTGACGCAGACATTCAGGAAGTAGCCGACCCCTCGCGGGCCAACTACGGGGCCGATAATATTCAGGTACTTGAAGGTCTTGAAGCCGTTCGGAAACGTCCGGCCATGTACATCGGCGACGTAGGGGTGAAAGGCCTGCACCACCTGATCTGGGAAGTAGTCGATAATTCGATCGACGAAGCGATGGCCGGTTACTGCGACACCATTCAGGTCACGATTAACGAAGATAATTCCATCACTGTCAAAGACAACGGCCGGGGTATTCCGGTCGGTATGAACCGGCAAACGGGCCGTAACTCACTCGAAGTGGTGATGACGGTGTTGCACGCTGGTGGCAAATTTGACAAAGACACATATAAAGTATCGGGTGGTTTGCACGGCGTAGGGGTTTCCTGCGTGAATGCTCTCTCGACCGTCTTGCGCGTGGAAGTTCACCGCGACGGCAAAGCCTACGAGCAGGAATACCACATTGGCCATCCGCAGTATGAAGTGCGGGAGATTGGTACGGCTGATGATACCGGTACAACGGTTCACTTCAAGCCCGACGAAACCATCTTTACCGAGTCGACGGTCTACCGGTTCGATACGGTAGCGGGTCGCCTGCGTGAACTGGCTTATCTGAACAAAGGCATCCGCATTGTCCTGACCGACATGCGCGAACTCGACGAACAGGGTAACCCCATCAATCAGCAGGAATTCCATTCGGAAGGCGGGCTGATCGAGTTCGTGAAATACCTGGATGAGACGCGCGCGGCCCTTGATGGCATGGAGCCCATCTATATGGAAAGCGACAAAGGCAGCACGCCCGTGCAGGTGTCGATGGTGTACAACATGGAGGCTGGCGAGAATGTACAGTCATATGTAAACAACATTAATACGCACGAGGGCGGTACGCACGTGCAGGGATTCCGGTCGGCCATCACGCGGGTGTTTGGTAAATACCTGGAGCGTAACCCCGGTCTGGTGCCCAAGAATGCCACGAAGGTGAAATTCGAAGGCGGTGATTTCCGGAAGGGCCTCACAGCCGTGGTGTCGGTGAAAGTACAGGAGCCGCAGTTTGAAGGCCAAACCAAAGGTAAACTGGGTAACCAGGATGTGGTGAGCGCCGTGAGCCAGGTAGTGGGCGAAATGCTTGAGCAGTGGCTCGAAGAGAACCCCAAGAAGGCGCAGGCGATTGTGCGGAAAGTGCTGATCTCGGCGCAGGCCCGGATTGCCGCCGATCTGGCCTACTCGCGCATCATGACCGAGCGCAAGGACTTTATGGGTGGCGCTGGCTTGCCCGGTAAACTCGCCGACTGCTCGGATACCGATCCCGAAAAATGCGAACTCTATCTGG
Organism: Fibrella musci; assembly: GCF_041321105.1. Classification (NCBI taxonomy): domain Bacteria; kingdom Pseudomonadati; phylum Bacteroidota; class Cytophagia; order Cytophagales; family Spirosomataceae; genus Fibrella; species Fibrella musci. The sequence goes on along the minus strand of NZ_JBGGWD010000001.1, from coordinate 922,721 downwards.
TGGAAGGTGACTCGGCTGGTGGTTCGGCCAAGCAGGGCCGTAACCGGGCGTTCCAGGCCATCTTGCCGTTGCGTGGTAAGATCCTGAACGTGGAGAAAGCCATGGAGCACAAGATCTACGAGAACGAAGAGATCAAGAATATCTGGACGGCCCTGGGGGTACGTCTGGAAAAGCAGGGCGACGAAACGGTGATGAACCTCGACAAGCTCCGCTATCACAAGATCATCATCATGACCGATGCCGACGTCGACGGTAGCCACATCCGGACACTGTTGCTGACGTTGTTCTTCCGTAACATGCGCCTGCTGATCGAGAGCGGGTACGTATACATTGCGCAACCACCCCTTTATCTGGTGAAGAAAGGTAAGGACCAGCGCTATTGCTGGACAGAAGCGCAGCGCGAAGCGGCTGTGCGTGAACTGGCGGGTAGCGGTCGTGAAGAAGCGGTGCATATTCAGCGCTACAAAGGGCTGGGTGAAATGAACGCCGAGCAACTCTGGGAAACGACGATGGACCCCGCCACGCGAAGTCTGAAGCTGGTGACCATCGAATCGGCCGCCGACGCTGACCACGTCTTTTCGATGCTCATGGGTGATGAAGTTGCTCCCCGGCGCGACTTCATCGAGCGAAACGCCAAGTACGCCAAGATTGATATTTAGTAAAAAAACCGGGTCAGTTAGCCCGGTTTTTTGTTAATAAGCAGAACATAGACCGGACGATTAAACAGGTTGGAGCGACTGCTTTATGTATATCGGTAACAGACCCGGATAGTGCCTGACGCCTTTCGATCAACCGCATTACAATAATTTAATACGTGAAAACCTGTTTGAATCGCTGCGTTCTGCGTTGCCTTACAAACCACCCACTTTTCTGAACTCATGCGTTATCCGAATCAATCCCGGGGCCGCAACCTGATTGGTAACCTTGTCTCCCGCCTGACCCAGCGTGCCGAGACGGACGCAGGTCGCGCCGATACAGGAACCACTGACCGCACCTCCGACAAGGTGACCGACCGGGCGAGTAGTGTCATTGACCAAAGCGATTACCTCAGCCGCGACCTGAGCTGGATCAAATTCAACGAGCGGGTGCTCGACCAGGCCCGGCACCCGAACCGCACCCTGATGGAGCGGTTCAAGTTTCTGGCGATTACCGACTCTAACAACGACGAATTTTTCAGCATTCGGGTCGGGAGTTTGTATAATTACATTGACTATCACAAGGAGCGGGTCGACTACTCTGGGCTGCGCGAAGGGCCGTTCCGCAAGATGCTGTTTCGGGCGTTGCAGCAGTTCAATACCGATCAGCAGGCGGTATTCATGAATGATCTGATGCCACTGTTTGCCGAAAACGGGCTGGCTCTGATCAAGTATAGCGACCTGAGCGAGACCGAGCGGCAACAGGCGTCGTCGTACTTCGACCGGACGATCTACCCGACGCTCACGCCCATGCTGTATGATTACACGCATACCTTCCCGGTGCTGCTGGCCAAGGTGCTGATCTTCGGCGTGGTAACGTATACACCCGCGGGCGATTTTCACGACCCGACGCCCGACGACGACAGCGATAACCAACGGCTATCGTTTGTGCAGATTCCGGCCAACCTGCCCCGCTTTATGGTGTTTGAGCGCGACGAGCAGATTGCGTTCCTACCCATTGAAGAGATCGTTCGCCAGCACATCAGCAAACTGTACCGCAACGTCGAAATCTGGTCGGTAAACCTGTTCCGTATTTCGCGCAACGGCGATTTTACGCTGGAAGAAAATGACGACGTGGAGGCCGATTTTCTGGACGAAATCAAGCAGAAGATCAAGAATCGCCGGTTGGGGCGCGTGGTGCGGGTCGAAGTCGAGGCAGGAGCCAAGCAATCGTCGGCGTCGGAGTGGATGATCAACCTGCTGAAAAAACGCTGGGAGATCGATGATTACAACATCTTCGCCGTCGACACACTCATCGACTTCACAAGTCTGTGGCAGATTATCCGTCACCCTGAATTTAAGAATGATATGCCCGCGCCGCACCCGTCGGTACCGCCCGTTGGGCTGGAGCGGGAACGGATTGGCGATATTTTCGAGGCTGTTCGGGAGCGCGACATCCTGATGCACCACCCGTACAACAACTTCGAGCCGGTGCTACAACTGCTGGAGCAGGCCGCCGAAGACCCGCAGGTGCTGGCCATCAAGCTGACGGTGTACCGGCTGGCTAAACGATCGCGCATCACCGAAGCGCTCCTGAAAGCCGCCGAAAACGGAAAACACGTATCGGTGCTGTTTGAGGTGAAGGCGCGGTTCGATGAGGAAAACAACATCCGCGAAGCGCAACGGCTGCAAAAGGCGGGCTGCTTCGTGATTTATGGCATCAGCCGGTTTAAAACGCATACCAAACTGCTGCTTGTTGTGCGTAACGAAGGCAGCAAAGTCGTGCGCTATGCCCACCTGTCGAGTGGCAACTACAACGAAGACACGGCCCGGATGTATACCGACATTGGGGTGATCACAACGAGCGAAACGTACACCAATGACATTTCGGAGTTTTTTAATGTAATCACAGGTCACTCATTACCAAGTCGTTACGATTATCTGATAACGGCCCCGCGCGATATGCGGAACCAGCTGATCGATCTGATCCGCACAGAGGCCGACCTCGCCCGGCGTGGGCTGCCCAGTGGCATCTGCATCAAGATCAACTCACTGGAAGATAAAACCATCATCGACGAGCTATATGCGGCTTCGCAGGCAGGCGTGCCCATTCGGCTGATCGTACGCGGGATTTGTTGCCTGCGTCCGGGGCGCAAAGGGCTGAGCGAAAACATCACCCTCCGGTCGATTGTGGGCGATTATCTGGAACACACGCGGCTATTCTACTTCCACAACGCAGGTGAGCCGAAGATTTACGGGGGCAGCGCCGACGTAATGGTACGGAGCTTCGACCGCCGGATCGAGTCGTTGTTTTACCTCGCCGACGTGCGGGTTCGGCAGCAGGCCATCCTGATTCTGGAATACAACCTGCATGATACCGTGAATGCCTACGAGCTTCAGGAGGATGGCACTTACAAAAAGTGCGAACCGGCCGAAGGAGAGGCGCCTTTCAATATGCAGGAAGCGTTTTTCAACGTAACGGAGGCCGACGTGATGCAGGCGCAACTGTTCGACGAAATCATCGAGCCGCCCGTCGACGTACCTGCCAATCTGGTGGAAGGCAGCGAGCGCACAATTGCCACGATTTAATGTATAGTAGCCTACGGCGTCATTTGTAGTCATTGGGCCAATGACAACGACTATATGGAAACGGGTAGGATGCATTTTGCCGAGGATATCCGGCTGACAGACGACGAGTTTTATCGGTTCTGTCAGGATAACCCCTCTTTGCGTTTCGAGCGTCGTAAAAATGGAGATATCGTTCTTATGAGCTTAACAGGCGGCGAAACGGCCAACCGCAACTTTGCGTTGACTATTGATTCTGGTTTGTGGAATCGGCCCGGATGTTGTGCTGGATCTGAAATCGCCCTCGGGCCGCTTGACTGATGCCAAAAGCAAGATGGACGCGCTATCGGGTGGGTCGGTACTGACCGGCTATACACTAACGCTGTTTTAGGGTCAACGTACCGTGGCAAAGGGGAATGGCTCCCGGTTTGGCTTCTGTAGCAGGCGGCTGATACAACCCCCGGCCAAGCAGCAACAGGCCGAGTCCGATGGTGAAAATTGGCATGAGCCAGGTAAAGCGCTGACGTACCTGAACCGGAAAAAATGTCGGTATCGCCCGGATGGTCAGGAGGGCGGGCAACGTACCCAGCCCGAAAGCCACCATGTACAGGGCGCTTGGCACGGCCTGCCCCGTTGTGATAGCCCCCGCCATCGCCACGTAAACAAACCCACAGGGCAGAAAGCCGTTGAGCAACCCCAAGCCTGCAAACGACAGCAGTGAGGGCCGTTGCAGCCATCGGGCCATTGGGTCCATGAGCCACCGGGACGACAGACGGGCGGTAAGACCACCCCACCGCCCTCGTTGTAGCACCGTTAACCCCAGTAAAAAAACGCCTGCCCCTACCGATACCGAGCGTTGCCAGCCCAGCCAGAGCAACCCTTGCCCCAGCCCGCCAATCGCCGCGCCCAGACTCGCGTAGGCCGTGAGCCGGGTCGTGTGATAAAGCAACGTACCCAGCCACCGCTGATGGTAGGGCAGTCGGCCAAGGGGCAGGGCCATCGCCAGCGGCCCGCACATACCCACGCAGTGCAGGCTACCCACAAGACCCGTCGTGAGGGCCGCCAAGAGCCAGGCCATACTCATAAAAACAGCTCCTGCTCAGTGTAATAATCGCGCTGTCCGTCAGACCAAGTGAACTGCACCCGCCAATGGCCTTTTGAGAGCCCTTTGGTCGATACAAGCTGACGAGTGGCGTGTTCCTGCGGAATTTTGACCCTAAAATCCTGTACCCGGTCGGCGGGTCGATAAAACAGGAGGGTTCCTTGGCGAAGCGAAGCGGGCAGAAAAACCGCTACTTCCTGAGTGTCGGCAAGGTACGTCATGGGAACCTTGTTGGTTAAGTGAGCCGCGTTGGTAACGCGGTCGATGTGTTGTTGATACGCGATCTCGTCCTGATAATAGTCGTCGCGCACCAGGTCGATACGCTGACGGCTCATGGTAACGACCATCGTGCCGATGAAGCCGGCAAACAAAACGAAGACAAGCACAATGGATTTTCCCCAGTTCATAAGTCAAAGTCGAAGTACTAAATGTGCGAACGAGTGATGAGCGTTCTGATGGCTGACTGAAATCACCCGTTCGCGCTTTCAGTCGTTGGTCATTAGTGTACGGGGCCTAAAAAGCGGGTATCCAGTTCGTCGATAACCTCGTCGCCACTCAATACGTCGATGTGCAGGTCAGTAGAGGTGTCGTGCAGTGTCGCTTCGGGCAGGCTGATGAAGAACATCGTTTTAGCCAGTTCGCCGGGCTGAACAGTAGTGAGCGGCTGTACAAACCGCAACTGAGCACTGGGTTGGCTGATACGCAGCCGCACGGGCAGAGCACCATAGGTTTTGTTGATCACTTCCAGCGAATACAGGTTGGCAACACGCCCGTTGGCCTCGCGCTGATACAGTTGCCCCGGCGCCCGTAACACCGTGACATCGAGCGCCGGGCGGGTCATGAGCAGGCCGGCCAGTATACACAGCAGGCCCAGTAGCACGGCCGAATACGCCGCAATCCGCGGGGTGAATCGGAATGGCTGGCGCGACTCAATGCCTTTCTGCGAATCGTACCGAATCAGGCCGGTGGGCCGGTCGATTTTGGTCATTACCTCGTCGCAAACGTCGATGCAGGCCGTGCAGCCGACGCATTCCATCTGCGTGCCGTTTCGGATATCAATACCTGTAGGGCAAACGTGGACGCACAGTTTACAGTCGATGCAGTCGCCTTTGGAGACGGCCCCGCCATTCCCCTGCGAAGCGGCTCCGCGCTGAAGGTGTCCCCTCGGTTCGCCCCGGATGTAGTCGTAAGCGACGATCAGCGAGTTTTTGTCGAGCATCACGCTTTGTAATCGGCCATACGGGCAGATGGTGGTGCAGACGATCTCGCGCAGGTAAGCAAAGACACCGTGAAAAACACCCGTGAAGACCAGCATCGCCGTCAGACCTGCCAGGTGCCGGTCTGGGTTGTCGGTGATCAAACTCAGCCAGGCATCGCGGCCAATCAGGTAGGCCAGAAAGGTGTTGCTGATGAGAAACGAGATCAGGAAGAAAACAAGGTGTTTACCGCCTTTCTTCAGGAGTTTCTCAGTCGTCCAGGGGGCCGCGTCGAGGCGACGGCGAGCGGTATAATCGCCTTCAATCCAAGTTTCGATTTTCCGGAAAACGCCTTCCATAAAAATCGTTTGCGGGCAGGCCCAACCGCACCAGACTCGCCCGTAAATCACTGTAAAGAGCGCAATGAACACCACAAAGGTGATCAGCCCGATCGCAACCAGATAAAAATCCTGCGGCCAGAACGTAACGCCGAATACGATAAACCGGCGTTCGAGCACATTGAACAGAAAGAGCGGATGCCCATCGACCCACACGAACGGCCCGGCAAACAAACAGACCAGCAACACCAGACCAACCACTGTCCGCCAGCGTGTAAATGAGCCCGAAGAGGCTTTTGGATAAAGCCATTTACGGCCGCCAGTATCGAGCTGATTGGGCAGGTGAGTCCGGAAATAGTCATCAACCGGGCCGGGTTCGTGAACGTCGAGATGCATGAGGACTAATTGAGTTGAAAGAGCAGGTACGTTACGTACCAGCCACGTACCTACTTGAGGGCCACCATCTTTTCGCCCTGCGGCTCTTTGGCACCAACGGGTTTTGAGCCCTGAAGCGACAAAATGTAGCTGGCGACCTGTTGCACTTGCAGCGGGTTGAGTTGGCTCTTCCACGACATCATGCCTTTTTCGGGCACACCTTCGTTGATGGTGTGGTAAACCGCCTTTACTGAACCGCCGTGCAGCCAGTATTCGTCGGTCAGGTTGGGGCCAACGCCGCCCTGCGCCTGCTGTCCGTGGCAGGCTACACATTTTTGCGAGAAGAGCACCTTTCCGGCGTCGAGCGATTTGGCATCGCCCACCAGCTTGACCGTATTTTCGTTGATCGAGCCAGCTACTTTCTGGATATAGGCTTCACGGGCCACTTCGGCAACCTGTACCTCTTCGTTGTACTCGGCCAGCGACAGCTGCCCAACACCAGCCACGTGGAAAAGCAACAGGTAGATGACCGCAAACCCGATTGAGCCGTAGAAAAGGCCCATAAACCAAGGCGGCGTGGGGTTGTCGAGTTCGTGGATGCCGTCGTAGGCGTGGGCCATCACCAATTCTCTCTCTTGAGCCAGTGGCCACAGCCCCGTCACGTATTGCCAAAAGGTGCGTTTCTCGGTAGCCTGACCTGCCGGGGCCAGTATGGCCTTGAGCATAATCAGCAGGTAGACGCACAGGAACCCCACCAGCACCATACCTACCAGCAGCGTAATCAGCGCGATCAGGAGCACCAACTCCTCACCCGATTCAATGGCCCAGATCGATTTGCCAGGGGCATTGCCGGAGGCAGTGGCCAGACCGGCGGTTACAAACAGTGTCGAAAAGTACATGGCAGGACGGTTTAAGACAACGTAGAATCATCGAGAGGAAGGCGGCTCATCTGACCCATATGGTTCTTGTCGGCCAGCCATAGATAAAGACCCACCAGCAGAAAAAACGCGAAGAAGGTCAGGAAGGAACCGACCATATAGAGGTCGGCTCCGGGAATTTTTGAGATGAATTGCTTGAACATAAAAGCGGGAGTTGGCTAATGAATAATGCACGATGGACAATGCACAATGCGGTCTGCCGGGGGGCTAGCTGGCGCGGCATAATGAGTGTTCGTCAGGCCAAATCAGCGTCAGCCATTCTACCGCAGCGCCGCATTGTCCATCGTGCATTATTCATTGTACATTATCTACTAGCGGTTTCCATTTTTTTGATATCGGTGCCGAGGCGTTGCAGGTAGGCGATGAGCGCCACAATTTCCCGGTCGGGCTGCACCTTGATGCCGTCCTGCGCCAGCCGTTGGCTGATCGTCGTGGCCTGCTTTTGCAGATCGCCGGTCGCCGTCGCGATGGTCTGATCGTCGTAAGGGACACCTACCTTGCGCAGGGCGCTCATCTTGGCGCCCGTTTTATCGGTGTCGAGTTTGCGCGCTTCCAGCCAGGCGTAGGCGGGCATGATTGAGCCGGGCGACATCGAGCCGGGGTCGCGCATGTGGTAGTAGTGCCATGAGTCGGGGTACTTGCCGCCTTCGCGTTGCAGATCGGGACCGGTGCGTTTGCTACCCCACAGGAACGGGTGATCGTAGACATATTCGCCTGCTTTCGAGTACTCGCCATAGCGTTCGGTTTCCGACCTGAAGGGCCGCACCATCTGGCTGTGGCAGCCTACGCAGCCTTCGCGGATATATAGGTCGCGGCCTTCCAGCTCCAGGGCCGTGTAGGGTTGTACGGCAGCGATGGTAGGTACGTTGCTGCGCACCATAAAGGTCGGAATGAGCTCCACCAGCGAGCCAATCAGAATCATTACCAACGAGCCAATCAGTAGCGGAATGGGCTTGCGTTCAAACCAGCGGTGCCAGAAGGTATCGCCACCCGTGGCCACATAGGTTTTGGCCAGAGCCGGAGCTTCGGCGGGTTCATTGGCCGTTAGCGTACCGGCTGCCATCGTTTTGAAGAGGTTGTACGCCATCAGGATAGCCCCGGCCAGATACAGCGTGCCACCGATGGCCCGCATCTGGTGCATGGGCAACAGGCGCAGCGTGGTGTCGAGGAAGTTGCCGTAGTGCAGCGTGCCTTCGGGCGTAAATTCTTTCCACATCATCCCTTGCGTGAACCCCGAGATATACATCGGAATGGCGTAGAACAGGATGCCCAACGTACCCAGCCAGAAGTGCACACTCATGAGCTTTTGCGAAAACAGCGGGGTGTGGTAGAGGCGCGGCACGAGCCAGTAAAGCATGGCGAACGTCAGGAAACCGTTCCAGCCCAGCGCGCCCACGTGTACGTGCGCCACGATCCAGTCGGTGAAGTGGGCAATGGCGTTGACGTTTTTGAGCGACAGCATCGGGCCTTCAAACGTAGCCATACCGTAGGCCGTCAGGCCCACCACCATAAACTTAAGAATGGTGTCTTCGCGTACCTTGTCCCAGGCGCCGCGCAGCGTGAGCAGGCCGTTGATCATACCACCCCACGACGGCGCGATGAGCATGATCGAGAACACCACCCCCAGCGACTGCGCCCAGTCGGGCAGCGAAGTGTAGAGCAGGTGGTGCGGCCCCGCCCAGATGTAGATGAAAATCAAAGCCCAGAAGTGCAGGATCGACAGGCGATAAGAATACACGGGGCGGTTGGCCATCTTGGGCAGGAAGTAATACATCATACCCAAGTAAGGGGTCGTCAGGAAGAAGGCTACGGCGTTGTGGCCATACCACCACTGCACGAGGGCATCCTGCACCCCGGCATACAGCGAATAGCTTTTCAGGAAGCTGACGGGCATCTCCATCGAGTTGACGATGTGCAGCACCGCCACCGTCACGAACGTGGCGATGTAAAACCAGATGGCTACGTAGAGGTGCCGTTCGCGCCGTTTGAAAATCGTCCCGAACATGTTCACCCCAAACACCACCCAGATCAGCGTGATGGCGATGTCGATGGGCCATTCGAGTTCGGCGTATTCTTTTGACGTGGTAATGCCGAACGGCAGCGTCGCCACGGCCGACAGGATAATCAGTTGCCAGCCCCAAAAATGTACCCGGCTAAGCAGGTCAGAAAACATCCGGGCTTTGCAGAGCCGCTGCAAGGAGTAATACACCCCCATGAAAATGGCGTTCCCCACGAAGGCAAAAATGACCGCGTTGGTATGGAGTGGCCGGATGCGCCCAAACGTGGTTTCGGGCGTGTTCAGGTTGGCCACGGGAGCAAACAGCTGGGTCGCCGCGATTACCCCCACAAGCATCCCGATGATCCCCCAGATCATGGTGGCGACGCCAAAATCACGCACGATGCGGTTGTCGTAGGTGAACTGCTCGGCGGGAAGCTGGCTGACGGGTGGCTGGTAACCCGGCGGTTGCCCGAGCGTTTCGCGGTCCGTCGAAACCAGGGTAACGGGGGTGTTTGATACAGTAGACATAAGCAACGAAACGGAGATTATTGATTAAGCAGGATCGGAAGGCGGTGAAAGCGTAGTGGTGTCGTCGTCGAAGAGCATGCGCAGGGAAGGGGTGTAAAGGTCGTCGTGCTGGCCGGTCCGCATCGACCAGATGAACGCGCCCAGAAAACCCAGGGCCATGACGAGACTGACGCCGATCATAAAAAAGAGGATAGCCATACGCAGGGATGTTTAACACCCCAAAAGTGAGCGGCGGCCGGTCGGGCACCGATGAGTTCGGTCAGTAGAGGGCCTGATTAAATTCAGCCGCCTCGCTGGCTGATAACTATCAGATCGGGAGCTGACGGCCGTCAGGCGGCAGGGGCGGGGGAGCGGCTACTTTTACGTACCGAAACACCCCTATTTTCAGAAAATTATGCAACTCGTTGCCATGACCCCAACTACCGACGAGGCACTGCCGAGCATCCTAACCTGCCGCACGCAGAACCAGAACTGGGCGGCTACCCTGCGCCACAATGAAGCCGAAATCGACGGGCTGCTGAGCCTGTTTGATGACCTGAAAGACCGGCCCAATCCGCAGGGACTTCATTACCGCCTGATGAGCTACTATACCAGCCTGAGCCGACTCAAAAACCGGATCGATCAGCTGCGTCAGCTTTACTTATGTGGCAGCGCCACCTGCGACAGTGTGCCCTGTCAAAACCCGCAATACAATCGCTATCAGGCGCTGACAGGTACGTTCGCCCAACTCGGCGACGAACTGACCCGCCTCCGCGAAATCTGTTACCAGTTTCTGGCGGGGCTGGTCAGGCTTAATTTGATTTAACCCCCTCGCGGGTGTGAACCGGACGGGGCCGGATGCTGATTTATAGAACAGGCGGTGGCGACGAGCCCCGCCGGTCAACATCCGTCTAACCCGTTTCTGGCCGCGCGCCACCTTCCGCATGCATACGCCCCTTCGCGACATCGAAACTGAAGCCGACATTGCTTATTTTCTGGACCGATTCTACGCTCGTGTGCGGCAAAACCCGGAATTGGGTTACCTCTTCGACGGGGTAGCGCAGGTCGATTGGCCGACGCACCTGCCCAAAATCGAAAAGTTCTGGTCGAGCCTGCTGCTGGGTACCAACAGCTACCAGGGCCACCCCATGCGCCCGCATTTTGAACTGGCGCAGAAAGCCCCCATCCGGCCCGATCATTTCGATCAGTGGCTAGCGCTGTTTAGCCAGACCGTGAGGGAGTGCTTCGCCGGTGAGCGGGCCAATGAAGCCATACTCCGGGCTCAGTCGATTGCTGCCGTCATGCAAAGCCGCCTGCATCTGACAGGGCTGCTACAGACGGAGTAAGGGCTTGTTAGTCAAGTTTATTTCCCACTTTTCACTGCCTAATGATCATTCCCATTTTCTTTCTGGCGCACTGGTACGCATCGGTACTGATGCAAACGTTTTTTCTCCACCGCTACGCAGCTCATCAGATGTTTACCATGAGCAAAGGCTGGGAGAAATTCTTCTACACGCTCACGTTTCTCACCCAGGGATCGTCGTTTCTGAGCCCGCGCGCCTACGGCATCATGCACCGTCTGCACCACGCCCACGCTGATACCGAGCAGGACCCACACTCGCCGGACTTCTCCAAAAATCTGTTCGATATGATGTGGAAGACCCGGACGTATTACAACGACATCGTGAACAACCGTGACCACATCCCGGCGAAATTCAAAAAGAACGTACCCAACTGGGCGTTTATGGAATGGCTTGGCGATCGCTGGCTGGTGCGTTTGGGCTGGGTGGCGGTCTACACGCTCATCTACGTGGTGTTTTCGCCGTCGCCCTGGTGGTTTCTGCTGCTACCGGTGCACTTTCTGATGGGACCAGTACACGGAGCCATCATCAACTGGTATGCGCACCGATACGGGTACACCAATTTTGTGGTCAACGATACGGCCAGAAATCTGCTGCCCTTCGACTTTCTGATGATGGGCGAATCATACCACAACAACCACCACAAATTCGGTGGACGGGTCAATTTTGGTGGCTTCCGCTGGCATGAATTGGACCCGGCTTACCCGCTGATTCGCTTGCTGAACAAGGTTGGGGTCATCCGGGTACGTTGGGGGCGCGACGAAGCATATATGTAAGTCCGTTACTCTGATCTCAACCAATCGGTTATGGGTGATTAATCAACACTTGAGGTGACGGGTATTATACTTTTTGGTTAGTAATGGCCGTATCTTCATCAGTAAATTCAAAGCACCTATGTAAGCGGGCCCAATCGCCTTTTTGTGATGGAAGTCAACACACTATCGCCACCCGTAGCCACAGCCCGGAAGGCCGTACTGCTCTGCTTTTTACCACCTGCTACGTCGCGGGAAGCCGTTCAGGAACGCACCTTCATGACGACGTTTAGTCAGGGGCTACAGCAGCGCCTGCCCGATCTGGTGCGGGTACTCAATGTCGACCAAACGGCTCATCCCGATGTGGTTAACAGCTTTAACTTAACCCAGTTGCCCGCCCTGGTGCTGGTGCATCATGGCGTCGAACGCTGGCGACAGGAGGGGGTTCGGGCTTGGGAAGAACGTACCTTATTGCCGCACCTGCTGGAGCGGATCAAAGCGCTTTAAGTATAGGTAAATAGGGGAGTGCAGATCCCGGTGCGCCTGAGGGGTTAGGTGCATCGGGATTTTTTTGTGGCGTGGTTTAAGGTATAACCGGGATCATGAAAACCTTGCTGATGCCTGAGCCTCAGCAAGGTTCGCTCCGTTTGCTGTAGCCAGCTCTAGTCTATACCGTCTGCGAAAAGAGGCGTTCGGTACGTTGGCTGCGAGCAAGGTGGCGATCAAATGCCATGCAAATGTTGCGCAAAAAGGGGCGCCCCTCGGGTGTTACCCACAAGTGGCTTTCGTCGAAATCAATCAGGCCATCAGCGCGGAAAGCATCGAGTTGCATGAGCAACTGGGTACGTTCGCTGGCCGACAGCTTATCCGTAGCCCAGACGGTGCCAAACCGACACATAATGTCGAGGATTTGCTGACGTACCTGGCTGTCTTCGTCGGTCAGTAAATGGCCGCGACCAATGGGGAACTGCCCCGCCATCACGCGTTCCTGATAACTACGTAAGTCTTTGTCGTTCTGCATGAACGCCGTGCCAATGTCGCTGATAGCCGACACGCCCAGGCCGATCAGCATATCGGTGCGGGTGGTGGTGTAGCCCATGAAGTTGCGGTGCAGCGTTCCGTTTTGCAGCGCCACGTGCAGCGAATCGTGGGGGAGGGCGAAGTGATCCATGCCGATTTCAACGTACCCAGCTTCGAGCAGCAGATCGCGCCCAATCTCATAGAGTTCACGTTTGGCCTCGCCCGTGGGCAGATCCGCCTCCCGAAAACCGCGTTGCCCAAATGCCCCGCCCTTTTTACCGATCCAGGGTACGTGAGCATACGAGTAAAAGGCAATGCGGTCGGGGCGCAGCGTCAGGGTCTGGGCAATCGTTTGCCGGATGGAGTCGGGGCGTTGAAAGGGTAGACCAAACACCAGATCGTGGCTGATCGACGTGTAGCCGATGGTGCGGGCTTCTTCGGTGACGCGGCGCACGTTCTCGAACGGCTGCACGCGATGAATGGCTTTTTGTACAACCGGATCGTAATCCTGCACCCCGAAACTAACGCGCCGACAGCCGCCGTCGAAGAGCGTTTGCAGGTGCGCGGCAGTGGTATTGTTGGGGTGGCCTTCCCACCCAAAGTCTGGCCCACCGCCCGATGACGTCTCCACCGGATCGGCCAACGCAAAGAGGCCCGTCAGCAGGCGCTGAAGTTCCTCCGGCGCGAAGAAACTGGGCGTACCGCCGCCGAGGTGTAGCTCGGCAATACGCGGACGCTCGGGGAGCCAGTCGCAGTAGAGTGCCCATTCGGCCAGCAGGGCGTCGATGTACGGCTTTTCGACGGCGTGGTTGCGGGTAATGTGCTTATGGCAGGCACAAAACGTGCAGAGGCTTTCGCAGTAAGGCAGGTGAATATACAGGCTGATCCCATCGGCGTAGTTGTCCATGGCAAAGGCCGTGGTGAGCCGTCCCTGCCAGACTGTGTGGTCAAACGCATCAGTATTCCAGAAGGGAACGGTTGGGTAGCTGGTATAGCGGGGGCCAGATACGTTGTATTTGGCGATGAGCGCGTTGTGCATGAAAAGAGCCCGCTTCCAGGTACGTTGTCGGGCCGCAGGATCAGACAAAAATCGGGCTGGAGAAGGGCCACCAGCCCAACGCCAATCAGTTGCCGGGCTGATCTTCGTCAGGTTTTGGCGGTGGTGGTGGCGGCAATTTTGACCAAACGATTCTGGATGATGACGCCTACGGTCAACCCCACCAAGACGGTTTGCTACCACTGTGGTAACGACTGCCCCAGCCCCGCCGCGACGCTGTATTACGACGACAAACCGTTTTGCTGCACGGGTTGCGAAACCGTTTATCAGGTCTTGCAGCACCACCAGCTTTGCCGCTATTACGACCTGAATGCCGCGCCGGGTACGTTCATGCCCAATCAGACGCCCTCGCTCGACCGGCTGGCGTTTCTGGATCATCCCGATATTGCCGCGCAGCTGATCGAGTTTCAGAACGACAAAGTGGCCCACGCTACATTCTACATACCGGCTATCCACTGCTCGTCGTGCCTGTGGCTGCTTGAACACCTGTACCGCATCGAACCGGCCGTAGCGCAAACCCGCGTCGATTTTCTCAAGAAACAGGTACATCTGGTGTTCAATCCGGGAAAATTGTCGTTGCGGCAGGTGGCCGAACTGCTCACGTCGCTGGGCTACGAACCGCTGATCAGCCTCAACGACGTGGTGAAGGAAGGGCAGAAACAGACGTACCGACCACTGCTGTATCGGTTGGCAGTGGCGGGTTTCTGCGCGGGTAACATCATGCTGTTCAGCTTCCCCGAATACCTTGGCCTCGACGATTCGGTCTTCAAACACTGGTTTGGCATCATCAACCTGGTGCTGGCCACGCCCGTCGTGTTCTACTCCGGATCGGGCTATTTCAAGTCGGTTTGGAAGAGTTTAAAAAGACACGTTCGTGGTCGGTTCATCAACATCGATTTCCCCATTCTGCTTGGCATTCTGGTCGCTTATTTTCGGGGCACATATGAAGTCTTCGCGCTGGGTGGGGCGGGCTATTATGACTCCGTTACAGGCCTGATTTTCTTTTTGTTATGTGGAAAATGGTTTCAGCAACGTACCTATGATTTTCTGTCGTTCGAGCGCGATTATAAATCCTATTTTCCGTTAGCGGCGCGTCGGCTGGTGGGCGACGAAGAAACCTTCGCGCCGGTGGCTGACCTACAAAAAGGTGATCGGATCCGGGTACGTCACGGCGACCTGATTCCCGCCGACAGTTTGCTGTATCGGGGTGAAGGCGTTATTGATTATTCGTTCGTGACGGGCGAATCGACGCCCGAACAGCGCGAACCGGGCGCCCTGCTCTACGCGGGCGGGCGGCATCTTGGCGGGGCCATCGACCTCGAAATTGTCCGGAACGTATCGCAGAGTTACCTGACGCAGCTCTGGAATAACGATGCGTTTAAAAAAGAACAAACTACTGGGGCACAGACTTTTGCCGATGCCGTAGGTACGTACTTCACCATCACCGTGCTGACCTTGGCCACGCTCATCGGCGCTTACTGGTACGGCTGGGTCGGGCAACCCACCACGGCAGTCAATGCCTTCACGGCGGTGCTGATTGTCGCCTGCCCCTGCGTGCTGTCTCTGTCGTATCCGGTGGCGCTGGGGCATGGACTGCGGCTGTTGGGCAAACGGGGTTTCTACCTCAAAAACGCCGAAACCATCGAACAGCTTTCCCACTGCGACACCATCGTTTTCGACAAAACCGGTACACTCACCACGCCCATTGCCGAGTCGGTCACGGAGGTCTTTAACCCGCCGCTGTCGTCTATCGAACGGGCTATGGTCGCGACGTTGGTCGGGCAGTCGGCTCACCCGCTGAGTCGTCGGTTACGGCAGTTTCTGGCCGAAGAACCGCCCGTTGGCATTGCTCATTTTACCGAAATGCCGGGGCAGGGACTGATCGGGCTGGTCGATGAAGCCATTGTTAAACTGGGGAGTGCGGCTTTTGTGGATGTGCCTACTAATGGAGCGGCGAGCAGTTCAGTTGTGCATGTTCGCATCGATAACCAATACCGGGGCTATTTCCGGCTGGCCGGGCAACTGCGCGACGGCGTCATAGACATGCTGACGGCACTGAAAGGAAGCGGGAAAGACCTGTACCTGCTATCGGGCGACAGCGATGCGGCCCGAAAGGACCTGCGTGCCTGGTTTGCCGACGCCGCCATGACGTTCGGCTGTAGCCCCGACGATAAACTGCGCCTCGTACGCGAGCTACAGGCGTCGGGTCGGCAGGTGCTGATGGTTGGCGACGGCCTTAATGATGCCGGTGCGCTCCGGCAGGCCAACGTGGGGCTTGCCGTGACCGACGATACGCTTCAGTTTACACCCGCGAGCGATGCCATTCTGGAAAGTCGTTCGCTGCGACAACTGCCTCGTTTTCTGCGCTATAGCCACTTTGCCATGCGCCTCATCCGGTTCAGCTTCGGCATATCGCTACTGTACAATTTCGTCGGGCTGTCGTTTGCCGCCACCGGTCACCTCTCACCCGTTGTGGCCGCCGTATTGATGCCGCTCAGTTCGGCAACGATGGTGTTGATCGCCACCGTTGGTATGCGCAACTGGCGGGGTTTGAAAGAGGGTTGAACGCGGTTAGATGGAACACGGATGACGGGGATTTTGGGGATGATCGCGGATTTGGAAAATGAAGTTTTTAGTCAGAGACAGAGCTATTCTACTTTTTTGTCATCCCGACGACAGGAGGGATCTTGAAGCGTCTTGACTCTCAAGAGAGAAAGGTTGAGATCCCTCCTGTCGTTGGGATGACAAAAACGCTTCTTCCTGTATACTCAGCCTTATTCATCCCCAAAATCCCCGTCATCCGTGTTCCATCTAACCGCGTTCAACCACGCTAACGTCACCGCCAGAAAAGGCCGGATACCTTTGTAATCGAGCATGGCGGGCGGGGTGGTTTCCAGCACGGCCAACAGGCGTTGGGCGGCGTCGGGGCGGGCGCGGCATTCGTCGGCAAGGCGGTTCTGGTACGTGTGTATACCAAACAGGATCGCGCCGGAGCGGGGTAGGCGGGTCAGTGTCTGGCGTTCGATGCGAATAAACAGGTGATCTCCGGCATTGGTGGCGGTCAACGTGGGTAGCAGGTCGGCGAGTTGGGCGTTAAGCGCTGGCATTCGGTGAGTTGTCATGTCGAGTTGATCGCTGGCTTTCAGGCTCCAGTTGAGGCGCCAGAGGGGTTTTCCCACGGGGAGCCGGTCCATAATCGTCTGAGCAGCCTGCATCATCGGCGGCACAATCGGGTTAATGGGCGCGTGAATCGACCCAAACGGCAAACCCATCTTTTCATCGAGGCTCCAGCCGTTGCCAAAGCAGAGTTGACCAGCTACCAGCGTCGCGTTGGGGCCGTCGAGAATCAGCAAATCCTCTTGTACCTGCCGACCTACCCAATCGAGCGGAGAAAGCGGTAACGTACCTGATTCCCCATACGTGAATGCCGCCGACGTACCCAGCCGGTGGTTTTGCCAGTGCCATTGATCACCAGCCTTATGTAAGTTAAACTGATCGGGCTGATGCCGGGATAGGTCGGTCAGGACGGCCTCCAGCACGTCCCATTGCGCTGCTTCGGTGCCGGGCGCGGCTTGGAAGTAATAATCAGGTACAGCCTGCCCCGCCCCATTTCGGATAGCGGGGTTGCTGTCGGTCAGCAAGGCTTGTTTTAGGGCGATTTCCGCTTCGTAGTGCGTATCGACTTCGATCAGGGCGTCGCTGGGTTTGAGCGGCAACGTACCTGGTCGTTGGTTGAACTCTTGCTGAAAAGGAAAGTAGGGTAGCACGCTTGCCTCTATTATCGGGAAAAAGACCTGCCCAGTAGCCTATTCACTAATTCCAAATCTCATTCATTTCCGTCAAGATGAGTGGCTTACCGTCGGTAACCACAATTGTGTGTTCGTGTTGCGCCATAAAACCACCTTTGTCGCCAACCATGGTCCAGCCGTCCTGTAGTGTTTCTGCATAGGTTGAGGTGGTTGAAATAAAGGTCTCGATGGCGACGACTGAATTCTTTCTAAACCGTGCTGTATTGGAGCGGTCCCGAAAATTGGCGATTTCACTGGGCTCTTCGTGTAGGCTTTTGCCGATGCCGTGGCCGGTGAGGTTTTTGATGACTTTGTAACCCTGTTTTTTGGCTTCCGTTTCCATCAAGTGGCCAATCTCTGAAATACGCACCCCGCCTTTTATATTACTTATTGCCCTGCGCAAAATCTGTTTCGAGGCGTCTACAAGTTTTTGGTGTCGGTTGATGTCGTTGCCCAGTATAAAAGAGCCGCCGTTGTCAGACCAAAAGCCATTCAGTTCAGCCGATACATCAATGTTGATTAAGTCGCCCTCTTTCAGCACCCGTTTGTCAGACGGAATGCCGTGGCAAAACTCATTGTTTACGCTGATGCACGTCCAGCCGGGAAAGCCATAGGTCAGATACGGCGCTGATTTAGCCCCGTAATCGGCCAGGATCGCAGCGCCATACTCGTCCAGTTGCTTAGTGGTCATACCGGGTTGGGCGTAGGTTCGCATTGCTTTCAGGGTGGCCGCAACAGCTTCACTCGCTTTTTGCATTCCGATTAGGTCCGCTTCTCTGGTTATCGACATACGGGTAGTTAGTTATTCGTTTAGTGGGTCATTGCCCAGCTGACAAGGAAGGCCGCTGACTTCAGTCTATTAGGATCAAACTGAACAACCATCGTTTTAGGTTCTCGGCGCATTGGTATTCATCAATCGAAGCAACCGACAGGCAACGTACCCGGCCGCTCATTGAACTGCTATTGGATAGGAAAGTACGGCAGTATAGTCAAAGATAAGCGGTAAGGGAGGTATTGGATACCTCAGATCATGGTCAACATCAAGCATTGGCGATGTGACGATATTCTGTGTTCTATCTGCCGACAACTAAAGCCGAATGATGAACTACTGTACAAGTTTTATTCTACGGCTCATAACATTCGGTCCCGATGGTATGTGGCGCAAAAGCGATAATTACTGCTGATGTCGCGCTTCGTCAGCCTCCATAACGCCAAGCCGATGTTGACTGTGGTTTTAATACTCGACTTGAAGAAGATTAAATTTCTTAGTGAACTCATAGTCAAGCTCGTTAATTATTTTGTACAAAGCCGGAACTGCTTTTCCAACGTAGTCAAATGTGAAGTTTAAATACATATTCTCGGTGAAGTTTTCATTAGGAAATTGCCGTAAGAAATCCTTAGAGATTTTGCTTCTATTATGAACCGCTAAGTTTCTCTGTTTGACTAGAAGATTTATTTGGTCAGCTTTCTCTTTAAAGACCTCTATCCCAATTCTGTCTCTGAAAAACTTTTGAATGCCATCTATGCCCTGATGAAAAAGCGCTTCAACCTTCTTTTCTACAATTGCATTAATTAAACTATTGTAGTTTGTGAATGATAGGATAAAGTCTATTTGCTCAGTCTCTTTAGATTTTAGCACTCTAGGTTCGCTTATGACAATTTCTGATAAAATCTCTTTGAAATAATTTTCAAAGTTGTCAACCGTCTTTACATACATCATCGTCGATAAAGTCATCTCGTAGTAATTTATCTCCAAAAACTCCTTTTCCATTTGCATGTCAAGTTCAAATGGGACCTCTAAATTTTCGTTGAATGTTTTGAGTTTTGTGATAGATTTTAGTAAGTCCTCATTAATGAGATTGTTACTTACTCTGAAATAAAGTAAAATCCTTTCAATACGTTCAAACTCAACAGCAGCTGTTGTAAATGATCTTGAGGTTGAAGTTTATCCATAAAATTGCAGGCAACGAGCAGGGCTTTATGCAGGTTGGGAATTAGAATTCCGTCCGCCGATAACCGCGGCTGATTGAAAATATAAAATTGAATCTGAGAACAAAAGTTGAGATTTATTCGTCCAGCCTGAACCACAGTTTGGATTTGCAATTAGCTGATGTTACAATGTCAAGCCCAACTTGCATAAAACCCAATGTTGCACGCATGGCATTTTTTGGTTTGTCAATCTGTGGTCTTAGTCAGCAAGACCTTATTATTCAAAAGCCACAACTTACCTTTTACGCCTAATCCTAAAAAGAAATCCGGATGTCCGTGATAGCTTGTGTCGGACTGCAAAAGTTCCTTTCTTATAGTTGTGTCGAGCCATTCAAAGTTAAAATCTTGTTTGTCATAATTTGGTGATACATAATCTGCATTAAAATATTTCGTCTTGAACTGTCGGTACGTTACTGTGTCAAAATATAAAACGGCTTGTAAATAACTATCCGATGGTCCAGGAATACTTAGCCGTTCGTTTTGTCCTGAATTGTCAATGAAAATATACTTAAACTTAACATGAGTTGGCTTGTATGTCACAAGGTCTATAATCTTTGAAAGTTTGCCTGTGTCGGTTGAAAGGGTTGTTGATTTGTTGCCTTCCTTTACTGTGTCCTTATCTGTTTCTCTTACCTGTTGTCCACAAGAGAAAAGTAATACAGAAAGAAGAAGTATCAGAACAATTTTTGTCATAGTAAATGTAGTCGATATGCTTGCGTGCAACGTTTTGGGGCTTTGCGATGGTGGGGCAATCGAAGCACAAATCTTCAATTTTGCACAAAAGTTTAATCTAAGAAATACCGTTGAACTTTGCAGTTTCGCCCCACTATTGCAAAACCCTTGTTAGCGGTAGGCGTTTTGTATATTTTTAGTCATTTTTTTAATAAGTCCTGTATACGGCGTTTCAAATTTTCTTTGCTTGTTGAGATAATCAATTTCGTTTAGTCGTCCTAGTTTTCCCATACAAGCAATGCAATTCGCTCTAATTACTTCATTGTTTATAGTATTTGAAAACTCGATCATATTTTTCAAATTGTTGATAAGTTTTACATATAAATTATCATTAATATTTTGTCTATCAATCTTGAAAGAAATCATATTTAAAGAATAGCTATATTTTTTTATAAACTCAATTTCTTTACTTTCATTAGTTGTCAAATCGAATTTTTCAGCAACACTTAAAATTGTACTTAACGCTTCAACAGTAGTAAGTTCTCCCAAAATACCAAGCACAAACTCTGAAATTTTATCTTTTTTTATAAGTAATTCCTTTAAACCGTTTAATCCAAATTCCAAATAAACACAAACTATATCAGTCCAAGTCGCTAATGGAACATACGATTGTTTATTTATTGGTTTCCATTCAAGTCTTGAAGATAGTTCCTTTATGGGTTGAACTAACGTTTGGTCTCCATTTTTTAGAAGTTTAAGAATGTCTTCAACTTCAACACCATTCGTCTTTTCAATTCTTTCTAGCTTTTTTATGATTTTTGATATTTCAATCTGTTCCATTACTGTTTATGTTACTTTTGACGGTTTGTTATTTTACGCTTACCGCTAACTCATAAATAGACGCACTTTTTAGCATATAGAACAAATCTAAATATATACTGCTCAAATATAATAGAACCACGCCCTATGGCAACGCAATAGTCTGACAATCAAGATACTGAGCTTAAGTAATTTTTGAATCTGCGTCATCAAACAATACAAAACACGCATTGCGTATTTTGTATTGTTTGATAAGGGCAAGTTGTATTGACGCAACTCAGAACCGCCTAAACCTACAAAAAATAGCGCAAGTGACAAGCGCCAAACTAGCGGGCTTATCACTTGTGCTATAGCAATTACTCAAGTCTGTTTACTTGACCAGGTTCTTGAAGGCTGAGCCGAAGATCAGGTAACTGGTGTTGCCGGCAATCGTGCCTTCGTTTTGGCCCCAGAAGAAAGGCCAGTCGTCGTAGTTTTCAAAGTGGTCGGGTTTTCTGAACAACAGGCCCGGTGCCACGTTCCCCGGAATAAAGGAAAAGTCAGCCCGGTTGTTCCCGTAAAAGACGGCTTTGGGACGGGTAGCCCCCACCGCGGCCACCAATGAATAATTGTGGTACGGATGGCAGCCAAACAAGTAGTTGCTCACTTTAAAGGCATGGCTGGCGTCGATAATATCCGGGAAATACTTGCTGGCAAAGCAAACGGTCGTACCAAAGTTGATAACCTCGCCGCTACCGGCCCAGTTGCCTAGCCCAATGGGTACGCCATAGGGGTTGTTCTTTTCAAGCCCTTTGATGTAATCATTGTACTTGACTACATAAGGCCGGAGCTTTTCTTTATAGGCTGCGTCCATATGCGGTATGGCGTCCAGGGCTGTTAGCAGCGTGAAGTTCACGTTGCGGTCGAGCGCAGGCCACAATTGTTCCTGAAACTTGGTAAGGTATTCCTGCTCTCCGGTCGAGATGTACAATTGCAGGTTGGTCGAAATGCTTGAGCCAAACCGTCTGGCCATGTTGTCTTGTGGTTGGCTGGCGAGCAACTCCGTTGCTTCTTTCAGCAATCGTTTCGACTGCACCAAGGCCCGCGCCGACAGTTCGTCGTTGTACCCTTTTAGGGCCCGGCTCGCGGCCGCCAGCATCGTGGCTGCGTTCAGGTCAAGGCCCGCATTGCGGCTGGTGAAGGCCCACAAATCATCCTTAACCCCGCTTGACCGGCCATCGGCGGCCACTTCGTAAGGGCCCAGATTCGGATTGTACGGAAGACCATCGGTGAGCGAAGCCGCGTCGCCGAGGTGATGGTAATTATCGAGCACCGAGTTGGAGAGCGTTTGCGCCATATGGCCGAGCGTCTCGGCCTGCGCCACCAGATTCAGGGTGCCATGCTCGATAAACTGCAATACGTCGGGCGTACCATCGGGGCGGTGCAGGTCAACGTACCGCTGCTTCTGGCTAACGAACGTTTGGTCGCGCGACGGTTTGAAATATTCCCACGTCCGCACGAAGTTTTGCACTACGCTGATATTCGCCCCGGTCTCGATGTCGAAATCGCCAGCGTCGAAGAAACCACCTACGTTCAGGCCGGGGATCAAGTCGAGCGCCTTGTACTTGGTATCGGTGGTTGGGCCCTGCGCGTGCAGATCAAAGTGGTCGGTGTTGGGCGGCGCCTGCCGATAGCCCTCCTTGAACGGTTCGCCATGCCAGATGCGGTAGGCTTCATTTACCGTCATGTGGTTCATATGGATTGGAATCCAGATGTCGCTTGTGGCATCGGTGATCTTATCGTAGACGCTGTTGTCGATCAAAAAGTTGTTCGTCTGCACAGTCCCGTACTTGATGTAGTAGATACCGGGTTCTTTCACTGACGTAAAGTCGAATTTCACGTAATGGTATTTGAAGTAGTCGCCCCACGCTTCGATTTTACCGTTGAATACGGCGCTGGCATTGCCGTCTGTACCTATCTTATACAAGGCGGCAGTTGCCTGTGGCTTGTCTTTCTTGTCGAGTTCGATGACAGCCACTTTGGGTTGCGTAGCGCGGTAACCCACCTGCGAGAAACCAATGTTGGGTTCACGTACCCAGCCTTTGATGGCATTGGGTTCAACGGTCCAGGTCAACACCTTGCCTGTTTTGCCCGCTGGCAGCATACTGCGCACGACGAACCAGCCATTTTGCGCCAGCACACGGCCGTCATACAGCATAAGGTCAGCATCCGGCGAGGCGATTTTTATCAGGCGCGACGGTTCGTCGGGAGCCAGCAGAAACGTACGTCCTTTTTCCAGCGGTAGCGGATCGATAAACCGGCCGGTGCCCCGGTCGTCGGAGGTATTGTACCCTTTAAATTGCTTTGGCTTTTCGCTATTGGGTCGTGTGGCGCTGTTGCCGACTACGTAACGCGGAAACCGGTTGTAGCGCCCGTCCATCAGGTACGTCTTAGCCCAATATTGTGAGGGCAAAAACTCAAGGTTAAACCCGGCCGCTCCTTCCAGCGCCTTGGGAAGCGGCTGATCGAGATAAACGGCGATCTCTACCCCCTTGCCTTTTCCTGTAACGACTACCCGTGAGCTGAAGTCATAGTCTTTATACCGCAGGGTCGCCTCGATCGTGTTCGTTGCCCGGTCTACCTTTCGGTTGGAAACCTCCGGCACCAGATCCCACTGCTCCGGCGTGTTCGACAGCCGCACCGCACCACCCTGGGCTGTCCGTACTCCGTGGTGGATCAATTCGATACCGGCATTCTTCTCATCGTTAAACCCGCCGGTAAACAAATTATTATACACCAGTACATTGACACCCTGCGTCTCGAAATACTCAAGATTATTGAGTTTCAACTCCTGACTCAACGCATGGTTGTATGCCCCGAGCAGTAGCACTATTACTGATAAAATGGTTAGTTTCTTCATGTCAATAAAAGGGTTCATCACTAAAAAAGTCACTAATCAACTGACTAATTAGGAAGTCAATTGAGAAAATAAATAATGAGTAGCGCAAACTATGAATTATCCATTTTTAGTAGCACGCAATTTTGTGCATCGGGTAATGTAGATTTCTGCTTTCAGATCATGTTGATTAATGTGAATTGGTGTACGAATCGTACTATTTGTGTACTGTGATTTTCTTGGCTAGCTGATACGAAAATTTTGTATCCTCCTTATTTTATGAGATGGACGAACACGTACCCAGATAATACATTATTCAGCTGACGGCTTTTCTGTAGCAGAAGGATATCTGCGCCAACGGAAGCAGGATTACACCTAGTGCGCCTTAAAATTCCATTTGGAATTATCGCTGTTGGCGTCAAACTCGGCCAGGGTGGGGGTGCTGTCTCCAGAAGAGACCAACGCTAATGGTTTGCCTGAATTAGGTACTTGCTTGGGCATGATCCGGTACGTACCGTCGGTGAGTTGGTCAATTCGCCATAGCTGTTCGGGAGTACCGGTGAAGGTTGGAACCGTCGTGAGTTCGGCGTCTGCCGTTGCTGCCAGGGCACGTTCTGTTCCGGCAATGACGATTTTGTAATAGGGACCGCCAAGGTAACCACCCGCCGTTGGAACAGCCGTAATCGTCCACTTTTGATGGGGGCGAAACATGTAATCACCGATTCGCACACCAATCGTACCCGTTGGCCAGGTTTTAATCACGTCGGCTAGTTCCTGCGATGGAATCGATTTTATTGGCTCATCATTGTTACGATTCGGTCCGCGCGGGCCAACGGGCATTCGTGTGAAGTCAACGATCAATTCTAACGCATACCCACGCCGTTCAGACTCAATTTCGTACGTCCCTTCTTTGATGTTGTTGCCGGCAACGGGCCATCCATTTTTCCAAAGCAACGGACGGATCCCTAGTACACTACGAGCGCTCTGATCCAGATCGGCTTCGTAGTGGCAGGACATTTTTTCAACGCCATCGCCAAGAATGACCCGGCCAAAGTGTCCGGGACCGTTAACTCGGCCACCAGCCGCCAGTACCATTTTGCCGCCGCCTTTTAGCATGTCCCGCCCCATGTTATCAAGGTATGGACCGGTTACTTTTTTGGAACGGCCAACCACAATATTATAGGTCGAATTTGGGCCGTCGCAGCAGGTTCCATGGGTGCCGAGCAGGTAATACCAGCCATCCCGGTAGATCAAATCGGTGGCTTCACAATCAATGGCAATGTTGATTGCTTTGTTTCCTGCGACTCGTTTTCCCGTTTTAGGGTCGAGTTCGATGAGGCGGATGAATCCAAAATAAGTACCATACGATAACCACAAACGACCGTCGGTTGGATCAAGGAGCATCCCCGGGTCAATGGCATCATTGTCTTCAACTCCATCTGATGAGGCAACGACGATCGCTTCCGTATACTTAAAATCGGGCGACTTGGGATCGAGTGTCTTGTTCCACATGGTCAGTATCCGCCCATTGTGTCCGCCTCCCAAACCGCCACCTGTTGCCCCGTAGGCAACCAGATACCGGTCGCCAATTTTCACTACATCCGGGGCCGCTCCACCACCCGGTCGTTCTGCCCCACCGTTCCATGTCCAGCCATCTTCGGATATCAGGCCACCTCGGCCTGTGCCAAACGTATAATACTTTCCGTCACATTCAGCGATGGTTGATGGGTCATGAATAAACGGTTTCCCGACTTGTGCCTGTATGGTTTCGGTCGACCACACTGACAACAGGGCTATTGCACCAATGAGTTTAGTCCTTAGGTTCATGGTAATGTCAATTCTGTAAAATAGATAGCTTCGAAACAGGCAGATCAATTGATTTTATTCGTAACTGATCGTGAGATCCTTCACTGGCTTTCCGTTTTCACCCAGGAAGCGAACACAGAAATCACTCATGCCAGGACCATTAATAACGGCCCCCCGAATTATATTTTTTCCTTTGTTAAGCGTCAGGCGATTTGAAACGCAGTCATCCATGACCATCCGCCTGTCGCCAGAAAGCATCACCGACTCTTTGCCATTCAGCCACCACATCGATGCCGAATTTGACCCAACCGCCATTCTGACATTTTTCAATTCCTGCGGACTATCAATGACCGTCACTGCCCAAAATAAAACGCCGTAGACTGGCTTTCTCAATCCGTAAGCGAAACGGAATAACTTGACGTTGTAATTGGTGCTTTCAAGGGCATGCCAGGTCAATTCCTGATCGCCTGCTTTTACTTTATCGCCGTCTTTGGGGAGCGCCGTAAACTGGTTTTGAAAATACTCGGTTGCGAAGGCCGTTCGGAGGTAACTGTCTGTAAAAACAGTATTGGTGCGGTTAGGCTTATTGATAGGTTCCAGTAACAACCAACGTTGGATGAAGCCTTCAGCATCCGGTGTCTTTTTTGCTCTGGTGGCCGACGTGAAGTAGGGAGAAAGACTTCGTACGGTGTCGCTTTTGGCAGTACCTGCCGTTTGACTTTTTGGCGTGACGGAACAGCTTTGTAGGCCTAGGCCTGCTAAAAAGACAAAGCCCGCTGCCAACGCCAATTTTTCACAATGTAGACTCATGGTTTATGCGTATAGTGGTTGCAAGAGTTTTCGGGATAGTGGTGTAATCGCTGGAAAATTGTCAGCCGCAAGCACGATGCGGAGGGAGTTGTTGGTGACTATGTTGTGCCTGACAATGTCTTTTTTTCTTTCAGTATCAGCCAATGCTAAACGAACCCTTTGGCATCCGGTGCTTTTCGGGCGGTAAAGGCCGATGTGACGAGTATAGACAGGGTATGGGATGTATCACCCTTCGACAGATGTAGGTAAGGAAGTGGTATGTATGGCCCTGAACTCCGGGCGATAAGGCCACCTGTTGTCAGTAAGGCGGATACGACAACAAAAAATACAACCGATAACAAGGGGGCACACTGTCTGTACATAGCAGGTTTACAGAGTACTGGTCAGGTTTTATACAGCAAGTATAGTTCAAAAAAACCTACTCAATGTGTAATCGGTTGCATTCTCTTTTTAAATACACTATTTTCTATATAGTGTATATTTATCTCAACGGCATTGACTACCGTTAATCCGCCTCCAGTAGTATCGTGGGTACGTTGACTATCCGCCAAACTGCGCAGATCGGCCGTTTGGGGCCATTACTCATCGAGAATAGGGCGATATGGTGACGCGGCGCAACTTTGGACTTTGACCCTGAAGATTAAACTCCTTCTAACCCTATCTTCGCAGGTTCTTTTTTCACCACCGCATTTCATCGAACCGCATGGAGCGTTTTACCGGCCTGCTCGGCATCGTACTGATTTTAGGCATTGCCTTTGCCATGTCGAACAACCGAAAGGCCATCAATTACCGCACCGTTGGTGTGGGGCTGGGGCTGCAATTTGGCCTCGCCGTCTTTGTACTTAAAACCGACCTAGGGCAGAATGTCTTCAACTACCTCGGTTTTCTCGTTAATAAAACCCTTGAAAACGCCGACAAGGGAGCGGCCTTCGTCTTCGGCACACTCGTAAACCGCGACCTGATGGTCCGCGCGTTTGGTAGCGGCAACGACTTCGTTTTCTTCTTCAAGGTGATTCCCACCATCATTTTCGTGGCGGTGCTGGTCAACATCTTCTATTACCTTGGCATCATGCAGCGGATTGTAGCCGTGATGGCGCGGGTGATGAAGTGGCTGATGGGCGTAAGCGGCGCCGAAGCCCTCTCCAACGTCGCCAGTACGTTTGTGGGGCAGGTCGAGGCGCAAATCATGATCAAGCCGTATCTGGGCACCATGACCAACTCCGAACTGCTGGCCTCCATGGCGGGTAGCTTTGCCTGCATTGCCGGGGGCGTGCTGGCCGTATATATCTCGCTGGGTGTGCCGGCCCCGTATCTGCTCGCCGCCAGCATTATGGCCGCACCGGGCGCGCTAGTGATCTCGAAGATCGTGTTTCCCGAAACCGAAGCGTCGACCACGCAGGGCACGGTAAAGCTGGAAATCAAGAAATCGCACGCCAATCTGGTCGATGCCATTGCCAGCGGCGCCAGCGAAGGGCTGAAAGTAGGCCTCAACGTGGTAGCCATGCTGATCGGCTTTATTGCCTTGATCTCGCTCATCGACATGATTCTGGGCAAAGTGGGGAGCCTGTCGGGTTTCTCGCAACTGAGCCTCAACTTCCTGCTGGGCAAGCTGTTCTCGGTGTTTGCCTGGGCGATGGGCGTTCCGGGTAAAGATGTGGAAGCTGCCGGGGCGCTGATGGGCACCAAAATGGTGGTGAATGAATTTGTCGCCTACATCGACCTGGTAAAGCTCAAACCCACGCTCGATCCCAAAACCATTGCCATCACCAGCTTTGCCCTCTGTGGGTTTGCCAATTTCTCGTCGATCGCCATCCAGATTGGCGGGATCGGCGAACTGGCCCCCAATCGCCGTACGGATCTGGCCAAGCTCGGCTTCAAAGCCCTGATCTGCGGCACGTTGGCCAGCTATATGTCGGCCACCCTGGCGGGACTTTTATTGTAATCAATAGCCAGTTTACAGTATGCAGTATACAATGGCTCCCTTATCCGGCGCGTAAATGTGTAAATGCAACTGTAAACTGCATACTGCAAACTGTACACTGATTTTATGCGTATCGGAATTTTCTTTGGCGGGCCTTCGCGGGAGCGCGACGTATCGTTTTCTGGCGGGCGCACGGCGCTGGCCAACCTGAATAAAGCCCTGTTTGAGCCCGTATTGGTGTTTGTCAGCGGCATGGGCGATTTCTATATCGTCGAGCCCGATTTTCTGGAGAACGAGTCAATTAGGGCGGCACTGCCCGAGCAGGATGGCTTCTCGGTCTACGACGAATCATTGCCCGATGACGACGAACTTATTCCGGGACAACTCATCGGCCCTGAGTTTTTTGAAGCCTATTTCGATCTGGCGTTCCTGGCCATGCACGGCCCCGACTGTGAAGATGGCGCCATTCAGGGCCTGCTCGAATGGCACAAGATGCCTTATACCGGGCCGGGTATTCTGGGCTCCGGGCTGGGCATCAACAAAATCCTGCAAAACCACCTGATTGCGCTGGTAACGGGGCAGCAGAAAAAGACCGCCACCATTGGCCGCGATGCCTGGTTGCAAGCCGATCAGGGCGCGTACTTCTCGTCGCTGATCGAGCATCTGGGCCTGCCCATCGTGGTGAAAGCGCCGCATCAGGGGTCAAGCATCGGCGTGGCCATCGTGCGCGAGAATGACCTGGGTACGTTCCAGAAGGCCGTGAACCAGTGCTTTTTCACGGCGCAGCTATCGATTGCCGAGTGGGAAGGAATGGATGAAGCCGCCAAGCGGGAGTATGCCCAACGGATGGCAAACCTCAGTGCGACCATTGGTTACCCGATGGTGATTGAAGAAACCGGCGAATACGTCGGCAGCCCGGTCGAACTCATTCAGACACTAAACGACTACGCCGACAATTCGGAAACCGAAACGCTGACCTTGGCCTCAATTAACGCGGAAGACGAGTTGCTCTTCGAGGAGTTTATTAACGGACAGGAATTCTCGTGTGGCGTTATTCAGGACGACGATGGCCGCGCCATTGCCCTGCCGCCCACCGAAATTTATAACGCCACAGCCTTCGATTACGAGACCAAATACCTCAGCAGCGAAGCCAAAAAGCGCATTCCGGTCGCCACGAGTCTGGAAAACAACCGGGCTATCCAACTGGCGGTCGAGACGGTGTTTACTAAATTGGGGATCAACGTCTACTCGCGCATCGACGGCTTTCTGACGCCCGATCGCGATGGCGAGCCGGGGCGTGTCTTGCTGCACGACCCCAACACGATTCCGGGCATGTCGCCGACGTCATTGATTTTTAAGCAGATGGCTGAAATCGGTATGAATCTGAGCGATTCGCTGACGTACCTGATTCGGCAGTCGTTACGGGAACGCATCCGCACGGGCAAAGACACGTTCCGCCTGAAACAAATGCTGGCCGACCTCGATGAGCGCCTGGCCGACCGGAAAGCGGCCGATTTGCCCGAACAGGCTATTCCGTTTGGCCCGTCGGACGACGAGTGGACAATGGCCCGTGCCCGGTACAACGATGCCGCCGCGCTGGGCGAAACGCGTCCGCAACTGGTCTACGCAAAATTGGACACGGAGACGTACAACGTACCCGTTCATTGTCTCTTTAAAGATACGATCGCCGACCTGGAGCAGGCCCTCACGACCCCCCGGCATCCGCTGCTCGACGAAACCACCGAACGTACCCGGCACATCACGGGAAAATACGTATAAATCGGCTCTAATCTGCCTTTAATGTGCCCTAAATGAGTCAGAAAGTGCTGTTTCTGACTCATTTAGGGCCATTCTGTTTTGTAACCAGTTATAAATTGTCTATAAGTACAGGAAGTGTATCCTTGGTAAAATAGAGTACTTTTTTGATAAAATATTGAGATAAATACGGGAATGTTCATTAGTAGATAGCGATGAGCAGAAGGCTTTTGAGGTAAGTATCATTATTCCCCCAATATTATGCCAAACAAATCTATTCGAAACGTGCCAGGCTATAAGCGGCAGGAGGCATTCACACCAGGATGGCCCCAGACACGCAGCTTATATGTGCTGTGCCTTGCTCTGCTACTCTGCACGACGAGCGCTCTCGCGCAAGTTCGGGTCACGGGTCGCGTCATTGACGATCAACAGCAGGGTATTCCCGGCGTGAGTGTCGTCGTGAAAGGGACGACTGCCGGCTCCGTTACCGATGCCACGGGTGCCTACTCGGTAAACGTACAGAATACCAAGGGCTCCCTGGTGTTCTCGTACATCGGGTACGTTACACAGGAAATTCCGCTCAATGGGCAGACTTCGCTCAACGTTACGCTAGCGACCGATACCAAATCACTGAACGAAGTTGTGGTTGTGGGTTACGGTACGCAACGGAAAGAAACGATTACGGGCTCAGTTGTAGCCGTGAAAGGGGGTGATCTGGTTAAATCGCCAACAACCAACCTGTCTAACTCACTGGCCGGGCGTCTGCCGGGTGTAACGGCGGTAAACCGCAGCGGTGAGCCGGGTTATGACGGGTCGACCATCCGGATCCGGGGTACCAACACACTGGGTAACAACAGTGCGCTGGTCGTTGTCGATGGTATTCCTGATCGTGCGGGTGGTCTGGACCGGATCAACCCGGCCGATATCGAGACCATTTCGGTACTGAAAGATGCCTCGGCCGCTATTTACGGGTCGCGGGCCGCTAACGGCGTTATCCTGATCACGACCAAGCGGGGCAAAACCGGCAAACCGCAGCTGTCGTACACCTTCAACCAGGGTTGGGCGCAGCCCACGGTGGTGCCTAAGCTGGCCAATGCGGCTGAATACGCCACCATGCTGAATGACCTGAACATATATGAACTCCCGGTAGGGGAGTGGGGCGCTGCCACCCAGGCCTACAAAACGGCGGGTACATATACCCGGCCCGACGGCTCGGTGCGTACGGCGCCTTACTCGCCAACCGACATTCAGAAATACAACGACGGTTCGGATCCCTGGGGTCACCCCAACACCGACTGGTACAAGTCGACCCTGAAAACGTGGTCGCCGCAGTCGCGCCACAACCTGCAACTGACGGGTGGTACCGAAGATTTCAAATACCTGGCTTCGCTGGGCTATCAGAATCAGGACGCGTTTTACAAAAACTCGGCCACGGGTTACCAGCAGTATGATATCCGCCTGAACCTCGACGCCAACATCAGCAAGAATCTGCACGTGGCGTTGGGCATTCTGGGCCGTGAAGAGTTCCGCTATTACCCGACGCGCGGTGCCACTGCGATTTTCCGGATGCAGATGCGGGGCAAACCCAACCAGCCGGCTTTCTGGCCCGATGGTCGTCCCGGTCCTGATATCGAAAACGGGGAAAACCCTGTCGTGATCACGACCAACGCCACGGGCTATGACCGCGACAAGCGTGATTACATCCAGACCAACGGGCAGCTTGACTTCAAAGTGCCGGGTGTAGAAGGCCTGAAATTAAGCGCGACGGCGGCTATCGATAAGCTGAACCAGAACAACCGGCGTTGGGAAACACCCTGGACGCTGTATGAGCGTGGCGCGGGCGTAGACGCCAATGGCAACCCGAACCTGACGGCCAGCGTACGTGGTCCGGCAGAACCCCGTCTGACACTGGGTAACAACACGCAGCTCAACATTCTGTTGGGGGCTATCGGTACGTATGAGCGCAAGTTTGGCGATCACGGCCTGACGGTTCTGGCGGGGGTTAACCGCGAAACTATCACCGGTGACAACTTCAACGCTTATCGTCGTTACTTCATCTCGCCTGCAATCGACCAACTGTTTGCTGGGGGGGCGCTGGAGCAAAACAACGGCGGTGGTGCCTTTAACCGGGCGCGCTTGAACTACTTTGGCCGGGTTGCTTACAACTACAAAGACAAATACCTGTTCGAATTCCTGAGCCGGTACGACGGATCCGACATCTTCCCGGCGGCAACGCGCTACGGTTTCTTCCCCGGCTTCATGGCGGGTTGGGTAATTTCAGAAGAGAACTTCTGGAAATCAGCCGCACCGGTGGTGAACTACTTCAAGCTGCGGGCTTCGTGGGGCCAGTTGGGTAACGACCAGATTTATCTGCCTGGCACCACTACGCTGGCTACGTACCAGTACCTGGCTACGTACGGGTTCAACACGTACATTATCAACAACGCGCAACAGCAAACGCTGGGCGAGGCGCGGATTCCAAACCCCAACATTACGTGGGAGGTGGCCAACAACGCTGACATTGGTTTGGAAGGGCAGTTGTTCAATGGCAAAATCAGCTTCGAGTTCGATTACTTCAACAACCTGCGTACGTCGATCCTCTACCCGCGTAACGCCTCAGTACCCCGTACGACGGGCCTGACGCTGCCTCCGGAAAACATTGGCCGGGTACGTAACAGTGGTTTCGACGGCCAGATTACGTATAACGGACAGGCCGGTGGGCTGCGCTTCAACGTGGGGATAAACGGTGGCTACGCACAGAACAAAATTCTGTTCTGGGACGAAGCGCCCGGTGCACCTGACTGGCAGCGGACGACGGGCCGACCCATCAACGCGTATCTGGCGTACCAGTATGATGGTGTGTTTGCCACCCAAGAAGAAATTGCCGCCAACAAACTCGACTACTCGGCGATCGTGAAGACGCTCCGCCCCGGCGACATGAAGTACAAAGACATTGGTGGGCCAAACGGTTCGGGGCCAGATGGCAAAATCACGCCGGATGATCAGGTACGTAACAACCGCACCAACCTGCCCCTGTTCCAGGGTGGTCTGAACATGACGGCCTCGTACAAAAACTTCGACCTGACCATTCTGTTCCAGGGTGCAGCCGGGGCACAGCAGTACATCAGCCTGGGTGAATCGGGTAACATCGGTAACTACCTGAAGGAGTTCTACACCGACCGTTGGACGGTAGAAAACCCCAGCAGCGTGCATCCCCGCATTGCCAACCGCAGCGATCAGTACTTCTCGGGTGGCAACACCTACTGGCTGCGTTCGGCCGATTACATCCGCCTGAAAAACTTCGAGCTTGGTTACACCATCCCCGAAACAGTAGGCAGAAAAATAGGTATCAGCAGCCTGCGGGTTTACGTAAACGCGCTGAACCTGGCAACGCTCTACAACGGGCTGGGCTCATTTGACCCCGAAGCCGACAATGCCACTGGGCAGTACTATCCGCAGTCGCGCATTATCAACACCGGCCTATCGCTTCGCTTCTAACTCATTGACTTCAGTTATGACACGTTTTAAAACCATCGTACTAACCCTGTTTGCGGCATCGTTTACCGTGACGGGTTGTAACGACCAATTTGTAAATACGCAGCCGCTCGATCAGGTATCGGGAACGGCCGTCTGGTCAGATGCCGCCCTGGCAGAGGCCTTCGTGACGGGTATTTATGCGGGGCTTGGCCAGGGAGGGTTCAACGAGCAACAGCTCGCCTCGCTGACCGACGAAACCATTTTTACGCACCCTGGCCGTGACATCACGACCATCACCGAAGCGCGCTC
Source organism: Fibrella musci (assembly GCF_041321105.1). Classification (NCBI taxonomy): domain Bacteria; kingdom Pseudomonadati; phylum Bacteroidota; class Cytophagia; order Cytophagales; family Spirosomataceae; genus Fibrella; species Fibrella musci. The sequence continues at coordinate 888,655 of NZ_JBGGWD010000001.1, read as the reverse complement.
GAACCCGGCCAGCCCTGGCTGGATCAACGAGACGATCAACTGGAACAACATGTACCTGCGTATCCGGGCCTGTAACCTGGCGCTGGAGAATCTGGCCAAGCCTGGCTTCCCGAATAACAACAATATCGTGGAGCGGCTGACGGGTGAAACCAAATTCCTGCGGGCCTATTACTACCATCAGCTGGTACGTTACTACGGCGGTGTGCCCATCGTCGATCGGGCCTACTTGTTGGGTGAAGCCGATTACTCGATGCCACGCAATACCATGGAGGAGTGTATCAACTTCATCGTGAAGGATTGTGACGACGCGGCTGCCTTGTTGAAAGGGAAATCGATGGTGAAAGGCCGGGCTAATGATGTAAGCGCGCTGGCGCTGAAATCGCGGATACTGACCTACGCGGCCAGTGATCTGTACGACGCGGCTACGGCTAAATCGAAGTCGACAGCCCATGCTGCCTTTGCTACCCCGGCCCTGTTGGGATATACCTCGGGCAGCCGTACGGAGCGCTGGCAGAAAGCCAAAGCCGCCTCGAAAGCGGTGCTGGACATGACTGGTTACGGATATCAGATGAACCTGTCGGCTCCGGTAAGCAAAGACGCGGGTACGACAAACTACATGAACATCGCGCTGTCGCGCAGCGGTGGTGAGCAGGACGTCCTGTTCTCGCGCCTGTTCATCAACCAGAAGCCGGAGGCCGGTGGGCAACAGGGTTTGTTTAATGGCCCCAACGGGTACCACAACTGGGCTGGTAACACGCCGGTATCGTTGCTGGTCGATGACTACGAAATGATGGATGGCACCAAGTTTAGCTGGAGCGATCCCGCTAAAGCAACGACGCCTTACGCCAACCGCGACCCGCGTTTCTACGCCTCGATCCTGTATGACGGAGCGCCCTGGAAACCCCGTACAGCCGACGTAGCGGCTAAAGACCCCGCCAACCAGATTCAGACGGGTCAATATGAAATAACGAGCGGTAGCGGCAAGGTGTCGGTAGCGGGCCTCGATACGCGCAAGAGCACGGTCGAAGACTGGAACGGCAGCTATACGGGCTACTACATGCGGAAATTTATCGATCCGAACCCGGCAATCGTCGATCAGAACACGTATCAGCAAATTCCCTGGCCGTTCTTCCGGTATACGGAAGCTGCGTTCAACTACGCTGAGGCTTGTATCGAACTGGGTGAAGATGCCGAAGCAAAAACGTGGCTGAACAAGATCCGCTTCCGGTCGGGCATGCCTGCCCTGACTGAAACGGGCGACGCGCTGCGGCAACGGTATCGGAATGAACGCCGGATCGAAATGGTGTTTGAAGAACAACGCTACCACGATGCCCGCCGCTGGATGATTGCGCCCGCAACGCTCGGCCGAAAAGCCAATACCATCAGCATCACAGGTACGTTGAAACCCGGCAAGACGATGAGCTTATACCGCTATGATCCCACCAGTTACGATTACACCTACCGCGTGGTAGACATCGATCCTGGTAAGGAAAACCGGGCATGGCTCGACAAAATGTACTACCTGCCCATCAGCCGCGACGAGAGCAATCGAAACGCCAAGCTGGTGCAGAACCCAGGCTATTAATCGTCTGTAGGAACGCTCATAAGTTAACCGATGCCAGTTCAAACCGAGCTGGCATCGGTTGTTTTAAGCCCTATGCTTTATGAAAACGAGGTGGTTACTAATCGGGATTGGGTTGCTGACCAGCCACACCCTACGAGCCCAAACGACGATTCGGGTGAAGGGCGGGGCCAACTGGCAAAAGGCTATTCCCGCCGCTCAGCGATACCGATACGGTGAGTTTCGGCCCGGCACCATAACGTTCATAAACGGTACGTCGGCAACAGGGCGGCTCAACTACAACCTGTTGCTTGGTGAGATGCAGTTTGTCAATCCTGCCGGTGATACACTGTCGCTGGCTGATGAATACAACATACAGGCCATCCACCTGGGCGAAACGATGTATGTCTACGACGTCAGGAATGGTTATCTTGATGTGCTGGCCGAATATGGTACGCTGAAACTGACGAGCAAGCTACTCCTCAAACCGGTGCCGACCGACAAAACGGGTGGTTACGGGCAATCGTCAGGTACGTCGTCAATCGCTCAGTACCGATCCTTTGCGGGTGCCAATGGGCAACTGACGCGGCTTGAGCAGCCGGGCGACCTGTTGCTGAAAAAGGTGGAGGAATACTTAATCGTCGATGCCAATAAACGCGTTCATCGAACGACTGAAGCGGCTATTCTAAAGCTGTTTGCCCGGCACAAATCAGCACTTCGCGCGTACATTGAGGCGCAAAACATCGATTTTCGAAGCGAAGAAGATTTAAGAAAACTGCTCAGCTATGCGAGCAGTAAGTTGTAATTTTGATAGGTACGTTATTCCCTTTGTATGTCATTTCGACCGGTTTCTGCCTTTTCTCTACTTCTATGCATTGCTGTTGTCAGTACCAGTTGCAAAGACGCTTCGAATAGCGACCAAAAAACGGCTGAACAGCCTGCTGGTCCAACCTTGTTTACGCTGCTTTCGCCCGAGCAAACGGGCGTTACCTTCGCCAATAATCTGACCGAAGGCCCCAACACCAACGTGCTGATGTATGAATACTTCTACAACGGCGGCGGCGTGGCTGTGGGTGATCTGAACGGCGATGGCCTGGATGATATTTATTTCAGTGGCAACATGGTGCCCAACCAGTTGTACCTCAACAAAGGCAACCTGAAGTTTCAGGACATCACGGCAGCGGCGGGCGTGGCCGGGCGGGAAGGCCCCTGGCGCACGGGCGTCAGCATGGCCGATGTCAACGGCGACGGACGGCTCGATCTGTTCGTTTGTTATTCGGGGAGCTTGCCCGGGCCCAAACGCATTCCACAACTCTTCATCAACGACGGCCCCGATGCACAGGGCATTCCGCACTTCACCGATCAGACGGCCCAGTATGGGCTAGCCAACCCCGCGCAGAGCACCCAGGCTACGTTTTTCGATTACGACCTCGATGGGGATCTCGATCTGTTTCTGCTCAACCATAACCCCCGGCTGTTGCCCGTGCTCGAACCCTCGGCAACGGCGGCGCTCATGCGACAACCCGCCCCCGAAATCGGGGTACGTCTCTACCAGAACACGGGTAAACGATTTACGGATGTCACGAGCAAGGCGGGCCTGAGTAGCTCGGCCCTGACCTACGGGCTGGGCGTAGGCGTGTCGGATCTGAACGCCGATGGCTGGCCAGACCTGTATATCTCCAACGATTACGGCGTACCTGACTACCTGTATCTGAACACGAAGAACGGCTCGTTCCGCGATGCGCTGAAAACCAGCGTCGGGCACACGTCGAACTTTTCGATGGGGAACGCCGTCGCCGATGTGAACAACGACGCGCTGCCTGATATACTGACGCTTGATATGCTGCCCGAAGACAATCGGCGGCAAAAGCTGCTGATGGCGCCCGACAATTACGAGAAATATGCCATGAGCGTGGCGTCGGGTTTTCACCACCAGAACATGCGAAACATGCTGCAACTGAACAACGGCGACGGCACGTATCGCGAGGTGGGGCAGCTGGCGGGCATCTCGAACACCGACTGGAGTTGGTCGCCGCTACTGGCCGATTTCGACAATGATGGCTGGAAAGACCTGTACATTACTAATGGGTACGTTCGGGATTACACCAATCAGGATTACATAAAATACCTGAACGACTTCATGCAAAACCGGCCCGCCAACCCCAGTCGGGACGAGATTCTGAAGCTGGTATACCAGATGCCTTCGTCGAACGTATCGAACTACATGTTTCAGAACCGGGGGCGTGCCGACGACGCGCTGTTTACCAACGTCGGGAAGGCGTGGGGCCTGACGCAGACGGCTAATAGCACCGGTGCAGCCTACGCCGATCTGGATAACGACGGCGATCTGGACCTGGTGGTCAATAACACCAACCAGCCTGCTTTCATCTACCAGAATGACGCTAACAAAGGAATCGGCACCGCTGGACAACGTACCCACCACTACCTGACGCTGCAACTCAAAGGCGCCAAGGCCAACACGCAGGGGTTGGGCGCTAAACTGACGTTGTACCAGAAAAACAGCACGCAGTATGCCGAACAGATGCCGACCGGTGGCTACCAGTCGAGTATGTCGCCTAAAGTCCACTTCGGGCTGGGTGGCAACGCGACCATCGACTCGTTGCGGGTGGTATGGCCGGGCGGGAAGCAGCAAGTGCTCACCAACGTCAACGCTGATCAGGTATTGACGCTGCGTGAGGCTGAGGCGACCGGAAAAGCCCGCGCCACCAGTCCTGCCGCCACCCTGTTTGCCGAACAACCCTCGCCCGTTGCGCAGACGTACCCAGCGCTGCCTGTCAACGATTTCAAACGCCAGCCACTGCTGGTCAACGCTCAGTCGTTCAACGGGCCGTGTCTGGCCAAGGCCGATGTCAATGGCGATGGGCGTGACGATATCTACGCAGGCGGAAGCGTCGGGCAGGCAGGAGCGCTGTTTATTCAGGCTGCCAATGGCACTTTCAGCCGCAAGGCGCAACCCGCTTTTGACGCGACCAAAGCGAGCGATGATGTCGACGCCATCTTCTTCGACGCCAACGGCGACGGCAAACCCGATCTGTACGTGTGCGCGGGTGGTTACGCCGATTTCGCCCCCGACGATGCGCGTTTGCAGGATCGGCTTTATCTCAACGACGGCTCAGGTACGTTCACCCAGCAGGCGCTTCCGGCTATGCGCACCAGCACGAGTTGTGCGCGGGTTGCCGATGTGAACGGCGATGGCAAACCCGATCTGTTTGTGGGTGGCCGGGTGGTGCCGGGCCGGTACCCGGAAGCGCCCCGGTCGTATCTGCTCATCAACGATGGGCGGGGTACGTTCACCGATCAGACAAACCGGCTGGCTCCGACGCTGCAAAAAATCGGGATGGTCAGTGATGCCGCTTGGGCCGACCTCAACGGCGACCGTAAACCGGAGCTGATTCTGGTTGGTGAATGGATGCCCGTGACGGTACTGGGCTGGGAGGGAAGCCAATTGACCGACCAAACTGCAACGTACCTACCCAAGACTGAGTCTGGCGGGTACCATGGCTGGTGGAACAAACTGCTGGTAGATGACCTGAACGGCGACGGCAAACCCGACTTGGTGGTGGGTGGGCAGGGCCTTAATACCCAGTGCCGGGCCAGCGACGACCAACCCGCCGAACTGGTCTACAAAGACTTCGATAACAACGGTAAAATCGACCCCATCCTGACGCTCTTCGTGCAGGGAAAAAGCTACCCCCACGCCACCCGCGACGAACTGCTCGATCAATTGAGCATGCTGCGCGCCCGCTTCACTACCTACGACAGCTACGCCAACGCCACCCTGACCGATGTCTTTACGTCCGACGAACTGCGCGACGCCGGACGCCTGACCGCCACCGAGTTGAGGACGATCTGCCTGATGAGTTCAGCCAACGGAAAATGGCAGGAGAAACCGTTGCCGACGGCCGCGCAACTGGCGCCGGTCTATACGATCACCCCGCTCGACTACGACCACGATGGCCACCGGGATTTACTGCTGTGTGGCAACACCACGCAGGCCCGTCTGCGCTTTGGCCGGGCCGATGCCAACTATGGCGTATTGCTGCACAACGACGGAAAAGGGAATTTCACCGCCATTCCGCAGAAACAGTCGGGTTTCCGGCTCACGGGCGACGTGCGCAGTGTTCTACCCGTTGGTGATCGGCTGTTGATTGGGATCAACGGGCAGCCCATCCGGGCATATGGCAGCCGGTAACGGTAAGTGTTGAACGCGAAGGGCGCCAAGGTGCCGCGAAGAACGCAAAGGCTCTATGCGACACCTTCGCGCCCTTCGCGTTTAAACCACGTTTTCTACAGCGTCAGGTACGTATTCGAGCAGGTCGCCGGGTTGGCAGTCGAGGGCCTGGCAGAGGGCTTCGAGGGTGCTGAACCGCACGGCTTTGGCCTTGCCGGTTTTGAGAATCGACAGGTTAGCCAGTGTCAGATCGACTTTTTCGGCCAGTTCGGTGAGCGACATCTTCCGCCGCGCCATCATCACATCGACGTTCACGATTATAGGCATGGGCTAGATAGTTAGTTCGCTTTCTTGTTGCAGTTGTGTGCCGTAGCGGAATACCTGTGCTAGAGCCAGCAGACAGAGCCCTGTCACGATCCAGGGCAATGTATTGGCAGATCCAACGCCTACCGTAAAATTGAGGGCCGGTTTCAGAACGTAACCCCTGGCCGCTAGCAACTCAACAGCGTCATAGCTGAGCAGCATGTTCATTAACGTACCTACGAAGAAGTAGGCAATAAAGCCAAAGCCAATGCGCGTGAGCCGCTGCACTTGGAGCGGATTGAATACCCGCTCGTCGGCGATAGACTGAAAGAGGCATTTGAACTGGTACGTAGTCCAGACCAGCAGTACCATCAACAATCCCATTCCACTGACCAAGACGCTTAGCAAACGGGGTATTTCGGCCAGATCGGTCCACGAACGAACAGCCATGTTGAGCCAGAAAGTCTGAGTCTGGTTAGGGTTCGATTTGCTCAGGAAGGCTGGTAACCCCAGCTTCAGATCAAACGCCTGTGGGGCTTCGCTCCATTCGGCCAACGCCTGTGCCTGCTTCGTCACAGGTGAGTTGATTCGACCGTTAAGTTCGATCGGAAATACGAACGTACCTGACTCATTGGCAAACGGCCCTTCAACCAGCAATAGCCCTATCAGGACTGTAACAAAGAGCAGTAGGGCAATCTGCCCATAAAACAGTACCGTAAACAGGCGGGCCAGCCAGCGTGGCAGTGAGGGAAAATTCATGTTTATCGCGTTTATTTTGTAAGTATCAGTAAATATTTATTGAAAAACAATAAAAAATTATTGATGATCGTGTTGCGATGAATTTGTTGATTGCTTACCTATTACGCGGATTTGTCCTGTATCGGCATACGTGTAATTTTGACCAGCAAATTATGCCCAATGGATCCTAAGCCGCGTCCTAATCATCGTCTATATCTGGAAGCGTTGCGTCGTATGACCGAAGAGCAACGGCTTCTGAAGGCGTTTGAGCTGTCGGAGTTTACCCGCCAATTGTTCAAAGAGGGGCTACGTCAGCGGTTTCCCGAAAAGACAGAGTCAGAACTGCATGAACTGTTTCTGAAACGCCTTGCCAAGTGTCACAATCAGAATTACTGATCTATATACTGAGTCTGCTGACGGACCTCAACATTCCGTATATGGTGACAGGCTCTGTTGTGTCGAGTATACAGGGAGACCCTCGTTCAACACACGATATTGATGTTGTAGTTATGCTGGAAAAGGCGGCTGTTCAATCGTTTAGTGCCGCTATTCCGAAAGACGTATTCTACCTAAACGAGCATAGTGTGCTGGAAGCTGTTGAGCGGAAGCATATGTTCAATCTGCTCGAGGGGGCAACGGGTAACAAGGTCGATTTTTGGCTTTTAACCGAAGATCCGTTTGATGTAAGCCGGTTTAGTCGACGACGAAACGCCGCTATTTTCGGGCTTACCAATTTTTATGTGTCTGCTCCGGAAGATACTATATTGAGTAAGCTTAGATGGGCCAAGCTGGCGGGTGGAAGCGAAAAGCAACTTACCGATGCCATTCGGGTTTTCGAGATGCAGTTCGATCAACTCGACATGACCTACCTCCGGCAGTGGGTAGAACAACTTCATCTGCAAGAGCAATGGCAGCAACTGATCGAACGCGCAGCGCCTTATTAATCGCTTACCTACTACACGGATTTGTCCCGCATTGGCATACGTGTAATTTTGACCAGCAAATTGTTTCTCTATGACTACGCAAACCCTCGACGCCACCACGCAACAACAGGTTGACCAATGGCTGTCTGGCCCCTACGACGCCGACACCAAAGCCGCCATTCAACAACTGATCGACAGCGGCAACACCACCGAACTAACCGACTCGTTTTATCGCACCCTCGAATTTGGTACGGGGGGGCTGCGCGGCGTCATTGGCGTTGGTTCCAACCGCATGAACCGCTACACGGTGGGCGCGGCCACGCAGGGCTACGCCAACTACCTCAACAAATCGTTTGCGGGACAGGATATCAGCGTGGCCATTGCGCACGATAGCCGCCGGATGAGCCCCGAATTTGCGCGTATCGCCGCCGATATTTTCTCGGCCAACAACATCAAAGTGTACCTGTTCTCGGCCCTGCGCCCCACGCCCGAACTCTCGTTTGCTATTCGGCAACTGGGTTGCCAGGGCGGCGTGGTCGTGACGGCGTCGCACAACCCGCCCGAGTACAACGGCTATAAAGTGTACTGGAACGACGGCTCGCAGGTGGTGGCTCCGCACGACAAAAACATCGTGGACGAGGTGAGCGCCATCAGCAGTGTCGACGACATCAAGTTTGAAGGCGTAGCCGACAAGATCAAGTTGATCGACGAAGAAATCGACGCGCCGTACATCGAGCGGATCAAGTCGAACGCGGTTAACCCCGACGTGATTGCCCGGCAAGCCAACCTGAACATCGTCTTTACGCCTATCCATGGCACGGGCATTACGCTGGTGCCGCGCGCGCTGGAAGCCCTCGGGTTCACCAACGTGAGCGTGGTGGAAGCGCAGGCTACGCCTGATGGCAACTTCCCGACGGTGAAGTCGCCGAACCCGGAAGAAAAAGCCGCCATGCAGATGGCGCTTGATCAGGCCAAATACCAGAACGCCGATCTGATCATCGCTACCGACCCCGACGCCGACCGTGTGGGGGCGGGTGCGCTGAACCACCACGGCGAGTTTGAGTTGCTCAACGGTAACCAGATGGCCAGCCTGATTATCTATTACCTGTTGCGCGCCTGGAAAGAAACCGGCAAACTGACGGGTAACGAATTTGTGGCGAAAACCATCGTCACGACGGACCTGATCGACCGGCTGTGCGAGCAGTATGGTGTTACCTGTTACAATACCCTCACGGGCTTCAAATACATCGCGCAGGTGATTCGTGAACTGGAAGGCAAAGAGCAGTTCATTGGCGGTGGCGAAGAAAGCTATGGCTACCTGATCGGTGATTTCGTGCGTGACAAAGACGCCATCGCGTCGTGCGCCATGATTGCCGAGCTGACGGCCTACGCCAAAGATCAGGGCCTGAGCCTGTTCGACCTGCTGATGGAGATGTACCAGCAAACGGGCTTCTTCTACGAAGCGCTGGTGTCGCTGACCAAAAAGGGAAAAGCCGGTGCCGAAGAAATTCAGCAGATGATGGCCGACTTCCGGGCCAACCCGCCGAAAGAAATCGCCGGTTCGCCGGTGGTGCGCGTTGATGACTACAAGGCCCTGACCACGCTGGATATGGCGTCGGGACAGACCACGGCCATTGAAGCGGGTAAGATGGGTATCGAAGCCTCGAACGTGCTGCAATTCTTCACCGCCGATGGTACGAAGGTATCGGCCCGTCCGTCGGGAACTGAGCCGAAGATCAAATTCTACGTCAGCGTCAACGAGCCACTGCCAAGTGCCGAGGCCTTCGACGACACCTACGCCGCCCTGAAAGCGAAAGTGCAGCGCGTGACCGACGAGCTGAATCTGAAGTAGCCTGTAGTGACTCACTCAACTGGAAAAGGGCAGCCCCTCGGGGTTGCCCTTTCTGGTTAAATACCATGCTTACCCCCCGCCGGAATGCCGGACCACCTAAAGGGAGCCTGCTGGCGCATAACTATTGGCATTCGCGTAGTTGCGAGTGCGCCAGCAGGCCTCCTTCAGGGCGGGGGGGGTAAACTCGTAACCAACAAAATCCTATGCTCGTATGACATCGCTCTATAGCATGGCTGCCATCTACATCGTGGCTGGCCTGTTGCACTTTATCCGACCCAGAACGTACCTGGCCATCATGCCGCCCTACCTGCCTGCACACAAGGCCTTGGTGTTCTGGAGTGGTGTGGCTGAACTGGCGCTGGGTCTGGCGTTGCTGCTGCCCGCGCTACGTACCTGGGCGGCGTGGGGCATCATCGCGCTGCTGATTGCTGTCTTCCCCGCCAACGTGTACATGGCAACGGACGAAAAGTTTCGGAAAATTCCGGCCTGGGTACGTTGGGGGCGGCTTCCCTTGCAGGCCGTGCTGATCTGGTGGGCGTATCAGTATACCTGATGCGCCCCAACATTCGAGCCTGATGGTAGTTAGTTGGTTGACAAACAACCACGCTATGAGCTACCTACGAATGGCCCTCTGCACGCTGGCGGCTACGTTGGCTGGGCGAACCACGCACGCGCAATCGTCAATGGCTTTGCCCGCCGATCGGCTGGCATTTAGTCAGCAGCGCTACAATCATACCCGAACACTAGGCCTTTCGCTGGGCGGTTACGCGCTGGCGAACATGGCCGTGAGCGGTCTCTCGATTGGGCAGTCGCAGGGCGAAGCGAAGTATTTTCATCAGATGAATCTGTACTGGAATGCCGTGAACCTGGGCATCGCCGGGGTGGGTCTGCTGGGTTTGCGTAAGCAACACCCCGGCACCGAAACGCTGGGCGAGGCGGTGCAGAAACACGAGGCCATGAAACGCACGCTGCTGTTCAACGCGGGGCTCGACGTGGCCTACATCGCGGGCGGGCTGTACCTGACCGAGCGGGCCAATTCGCGTCCCGATCAGGCCGACAAGCTGCGGGGCTACGGAAAAGCCGTGATGGTGCAGGGCGCGTTTCTGCTGGCCTTCGATGTAGTTAACTACTTCATTTTTAAGAAACGAGGCGATCCTCAGCAAATCCAGCTGATCGGGCAGTCGCCGCTTGGCATGGGCGTGGTGGTTCCGATTCGGTAATCCGGCTGTTAACTTCGCCGCGCCAACGGCTGGATCGATTTACGACCAAGCCAACACGAACTACGAAACCATCGCTTCATCAATGCCGCAACCCAAACGCGCCAGTGAATCGCACACCATCATGACCGAGATGGTGCTGCCCAACGATACCAACACGCTCAACAACCTAATGGGCGGACGGCTGCTGCATTTTATGGACATCGCCGCTGCCATCGCCGCCCAAAAGCACTCTAACCGGATCGTCGTGACGGCCTCGGTCGATAACGTATCCTTTGCCGAGCCTATCAAACTAGGCAACATCGTGACGATGAAAGCGCAGGTGACGCGGGCTTTCAACTCGTCGATGGAGGTGTTTATTGAGGTGTGGGCCGAAGATATTCCGGCGGGTATCCGGGTCAGCACGAACAGCGCGTACTACACGTTTGTCGCCGTCGATCAGAGCGGGCGACCCATCGAAGTGTCCCCCGTCATTGCTGAAACCGACGACGAAAAAGCCCGGTATGAATCGGCCCTGCGCCGTCGCCAGCTACGCCTCGTACTGGCCGGCCGCATGAAACCCCAGGAAGCCACCGAACTGCGTGCGCTGCTAGTAGGCGAATGAACTATGAATTAGGAACTATGAATTATGAGCTATGAATCGGCTGGCGCATGACTACCCGCGCCAGCCGATTCATAGCTCATAATTCATAGTTCCTAATTCATAGTTCCTAATTCTTAACTCACCGTAAACCCATCGCCCAGCTTGAAGATGGCTTTGAGACACTGAGCCGTCAGGGTGGCGTCTTCGAGGGCGTTATGGAAGGAGTCTTCGCGTTCGAAGCCGAAATGGGCGGCAATGGCTGTCAGGCTAAGGCCTTTCGGGGTGGGTTTGCCGTTCTTGCGCAGCACCCGGAATACAAAGTAACTCAGCGTGTGCAGGTCGACGAGGGTGCGCGAAAACGGCCATTTCATCTTCTCATTCAGGTAAGCTTCCTTCAGAAAATTGATATCGTGCATTACGCTTTGGCCGCAGATCACCACATCGCGCAGGAAGGGCGTCTTGTCGAGTTGGTTGGGCGGCACCCGGATATTGAGTTGTTCGCAGATCCAGTTTTCCAGCGCGGGCAACACATCGTAGATCATAGGAGCATCGTCGAGGTCGGCGAGCGAGAGGTTGTGCACCTGCTCGGCCGAGGCCGTAAACGCCTCTTCGTTTTCGGGGTAGACGTTGGTGAGGTATTGGCCCTTCTCGCGCCAGTCGTCGTCGAACAGCACGGCTCCCAACTGAATAATCTCATTGTAGCCCGGATCGGGCCCCGACATTTCAAGGTCTAATACTAAAAAAGGCATTGGTTAATGGGTTGGCTACAGCAGTGGCGCTGCGCAAAGAGAGAGAAAGCTTCGTTAACAAAAATAAGCGAAGTGCGGATTCTTGCGAACTTTTCGACAGCGCAATTCATTCATTTGTATATACAAGTATAATCAGACAATAAACCACAGTTAACCATGCATTACGTAGTTACCGGCTCATTGGGCCACACGGGCAAACCCATCACTGAAGGCCTGCTGAAAGCGGGTCATACCGTTACAGTCATCACCAGCAAAGCCGACAATGCGGCCAAGATTGAGGCGTTGGGAGCCACAGCCGCCGTTGGGAGTCTGGAAGACGGAGCCTTTGTGACGCAGGCCTTCGCCAACGCCGATGCCGTATACCTGATGATTCCGCCGAAGTGGAACATGACCGACTGGCGGGCCTACCAGAATCAGGTGGGCGATCATTACATCGCAGCCATTAAGGCCAATGACATCCGGTTTGTAGTGTTGCTGAGCAGTGTAGGTGCCCACAAAGGCAGTGGTACCGGCCCCGTGGATGGGCTATACGATATGGAGCAAAAGCTGAAAACGGTGGAGGGATTGAATGTGAAGGTGTTGCGTCCGTCGTATTTCATGCAAAACCTGTTTAGCATGGCGGGGATGGTGAAAGGCATGGGCATCATGGGTAGCAATTTTGGCGACGATCCCGTGGTACTCGTGCATACCGACGACATCGCCGCCGCTGCTTTGCAGGAACTGCTGAACCTCGACTTCACGGGCACGCAGGTACGTTACGTGGCGGGCGATGAGCGCACAGGGGCCGAAATTGCCCGCGTACTGGGCGAGGCCGTCGGGAAGCCTGAAACGCCCTGGGTGGTGTTCAGCGATGAGCAGAACAAACAGGGGATGTTGCAGGCCGGTCTGAGCGACGAAGTGGCGACAAACTACACTGAAATGGGCGCATCGTTGCGGGATGGTTCGATGCAGGCCGATTACCTGGCCAACCGCCCCGCGCTGAGTAAAATCAAGCTGGAGGACTTCGCCAAAAACGAGTTTGCGCCCGCCTTCAATGCCTGATAAGCAAGAATTTTGAGCTGTCAGGTACGTACCTGAAACTCACAGTCTAGTTGGGCTAGCCGGCTGAATTGGTGCACGAAAAATACGCGGCCTGGTAAAGCTGTTCTGAGCGGCTTTGTCAGGCCGTACGCCGTTTCGAGGCCTCCGGGATGTTTGTTAAGGGCCGAGCTGACCAAAAACAATTTGATGGTCGAGGCGTTCTGGAAGGATGTACAGCAAAACACGTCTTTCAACGTTGATGATAACTCGACTTTTCACCATTGCCTTGCTTTTCAGTAGCTTATCACTGAAAGCCCAGTTGCGGCTCGACCTGGAATCGGGACTTGTGCTGGGTACCAACTACAACGAAATCCGAATCCCCAATCAGGGTGGGACGTTCGTCAATCTGAATGATCGACTGAGCGCCAAACCAACCGTATTTTACCGGGCCCGGCTGGGTTATACGATTGCTAATCGCCATACGGTATCGCTTCTGTATGCGCCGCTGACCGTGCGTTATAACGGGAACTTCGACCAGAACGTAAACTTCAACAATCTACTCTTTCCGGCCAATCGACCGGTTACAGTCGACTACAAGTTCAGTTCCTACCGCCTGACGTATCGCTATGATTTCGTTGTCAGCAACCGGTGGCGGGTAGGGGCGGGGCTGACGGCCAAAATCCGGGATGCCAACGTGCAGTTTGCCGGTGAATCGGGTCGTACCAATTTTGACAACCTCGGTTTTGTACCGTTGGTCAATTTTTATGCGGCCTACAAACCCGGCGAGCGGTTTAGCTTCCTGCTGGAAGGTGATGCGCTGGGGTCACGGTTCGGGCGGGCCGAAGATATTTTTGCCGGAGGCGCCTACGCCATCAGCCCGGCGGTCAGTGTGAAAGCCGGCTATCGGGTTGTAGAAGGCGGTGCCGACGTCGACGAAATTTACAATTTCACCTGGATCAATTACGCCTCCGCGGGTCTATTGCTTTCGTTTTAGGCATTTCAGGTACGTCGAAATACTACTACCTCTTTTAGATGTTCACTAATGAAAAGCAATTAATTGAATCTGAAGCTACACCGTTAAAGATAAACCAGTCAGCACACGCTTGCGTAAAATTGATGACCTAATAAACACAAGGTGTTGCAGGTATAGATGAAGGTAACACGCATACAGATAGGAATACTGAGTATGATCGTGGGGAAGTTAAAGCGTGCCTGTAAGTACCTGATTGAAGAAGTATAATGATCAGAGAAGAATTAGGGCAATAGTTCAATAAAATTTTGTTTTTAGTTACAAAAAAGCGAATTTTGGCAACGCTTTTACTGCGATTTCTGATTTATATGACTCGTTACTGTCTCTTATACATTTTATCAATAGTTACTGCTATTTTTCATCTAAGTGGTTGCCAACACGAGTCCATTTCAGCAACTCCCCAGCGCCTTCGGTTATCACAGATCAAGAGGGATAGTTTTTATGCTAGAGGGGATTCGGTTTCATTGCACTATAGAGCGACTGGGGAATTGGTAAGTTATACAGCTGTAACAAGTGGAGATCTTGTAGTGGGAACGCTGAATTATGATGGGAAGGGACAACTCACTCGTTCAGAAGAAAAGCCGGCCCCCGGTGTAACCTCGTACAGTAACTACCGTACTTACGCATATAACCAAGAGGGGAACCTAACAACTGCCGAGTTTTATGCCACTTCATATGGTAAGCAAATATATTCGCTAAGACGCATTGATAAATTAGAATATAATGACATTGCGCAGCCAGTCAAAATGACGACAAAGACTTATATGGATGGGCAGTTGATCTCAATTTCTGTGGCTGAGAGTTTATTTCGGAATGGCAATGTAGAGAGTGTTAAAATAATAAATCCAGTTACGCAACATACGACAATAACCACTTTTCAGTACGATGATAAGCCGAACCCTTTTTACGGATTGACTGAACATCCTGTCGGTTTTGTCAATTCAACGTATAATCGTAATAACACTATCGCGAGGCTCGGTGGCTTAGAGGAAGATGTAAGTCATGCACTCACGTATGATGCCAATGGCTTGTTGATTAAACAAGTTTTGAACGCTAATCTTAAATCAAGTAGGCAAATCAGCTATACGTATAAATACGAAAGCTACTGATTGGATCGCCACAATGTGCTTGTCACTGCTTAATTGACAACAACGGATCGTGCGAAATTTTAACTGTATAAAACTCTACGCTCCCTATTTATAGGTTCTGGTATTATCAGCAGATTAATGCATTAGATCCTATTTGAATTGACTAGTTGCCGCTCATATCTACGCGTTTATTTTGCTACCCCTCACCAAGTGACCCTCAGTCTTGAGGGTGAAGAGTGAAACTGCACTGAACACAAATAAATCACTTCCAATGGCTACTTCGGTAGGTTCTGTACCGTAAACACGGTTCGCTGGTAGCCTGCGGAACCGTCTGTTGAGAGGCCGTTGACCTCAATCAGGTACGTGCCGGGCTGGTCAGACGTGAAGAAATCGGTGCGGGCGTTGCCATTGGTGTCGACGGCCAGGTTCGGATTCCAGTAGAGCAGGGTACGTTTATCGGGCAGGCGGTTTTCGAGCTGCCGGGCGGTTTCGTACCGGGGCGCGTAAAACTCACGCTGGAGTTGCAGACCGTCGTAATCCAGCTTCACGACGTTGGCTGGCAGCGGAAAGCCCGCCAGATCACCTTTGTAGGTCATGAAACTGACAATGCCGTTGAACATGGCAGGCCCCATGCCGTAGTTATTGGAAACCACATCGATCTGCTGCACTTTCAACGGACTGAACTCGATCACCTTGTCCATATCGAAAACCGGCACGCCATCCATCAGCACCAGCGAATTGTCGTTGAACAGTTCATTGAAGGGCAGGTTTACGACATTGAGCTGAAAACGCCCCTGCTTCTTGCGGGGCATCACCCCCCGCACATATTCCCGCAGCACTTCTTCCATGCGCGGAAAACGCGTGTAGGCATCCAACTGGTAGCTCTCACTCGGTCGTACGTAGAACGGCAGGCTGTCGACAACGGGCAACTGGTAGCGCAGGAGCCGGTCGCCCCAGTAGGTTTGCTGCACCTGCATCGCCACCGACCGGCTAAGCAACGTCTCCTGCTGCGACTCACTGACGGCGGGTTCGGGCAATGGTAACGGCCCAGAAACAGACGCATAAGGCGAGCGGATCGTCAGCTTCTTCAGGCTGTCGTTGGGGTTGGTCTGTGCCAGAATGGTGTTGGTTCCCCAGAAATCGCGCATTTCAAAATAGACGCGCCCGGCGGTATCGCTGCGGGATACGTAGAGCCGGGTTGGCTTGCCGGGGGCCGAGAGGTACGTGAGCACGCCCGGAACTGGCTGGCCCGTTTGGGGGTCGGTCAGTCGCCCTTCTATAAGTTGGCCGTTGTACTCGGGCAGGTAGCGAAAACCGGGGCGGGTGGGCGTCAGAATGTCGTTCCAGCGGAAGCGCCGCCAGCCCTGGGTGAGCATCAGCAGATCGGTAGCCTCGCGAAGTTGGGGTGAATCGGTTTGCCAGTAAGAACCGGGCGATTCGATCAGGCCGGGCAGATCGGAGGACAGCCAGAGGTAACTCAACAGGTGTTCCGAATGGGGCGTGGCCAGCGAATCGAGCCGGTACACGGCCATTGAGAGCGTGGGCGAACCATCCTTCGCCGCGTCGGGGCCCTGCACGGCGGCAGTGAGGGCGACTTTAGACCGGGTAGCGTACGTATCCCGGTCTGTTTTCAACGCGATGGACAACGGATTGGCTGGTCGTTTGAAATAAAGTCGCTCGCAGATTGGCTGGTGATTGGCGTCGAAAAGCGTCAGGTGCGAAATGCCGTCGCCCAGCTTCGTTTTGTCGATTCGAAACGACGTTTCGCGCTGGATTGGCCGTGCTTCGGCGAAATCAATGACCTGCCGGGTATGCGCAAACAGGTACACCGCCGAGGCATTGGGTACGTTGGTGGTAACCGTGATCTGTAACTGGTCGGCGCTGCTTTCCTCCAGCCGCATCACGTACCCCTGTGGCTGTATCGTGGGGAGTGGTTGACTGAAGGTGCGGCCTTTCTCGTCCACAAACAACGCCCGGTAGGTCGCGTTCTGAGTGGGTGTCAGCGTAAAGCTCCCCTTGCCCAGATGCTGTGTCGTCAGTTGGGCTAGGGTGTCGTTTTTCTCGCCCAGCAGCCAGCCTCGGGCGTTTACGCCCCGTCCCGCTTCGTCGGCCACCCTGAACGCCACCCGGCTGGCGAGCCCCTGCACCAGATAGCCCCCCTCCGGGAAAAACTGAACGTCGTAGCGCACCGTTTCGCGGGGGAGTTTCAGCCCCAGCCGCCGGAATGGATTGACAATCGTTACGTTTTTCTCGAAAAAGTAAGCGGCATCACCGTTCTTCATCCAGTTGGTATACCCCCGCAGCCGGTACGTACCTGACGCTAGATTGGTCGGTAGCGACAGGGCGCCGTTGCCGCCCGCCGCCGAGAGGGCAACTGCCGCTCGCAGCATCGACGTACCTGACCCGTCGAGCAGGTCGAGGTAGGCTACTTTGCTCAGGTCGAGTGGCTTGTGGTACGTACCATCGACGTAGTACAGCTTGAACCACATTGACTCACCCGTCAGGTAAAAAGCCTGATCGGTATGGACGAACAGCTTCTCGGTCAGAGCCTGCCGCCGGTAGGTATCGAACGACTGAACCAGCCAATCGGCGGAGGTCGTCGTCTGACCGAATGCCGCCAGTTGAACCAGCAGCAGCACCAGCATAGCGCCATTACGCAATACGATCATCGTGGTAGTCAGTGCGTTTTACTCGTCCCAGAAATCAGGTTTCTTATTGATGCCCCCCTGCATCCGGCAGTCAATGCATTCGAAGGTGGTCGTCAGGTAAAGCGGTCCCGGCATGCCCGATTCGGCCATAATGCCGGGCTGCGTCTTCTGAATCTGGGCCAGCGACAGTGTGTCAACATCGCACAGCTCGTAGCCCGTGGCGGTGCGCCAGTTGGGTAATTGAGCGCGTCCGATGAAAATCCGTTTCGTCTTTACGTCACCCGCCCAGAAGAAGCCCAGCACCAGATCGGCGGGGTTGCTGGTTGAGCGCATGTTGCCGGTAAGCTGCGACGGCTGCGGGTCGAACAGCGAGCCGACGTTCTGGGTGATTTTTGCGAGCTGATCGTAGTAGTTGTACCCCGCCTGGGTCAGGGCGTACTGCCGGACCAGTAGGCTGTAGCGTCGCTGAAATTTCATGGACTGGCCATCCACGAACGTGAGCGGAAACCGGTTGACAATAGCCTGACTTAGCCGGGCGGTAGACGTCGTCAGGATGTTTTTAGAACTCGTCGAACTCCAGCAGTTAAAGATATTGTCCTGCCGCAGCTCGACGGCTTTCGTCTTGTCATTGTAGATGTAGCCGGAGTAGTAGGCAGACGTATAGGCCCAGGTTTCGTCGAATTCCCAGCGGAAATACCGGGTGCGATTGGTTGGGTCGTGGGTCGATACGTTGAACTGAACGCCGTCGTTCTCTACCGTCCAGTGCACGCTGTCGATGGGAGGCGCTTTCACCACAGGTACGTAATCGGAGACGTAGTCGCCTCCGGCAGCCGTCCGGATGTGCAGCCGGTAGGTTTCGCCCGAGACGGGGGTTATACCGGCCAGGGAATAGATACCGCCCGGGCTTTCCTGCAACGTGTATATGGCGTTACGGGCACTCTCAATCGTGACGGTTGCCCCGCTTTCGGCCGTGGGGGCATTTTTGTCGCTCAGGTTCTGGCTCCGGCTCAGCCGGATAGACGTGGTGGCGCCGGGTGTGCTGTCGAAAAAGCCGTTGACAACCAGGTAGCTGGCGGGGGCGGCAATCTCGGGTGGGCGGTACGGGTCTACGCAACTCGCCGCTGCCAGTAGCACGAGCAACCCGCCCAAAACCTGTTGATAGATGCTGTTTTTCATCCGTAGCGCTTCGTCTCAGAATCTGAAATTATACGTTATCGAGGGAATCGGTTGCCCAAAAATCGACAGCTGATAGCCGTTGATGACTCCGTTTTCCGACTTGAAATAGACCGAATAGGCATTCCGGCGACCGGTCAGGTTGTACACGGCGATGGTCCACGAGCTATGCGCCAGTTTCCGGACCTTGTGATTGCCTTCGATGTTCATCGCAAAATCGGCCCGGTAATAATCCGGAATCCGGTACTGGTTTCGCTCCGAATACAGTAACCGCAACGCGTTGTCGGCCGTGTATTTGGCAATGGGCAGCGTAATGGGCCGCCCCGTGCTGTAGGTGAAATTCAGCGACAGGCTAAACCGGCGGTTAATCTTGTAATTGCTGATCAGCGTGATGTCGTGGGGTTTATCGAAGCTGCTCGGGTAATACTGGCCCTGATTGATGACGTCGGTTTCTGCTTGCCCGGTGGAGCGCAGAAACGTGCGGGCGTAGGTGTAACTCAGCCAGCCATTCAGCTTTCCGGTCATCTTTTTCACCAGAAACTCCACGCCATAGGCTTTCCCCTCGGCAGCTACGACGTCGGTTTCGATGTGGGGATTGAGCAGCAGCGTGGCCCCGTTCCGAAAATCGATCAGGTTCCGCATGGTTTTGTAATACGCCTCCACCGACAGCTCAATCGTGTTGGTCCGGTTATTCTTGTAGACCCCCACGGCAAACTGATCGCCTACCTGCGGTTTGATGTTGTTGTCGCTTAACTTCCAGATGTCGGTGGGCGAAATGACCGTCGTGTTTGAGAGCATCTGAATGTACTGGCGCGTACGGTTGAAACTGGCTTTTACCGAGGCCGACGACGAGAGCGCGTAGCGGAGCGCGACCCGATATTCGGGGCCGCCGTAGGTCTGGATGACCTGATTCCGCCCGTAAGGGATGGTGTCTGTGATGTTGTCGACGGTGCGGGGCTCCCCAGGTACGTACTGGAACACGCCCCGCGGCCCCAGATACTGGAAAAACGAGTACCGAAGCCCACCACTGACCGACAGGCGCGGGCTGATGTCGAACCGATCGCCGACATACACGGCGCTTTCCAGCCCCTGTTCGGTCCCCACGCTCAGCGGTACGATCAGCGACTCGGCGCCCTGCGGCTGGAACGTACCTGGCCGGAGTTTGTAATAGATGCTGCTGATACCAAAGTCGACCGCGTGCTGATTGGTCGGGTAAAAATTGAAATCCGCTTTCAACTGCGACTGGTTAATGCCGAAATCGAGCTGGTAGGCGTTCACCGGATTCAATACGCTTGATACCCGGTATTCGTAACCGCTGTAACTGGCCGTATAAACGCTGTACAGCTTCTGGCTGAAAACGTGCTTCCATTTCAACGTCGCGACTTTGTTCTGGTAGGCGTAGGCCGTATCGCTGCCTAGTGTAAACCGGTCGCGGCTCAGGTAGCCGGTCAGGTAAAGCGTATTTTTCTCGTCGATTTCGTGCGTGATGTGCGCGTTCAGATCGTAGAACTGCGCGTCGCTTTTCCGGAAAGCCGCATTCTGCAACTGTTTAAGCAGCCAGTCGGAATAAGTCGTTCGGATACCGGCGATGAACGATGTTTTGTCTTTCAGAATCGGCCCTTCCACCGTCAGGCGGCCCGTCAGCAGCCCGATGCCGCCCGAGCCAATAAACTTCTTTTTGTTGCCGTCGCGGGTCTGCACGTCCAGCACCGACGACAGCCGACCGCCGTAGCGCGAGGGGATGGCGCTTTTATACAATTCGGCGCTCTTGATCAGGTCGGGGTTGAAGGCCGAGAAAAAGCCGAACAGGTGCGACGAATTGTAGATTGGGGCGTCGTTGTAGAGAATCAGGTTCTGGTCGGTGGCCCCGCCGCGCACGTTCAGCCCGGTCGAGCTTTCGCCCACCGTTTTCACGCCAGGCAATGTCTGGATGACCCGTAGCAGATCGGCTTCCCCCAACGCCGTAGGTATCTGCTTGACGCTCTTGATGTCGACGCGTTCCTGCCCCATTTGCAGACCCGAGATGTTGACGTCCTTTTCCGCCTCGATGACCACCTCCTTCAGGGCAATCACGTCGTCTTCCAGGTCAATATCGAACTTGCCGTCTGCGTACAGCACAATCCGGCGGTGGGTATCTTTCAGGCCGGTACTCCGAATTTTTAGGTCGTGCCGACCCCGGGGCAAGGTCAGCGAGTAATACCCGAATTGATCAGAGGCGGTACCGACGCGCGGATTATCAATATAAATGGCCGCACCCACAATCGGCTCGCCCGACGCTATGTTGCGGACGTACCCGGCCAGCGTGGCCCGACCAGGCCGGATGGGGTTGGTTCGTTTGCCGATTTCGTACAACCGGCTTTCAGGTTCGGCTCGTATTTTCGGCATTTCCGTCAGGTACGTCGCGCCCGTCGTATCGTCGTCGACAGCGCCTCGAACAAAGAACCCAATGGGCAACTGCGTTCGGATGGGCCGGCCGGCGGTGATGTACACCTGGTGCTGGTTGTCAATCGAATAACTGAGCTTTGTGCCGGCAACCAGTTGGTTCAGCAGGGCCTGTAGCGGCTGTTTGTCGGCACGCAGGTTCACAATCAGGCTGTCGGTATCGGCCGGGTTGTAGAAAAAGCGCGACGAAGTCTGTGCCTCAACCGCTTGAACAAACTGGCTGAAACGTACCTGGCGGAAATCCCCGCTGATGAGCGGGTCGTTTTTGGTCTGGGCAACCCCCGTATTGACGAGCCAAGTGGTCAGGTACCCCAGAAGAACGAATCGATATAGCTGCATCATAGCCCGCGCGTTAATTCGTCGTACCGTTGCGTAGCCTGGGCAATCGCCTGCTCCCGCCTGTCGGCGCTGAACCGAAGGGCGTTTTTTCGAATAAACCGGCGCAACTCCCTGGCCTGATCGGGGAACAGTTTCAGGAAGCTTCGCTTGGTTTTTATCTCGAAAAAGGCGTTCTGCTTCTGAACAATGAATTTGTCTTTGATCAGGTACTTCCCTTTGTAGCTGCCATCGTACAGGTCTTCCTCGATGGTCTTTACGCGCTTGGCCAGCGCTTTGACCCGGCCGTTGTAGATGACTTCATAAAATCCCGTGCGAACGCCCGCCAGGCTATCGCCATTGATCCAGGTGAACTGGCTGTTGCCCAGCGAGAAACTGGCCATTTTTTCCATGGGTACCTGTAGCCGGTAGCCACTCCCGGTGGGCTGAATCACCACCTGATCCCGGACGACGTCGTACAGCAGTTGCAGATCGCGGTAGCGGACGCCGTTGAGCTGCACCGTGCCCCGCTGCAAACTATCAGTCTGAAAATAGGGATGTATTTTGATGCGGGGGTCATGTCCCACATACAGATGGCCTTCCTGGGCGTGCGCCTGCCCTTGCAGTCGCTGCTCGTAAGTGCGGATGGCCTGATCCTGTGCCTGCTGAACAAACGTCGACTGAGCCCGAACGCCATTAATCAGCAAAGGGGATAGTAGCAGCAGGGCAAGCCTGAGCAGCGGACAGGAGGAAGCGATCATAACGTCTGAGCAACCGATAAAACCGTATCCGGTTTGTACAGGACTAAAGGGTTTGATCGACGTTCCCTACTTTGTGCCAATCGGCAATCAATGGCTACATTTTATTGAACGATCCGTTGCCACCTGCGACGTTGCGTGGTCTGAGCAATGCGATGGCAGACGGCTGATTCCCAGTCCGTTCGAACGAGAGCGTATTATTCACTGCGTAAAAAATCACGTTGTATATGGTAACCCTTACTAAACGGAAAGCACTTTTCCGCTTTCTGATTAGTAAGGGTTACCTCCCAAAAGGGAGTAGGTGAGGGGCGGCCGTCCTGCCGATGGCTACTGGTTGCGGCAAGCCAAGAATGAGCGATCAATGACGTCAGTGCACGTATCGATCTAGCCGGCAATTGGATCTAAAAATCTAAATGGCAGTTGGTCCAGCCGTCGTCGAAGCGGGTACCGAATTGTTTGTAGAAGCCAATGGCGGGTTTGTTCCAGTCGAGCACCTGCCACATCATACCTGTGCACTTGGTGGCTTTGGCCTGCTCGATGGTGGCGTCGAGCAACTCCTTGCCCAACCCTTGTCCGCGGTGGCTTTCGGTCACGATGATGTCTTCCAGATACAACCGCTTCCCTTTCCAGGTCGAATAGCGGTAATAATACAGCGCGATGCCAACCAGTTTCCGGGTTTCTCCGTCTTCGGCCACCAGCAAGCCAAATAGTGGATTGGGGCCGAAGCCGTCTTCGAGCAGTTGCTCGGCGGTGTTGGTTACCTCGTTGGCCGCTTCTTCGTAAACGGCTAATTCGCGGATGAGGTCGAATACCTGCGGAACATCGGCGGGAGTGCCGGTGCGGATTGTGATCATGAGTAGAGGAAGGGTGAAAAAGAAGAGTGGACAGTGGATGATGAATAATGAATAATGCACAATGAATAATGTACGATGAACAATGCGCACTGAACAGTGAACAATGGCGCTACAAAGCTATAGGTTGTATGGCATGCTTACGCATTGTACATTGTTCATCGTACATTGTTCATCGTACATTGTTCATCGTGCATTGTACATCGTACATTATTCATTGTGCATCGATTCTCGCCCGCCATTTATCCAGCGCGGCCTGAAAATCGGCGGGAAGGGGCGAGTCGAACTGAAGCCGCTCGCCGGTTTTGGGATGGGTAAAGCCCAGCGAACGGGCATGCAACGCCTGCCGGGGCAACAGCGCGAAGGCATTCCCCACAAAGGCTTTAAACGACCCGTTCACACTGCCGCGTAGGATACGGTCGCCGCCATACATGGCATCGTTGAATAGTGGGTGGCCGATGTGCCGGAAATGCGCCCGAATCTGGTGGGTACGTCCGGTTTCGAGGTTGCATTGCACCAGCGAGACAAAGTTCATCGGCTCCAGGGTGCGGTAGTGCGTCACTGACCATTTGCCCTTCGTTTCGTCGTCGTAGATGGTCATCACCTTGCGGTCGGCAGCCGAACGACCAATGTAGCCCGTAATGGTGCCGTCGGCGGGGTCGGGTTGGCCCCACACCAGCGCCACGTAGGTACGTTCGATGGTATGGTCGAAAAACTGCCGGGCTAGGTGGCTCATGGCGTATTCGGTCTTGGCAATCACCATCAGGCCCGACGTGTCTTTGTCGATGCGATGCACCAGCCCTGGCCGGCCCTCGCCGTTGCGGCCCGTGGGCAGGTTTTGCATATGATAAACGAGCGCGTTCACCAGCGTACCGTCCCAGTTGCCGTGCGCCGGGTGCACCACCATGCCCGCCGGTTTGTTCACCACCAGCAACTCGTTGTCTTCGTAGACAATATCGAGCGGAATGTCCTGCGGAATAACGGTGGTTTCGCGGGGCGGATGCGGCAGCGACAGCACAATCAGGTCGCCGGGCTTTACTTTGTAGCTGGCTTTGGTGGGTTTCCCGTTTACCTGAATGCCGCCCGCGTCGATGGCCGCCTGTACCTTGGTGCGGGTGGCATTGGCCAGTTTTGAATCTAAAAACCGATCAATCCGAAGCATCGCCTGACCCGGATCCACCACAATCCGGTGGTGTTCATACAGGTCGTCATTGTCTTCGGTTTCGTCGAGTTGTGTGTCTAGCATAGTGTCATTGGAACGCAGATGACGCGGATTGAGCGGATTTACACGGACTTTTCAAACTGATTTCAAGAAAGCATCGCTTTGATACCTATCAAAAAATCCGTGTAACTCCGCTCAATCCGCGTTATCCGCGTGCTATATCAAACCCAAAATTACATGCCTCTACCTGATTTAGCGGCGCAACTGAACCAGATTGTCGGGCATTCGGCGCTCGACTACCTGCCCGACCCGTTTCCCGAGCCGGTGCCGATCCGGCTGTTTCTGAAGCGCGACGATCAGCTGCACCCGCTGGTATCGGGCAATAAATGGCGGAAACTCAAGTATAACCTGCTGGCGGCGCGCGAACAGGGCCTGTCGACCGTGCTCACGTTTGGCGGGGCGTTTTCCAACCACCTCCACGCGACCGCCGCCGCAGGGAAGCTGTTCGGTTTCCAGACGATCGGTGTCGTACGCGGCGATGAACTTGCCCACCGCCCGCTCAATCGGACGTTGGCGTTCTGCCGGGAGCAGGGAATGCACCTGCATTTTGTGAGCCGAACCGATTACAAACGGGCAGCCGACCCAACGTACCTGGCCGGTTTGCAGGCGCAGTTTGGGCCCTGCTACCTCGTGCCGGAGGGAGGCACCAATGCCTTGGCGATCCAGGGAACAGCCGAAATCATACCCGAAATCTGTCAGCAATGGCGCGAAACGGGATTATCGTCAGGTACGTATAGGGGACATCCGTTACCGCATACAGTGGCTTGTGCCGTGGGAACGGCAGGTACGTTGGCCGGGCTAATCGCATCGGCTCCCGACCCGGTGCAGGTGTTGGGTGTTTCGGCCCTGAAAGGCGCCGTCAATTTTGCCGCGTTACCTAGTTCATTGCCACCTGAAGTGCAGGTAATCAACCAGTATCATTTCGGTGGGTATGCCCGCACCACGCCCGTTTTGGATGAATTTATCGGGATTTTTCGGGAGCAGACGGGCGTCTGGCTCGAACCGACTTACACGGGCAAACTGCTCTATGCCCTTTACGATCTGGCCCGGCGGGGTCATTTCCCCGAGCAGGCCGGGGTTGTAGCCGTCCATACCGGTGGTTTGCAAGTAATAGGCCAACCATGACGTATTTATGGATGACCAGAGCGCGAATGAGCGGTGAGCTGGTTGAGTAGATATGTTTTCTAAACAGATAAATGATAAACATTTTATTGCAATTGAACTCGTACAGTACACACTAGTTCGTTAGGTCGATCGGCTTGATTATCTTGCTGACTCAACGTTTAGACCATGACTTTAAAGCGGACCAATCTGCTCATTGCGACGGCTTTCTTGTGCATTTTTTTACTGCTCAGCCTGACCACCTACCTCTCCTGGCAGAGTAACCAGCGGGAGCAGCAGGTCAACGAACAAGTACGGGATACATACGAAGTAATCGCTCAGATTGAACAGCTAACCAATGCGTCGCGTGATTTGCAAACCGACGCCCGGAGCTATGAACTGACGGGGAAGCGCGAGTTCCTTCAGTCATTTCGGTCCGTCAGTCAAAAGCTTCCCCAGCAGTTAACTCAGCTCGATTGGCTACTTCGTCAGCAGCCGCAGGCACAAGCTCAGGTCAGAGAACTGGGACAGTTAATCAATCAGCGGTTGGGCGTTAGCCAGCAGCTTATCAATCAGCGACAGACAGTCGTTTCTGTGGGGTCAGAAGAGTTGCTGAAACAGGGGCGTCAGTTGCTATTCCAGATGCGCCCCATTGCCAAAGCGTTAAACGATCAGCAACGGGCGTTGGTTGAGGCACGGCTGCAACAGGCACAGGCCGCTTATCAGACCACGCAGCAACGCATTGGGCTGGTTACCGGGTCGGCGCTGGCTGTGATGGCCTTCCTGCTTTGGGTGCTGTATGGTCAGCTGCGGCGGCGGATGCGCAACGAAGCCAAACTGGCGCAGCTTGACGTTGAGTTGCAGCATCAATTACAGCAGGAGCAGGCGCACAACCAGGCGCTCGATCAGCTCAACCAGCAGTTGCGGCAGTCGAACGAAAACCTTCAGCAGTTTGCCTACATCGCCAGTCACGATTTACAGGAGCCGTTGCGCAAGATTCAGCAGTTTGGCGATTTGTTGAAAGCCCGGTACAACGCTTCGGGCGATGCCGAACTAGAGCGCGATTACCTCAGCCGGATGCAGACGGCCGCCAAGCGTATGTCGTTGCTGATCAAAGATTTGCTGGCCTTTTCGCGCATCTCGGCGCAACCCGTTGCCGACACCCAAGTCGATTTGACAATTGTACTCGAGCAAACATTGGATAACCTGTCAGTGGCTATACAGGAAACCAATGCGCAGCTTACGATTGGTCCGCTGCCGACGGTGGTGGGGGAGACGTTCCAACTGGGGCAGCTTTTTCAGAATTTGTTGTCGAATGCCATCAAATTTCACCGACCGGGCAACGTACCCCACGTTCAGGTTCGGGCGAGCGAGCTGGCCGACGCGCAACTACCCGCCACAGTTAAGCCGACTCAGGCGTCGGCGCGGTACCATCAGATCGACATCGTGGATGATGGCATTGGGTTTGATGAAAAGTACCTGCACCAGATTTTCCAGGTATTTCAGCGGCTGCACGGCCGAAATGAGTTCGTCGGTACGGGCATCGGGCTGGCGATTTGTCAGAAAGTGGTCGTCAACCACGGTGGCGCTATCACAGCGGTCAGCCAACCGGGCGGCGGGTCGTGCTTCAGCGTTTATTTGCCCGCTCAAGCTATGAAAGCCGACCAGCTACCGGCATAGACCAACTGGTTATGCCACCGGAATGACGCTCAGATTACCACTTCCTTCCATGTAGCATTGTTTTACCTCTTCGATCCGCTCGATACCTTGCTGGCGAAGTAACCCCATAAACTCGTCTTCGGTAAGCAACTCGCGGCGGAGGTTCTGTTTCATCAGCACGCCATCTTTGATCAGGAGCGTCGGCTCGGGGTTACTCAGGCGGTCGAACAGCGGCGAACGGATGCCCATCCAATTGATGAAAAAATCCCAGCCGACCAACGTACCCACCAGCGCGGCGCCCTCGGTAATGGATTCATACGTACCGGCCATGGCATTCTGGGCGGCGTCGGAGATGAGCGTGATCAGCAGGATATCGGTGATGTTGAGTTGACCGCTGCTGCGCCGGACAAATCGAATGTACACGAACACGATCCAGTACGTGATGGTACCGCGAATAAGCATCTCAAGCACCGAACTGCTTGGAATGAACATCCGCTCCCAATCAATCGAGATTAACTTTTCCATGCCAGCTGGGTTAGTGAGTGTACCATTAATCGTAACCGATTGACCAACTTTGGGTTTGAAATTCTTCCTGAATACAATGCCGGCTTCACTACTCGACCACTCACTGGAATCCCGTTTACAACATAAAATCGATCATAAAACCAAACCCTTGGGCGCGTTGGGGCAACTCGAGGCCCTGGCTCTGCAAATTGGCCTGATTCAGCAGACCGAAACGCCCACACTGACCAACCCCCACCTGCTGGTGTTTGCCGCCGACCACGGTATTACGGCCGAAGGGGTGAGTGCCTACCCCGCCGAGGTTACCTACCAGATGGTTCAGAACTTCATCGACGGCGGGGCGGCCATCAATGTGTTTTGCCGGCAGCAGGGGCTCAATCTGGTGGTTTGTGACGTAGGGGTGCGGGGTACGTTCGAGCACAATACGCCCGACTTTGTTAAGTTTAAGGTGCAGCCCGGCACCCGGAATATGCGCCACGAACCGGCGATGTCTATTGACGATTGCGAGGCTGCGATGGATGCAGGCCGCATGCTGGTCGATGGGGTGCAACACCGGGGCTGTAACACCGTAGGCTTTGGCGAAATGGGTATTGGCAATACCTCATCGGCGTCGCTGCTCATGCATCGGCTGCTCGACCTGCCGTTGGAGCAGTGCGTCGGGCGCGGCACTGGCCTCACCAATGCGCAACTGGCTCACAAACTCGCGGTACTGCAAGATGTGGCCGACCGCTACGCCGACCTGACCGCGCCGCTGGAACAGCTATGCGCGATGGGTGGGCTGGAAATTGCCGCTATGGCAGGCGGGATGCTGCGCGCAGCGGAAAACCGGATGGTCATACTGGTCGATGGGTTTATTGCCACGGTGGCACTGCTGGTGGCCCGCGCGCTGGACCCTGCCGTGCCGGACTACTGCGTGTTTACGCACCAATCGGCCGAGCAGGGCCACCGGCTGATGCTGGAAGCCCTCAAGGCGCGGCCGCTGCTTCACCTGGATCTGCGCCTGGGCGAAGGCACGGGCTGTGCGCTGGCTTATCCATTGCTTCAAGCGGCCGTAGCAATGCTCAACGAGATGGCCTCGTTTGAACAGGCCGGAGTCAGTGAGAAACACGAAAATGAATTATGAACTATGAATTATGAATTATGAGCTATGAATTGGCTGATGCCTGTGTGTCTATGCGTCAGCCAATTCATAGCTCATAATTCATAGTTCACAATTCACAGTCCATAGTTGTCGACGATGAAAACACTATTCTTTACTGCGTTGATGTTTTACACGCGGCTGCCTGTGCCCAAAGGCATTGATCATTCGGAGGATAAACTCAACCGATCGACGGTGTTTTTTCCGCTCATCGGCTGGATCATCGGTGGAATCGGGGTTGGGGCTTATTGGGTTGGCAGTGTGCTGTTTCCGCCCGAACTGGCGGTGCTGCTGAGCCTGATTGCAACGGTCTGGGCCACGGGTGCGTTTCACGAAGATGGATTTGCCGACATGTGCGACGGATTCGGCGGGGGCTGGTCGAAGGCGCAAATCCTGACGATCATGAAAGACAGCCGGCTGGGAACGTATGGCGTAATTGGCCTGGGGCTGTTGCTGGCCGTAAAGTTTTTTGCCCTGATGAAGTTGCTGCCCGGTGAGCCGTTTGGCTGGCCGGTGGCCTTGAAATACATCTCGGCGCATAGCCTCAGCCGCTGGATCGCCACTACAGTGATCGCTGCCATGCCCTACGCCCGCGACGACGAACAATCGAAAGCTAAACCTATTGCCAAAGGGGGCATCAAGGGTTGGCCGCTGGTGGTAGCTACCGTATTTGGACTACTGCCGACGGCGGTGCTGTGCGTGCTGTCGGGGCTCTGGATTTATGCCCTGTTTCTGGTGCCGCTGTGGCTGGTACGCTGGCGGCTCATGCACTTTTTTCAAAAATGGCTCGGTGGCTACACGGGCGATTGCCTCGGGGCCACCCAACAACTTACCGAAGTGATCACGTACCTGTCGTATGTCTCGCTGGTGTGGGTAAGCCTGTAAAACAGTGAACAGTATGCAGTGAACAGTCTTCAGTTGGCTGGGGCTTCGGCAAGCTGCTCCAAGGCAAAGAAATTTGTTCACTGTAAACTGTGTACTGCATACTGTAAACTGTTCACTGTAATGACCATCTACCTCATTCGCCATACCGAAGTGGCCGTTGGCCGGTCGATCTGCTACGGCGGATCAGACGTGGCGCTGGCCGATAATTATGCCGAGCAACTGGCCCGGATTCAGACGAATCTGACTACCCCGCCCGACGTTATCTGGGCGAGTCCGTTGAGCCGATGTCGGCAGCTTGCCGAGGATCTAGTGCCGGCTGGTGAAGCAACTAACCTTGTGGAAGTAAACTTCGACGACCGCCTGCGGGAATATCACTTTGGCGACTGGGAAATGCTGCCCTGGGCGGATATACCACGCGACGCCCTCGATGGGTGGATGAGCGATTTTGTGCAGATAGCCCCACCCAATGGCGAAACGTTTCAGGCCCTAGCCGACCGGGTACAGGCTTTTTGGCAGGAGAAAATAGCGCCAATGGTCGAAAACCAATCGAACGGGACCATATACGTTGTGAGTCACGGCGGTGTAATCCGAACTTTGCTCTGTCTGTTCCTCGACCTATCTTTGCGTAATGCTTACCGGCTCAATCTGGACTATGGGGCTGTATGTAAGCTTACCGTGACTGGCTCCACTTATCAGATAGGGTATATCAACCGTTAAACAAAACCGCTATTTCGCGCCCCAAACGCTTAACACTATACGTCACGTTCGTCAATGAAACCAATCCATATTCGCCTGACTACCGCCGCTTCACTGGTTCTGCTCGTTGCCCTGTCGCGCACCCTTCCTCACCCGCCTAATTTCACGCCGGTTATGGCGATGGCTCTTTTCGGCGGCGCTATGTTTGAGCGCAAATGGATCGGGCTGGTGGTGCCGATGCTGGCCATGCTGCTGAGCGACGCCCTGATTGGCTTTCATAGCACGATGGGCGCTGTCTACGGCTCTCTGGCACTGGCCTGGGGCATCGGCGTAGTGGCCCTGCAAAAGCCAACCTTCGGGCGGGTAGTCGCAAGCTCCCTGTCGGCATCGATTCTCTTTTTCCTGATCACCAACTTCGCCGTTTGGTATGGTAGCACCTTCTACCCGCAAACACCGGGTGGGCTGCTCGCCTGCTACACCGCCGGTCTGGCTTTTTACAACAATCAGTCGTTTTTCCTGAATGGTGTGTTTGGCGATCTAGCCTTTAGCGGGCTGCTCTTCGGTGGCTACGCCTTGCTGCAACGCCGCTTCCCGGTGCTGCGCCCGGCATCGGTCTAACTGACTATCGTTTCTGTTTCATAAGCCCCGGCCCTTAGGTCGGGGCTTTTTTTGTATCCGATTAGTTACTATCTTTTAGTTAAGTATTTTTTTAGTGTGTAATACGTGTACAAGTTGTATAAGATATTGATTGACTATTATTTATGGCTACTTTAGGCGGTGCTGTAATCGTATATACTTCAAAAAATACTTACATACTATGGCATCTACATTAAACCTGCGGCCCGCGCTTAACTCCGCTCGGATCATTCTTCTTCTGACAGTTGGCAACGTTCTGATTCTGCTCTTGCGCAACTGGATTCTGGGTGGGTCCAGCGAGTTTAATTTTCTGTTCCATAATCTGTTTTCCGGCTTTGAGCCGTTGCTGATCGCGTACGTCATGCTGATAGTCAATCAGCGCATCGGTACCGTCGTTTTCTGGATCGGTGCGTCGCTCTGGGTACTGTTCTATCCCAATAGCCCATACATGATCAGCGACCTGATCCATGTTACACTGCGCACCAGCATACCCACCGATACCAGCAGCATACCGGATGAAATCGTTGACCGCGTCGTGTTCAACGCGCTCATCGTCTTTTCATTCGCTATGCTGTCGGTGTTCTACGGGTTCGTGTCGCTCAAAATCATGTATACCCTGTTTCGGGTACGTTACAGCCCCAGAGTTGCCAAAACGCTGATCGGCGTGGCGATTGCGCTCAGTTGTGTCGGCTTTTACATCGGGCGCACGATCAAGGCCGAGGCTATCAGCACCAAGGAAAACCTGTATTCATCCGATTTCCTGTTTCATCCGCTGGAAGTAATCAGTAGTATCTGGCCAAAGCTGTTTCCGTCTGCCGAACACGAGTATCCGTATTATATGATGATCCTCTTCGGCATCATCCAGTGTTCGTTGCTTCTGATGATGCGCAATGTGCACAATATCGAATCGAGCGAATTAGTGGCTCGTCACCGGCCGGACCACATGCTGGCCAACTAATACCTTCTATCCTATTGCCTCTTTATGACCCCTCTTCGAAAGACCACGTACCTGTTGCTGGCCATTCTGGCTATTCTTGTTCTACCCTGGCTGGGTGCCTATATGCACTACAAAGAGTTGTTTCCAGACGGCTTCTTTGCATACCCTATGCTGTCATCACCTCAGCAGGAGGCATTCAGCTGGCCCGTTTTTCTGGTGTTTGCGGTGCTGTCGGTGGTCGTGATCGTGCTGTATCTTTTTCCCCGGCTGTTTGGGTTCCGGGCAGTCCCGCAGCCTGATCCCCACCCGACCCAACGAGTCGGTTTTCCGATCTGGTTCTGGATCGGGCTGGTGTCGTGGGGCGGGGTGGCGGTGCTGCTCTGGACGAAAGCGACAGGCCCCGCCTGGTTGCTACACTGGTCTGATATGCCTCTTTTCTGGGGTTTTTCGCTCATGATCGACGGCTGGGTCTACGTGAGGCAGCAGGGCAGGTCGCTTATTAGTCGGGTGCCGCAGGAAGTAATCGGTATCGGCGTGTCGTCGGTAATGGGCTGGATGCTTTTCGAGTACCTCAATTTCTTCGTCGAAGACAATTGGTTCTATCCTAAAGGTGATATCATCGACCGCGAAGAGTTTTTGCTTTATGCCGCCGTTATCTCGTCGGGGTTGCTGCCGCTGGCTTTCGAATGGTACAGTTTGTTTAAAACCATACCAGCCCTCCGCGAGCGGTTCTCTGAGGGGCCAAAAATCGTGCTGCCCGAGTGGATAAAGACCACCGCGCTGTGGCTATCTCTTGTATTGCTGGTGCTGGCCGGATTATACCCCGAAGATCTGTTTTTTACGCTTTGGCTTACTCCAGCTATTCTTTTGGCCACTGTACTGGATAAAGTCGGTGTCTGGACGCCCCTGCGCCCCATCGGGCAGGGCAACTGGACGCCCACGCTGCTGATCGCCCTTAGTTACCTGGTCGAGGGTTTTTTTATCGAAGGACAGAATTATTTCAGCGCCACGCACGGAGCCAATCGCGAGATTCTCTTCACCATGGCCCCCGCTTACTGGCAATACAACCTGCCCTACGTAAATGCCTATCAGCTCTTCGAGATGCCTCTGGTCGGGTATTCGGGGTACCTGCCATTTGGTGTCTATTGCTGGCTTTGGTGGATTGCCTTTGCCACGCTACAGGGTATTCCATCCCGCTTTTTTCAGGAAGCCCCATTTAAGCCGAATAAGCCCGTGACTGCATGAATCGACGTTTCCTTATTCTTCTGCTTGTCTTATTGCCGATCTGGTCGCTGGCTCAGCCGATTGTCTGGACCGGGCAATCCGATTTTCTGACGATCGGTGACCGGGTGTCGATCCTGACTGATACGACGGGGAATCTGACTATCGGGCAGGTGTCGTCACCTGCGTTTCAGGGCCGATTCAAACCGTCCCGACAGGTGATTATCAATGTGGGGTTCTCCGACCGGATTCACTGGCTGCGCTTCTCGCTTGATAACCCTACTACGGATAACCTGCTGCTGGAAGTGGCGCAGGCCTTTCTGCCGATCACGGAACTCTATTACCAGAATGACGCCGGTAAAACCGTCCGGCAAACGGCGGGCTTCCGTGTTCCGGTCGATGCAAAAGTGCGGAAACACCATTACCAGGTTTTTCCGATTCCACCCGGCAAACGAACCTATTTTGTTCGGTTTCTGGCCCACTCGCAGCCCGTGCCCATCAGTATCTGGGAGGCGTCGGCGCACGAAGTCAAAACGTACAAGCAACGCCTGATTTACGGCTTTTACGTAGGCTTCATGTTTTTCGTGCTGCTGAGCAACTTGTTCTTTTTCTTTTCGCTCCGCAACCGGATGTACCTGCTGTATGCCGTTGTGGTGCTGATTTACCTTTCCTACGCGATGGCTGTTCTGGACGGGTTTGTCGTGTATTTCATCGATAACCTGGACCTAACGTTCTGGTACATTACCATCCCGACCATCGGCGTCACGGTACAGACAATCTATTGCCTGCTCTTTCTAGAGGCAAAGCGCTACATACCCAAAGTCAGCCGGTTCGTCTGGGGAGTTGTCGTCTACTTTGCTACCTACGCCGTGCTGAAGTACCTGCTACCCATGCCGGTGATTCTGGCCATCAACACGGTCAATGCCCTGCTGTCCTTTTTTCTGATGGGCTTCGTCGGCGTAAAAGCCGGGCAGCAGGGAAACCGATTGGGGTACTATTTTGCCCTGGCTTACTTTATTTATTTTTTGCTGGTACTCACCGAGGCCACCTACATTCAGACGGGGAAACCCGCCTATTTTGCTGAATTGAGCCACGTAACGCTGGCCACGCTGATTGAAAGCTTTATTCTGTCGTTCCTGCTGTCCAAACGATTTGAATGGGAACGTGCCGATGTGGAGAAGGCCAAAGCCGAGGCGCAGGAGCAGTTGCTGGCGAAGACGCTCGAAAATGAGCAACTGTTACTCTCGCAGAATGAAACCCTGGAGCAGGAAGTGGCCCAACGTACCCGCGACATCGAACACAAATCGACCCAGCTTCAGCAGTCGCTTCATGAGTTGAAAACGGCACAGGCGCAGTTGATCCAGCGGGAAAAAATGGCGTCGCTGGGCGAACTGACGGCGGGTATCGCGCACGAGATTCAGAACCCGCTCAACTTCGTTAATAACTTTTCCGAAGTGTCGATCGAACTCATCGATGAACTTCGGACCGAGTTATTAGCTGGCCGACTTACCGACGCCGTCACCATCAGCCATGATCTGGCGGAAAATCTTCAACGAATTAGCCAGAACGGTAACCGTGCGTCTGGTATCGTTCGGGGGATGCTGGAGCACGCCCGGACCGGCAGCGGCGAACGGCAACTCACCGACTTGAACAGCGTAGCCGACGAATATCTGCGGATGGCGTACCGGGACTTAAGAGCGAAAGACCCCTCAGTCACGTTTGTGCTTCACACCCATTTTGAGCCGAACCTTGCCCCAGTGCGCGTGGTGGCGCAGGATGTGGCCAGGGTGATGCTCAATCTGTATACGAACGCTTTCTACGCCCTGCGCGACCGACAACGGCAGCTTGGCCCCGACTATCAGCCGACGCTTTGGGTAAGCTCAGAGCGAACTCCTGATGCCGTGCTGTTTCGGGTAAAGGATAATGGCACGGGGATTCCGCACGAGGTTCTGAACAAAGTGTTTCAGCCGTTTTTTACCACGAAGCCTACCGGCCAGGGAGTTGGGCTCGGCCTGAGTCTAAGCTACGATATCATTACGAAGGGGCTTGGCGGCGATATCCGAATCAATACTGAAATTGGTCAGTATACAGAGGTACTGCTTACGATTCCGCTACTCTGACCGAACGTACCTGACTAACTGGGTACGTTATGAATTGAGATGAGTGACCATCAAAAGAAAGCCCGGATCGCGGTCCGGGCTTTCTTTTGATGGTCACTTGGTAGTGTCCGTACAGTAATTACTTCGGCAGAAGTACGCTGTCGACTACATGGATTACACCATTGGACTGATTTACGTCGGCGATGGTCACCGTCGAGGTGCCGCCTTTCTCATCCATCAGTTCGATTTTCTTGCCTTTCTGCATGGCAGTCAGGGTGCCACCGGCTACGGTTTTCAGCGTGGCTTTGCCGCCATCGGCCTTGATTTTGTTCATCAGGTCCATTGCGCTCATTTTACCCGCAACCACGTGATAGGTCAGCACACCCGTCAGCATGGCTTTGTTTTCGGGCTTTAATAGGGTCTCAACTGTGCCTTTGGGTAGTTTATCGAAGGCTTTGTTGGTTGGGGCAAACACCGTGAAAGGGCCGGGGCCTGAGAGTGTCTCTACCAGACCGGCGGCTTTTACGGCGGCTACCAGCGTAGTGTGATCTTTCGAATTGACAGCGTTTTCAACGATGTTTTTCGACGGGTACATGGGAGCACCACCAACCGTTACTGTTTTTTCCTGTGCGTTGGCTACGTGACCTAGGGTCAAAAAGGCCAGGGCACCCAGCCATACTTTTAGTGAAGTCATGATGTTTTTCGGCAGAATTACCTGCCTGTTTTTTGTGAAAAGAATTAACGTTGGTCGACTAACATCAGACTTACGCATAGGTATAAGCAGTTGGATTTGCGGACCCCAAAAAAAAAGATGAAAAGTGGTTGACGATGGCCGCACAACCGCCTTTGTCGCTGGCTAAGTCAGCCCTAAAAAAGCCCCGCCGTCATCCGACCCGTAGCTGAAGGTCAGATGACGGCGGGGCAATCCGTCTGGCCGGGTTGATTACCGCCCGCCCGGTGGGCAGTGGGTTTTCAGGAAGCTGGTGTACAGGCTGCTCAGGTGCTGCCGCGTACCAGCGCCTTCCGAAATGCCGTGCGACCGGTTGGGATACGCCATCATCTGAAACGACTTGTTGTACTTGATCAGCTCATTGATAAGCATCTCGGCATTGGCGTAATGTACGTTATCGTCGCCCGTTCCGTGAATGTAGAGCAGGTTGCCACGCAGGTTTTTGGCGTGCGTAATGGGCGACCCCGACACGAAGTCGTCGCGGTTTTCCTGCGGCAGACCCATATACCGCTCTTGGTAGATGTTGTCGTAGGTCAACTGGTTGGCTACGGCCGCCACGGCGATGCCCGTTTTGTAGATAGCCGGGTACTGAAACAACAGGTTCAGCGTGGTCGACCCGCCGCCGCTCCAACCCCAGACCGCTACCCGGCTGGTGTCGATAAAGCTGTGTTGTTTGAACAGCGCCTGCGCCCCCTGTGCCTGATCGCGGATGTTGATGCGACCAATCTGCCGGTAGATGCTCTTGCGCCAGGCGGCCCCTTTCAGCGTGGGGGTACCCCGGTTGTCGAGTGCCGCGTAAATGTAGCCTTCCTTGGCCATATCACCCGCAAACAGATCGTTTTGCCCCGCCGAGAACACGTCGTTGGTTGTGGTACCGGCCGGTTCGCCATACACGTAGAAAACGATCGGGTACCGTTTGGTGCTGTCGAAATCAGTGGGCAGCGCCATCCAGCCATCGAGGGTTACGTTCTCAGCCGTCGTTACGGTGAAGAACCGGACGTTCTTGCCTTTGGCGGTGTTGGCTTTGGGCGCGTTGCCCCGCACAATGGCATGATCGGGCAGGCTCACCCACGCCCGCGCCGACGGGGTCGAGCGGTTGGTGAAGGTGTGCATGGCGAGGGTGCCGTTCGGCGAGATGTCGTAGCCGTGTGTGCCTGCCAGTGTCGTGGGAGAAAGCCGCTCGGCCGGGCGGGGGCCGGTTTCCTGCCCCTTACTGTTCAACGCCACGCGGTAAAGATAGCGTTGCGTAGCGTTGTCGGGCGAGGCCGTGAAGTAGACGTAGCCGCCGCGTTCGTCGATTCGCTCCAGCTCGCTCATGTCGTAGTTGCCGGGCGTGAGCAGCGTTTGCTGTTTTCCGTCGCTGCTGATCTGGTAAATGTGCCGCCAGCCGTCTTTCTCCGACACCCACAGGAAGGCATTGCCGTTTTGGGTCCATTCCCAGCCGGTCGGGTCGTCGCGATCCCAGCGGGCTTTAATGTCGATCCATGCGTTATCCGTTTCCGTGAAAATGGGCGTTGCCGTGTTTTTGGCGGTTTGGCAGACAAACAGCGTGCTCTGGTTTTGTTTCCGGTTCAACTGTTGCACAATCACGCGTCCGGCGGGGTCGCCCGCACTGCTGGGGAACCACTCGGCCCGCACCAGGTAGTGCTGCGCCGGATCGCCGGGAAGGGGAAGCCACCGCGTAGAACCACCCGTGGCGTTGACCACACCCAGTCGGGTAGGCGAGGGAGCTTCGCCCACTTTGGGGTACTCCACGGGAATGGTGAACGAGTAAATCGAATCGGTGTTGTTGATCATCAGAAAGTCGCGGATGCCGCTCGCGTCGACCTGCCAGTACAGAATCTGTTTGCTGTCGGGGCTCCAGCGGAAGCCGTCGCGGCACCCAAATTCTTCTTCATAAGCCCAGTCGAACGTACCGTTGATGCGCTTCCGGGTGCCGTCGGTGGTGAGCTGGGTCACTTTCCCCGTGGCGACTTCCTCTGCATACAGGTTGTTTTTGCTGACATAAGCCACCCGTTTGCCATCGGGCGACAGTTTGGCGTAGAGCAGCGACTGGGCCGGCTGTTTGGGCCCCACCTGCCGGAGCTGATTGGATTGGCGGTTGAGCAGGTAATAATCGCCGCGGGTGTTGTAGCGCCAGACGCGGGCCGTATTGGTGAAAATCAGTACCTGCGTCGAGTCGCGGCTAAAGGCGAAATCGGCCACCGAAATGGGTGTTTTGGCCCCGGCGGGTGTAAGCTGGGCGGTGGTGATAATGGGCGTTTCCTGCCCGCTGCGCACGTCGGTACGGGTGATGGCCCCGTTGGCGATGGTAACCACGGCGTTGCCATCGGCCGACCACCGAAGCGCCCGCGATCGGAATTGGGCCGAAGCGGCTGAACCGGCGAGTAACGACGTACCCAGCAGAACAGCGGTGAGACGAATATGGAATAAATGCATCGAGATGAGTGTGTTGCACGGAATTGGTTGGCAAAATACGACCAGAGCAGACTACTTTGCACGTTACGATGCCCGCCACCCCAAACACAACCGAACTTTTACGGCTGCTAACCGCGATCGGGGAGGGCAACGAAGCGGCGTTTCGGCAGTTTTATGAGCAAACCAGCAGGCGGGTATTCAACACGGCGCTGGGGTACGTACCCAACCGCGAAGATGCCGAAGAGATCACGCAGGACGTCTTTGTGGAGGTGTTTCGGGCGGCAGGTACGTTCCGTAGCGAGGCCAGTCCCATCACCTGGCTCTACCGACTGACGGTCAGCAAAGCGCTCGATCGGGTTAAGCACCGACGGCGTCAGAAGCGGTTTGCGTTTCTGACCAGCCTCTTCGATACCGATACGAACGAGGTGCGGTATGAACCGCCCGACCCGGTGCATCCCGGCGTGTTGCTCGATCAGCGGGAGAATGCCGCTGCGCTGTTTCGGGCGATCGACAAACTGGCCGACAAGCAGAAAACCGCTTACATTCTGGCGCGGGTTGAGGGGCTGTCGAACATTGAAACGGCCGAGGTCATGCAGGTGAGCGTGGGGGCGGTTGAGTCGTTGCTGACACGGGCCACCGACAATCTGAAAAAACAACTCGCTTCTTTTTATAAATCCTTCCGGGAGCCGTAGGAATCCGCCCCGTTTATCGTCTATCTGTTTATGGAACCGAAGCCGCAACAATGGATCAACGACGTACTGCGCAGCCTCGACGGCCTGCAACCGGCCGAACCCAGTCCGTTTTTGTACGCTAAAATCAGGAACCGCATAGCGGCTCCCCCGGTGACCTATGCCCCGAAACGACTAGTTTGGCTGGCCGCCGCCTCTTTTGCGATCCTGGCCTTGCTGAACTGGCGGCTGGTTGGGTCGTCGGCCAACGTAGCGGGCGAGGCGGCGAGCCTTAGGGCGCTGGCTTCGGCATGGCAGTTGTATCCCACCAACCAACTCTACGGCGAATGAACCAGACCCGTTTGTTAACCTGGGCCGTTGTGGGCCTGCTGCTGCTCAACCTGGGTACGTTGGGGTATCTGGCCTTGCGCCCGCGTGGGTTACACCCGCCCGGCCTCCCCGGAGGCCCGCCTCCCGATGGCCCCGCCGCGCTGATTATCGATCGCCTTCAGTTCGATGAGGCGCAACAGGCGCAGTACCGCACGCTGGTCGATCGGCACCGGCAGGCGTCGGCGCGGCTGGCTGAACTGTCGAACGAACTGCACCAACGCTATTACAAATTGCTGAGCCGTGCACAGCCCGATACCGCTGCCGCCCAGTCGTTGAGCCGCCAGATTGCCGCCAATCAGAAGGCCGTTGCCGAACTGAATTTTGCCCACTTCGCCCAGATTCGGGCCTTGTGCCGCCCCGAGCAGCTACCGGCGTTTACCCGGCTGCTCGACGATCTCACGCACCTGTTCCGTAACGCGCCGGGGGCTAAGCCGGGGCCTCCGGGCAGTCATAATGGCCCACCGCCCATGCGATAAGGCGCAGAAAAAATTGACCCGCGCCGTAGGAATAGGAGCGGTGCGTCGTCTAAGCCAGTATGAAGCACAAAGGATTCGTAACGAACCATCAAGCACTATGAAACGTAAGGGATTGATTATGGCGGCCGGGGGCACATTAACGGGCCTGCTGCTAGCCGCTGCCTGCCAGAAAGCAAGCGATGCCGTTTCCCCAACGAGTACGATGCCCACTACATCGACATCGGTAACGGTGGGAACGGGGGTGCCGGATGTCTACAAGAAACTGTATGGTGCCACCTCGATTTACGTGGAAGGCAGCAACATCGTGATCAAAACCAGCGGTCGCCCCGATCACAAAAGTCCGTATTACAAAGGCACCGCCTGGGAAAGCAGTCTTTATGAAGCCTACAACGGCACCAACGCGCGCTACGCCCAAAACCCTAACGTGATCGCCGAAACGAGCCTGACCTACAAGATTCCAATGAACCCAGCCGAAGACCCAACGCATGCCGCAACGCCATTGGGTTCGACGGGCGTGGCGCTCAACGGCGTTGCGTTCTTTAATCAGTATGCGGCGCAGAACGCACCGCTGACCAACGAGATCAACGGCTTCGATCAGTATGGCGGGCATCCGCAGCAGCAGGGGCAGTACCATTACCACCTCGAACCAACGTACCTGACCAAGAACAAAGGCAAAGACGCGCTGATGGGCTTCCTGCTCGATGGCTTCCCGGTGTATGGCCCCGTCGAAAACGGCAAAACCATTACCAACGCCGATCTGGACAAGTATCACGGGCACATTGGCAAAACCGCCGATTACCCCAGCGGCATTTACCACTACCACATTACGGCCGAGGACCCCTACATCAGCGGCAGCGGATTTTATGGCAAGGCAGGCACCGTTACGCGATAGCGGGCTGGTTGCCTGGCTCATTGCGCTGCTGGCTCTCGGGCTGCCCGGCTGTGGAGCGGAGCCGTCGATCCCGCATGTGTTTGTGAACAGCGCGGCGGCGGGCTGGCAGTGGCGCGATGGGCAACTCTGGCTCAACAATAATCGGTTCAGCGGCTGGCAATACTCCCTATACCCCACGGGCGACACGGCTTTTGTGGGGGCTTACTGGCAGGGCAAAGCCGAGGGTGTGCATCGAAAACGGTATGCCAACGGGCAACTGCGCGAGTGGCGCCACTACCGCCACGGCTGGCAGGAAGGCGAGCAACGCGGCTGGTATGCCAATGGTAAGCCGGAGTTTACGGCCCAATGCCAGCATGATGTTTACGAAGGCAAGCTGAACGAGTGGTTTCCCAATGGGCGGCTGGCCCGGCGCGGCACTTACCACGAAGGGCACGAGGAAGGCCCGCAGCAACTCTGGTTTGACAACGGCACGCTGAAGGCCAATTACGAAGCCCGCGAAGGCCGACTCTATGGCTTTACGGGCGTAAAAAACTGCGAAAATGTCTGGGATTCGATTCGGGTGGCGCCCTGACGCCGCTAGCTGGCTATTCGCGCTGGCCGTGCTGGGTACGTTGCTGGGTTGCCAGTCTGACCCGGAAACGACCGGCGTACCCTATTACAACACGCCTGATTTTACGCCGCTCTGGCTCACTGAGCCGGCCGCTGTTGAACGCACCGTCACGCACCAGATTGGCGATTTTGCCTTTCGCGACCAGACCAATGCGCTCGTGACGCAACAGACGATTGCGGGTAAGGTACACGTGGCTAATTTTTTCTTTACGGCCTGTCCCAGTATTTGCCCCAAAATGACTAGCCTTATGCGTGCCGTGCAGGATACATTCCGGCACGAGCCGCGCGTGCTGTTGCTGTCTTACAGCGTAACGCCCTGGATCGACTCGGTGGCGCGGCTAAAGCAATACGCTGATCAGAAGGGTATTAAGTCCGATACGTGGCACCTGCTGACGGGCGACCGCGGGCCACTGTATACGCTGGCCCGGCAGTCGTATTTTGCCGAAGAACGCATCGGATTCACCCGCGATTCAACCGAATTTCTGCATACCGAACACCTGATTCTGGTGGACGAAACCCGCCGGATCCGGGGCATTTACAACGGCACCCAACCCCAGGAAATCGATCATCTGATTGCGGACATCCGGGCATTGCTGGGCAGGTAGTACCTTTAGGGGGTAGTTTAGCGCCTATGCACCTGTTTTATCACCCCGCTCTTCAACCCACCGATACGCTGGGTACGTTGCCCGACGAAGATGCCCGCCATGCCATAAAAACGTTGCGCCTTGGCGTGGGCGACCCCATTGCCGTTACCGACGGGCGCGGAAATCGGTTTTTGTGCGTTATTACCAAAGCCGACACGAAGCAATGCGGCTTTCGGGTCGAGCGGATCGAAACAACACCGGCCCGGCAGTTTGCGGTGCGCATTTGTGTGGCACCTACTAAAAACATGGACCGGATTGAGTGGTTTGTTGAGAAGGCGGTTGAGCTGGGCATCGAACGAATCAGTTTCTTTGTCGGGCAACACTCCGAACGGCGGGTGCTGAAACTGGAACGGATCGAGAAAATTGCCGTTGCTGCCATGAAACAGTCGCTGCAATCGTGGTTGCCCCAACTCGACGAGGCCGTTTCGTTTACCCAACTGCTGCCCGCTGTTACGGAGGCTCAACGGTTTATTGCGCATCTGCCCGACGACGAAGTGGTGCCCCATCTGGTTCGGCAGGCATTGCCGGGTACGTCGTGTGCGGTGCTGATTGGCCCCGAAGGCGATTTTTCGGCACAAGAAGTGCAGCAGGCTATGGCGGCGGGGTTTCGGATGGCCACGCTCGGCCCCAACCGGCTCCGCACCGAAACCGCTGCCCTGACGGCCTGTCAGGTAGTTAATTTGATTAACGCGTAAAATACCCCCCGCCCTAAAGGGGGCCTGCTGGCGCATGAGTGGGCTTCGCCAGCAGTTTCAACAATCAGGCGAAGCCCACTCATGCGCCAGCAGGCCCCCTTTAGGGCGGGGGGTATTTTTTATGAACCGCTTTCTGCTCTTCGTTCTTATCGTTTGCTGTTCCTCGTTCATCACGGTGCAGGCACAGCCCTATGCTTACCGAATCGCCAAGCTGAAATACAACGGCGGGGGCGACTGGTACGCCAACAAAACATCGCTGCCCAACCTGATCAAGTTTGCCAATCAGCAACTGCGGATGAACATTTTTCCCGAAGAAGACATCGTGGATGTGGGTAGTCCCGACCTGTTCTCGTATCCGTTTGTGCACATGACGGGGCACGGCAACGTGCTGTTTTCAGAAGGCGACGTGCAGAATATGCGGCGCTACCTGATGTCGGGAGGGTTTCTTCACGTCGATGACAACTACGGCCTCGATAAGTTTCTCCGACGGGAAATGAAGCGCGTTTTCCCGGAACTGTCGTTTATTGAGTTGCCCTTTACGCACCCCATTTATAATCAGAAATTTAAGTTTCCGAACGGATTGCCCAAGGTGCATGAGCACGACGGGAAAGCGCCGCAGGGGTTCGGCCTGATTTATCAGGGACGATTAGTGTGCTTTTACAGTTATGAGTGTGACCTAGGCAACGGCTGGGAAGATCAGGCGGTGTACAACGACCCCGAGTCGGCCCGGCAGGCTGCCTTGCGGATGGGGGCCAACCTGTTGCAATATGCCACAACGGTGGTGGATTAGCCGTGTAGCAGGGGTTGCAGTAGATGCTAACTATTTTCCGCTTAATGGTTAATCTCCAATCTAATCGGCTTAAATTTCGTATATACAGTATATAGGCTCGGAAAAATCGTATTTTTGTCAAGTCGAGTTCTTTTTCATTTTTAAACTACCAACACCGTGATTGTTGTAGCTGCTTTTGCCGCACACTGGTATCTGTCTCTGTTTTGCCAGACCTTCTTTTTGCACCGTTATTCGGCGCATAAGATGTTCTCGATGAGCAAATTCTGGGAGCGGTTTTTCTACGCCCTCACCTACGTGTCGCAGGGTTCATCGTACCTAAGCCCCCGTGCCTACGCCGTATTGCACCGGATGCACCACGCCTTCAGCGATACACCGAAAGACCCGCACTCGCCGCATCACACCAAGAATATTTTCACGATGATGTGGCAG
Organism: Fibrella musci; assembly: GCF_041321105.1. Classification (NCBI taxonomy): domain Bacteria; kingdom Pseudomonadati; phylum Bacteroidota; class Cytophagia; order Cytophagales; family Spirosomataceae; genus Fibrella; species Fibrella musci. The sequence goes on along the minus strand of NZ_JBGGWD010000001.1, from coordinate 844,355 downwards.
ACAAAAAACATTTACAACGCGGTGTTGCACCGCAAGCAAGCCATCGAACGGCAGTTTGATCGCAATTACCCCGAGTGGAACCTGATGGAGAAAATCGGTGATTCGTGGGTGTCACGGGCTGGTTGGGGCATTGCCTATAGCCTGTTCTATGTGTTTGCGTTCATTTACCTGGATATGCACTGGGCGTTTTTCTTCCTGCTGCCGGTACACTTCGTGATGGGACCCGTTCACGGCGCGATCATTAACTGGAGCGGCCACAAGTATGGGTACGCCAACTTTGATAACCACGACAAGTCGAAAAACTCGCTGGTGCTCGACGTGGTGATGATGGGTGAACTGTTTCAGAACAACCACCACAAACGCCCCAATGCTGCCAACTTCGGTGCCAAATGGTTTGAGTTTGACCCCACGTATCCGATGATCAAAGTGTTGTCGGCCATGCGGATTATCAAGATGCGCCCCGCCAAAGCGACTGCCGAGTTTGAAACCGGCCATGAGCGTCGCGTTGAGGTGCAGTAATCAATTTCGAAGACCAAGCAGAAAGCCCCGCAGCATCGTGTTGCGGGGCTTTCTGCTTGTATAGGGCAGGCGGCAACTTCCCGTTGGCTAACTCGTTCGGTATCAATGTTTATCAGGCGGTATATTCGGCAATACGCTGAACCTGACTAGTACCATGACGACTTTACAAGGGCTTACGCCTTTATCCCGTTCGCGCTGGCTGCTCATTGGCTGGCTTGTCTGGAGCCGATTGGGAGTATCACAAACCTTGCCGCCTACTTTCGGCCTCGCCACGGTAGCGAGTGGCCTGAATACGCCAACGGTGGTCGTGTCGGCACCCGACGGGCGGCTCTTTATCACCGAGCAAAACGGCCTGATTCGGGTGGTCAAGAACGGCAGTCTGCTATCCCCTCCGTTTGCGCAACTTACCGTCGATGCCAGCGGTGAACGTGGTCTGATCGGTTTGGCGCTTGATCCCGACTTTCCGACGAATTCGCACGTGTATGTGTACTATACGGTACCGGCCAACGGCCCCACGCCGCCCCATAACCGGATTAGCCGACTGACAGCGGCTGGTGATGCGGTGCTGGTCGGCAGTGAAGTGGTGGTGCTTGACCTTGACCCACTCAGTGGGGCTACCAATCACAACGGGGGCTCGATGGTCTTCGGACCCGACCGAAAGCTGTATGTGGGCGTTGGCGACAATGCCTTCGGGGGCAACGCGCAGAACCTGGATACGTACCTGGGCAAAGTTTTGCGCATCAATCCCGATGGTAGTGCGCCCGCTGACAACCCGTTTCCTGCGGGGTCGGCGGCTCGGCGGCGGGTGTGGGCCTATGGGGTTCGTAATCCATACACGCTGACAGTGCAACCGCGCACGGGTCGTTTGTTTGTCAACGACGTAGGGCAGGAGGCCTGGGAAGAAATCAATGATGCCACGATGGGCGGGTTGAATTTTGGCTGGCCCAATGCAGAAGGCATGGCCAATAATCCGGCGTATACCAATCCGGTTTACGCCTATGCACATGGCGGTGGCGATGGGGTTGGCTGCGCCATTACGGGCGGGGCTTTCTACAGTCCGGCCTTAGCCGTTTACCCGGCTGCTTACGTGGGGCGCTACTTCTATCAGGATTTCTGTAACAACTGGATTAACACACTCGACCTCTCGGGAGCAACAGCGACGCGGGCCGCTTTCGCAACGGGCTTGAACGGGTATGGTGTCGGCCTGACGCTCGGCACCGATGGCTATTTATATTATTTGAGCTGGGGTACAGGTACGTTGCTCCGGCTCACCTACACGGGCGATGTGGCCTGCCGGACTAATCAGGCTGGTGATTGGCAAACGGCCGGGCTTTGGTCGTGTGGGCAGGTGCCGGTCAGTGGTGTTCGGGCGGTGGTGGGGCATGCCGTTGCCATCGGTGCAGGACCGGCCAGACAGACCGCGCGGCTGCAACTGGAAGCTGGAGGGACACTCAGCTTCGCTACCGGTGGTCAACTGCGACTCGGGTTCTGAGGCAGGGTAGTTATATAAACGAAAAACGCCCCACCTAAGCAGGTGGGGCGTTTTTCGTTTAGGTCAGCAAGGAGCGTTTACAGCTTGCAGCCATCCAGAATAGTTTCGTTGTTTTTGATGTAGGCGTCGTCGTTGGCTTTTTTCGCCATGTCGAGCGACATCTGGGCATCAGCGCGGGCAGCTTTGCAGTTGCCGAGTTTCGCTTCGATTTTGGCCCGCAGGTGGTACGTCCAGTATTCCTGGGTTTTCTCGACCACTTTGTTAGCCCAGCTCAGTGCCTGATTCAGGTCGCGGTTGGTATCGAGGTAGTAGTTGGCCGCCGCGAAGTACGTATCCGTCGAGGCTTTGGGATCGGCCGTTTTTTGTTTGATCTGCGCCATCACGTGCGAGTCGGCATCGTCGGTGATGGTCAGTTGAGCCGCCATGTTTTCCCAGCGCATTTGCAGCGTGGCCGAAGTGGGGGTGATACCGACAAACTCAAACGTGAGAGTTTCGGTCTTTTGCCGATTATTCAGGCGCTCCGGTTTCACAACCAGCCGCACCACGTCGTTGGCTTCTTTATAATCGTAAGCTCCCCAGGCGTTGGCGTCTTTGTTGATGATAAACGTAAACGAATCCTGATCGGGAATCGAATACAGGCCATACGTACCTGTTTCCAACGCCTTACCATTAATGGTCATAGGCTCCGACAGTTTCAGCGTCGTGATTTTGTTGGCACCCGTCCGCCACACTTTGCCATATGGCACGCGGTCGCCAAACATGGTGCGGCCCTTCAGCGAAGGACGGCTATACGAGACGGTAACAGTGCCCAGACCGACCTGCTGGCTAATGGTCGCTGCAGGGCTGGCCGCAGGTACGTCTATTTGAGCATAAACGGCTGTTATACAAGCCGATAAGCATGCGGTAATGATGAGTTTAAGCATCGGTAGTCTTATAGAATATGGAGCAAGTTTACGACGTAATTAGCAAAAAACAGCCCGGCTGGCTATCCGGGCTGTTTGATTACTCTATCGACTAATGGTTTAATGGATAATTGCTAAAAAAAACAGCCAAGGTTCAATGCCCAAGGTTCAAAGTAACTACTGCCAGTACAGAACGCATCAGCCACTTTGGATCTTGGACATTGAACCTTGGACGACACTCCTTACTTCGTCTTCGGCTCGTCTGGGTTCGCGGCGGCTTTGGCAGCGCCGCCTTTGTTGGCCGGCGACAGCGAGTTGATCCAGGCGGCAATCTTCAGCGCGTCGGCTTTAGGAACCTGCGGCATGGGAGGCATCTCCGTCGAATAGTCGGGCCAGTTAGCGGGTTTGGGGTTGTATATCAACTCAACCAGTTGGTCGTTGGTGTACCCGCGCTTGGCCACGTCTTTGTAAGCCGGACCTACCTGCCGCTTTTCGGCATTGTGGCAGGCCAGACAGGTGTGGTGCGACAGTAGTCCTTTCACTTCATCATACGTAGGGGCTTTGGCCATGCTAACCGCCTGACCCAGTTGAAGGGCCGGTTTGCCTTTCGCCGCCGGTTTGGTGGCCGTCGCTTTGCCGGGAGCCGGTTTCGCTGCGGTTGGCTCAGGGGCTTTCACGGCCGCTGAGTTTTTCGTGCTCACCTCCGTTGTCGCCAGCTTGGTGCCGTCAGGGATGTTGTTGAGCGTGTAGTAGGCAATGGGGTGAACCAGCGAATAGGTGCCATCCTGCGAACGTACCCCGTCGAGCGTAAGCTGATGAATATAGCTCTTCCGCAGGTTGTCGACCACAATCCGTGCCCGCAGGCCATCGTCTGAAACCTTCACGCCTTTGATGGCGTGCTTCTCCTTGTTGATGGTGGGGCTGCCATAAACCGGGTGATACTTGTATATGAAGCTCTCCACCGAATACGACGCCAGGTCTTCGGCCGACGCCTTGGTAACAGGTTGAGTGAACTCCACCTCGAAGCCATCGGGCATGGCGCGCACCGTGCGCATCTCAAAAGGCGTGTTGCCGTTATAGACGAGGCGTTGCAGCCCTTCGTTGGCGTCGCCCGCCGAGCCCCATCCCCGGTTGGTTTCACCCACAAACAGCGAACCATCAGGCGCAAAGGCCAGGCGCATCACGCCCGACCGGAATCCCGACCGGAACTCGATGGCCGCACCCTGATATTCGCCGTTTACTTTTTCGAGCATCACGCGCGAGATCTTGCTCATCCCTTGGTCACCGACCAGCAATTGCCCGCTGAACGGACCAAAGACACCCTGCGGAATCGGGACGATTTCGGAGTTGGAAATACCCAGAATGCCATGAGGCAGCCAAACGGCGGGCGTCTGGATATCCGGGAACGTCTCTTTTACCTTAAAGAGCATGTCAGGTGTTTCGTTGACCACGTTTTCGGGCTTGATCATCCGGCCGTTGGCGTCGCGTTTCTGCCGAATGTCGATTTTGGCATAGAACTGCTCGGCCGTCAGTTTGAGCGGTGAGTTGGGCATGCCCGTCCAGCGCAGACCGGCGGGGTGGCCCGTGAAGGCCCCTTTCTTGACGTGCACGACGCCACCCGACCCCTGCCAGTCGCCCTGGTTGTCGGCGTAGAAGAGTTCACCGTCGATCATACCCAGGCCAGCCGGAGAGCGCATCCCCGTCGCCCAGGGTTGCATCTGGCCATTTTCGCTGATCTTCATCGTCCAGCCGCGCCAAGGGACCCGGCTCTCACCCCGCCACCACTCTTCATCGCCGAAGGCTACGTTGCCTGTCACGAAGAAAGTGCCGTCCGGTGCGATTTTCGGCCCAAAGCTGTATTCGTGGTAATGCCCCGACAGCGGCCAGGCGTAGACCGTTTCGAACAGATCGGCTTTACCGTCCTGGTTGGTATCGGTCATCTTGGTGAGTTCACCACGTTGCGCGCAGTAGAACGATCCGTCTTTATAGGTCAGACCAAGCACCTCGTGGAGCCCTGACGCAAACTTGCGGAAAAAGGGCCGCCGGCTGGTGGGGTTCTGCACAATGAAAATATCGCCCCGGCGGGTAGCCACGCCCAGATCGCCGTTGGGCAACATGGTCAGGCCGCCCACTTCGAGCAACGTACCCTCGGGTGCCGAGACCCGCGTAATCTTGAAAAAATCCTCCTCTTTGGGCGATTCCTGCGCCTTGGCCATCGGGGCTGCCAGCAGGGCTGCCATCAGGAGGGAATACTGGATGAGTTTCATATAAAAGCTGCGGTTGGGCGTTTGATGGTAGCCATCGGCGGCGTTGTCTGCGACACGAACCAGCGACCATCAACCGGCAACGGTCATTTAGAAAAGAATCGAATACGTGAGTTTATCGGCGATCGGGACAATCAGTTCCTGCCGACCGTTGCTGCTGCGAACAACGGGCTTCGCCGTTTTGTCGTTGAGCTGAATGAAATACGATTTGCCGTCGATCAGGTACGTGTTGTTGGGCATCGCCTCGATGGTTTCGGCATCGGCGAGGCGGGCGTAAAGTCCGTTGCCTCCGGCCACCGTCAGTTCGCGTTGCAGACCATGACCGTCGGGCAGTACCCGAATCTGGTCATTGACGGCCGCACCGCCGACAACGTACCTGAACGTGGGACGATCGCTGTTGTCAAGCGCGTAGCCTTTGGGACGGAATCCGCTGCTGGCCGTGTCGGCGGGCCAGGGAGCCTGAGCCGAAGCCAGACGAGCTACCGTCAGTTGGGGTTTGGCTCCGAGGTAGTTAACGGCGCCCATCGGCCGCGATGACCCATCGCCCCGGTTTTCCCACATCGGCGTCGCGTCGAGAAACATGCCGCGCCAAACCTGCACGATCGCACCATTATCGGCGTCGTATGTATAGTGTACCTGTTCGGGGCTGCCCACCGAGATGCCGTGCGTGACGCGGTAGGTACGTCCCTGGGCGTTTTTCGTCTTCGGCAAGTCCATGAAGCTGCGGAGGAGCGTATTCGTTTCGGCCGATACCAGAATCGGGTCCGATTCGTCCTGCGATGTGCCCGCAGGCGTTAGCAGGAAGCGACGGATGCCTGGCCCGGTTACGGCAAGTTCCAGATTGGGGCCGGCCCAGTCGGCAAATTTGCTGTAGAGCAACTCAAACGGCAAGTCGCCTTTGGGCAGCGTCACTTTGCCGCCGCTGTTGTTTTCGCGCCAGTTACCAACGGGCTGATTATTGATGGTTAGCCGACCTGATCCGCCGCCAGTCGACGTATTGAAGGTATACTCACCCGCCTGGTCGACGTGCAATGTACCGGTATACCGAATGACGAAATCGTTCGGAATCCGGCTAACGGCAGCCGACAGAATCGGGGCAGTGCCTTTCGACTCGGGAGCCAGCCCACCAAACGACGGCTCATTGCGGAAGTTTCCTTTATAGACGCTGTAGCTCAGGTCGCTCAGGCGAGGGCGGGCGTTGTCGTAAGGAGTGATGGTGATATTACGAAACGCCACCGCGCCATGATCGCCCTGAAACAGCAGCGGACCACGGGCTTTCTCATCGTCGGCCAGCGGGCCGCGCGTGGGGCCGCTCACCTCCACGTTGTCGTGGATCAGGATGCCGTTGAGTTCAACCCGCAGGAAGCGGGCATTTTCGGTTTTCTTACCGCTCGCATCGAAACGCGGGGCCTGAAACGAGATGCGAAGGTGCTGCCACAGACCCGGCGCTTTCCCGGCGTTCTGGCGGGCCGGATGCCCTTCGTAGCCTTTCTGACCTTCGGGGCGGCGTTCGTCCCAGCGTTCATAGATCGAGCCAACATCCGATGCTTTCGGCGTGGTTACGCCCCAGCTGTCGAGCAGTTGTAGTTCGTAACGGCCTTGCAGGTAGATGCCCGAGTTGGCTCCTTTAGCCATCAGAAAGTCGAGCTCGATGTCGGCATCGCCGTGATCGGCTGCGGTGAGCAGGTTGAACTGCGTGCCATATTTACCCGATGGCTGGCAGACCAGAATGCCCGTTCCGGGCTTCACGGTCAACGTGTTGGGTTTGGAAAGGTCTGCGTTCAGATCAGACGCAAGGCTCCAGTTGGCGGGAACCGGTTGCCGGAAAGCACTCATATCGGTCAGAGGCAGGGATTTGCCCGACTGGCCAAACACGACTTGGGTTCCGAGCCAACCGCTGGCTGTAAAAAGAACCTGTAAAAGAAACTTCTGCATAAATGAGCTTGGTAATTGCAAAAAACCAGAACAAAAGTACAGTAAATGCCCGCTTGGGGACCACTTATAACAAGTAATCTATTTGCCTGACTATCCCCATGCGGCAATAGATTCTGGCCTTATCTTTGACCGATTCTCTTATTTTTTGCTTACACATGAAACAAGTAACCTCGACCCTTGCGGTAGTGCTGGCTACGGCTGGCTTTTCATTTGCTCAGGTGCAGCCCAACAAACAAACGCCTGAGTCTTCCGAAATCTGGGAACCCGTGCCCCCCGTCGTAACGCCCGGTGTGTATTCGGCCAACACGGCAGGCACCACAGCACCGTCTGATGCCGTTGTGCTGTTTGATGGTAAGAACGCCGATAACTGGTATGCCAACAAGGGCTATGCTCCCACCACCAGCACCGATCCGCTGCAATGGCCCGTTCAGAACGGCGTGCTGTATTCGTCGAAAAGCTCGTCGGCCCGCTCGAAGCAGGAGTTTGGCGACATGCAGTTGCACATCGAATTCCAGACACCGTCTAAAGTAGAAGGCAATGGGCAGGGACGCGGCAACAGCGGCGTTTTTCTGCAAGGTCGCTACGAGGTGCAGGTGCTCGACAACTACCAGAACCCCACGTACGTAAACGGGATGGTCGGTTCAATCTATAAGCAGGCGATTCCGCTCGTAAACCCCAGCCGTAAACCCGGCGAATGGCAGTCGTACGACATCATCTTCATGGCACCGCGCTTTAACAAAGCTGGTCTGATGCTCGAACCGGCCTACGTAACGGTGCTGCTCAATGGCATTCTGGTACAGAACCACGTGGCCGTAAAAGGCACAACCGAGTATATCGGTGTTCCCAAAGTACAGGCTCACGGCAAAGGCCCCATCGTATTGCAGGACCACGGCAACCCCGTTGGCTTCCGGAATATCTGGGTTAGAGAGCTTTAAGCTAAGTTTACAGTCTTCAGTTTACAGTCCTCTGTTACGTTGTCGATTCAACAGAATCAGGTCTTGTCGGTTTAGTTAGACGAGGTGCCCAACAGCGTAACGGAGGACTGCAAACTGAAGACGGAAAACTGTTTTTCTATGAAACGTATCCTCTACATTGTTCGCCACGCGAAGGCTGAAGATCGGGCTGCTTTTTTGGGCGACCATGACCGCGAACTGGTACCGGAGGGTATTATGGCGGCAGCGCGCATTGGCAAGTATCTGCGGGAAAAAGGGGTAACGATTACCGAGCTAGTGAGCAGCACGGCGCCCCGCGCCCGCGACACGGCCAAAGTGGTGGCCGAACAACTCGGCATCGATACCGAGACGATCCAACTGGATGATAAACTGTATGACGGTGGCCCCAAAGCCTACATGGCCGTGGTCAACGCGTTACCCAACGATTGTGAAGCGGCGATGATCGTCGGGCATAACCCCGATGTGTCGTACTTCACCGAATACCTGACGCACCAGAACGTCGGGTCCATGAGTAAAGGAAGTGTAGCGGCGATCACCTTCGACAGCCTGCACTGGAACGAAGTATCGGGCCGAACCGGGTTCCTGTCGTTCTACGTTACGCCTAAGGAACTCCTTAAGCCATGAACCGGAACCGCCGTATCTTCATCATCATTTTTCTGGCCTTCACGCTGCTCGTTATCTTGCTGACTATCGATATGGCGAGCCGCACCACCGCCCCCTGGAATCGCAAAAAACAGGCGGTCCGGGCTCTGCCCGGCCAGCAGGTTGACAGCAAAACCATGCAACTCGACACCAGCGGGCTCGATACCCTGCGGTAGCCCAGGTACGTTGCTTCGATCAATTAAACACGCTAGCGTAACGCCTCGACCAGCGCCTGTACATCGTCGGGTGTGTTGTAGACGTGGGGTGATACGCGAATGGCGCGGCCCCGGGCCGACACCGACACGTTGCGGGCCATGAGGGTTTTCGTAACGACCATCGCATCGAGGTGGGGTGGCACCCATACACCCAGCAGGTGATGCCCCCGGCCCGATTCGGGCTCCAACTGATAGCCCAGGCGTTCCAACTCGGGTAAGGCATCGGCCATCAGGTCGCGGCAATAGGCTTGAATACGCTCGGGTTGGTAGTTGAGTAGTTGGCGCAGAGCCGCCTCGAGCATCGGCATTTGCGTAAAGTGCGTGTGTTCGCCTACATTGTACCGATACGCGCCGGGGCGGTATTTCGGTTGGTAGTCCATCAGCCGGTGAAACTGATTGCTATCGAGCCGGTTCATCCACGCCTCTTCCAGTGGAATGCCGTCGTCGAACGCTGGGCCGTAGCAGGCCAACCCCATCGAATAGGGGCCCATCAGCCATTTGTAACCCGCGCAAACCAGCGCGTCGGGCTGAATCCGCTGCCAGTCGAATGGCAGGGCGCCCACACTCTGTGTGCCATCGACGGCCAGCCAGGCGCCCACCTCGCGGCAACGTACCCCCACAGCTTCCAGATCGAACCGGGTGCCATACATCCAGTGAATCATAGGGCAAACTACCAGCGCTGTGTCGGGCGTAATGGCGGCGAGCAGGGCTTCATTCCAGGCCTCGGCGGCGGGAAGCTCGGCGGGCATCGCCACGGTGTGTATGGTCAGGTCCAGTTCGGCGCTCACCCGATCCCAGGCATACACATCCGACGGAAACTCACTGCCGACCAGCACAATGCGCTGACCGGCCTGCAAACCGGGTTTGTTGGGCAGGTTGCGGGCCACCACCGCCATGCCATACGAAATAGCCGGAATGACGGCAATGCGCGACGGATCGGGCTGGTTGATGAGTTGACTAAATAACTCGCGCACAGCCACGGCACCAGTAAAAAAGTCGTCGGGCGTCAGGCCCATGGGGTTCAACTGCCGGTTGATGGCGTCGAGGCCCGCCTGCGCCACGGTCTGGCTGAGCGGTGCCCGCGTCGCGCAGTTGAGGTAATGCGCATCAGCTGGGTACGTATACTGGGTACGTTGGCAGGTAAGCGGCGTCTGTTGCTGAATCATGCTGTAAAGATGGTCACGCGGATGCAACGGATGGTGTGGACACGCGCGGATAATATGGATCTACTGTATCCGCTAAAGCCGTCTCATCCGCGTTCGGTCCTTTTTCGCGATCGTGGGTGGAAATCCGTCAGCGTCTGCTGGAGGTAATCGCGGTCGAGGTGGGTGTAAATTTCGGTCGTCGTAATCGACTCGTGACCCAGCATCTGTTGCACGGCACGGAGGTCAGCCCCGCCTTCAATGAGGTGCGTGGCAAATGAATGCCGGAAGGTGTGTGGGCTAATGGTCTTGTGAATACCGACCGCCGCCGCCAGTGCTTTGATGGTGGTGAACACCGTAACGCGCGACAGCTTGGTGCCGCGCCGGTTCAGAAAGAGCGTGTCCTCGTCGCCTTTCTGAATGTCGACTTGGCTGCGGCTGTGTTCCACATACTGCCGGGTGTATTTGATGGCGTCGCCCCCGATGGGCACAAATCGGGCCTTGTTGCCTTTCCCGATCACCCGCACAAACCCCGAATCGAAATAGCAGTCGGTCAGGCGCAGATCGAGCAGTTCAGACACCCGCAGGCCCGAGCTGTACAGCACTTCCAGAATAGCCCGATCGCGCGGCCCGGCCGGTGCCGAAAGGTCAATGGCTCCCAGCATCTGGTCGATTTCCGGGAAGCTGAGCGTGTCGGGTAGTTTTCGGCCCAGCTTTGGTCCGCCAACGCGCTGCGCCGGGTCGTGCTGAATCAGGTTGTCGAGCAGCAGGTATTTGAAAAACGCTTTCAGACCCGACAGCATCCGCGCCTGACTCTGCGCCGACAGGCCCAACTCACCCACGTATTGCAGAAAGCCCATGATGTGCCGCTCCTGTACGGTCTGTGGCTGCACGTCGGGCTGAGTCAGTTGCAGATACTGGTGCAGGTACGTTACGTCGTGCAGGTACGCGTCGATAGAGTGCTCCGACAGCGAGCGTTCGAGGCGGAGGTAATTTTTAAAAGCGGTGCTGTAGCGTTCCCACATGGGTCAAAAATAAGCACCAACCAACCCAATCAGGTATCGGTTCGGTCGAGTCCTTCGCGCAGGAGTTGCCGGATGGCCTCGTGCGGGCGCAGGTCATTACGAGCCGGAGCGGGCATTCGCGATGCTGAATAGTACCGTTGTGGCGCGGGCGCGTCAGGTACGTTCCCGTCTGTCTCGCCTTTGGCATACCCATCGTTATACTGCGCAATCCGTCGGTCGGTGATGGCGAGGCGATGCTCGTTGCCCAGTTCCGTCAACGTACCCAGCAGTTGCTGCCGTTGGGCGCGGAGGTCGGCTTCGCTCGGTAGCCGTTCGATCTGTTCGTCGAGGACCTGCTTCTGCATGGCGTGCTCGTTGAGGGTCTGTTCCAGCGGGGCCAATTCGGCAAGCAACGGGCGCTCACGACGACGCAGACGAGCCAGCTTCCAGTCGACCTGTAGCCAGCGGAACCAGTAGGCCGACAGCACCGGCAAACCAATGCCCAGACATACTGCGCCCGCCAGCGCAAAGAGCAGGCCACTCAGCACAAACGACAACATGGCCCACGGGCTGCTCACCAGCGCCACGTTCAACTCGCCCGACTGCGCCAGTTGCTGCTCGATTTTGGTGAGTACGGCGGGGTCAACGGCGGTCGAGCTACCATCTAGTGGCGTCGCGTTCTGCTGCAACTGCCGGATGCTACGGTTGATTGCCGCTTTTAATTGATCGGTCCGGTAGGCTTCGTACCGAAACCAGCCTAACACCGCCAGAGTCAGCAGTGCGAAAACCGCCAGGGTTACCTTGAAACGCTCGTAACGGGTTTTGTTCTGCGCCGGGTTTTCCTGGTACGGCCGCTCGATGAGCCGGTCATAGGCCGGCTTGAGCAGCACCGTTACCATCGCCAGACCCACGGCAAACGCCCAGGCTTCTACGTTGTCGCGGATATTGAGGGCGTAGGCCACAATCTCGTGGGAGATGATGAGGTCACCAAACAGAAACGATAACCCGGCCGCAATGAAAAACAGCCCCCCGAGCAATGAATATTCGGGCACCGCCGCCGCGCGTCGGGCTAGCAACGCGGTACGCTCGTCAACGATGGCGCTTACCTGATTGCGCAGCCGGTCGATGCGCGCCGTCAGCGGACTCATAGCCACCAGCTGCGTTTGCCGTTGCTCGTTTAGCGCATCGCGTTGGGCGGTTGTGCGGTCGAGCTGTGCATCGAGCCGGGCCAGATCCTGTTCATAACGCGCTACCTGTGTGGCCAGAAAGGTTTCGTTTTCCTGGCTCGACACGTAGCTCTCGAAGTGGTCGCGGTTGTTGCCGTCGCGCCCACTGTCATAGCCATGTCTAAAGTCGGTTGGTTGCATGAGGGGTGTCTTTTATGTCTTTTAATGAATAATGTACAATGCACGATGTACAATGAAATGGCGCGCGTACATCATCCATTGTGCATTGTACATTGTTCATCGTACATTATTCCTTTTCTACTCCGAATAGAGCAGATTCTCGTTGACGCGGTCCCGGACGCTGCGGGCGAGGTTGTACTCACTCTCGAAGAGGCGCAGGAGCCGGTCGCGGGTGGCATTGAGTTGCGTCAGTCGGGCTTCGGCGGCATACAGTGACGCGACCTGCCGACTTTTTTCGGCTTGCCAGCCCCCAAGCTGTTGCCGAAGCGTTTTGATCGTTGCGGCCTGCGTGGTGGTGCGGTGTTGGTGCTGCGCCAACTGCGCCCGGTGGTGCGCTACCGCCAGTAGCAACGTACCTGCGCAGCCACTTACCGCCAGCACGCCAGCCAGGATACTTGTCAGCAACGTCAGGTCGGGGAGTTGCCGTTGCAGCAGGATCGCCAGCCCGACGCTACCGCCAACAGACAGGCCGAGGCCCAGCAATGTCCAGCCAACGGGCGGGCGGGGGAGGGTATCGGCCTGTTGGGTTAATTGGGCCAGTTCGTGCGTGGCCTTTTCGAGCGAGCCATTCAGGTCGCCCACGGTTTCGTGGCCCTGTTCGAGTTGCTTTTCCAGCGACGCCGTTTGGGCCGCAAAAGCCAGCCGGATCGCCGCCAGTTTTTCGTCGGGCCGTGCGTCCGACAGGCCAAAGAGCACCGCTTCATCGCGAAGCAGGCTTTCATTGGCAATCCAGTCGGGGAGGGCCGTGTTTATGGGTGTGTTGCTCATGGTTGCTTACTGTCATGGTCGTCAGTCGTCGAGCCTTGCACAGCAGGGGCATCCGTACATCGACTTGATGACGAAAACCGCGATGGACAAGGCCTGATGACTAGTGGCGTTCTGCTTCGCCGAGTGTGGTGAGATGTACGTCGATCCGCTGACGGCCAAAGCGCCAGAACAAGCCCAGCGATACGACTCCCATTCCCACAAACAGTAAACTCAGCGACAGATTAAAGTAGACGATAGCAAGTAAGCAAATTAGGGCTAAAACCAGTGATACTGCCGGGACTACCGGGTAGAACGGCGTTCGGAACGGACGCTCTAACTGCGGTTCGTTGCGCCGTAACGCAAACAGACTCAGCAGACTGACGATATACATGACTAACGCTCCTAGAACAGAAAAAATGATGATTTGGTCCGTTGTACCCGAAAAAAGTGCCACTAATCCGATCAAACCGCCCACGATGGAGGCCCAATGCGGCGTTCGAAACCGCTCGTTGACCTGCCCCAAAAAGGCAGGCAGATACCCGTTACGGGCCAGTACATAGAGCTGCCGCGAATAGCCCAGCGTGTTGCAGTGAAACGAGGCCACCAGCCCAAACAAGCCAATGCTGGCGAAGAGGCTGGTCCAGACGCTACCTTTGCCCAGCACCATCGCGAGGGTTTCAGGCAGGGGGTAGTCGATCGTGGCCAGCTGCCGCCAGTCGCCCGCCCCGGCGCACAGCAGCATGGTGCCAATGGCCAGGACCACGAGCGTGCCGATGCTGAGCAGATAGGCGCGGGGAATGCTACGCCTCGGGTCTTTGACTTCTTCGGCCACCATCGCCACGCCTTCGATGGCCAGATAAAACCAGATGGCAAACGGCAGCGCTGCAAATACCCCTGACCAGCCAAAGGAGTCGGTATGCGCCACTACATTTTTGAGCTGAAACCCCGGCGCTACCAGAGTCATAAAGACCAGCAACTCGGCTACGGCCAGTATCGTCACGATGAGCGAGAAATTGGCCGAATCGCGCACGCCAAGCAGGTTTATGCTCACAAAAACCACGTAGGCAATGGCCCCTACCCAGCGGGGCGACAGGTCGGGGTTCAGGAAATGGGCGTAGGCACCCAGGGCAGCGGCAATGGCGGGCGGCGCCAGCAGAAAATCGACCAGTGTGGCGAAACCAGCCATAAATCCGCCCAATGGGCCGAAAGCGCGGTAGGCGTAGGCAAACGGCCCGCCGGCGTCGGGAATGGCGGCAGTGAGTTCGGTATAACTGAAAATGAACGTGATGTAGAAGATGGTTACCAACACCGTTGCAGCGGCAAACCCCAACGTACCGGCTACCGCCCAGCCGTAGTTCCAGCCAAAATATTCACCCGAAATAACCAGCCCAACGGCAATGCCCCAGAGTTGGGGGACGGTCAGGACGCGGCGCAGGGCCGGGGAGGCAGATGCAGGTTTCAGGGGAGAAGCTTCAGTTTATAGTTTGGAGTTTGGGGTTTATAGTTTTCAGTTTGGCGCTCGTAGACTAACTCGAAACTGAAAACTATAAACCCCAACCCCCCTTTTCATCGCCACAGGAAAATCTTCTTCAGGGCTTCCCAGAGTTTCTTTTTCAGCGCTACGTCGGCTTCAATGGCGGGTAGGGGGTCGGCCATCAGGAACGTAATGCCATCGAAGCGCACGGGTTGGTAACGATCCATCAGAATATCGAGGTTCAGGCGGGTAAACGGTACGCCAAACGTGAAGAAATGATGGATGTACTTGCCCGTCAGCATCTCCGCGAAGTCGATGTTTTTCGTGCCGTGAATGTTCAGCAGATCAACACCGGCAATGTCGAGGTTAACGGCTTTCAGGATTTTTTCCAGGAAGAGCAGATCGCTCGGCAGCAGGTCTTCGTCTACCAGAATCAGTACCTTCTGGCTCAACATCGGTGTGGCTGGCCGACGAACCACCGGTTCGGGCGGCGACGAAACCATGGGTTGGGCAGGCGGTGTAGCGGGCTCGGGTTGCGCTGGTTCGGCAACAGGTACTTCCGTCACGGTCTCGATCACGGCAACCGGTTCAACCACAACGACGTCTGCTATCGGCGTTGCGGGTGGTTCGGGCAGTTGGTCGGCGGGAATTTGAGCGGGAAGCACCGGGTCGCCAATAACGGGTGGCACAACGGATGGCGGCGGGGCAGGCGCCTCTACCTCGGCCACCAGCACCGGCTCATCGCCCATCGGCGGAAACGCCAACGCATCGTCGGCCCGGCGAAAGAGTTGCTCGGTCTGGTAAAACGTCTGGTAAAAAGCCTTGTTTGCCATCGGTCATTGTATCGAAAAATTAGCGGCTCTGATGCCAGCTAACGCCTTTCAGGGGCAATCGGCGGCCATCGAACGGTTTGTCTTCGGGGCCGTAATGTTTAGTGAGGTAATCGAGCACGGCGGGTTCCGCTTCGCCCAGGTCCCAGAGTTTCTGGGTACGTTGCATCCACCGGATTTTCTGTTTCCAGCCATCGCGGGTGAACCGGTTTTGCAGGATCAGCTTCGTCGAGTGGCAACCTGTGCAATGCGCCCGCACCAGCATCAGGTTATTGTCGACGGCCAGGCCGGTTTCGGGGTCGGCTTTGGTGGTATCGGCCAGCGCTGTGGGTACGTTGCTGCGAACCGACGGCGCATCGAAGCTGCACAGAACCAACGTACCGGTGGTCAACAGCGCAGCCGCCAATAGGTGAAGTCGGGTGAAGTGGCTCATCGTGACGTGTTTAGAGTTAGCTCACCTTGACGGCGATCCGGTGGCACGAGTTGTTGCAGTAGCCTTCGGGGTTCCATTGCGGCATCACCATCGGCTGCGATACCCCGGCCGTGTCGGTCGCCCGCGCCCAGATTTCGTAGTAGCCCGACTGCGGCAGCGGTACGTTTGCCGACCACTGTTGCCACGCCAGGCGGTTACGGGGGGCGGCCAGTTTTGCGAGTTGCCAGGTGGCACCAAAATCGTGCGACACCTGTACCTCCCGTACGGCCCGGTCGCCCGCCCAGGCATGTCCGCGCAGGGCCAACGTACCTGGTTTGGGCATGAGCAGGCCCGACTGCGGAAATGTGATGAGCGACTTGACAGGCATCGACTCGATAATTTTGAACTGGTCTTCGGATGGGTCGACACCGGGCTCAACGGGCGCAATGGGCACTTTGTAGCTTTTGCCGGTCATCTTGGTGCCGTCGTGTACCTTGTTGCGCACCGAGATCGTGTGCAGCCACTTGCCCGACACCGAGGCCGGCCAGCCCCCCACCACCAGCCGCAGCGGCGCGCCGTGGGCCATCGGGATGGGTTGCCCGTTCATGGCCCAGGCCACGAGTGTTTCGTCTTCCAGCGCTTTCCGCATGGGCACGCCTCGCGAGATCGGTGATTTGGTTGGGTCGAGACTCAGGTGCAGGTCTTTACCGTAATAACCAATGTACACGGCGTCGCTTTTCAGGCCTACGTCGTCGAGAATGTCGCGGAGCCGAACGCCCGTCCACTCGGCGCAGCTTACGGCTCCCTCGTTCCACTGGTTACCAGCTGTTTTAGGGAAATAACCGGCCCGCCCATTGCCCGCGCATTCCAGCACAAGCTGGTAGGTATAGGTCTTGAAGCGTTTTTGCAGATCGGCCAGCTTGTAGGTTTTTGGTGCTTTCACCGACTCGCCGTTGATCGTCAGCGTCCAGGTGGCGGTGTCGACCTTATCGGGCATCAGGCCATTGTTGCGCACAAACATGTTAGCGGCGGGCGTGATGGCGTCGTCGAGCAGGTGCGGTGGGCTCTCGATGTTCCAGGGCTTATCGTTCAGCACCAGCATCGACTTATGCTTGTCGAGCAGGGGATTGGGTTCATTGCTGAAAACGAGCGGGAGATAATGCGCCGGTAGTTTGTCGGCGTGAACGATGCGGGTGCCGAGCAACGTACCCAGGGTAGCCAAAGCCGATTGGGTCAGAAAACCGCGACGGGAAAATGGAGAAGCCATAGCCAAAGATACAGTCTCCCGACCAAAAACGCCCCGCTTTCACGGCTGAAAGCGGGGCGTTTTGTGGATTCCGGGCCCTTAAGGCTCGGTGCGCTGGCGGGTGTTCCGGCCAACGGCGGTGTAGATTGGACAGAAACCCGTGAGGGCTGTGTAGATGAAGTAGCCAGCCAGCAGGCAGAAGAACGCAATAACGAGGCTACTAAGCGTGGTGATGAAACAGACCGCCAGCAAGTCGACGGCGATCAGGCCCCGGACTAATCGATCCAGAAAACCTACGTTTTTAGTCGTGTTGATCATCTCGTGTAGGTAGGAAAAGGAGCACCAATATATTGTTTAAACGGTGCAATTTTCCTGCCTAAGTAGCGAGATAGTTACTAGAAGGGGATTTTAGTTTAGGTTAGTAGTCTGCCTTGAATTATCGTTTATTTATCTGCACGAACCAATTGGTAAATACAGGTGCCGGTTATACCCGTTCAGTAGCCTGAACGAGAAGGACCTCGGCGTACGGAAACTGCCAGAAGACTAACGCTGTGCACTCAGCGTGCCAGCTGCCCCCGACCGTTGCGACATATGGGGGCTGGTATCGCGTACGCGGGCGACCCGCAAACCCGACAGGTTCCGGTTACTGGCCAGGTAGTCGGCGATGGGTTGCCGCGAGATCGTGACCCGGTGGTTGTCTGAAGAAGCGTGGAGCAGATAGAGTTTGCCATTGCGCCAGGTCGCATAACCCACGTGCCGCATGTCGAGGCCCGGCCGGGCCGCCGTGAACATCAGGATGTCGCCTTCCTTGATTTTCGACTCGGCCGCTTTGATCGACTTCCGGGGAATCAGATAAAAAGGCTGCTGGCTAAGATCCGACTGGATCGAGACCATCTGTTTGTAGGTGGTGGGATCAGACAGGGCCGGGTAATGTTGCAACGACTCGGTCATGTAGTTGATGTCCTTCTGAACCTGTATGCCGCCAATGTCGCGCGTTACTTCCTGTACAATGCCCTTGCGCTCGTTGTCGCGTAGCCAGTCAGACAGGTAATGCAGGCGGCTTACGTAGCCATCAATGCGGCCGTGCCGGTAGCGGAGTTTGGTCAGGTATTTTTTGAACGTCGTTTCGAGCTGCGTGGCGCTGTAGTGCTCGGGCAGTTCCTGCTCGGAGAGGGCCAACGCCAGTGTGGTCTCGATAAAAGTAGCGCAGTCGAACTGCTGCACATTCACGACGAGCTGCTCGGTGGAGTTGCCTTCGAGGGTGTGGGGTACGTAGGGTTTACCAATCAGCGTTTCGCCCGTTCGGATGGCCGTTTCGGCGGTGGTTCGGCCCGGAACGATCATGATCTGACGTAGGTCATCGGCTGCCTGTGCCAAGCCTACTACGGGGGTGGCCAACAGTCCCAGCCAAAGCAAGTGAATCTTCATGTACGTTAGACGTGCTTCGTGCGCTAGAGTTACGTTTAGAGCGAATTGAGTCGAAAAATCCGGGCGCTCATCGGAGGAATAACCACGGCGATACCCTGGTTCCCAATGCCTTCCGCCCGATCATCGGACAGGAACAGGTCGGTCAACTGGTAACGAGCCGTGGCCGACAGACCCATCTGTTCAAAGGCGTGGTCAGGTACGTATACCGTCGACGTGAAAGCCTGGGTGACATCAAAATTACACACAATTAGCAGTCTTTCGCTGTCGGTATAGCGGAGGTAGCTGTAAACCCGGTGCTGATTGTAGCCCGGCGTCTGCTGATTGGCCCACTGTAAATCGTAAAAAGCGCCGGTCTGAATGGCGGATGACGCCGTCACTACAGCGCCCAGTTTTTCGTATATGGCCCGCAATTGCCGCTGGGGTTCGGTGAGGCCCGCGCCGTCGTAGCGGTGGTGGTTGAGGTAGCCCTGCCAGTCGGTGATGCCCCAATAGTCGAAGATGGTGGTGCGGCCGTCGTGCCCGCTGAATCCTTCGGCGTCTTCGCCCCTTACGCCCACTTCCTGCCCAAAATAGAGCAGATAGGGGCCGGTGTGCAGCGTGGCCGTGACGACCATCGCGGAGATGGCGCGCAGGGGGTCTCCTGCAAAGAAGGACGAGGCAATGCGCTGTTCGTCGTGCGTTTCGAGGAACCGCAGCATATGCTCGGCAAAATCGCCCGATTCGCGTTGCCAGACATTGGTGATATCGTAACAACTGCCGTGGCCTTCGATGAGGCGGCGCAGGCTGTCGTAAAGCCCAACTTTGTCGTAGAGATAATCGAAGCCGCCGTCGAAAATAAATGAACGGTACAGGCCGGGGTCATAAATCTCGGCGATGAAAATCGTGGCTGGGTACGTTGCCCGCACCTCGGCCGTCACCCACTGCCAGAACGCCACCGGGATCAGGTGAGCCATATCGCACCGGAACCCATCGACGCCCTTGCTCGCCCAGAACAGCATGATGTCGCGCAGTTTGTACCAGGTGTCGGGGTGGTCGGGGGTGGCGTCGAGGTGGGTGTGCAGCGAGCCGTCGAAAACGTTGTGGCCGTAGTTGAGCTTGATGGTTTCGTACCAGTCGTCGATGTGCGGCGCTTCGTTGATCGACCCGGACCCCGTCACGCGGGCGGGCGCCTCGTAGATCGGCGGGGCCGAATTGGTCAGCGGGGTTTGGGCGTCGATGCTGCCCGGCACGAAGGGTGCCTTGAAGGTGGTGCCCGGCAGGTAGTAGAAATTGTTGCGGGGTGAAAACGGGAGCCGGATGTCGTCGCCCTCGCCAAGGTCAGTTGTATCGGAGTCAGGCTTGGCGTCGGAGGCGTATTGCCGGGCCACGTGGTTGGGTACAATGTCGGTGATGACCTTGAGCCCGTAAACGTGGGTACGTTGCACAAGGGCCTCAAACTCCGCCATCCGGTTGGGCACTGACTGCGCAAAATCGGGCACCACATCGTAGTAATCCTTGATGGCATAAGGCGAGCCGGCGCGGCCCTTCACCACCGCCGGGTCGTCGGGGCGGATACCGTCGGCCGCGTAGTCGGTCATGGTGGCGTGTTCGGGTAAGCCCGTGTACCAGACGTGCGTGGCGCCCAGCGCTTTCATGCCCGCTAATGCCGCCTCGTTGATGTCGGCAAACGTACCTGAGCCGTTTTCGGCTAGCGTACCCCAGGGCAGGTTGGTGGTATTGGTGTTGCCAAACAGGCGGGGTAATACTTGATAAATGATCAGTTTGTCGGTGGCCATAGGGCTACAAAAATAGGTTCAACGACCAAAGTCCAAGGGACAAAGTTGGTTGACAGTTGGCAAGCTGGCGCTACTGCAATTAACCTTGAACCTTGGACTTTGGTCATTGAACCTATTTTCTGCCTAGTACCGCAGCTCCCAGTAGGGGTTTTGCTGGGCTTTCACCTGATCGGCGATGTAGGTGCTGATCAGCGTCTGATACCCTTTTTCGTCGAGCTTTTTGGGTTTCTTGGGCTTGGCGGGTTTCAGCACGTCGGCCACGGGTTTGAACTCGATGCTGTTGGCTTCGATGATCACGTCGCCGTCGTTGATATCCAGTTCCAGAATCAGGCCGGGTAGGCCACAGTAGCGTTCGGGACCAGCCGCCACCGGAATATCCTGCGCAAACCAGGCCGTAATCTGCTGGTTCTTGACGGGGTCGGAGGTAGTAGCATTCAGGCACATGTGGCCGGCAATCTCACGCACCTTGTTGCCGATTTTCCACTTCGGCATCACCAGCGAGTCTTCGACCGAATAGGTCTTGCCCAGCAGCTCTTCCACGTCGACAATGCGCTCTTTCTCGAAATCACGGTAAAAATACAAAGCTTTGTTGCGCCACGACCACCGGCCGTCGTCGCTTTCGCTCACGTCGCTCTCGTAGCTGTACAGGCTGGCCGACGGGCTGAAGGTGAGCTTCATTTTCTCCTTGTACTCGTTGAAATTCTTGTACGTGTTCTTGATGCGGTCTTTCTGCTCCTGGCTCAGGTACGTTAGTCGACTCGACACGTTGGCCCAGTACGTCTTTCGAGTGTAATTCACGACGCCCTCGGTTTGCTGCGCCTGCGTGGTCAGGGCCACAAGCAGGAGGGTAGTAATCAGGATAATACGGGTCATGTGTATGGGGATTAAAAGACAGTTGGCAGCCTCGCAGGATCAGCTACGAGGCTGTTAGTCAAGATGTCAGTATCAGGGTTAATCGAACCCGTTGCTTCTACGAACGCTGGCTTTGATACCACGCATATTGTACGAAACGCCGAGCATGAAATACCGGGCCAGGGTAATGGTGCTTTCGTTAGAAACGGCGTTTGCGCCCGCATATTGAGATACGTTGATGTTGCGGTTGAGCAGGTCGTAGCCCGATAGCCGCACCTCCGTTTTCTTGGCCTTGCCAAAGAGCCGGTAGATCGACGCATTCCAGATCGGCACTACCTGATTGAAACCAAAGCGCTTGTTTTGGTACAACTGGTAATTGTAGGTGGTGCTGACAAAAATCTCGCCGGGGATTTTCACATTAAGATCCGCATTGTAGCTGGTGTTGATCGTTTGCGCGTTCTGCGATGTGTTAATCGAGTACCGGGCGTTGCCCACGTTCACATTGGCGTTGCCATAAAACGTAAGCCACTCCGTCGGCGTCAGGTTGAGGCGCACATTGGCGTTGTAGTTCGTCGTATTCGTAATGTTATTATTCCCGTTGATCGGGGTGATCAGCTTGCCGAGGTTGAGGTTACCGCCCAAATCGAGAGTGGCTTTCGTTTTCTTCAAGGGGAAGCTTACGTAGCTGTAGTAGCTGAAATTCTGCCCTCCCGAAATGTTGCGGGGCACTGTGCGGGTGATCAGCGTCTGCGTGTTGATGGTCTGGGCGTACACAATCTGGTTGATGTTGTAGCCATAGCTCAACCCGCCATAAAAGTTGGTGAACGTACCGGGGTTGAAGTAGTTATAACCGATGTTAGCACTGTGCGTCAGGGCGGGGAGCAGGTCGGCATTGCCCACCGTTACGTACAGCGGGTTGCTGTTGTCGACCAGCGGTTGCAGATCGCGCGACGAGGGCGGCTGCACCCGCACCGAGTAACCACCGTAGAGGTATTTGTTATTCTGCAGATCCACGTTGATCGACGCGTTGGGTATAAACGTCGTGAAGATCCGGTCGATGCGGTTGAGCGTAGGCGCTGTTTGGTCGGTGGCATATTGCCCGTTAAGCCGGAATTGCTGCACAGCCCCACCGACGCTGATATTCAGGCCTTTGTTGTTCCAGCGCAGGCTGGTGCCAAGCCGATTGTACAGGTACGTATTGGTAAAATACCGGCTTAGCGAGTCGATGCGGTTCATTGAATTTTCCCGGTTCAGCACGTCGCGGTCGACGTTGTCATAGCGCAGGCTGAAGTTGTAAAACGATTCCAGAAACAACCGCTTCTGCAGGGGCTCCACAAACAAGAGGCTGAATTTGTATTGCGACACATTGCTGTTGGTGAGCTGCCGCTGGTTGAGCCGCTGGTCGATGAGGCTCGACGATGTCGGGAAATCGGTCGTGGCCGTGAGATCCAGCGTACCGTCGTTGGCGTTGATCTGATAGCCCACACTGGCGGCGAAGCTGCGGCCTTTCTTCTTGAACTTCAACCGGTAGATCAGCGAGTTGATTGACGCCAGCGAATTGGCATCCCGGTTGTTGAGCGTCGTGTTCTGGGTCTGTTCGGTAGGTGTTTTCGACCGGAACGCATCGCGGACGTTGTTCAGATTGGCGTTCGCGATGTTATAACGGTTGTTGCTGATGAATATCAGCGTACTCATCGAGTCGAGCTGTTGTTCGAGCCGGAAGCTGATCCGATGGCTGGTAGCCCGGTTCACCTGATTGCTGGTCGTGAAGGTGTTCAGCGTATCGTTTGGCAGAAAGTTCGACACCCGGCTCAGGCTATTGGTAAACAGCCGCGTCCGGCTGAAATAGTAGTTGCTACTGATTTTGGTGTTTTTGGTGTCGTAGTTGTAGTTAGCACCACCCGCCGCGTTGTTGGACAACCCCCGGCCCCGGCTACCACCCGAAATCGGGATCGACGTGCTCTCGTCGTCGTCGCTGCCACCAAAGTAGATCACGTTGCCGCCGCCACTAAAGCCAAAGTCGGCGTTGTCGTTGCCGTTGAACGAGTTACTGCCCCGGAAATCCTGGTAATCGGCCCACGATAGGCCCGTTTGGTTGGTGTTGTTGGCCAGCCCGATAACGGCAAACTGCTGCTTCTTATCAAACTTGTTGTAGTTGCCCCGCACCTCGCCGCGTTCCGACAGGTTCGTGGCCGGGCCACCTGCCGCCGTGATTTTGCCAAACCCACCTTTCTTGAATTCCTCTTTCAGTTCAAGGTTCAGGGTCTTCTCTTTTTTGCCGTCGTCGACGCCGGTCAGTTTGGCCTGCTCGGTTTTGTCGCTGAAGACCTGCACTTTCGAGATGGCTTCGGCTTGCAGGTTTTTTGTAGCGGCCTTAGGGTCATCGCCGAAAAACTGCTTGCCATCGACCGTCACGCGCTTTACTTCCTGCCCCTGCGCCCGAATGTTGCCGTCGCGGTCGACCATCACGCCGGGTAATTTGCGGAGCAGGTCTTCCACCGTTGAGCCGACGGGTACCTTAAACGCGCGGGTATCGTACTCGACCGTATCGCCCCGGATGGTGAGGGGCGCGCGGGCGGTTTTTACCACCACTTCATACAATTCTTTGGCAATGGGTTTCAGCTTGATCGTACCCAGATCGAGAGTGGGCTCCGTTTCGAACGAAATTGTTTGGGTGAGGGGCATCATTCCGACGTAGGTGATTTTCAACAGGTACGAGCCCCGCCGGATGCCTTTAAGCGTGAAAACGCCCGTTTCGACCGATCGGCCGTAATTAGTCAGTACAGAGTCTTTTACAGTTTGGAGCATCACCGTCGCTCCGTTGAGTTTGGTTCCCAGGGTATCCGTAACGGTTGCCTGTAACGTAAAGCGAGCGGGTGTTTGGGCCAGTGTGGTCCCTACTACGCAAAGCCAGATGAGTGCACTGACGAGTAGCCTATTGGTCATAAACGAAAAGAGATGAGTTGATTTTCATTGATGCAAAGGAGTTGCAAAGTGCATAAAGCGTTGCACCGATTAACATAAATTAACTAATATTTTAGTTGTAAAATTTTGTAAACGGTCGATGTTCATCTGGTATACCCGGAAATAGTAAGCCATTGGCCAGACGTATAATTAGTTGAATCGATCAGCCGGTAAACGCAGACACCCCCGCCAACCTGATGGCAACGTCTTGGCGCTGGATCAGGCTGGCGGGGGTGTCTGCGTCTGCCGCAGGGCGGTTATGATAATCGAAGCTTAGTTCGCTTTTTCGGCTGGGCGGGGGCGCAGGGTACCGCGGGCAATCGGCTCCGGTTTGGCTTTTGGGTTGGTATAGCGCAATAGCGTAGCCGTCGGGAATTCGTCTTTAGGCGGTTTCATGATGAGCAGCTGGTAGGAGCGGGTGCCCACGACCAGGTTATGGAACGTCATGCCGCCCGACTCCTGCGGTAAGCTCCAGTTAGCTGCGGCCTGTTGGCCCAGCAACGTTTTGTCGTCGTCGGACAAAGCAGCGTAGACGGTGTCGGGGACGAATCGTTTACCACTAACCCCTTCGATGGCCGAGACAACGGCAGGGGGCGTGGTCTGGGCGGGCTTGGTCTGCGCTAGTGTCGCGCCGACAAGCAGGGAAAACAACCCGGCAAAAAGGAATCGTTTCATAGCGTTGAGTGGGCCAGCCTGACAGGCAGATCGGCCATGGTATACGTACTCAACTACGCGGGAAAGGATTCGGTTTTTGGCTGGGTACGTTATTTAATCTTGACGAACATCTTGAAACAGAACAGCCATTTACGCAGGGCCGAGCGTTTCTTCGTCGCCAATAGCTCGTCGCGGTAGCGGAAAAACGTCATCATCCGGACGAAATTATTCGGGATCGAGAAGCTTTTGTAGGTCTGGTTCAGGCGGGTCAATACCGTCTTTTCGCGGGTCAGTTCGGGCGGGCATTTGTCGGCCAGCGCCTGGGCGCGTTCGCGAATGGCATGGAGTCGCTGCTCGGCGCTTTTCTGGGCCTTTACCCGTTTAACGCCGTTGACCACCGGCAAGATACCATACACGTTGGTCGCGTGTTGCCGGTAATCGACCAGCAGTTGGGGCACAAACTTAACCGGCTGCCTGAACGTCGCTACGAAACATAGCCAGTGGTCGTGCGGAATATGCAGCGGGAAAGGAAGGCTTCGTTGCAGAAGGCTTTTCGTAATAAGCATGTTATGCCCCGAAACGGTATTGCCGATCAGAAACGACAAACAACTGTTGAAACTCTGCAATTGGCGGATGTCCGAGAAGTTGATGCCCAGCGGCTGACCGTTGTCGTCGATGAGGCGGGAGTCGCCAAAAACCACATCACTATCGCCAATGGCGTCTACCAGAATACTGATTTTGTCGGGGTGCCAGATGTCGTCCTGATCGCTCAGGGCAATCAGGTCGCCTTTGGCGAGCAACATACCTTTCTCGAAGTTCTGAATGTAGCCGAGGTTGGTTTCGTTTACGACAATGCTAATGTATGGGTAGTTGGCGGCGTATTGCCGAAGGATATCGTGGGTAGCGTCGGTAGATCGATCATCGACCACAATCACTTCGAGTTGCGGATAGGTCTGCTGAACGATACTATCGAGTTGGGTCTTTAAAAAACGCTCACCGTTGTAGGTGGCCAACACAACTGAGACTAAAGGGAGTTGCTTCATGGATACACAAAGGTACGTAGCAATAGCCAGCCAGTAGCCCGATTACTTAAACAAACTACCCGGCTGAGTAACCAAACGGTGGTTTTCAGCCGGGTAGCATTAACATCAATCGATTGTTCAAAAACGGGCCATCGCGTCTTGCGACGATTAGCGACCCCGCTCTACTTGGCCAGTTCGCTGCGTTTCATGCTGCGGTAACCCAGCTCCGGTGAGTAGCCAATGGGTTTTTTGCTGTAATACCCGGTGCCGTCGTAGGTACGTAGCTGCGGGTCGGCTTTGCAGTTGTCTGTGCACGTACCGGCGTGGGCGTCGCCACAGGCTTCGCAGAGCGGCACGTGGTTGTTACAGGCCGGGCTGGCGCAGTTGATCATGCGCGAGGTGGCCGTGCCGCAACGGTAGCAGGTCGAAATCACGGTGGGGTTTACGGCGTTGACGTCTACCGCCAGTCGATTGTCGAACACGTAGCATTGGCCGTCAAAATCTTCGCCGCCTTCTTCCAGCCCGTATTTGATGATGCCCCCGTGCAGTTGATAAACATTCTCGAACCCTTGCGACAGCAGGTAGGCCGAGGCTTTTTCGCATTTGATCCCGCCCGTGCAATAGGTTATGATCTTCTTGTCTTTCAGGTGCGCAATTTCGCCGACGTGGTCGGGCAGCTCACGCAGGTTTTCCATGTCGAACGTAACGGCCCCTTTGAACCGCCCCACGGTATGCTCGTAATTCGACCGCATATCGACGAGTACTACGTCGGGGTCGTTTTTCATCGCCCGAAACTCGGCCGGTTCGAGATGGATGCCCGTTTGCTCGCGGGGGTTAACGGGCAGGTCAGAGTTGACGATTTCCTCTTTTAGCCGAACGTGCAGTTTCTGAAACGTGTGGGCCTCGACCTCATCGACCTTAAAATCGATTGCGGCAAAGTGGGGGTCGGCCTTCACCGCGTTCATATACGCCTCACAATCGGCCGTCAGCCCGGATACCGTGCCATTGAGGCCTTCGGGTGCGATGATGATGCGCCCCAAGAGATTGAGATCCAGGCAAAGCCGGTGGTGTTCATCGCGAAACGCGGCGGCATCAGCAATGGGCGTGTAGTAGTAGTAAAGAAGAACGCGGTACGGTTTCATGCGCAATTAGTCTGTTGTCGACTGCGTGGTCCAGTCTTCAATGGTGATCGTATTGAGGCGAGCCAGATGTTTCACGTTATTCGTGACCATCGTCAGGCCATGGGCGATAGCAGTGGCACCAATTAGCAGGTCAAAATCGTCGATTACGAGTCCCTGTCGGCGTAAACGGGCTTTCTTCGACGCGTACACATCCAACGCTTCGTAAATAGGCAGAACGGCAAACTGATGAATGAAGGCCTCGATGATTGGCCGCATGGTGTCTGCTGTTCTCCACGCCAAATTTCAACTCTGCTACAGTAATTTCCGAGATCAGGCAATTGGCTCTCCCGACGGCATCGACCTTTTTGTCCAGTTGATAAAGGCCCTTGAGGTAGTAAATGCAGATGTTGGTATCGAGCAGGTACTTTTTCAAAAGGACTCAACGATTCGGTTCGATACACGCGCTTCCCGGATGTCGGCAATCAGGTCGTCGGCAGATTGATCGCTTTTTAACGCGCCGAATAGCGAATTCAGCGGTACAGGCTGTGCGAGACCTGTCTGCTTCACCGATTGCGACAGCCTGGTAATAAGCGCCCGTTTGCTGTCAGCGGAGAGATGACGCAGGAAACCGAAATACATATCGGCCACAGTTGCTGACGGTGCAGTATTCATGGGTCAACTCAGTTTGCAGGTACGTTCAGGAACCTCAATAAGTGAGCTGGTAACACCAGTTGCTTATGAGTAACTCACTTACGCCTGCAAATTTACGAAAAATTGCGCGTTTTCGGGATGGTTGGCCAGCCGGGCTACTTCGCCTACCACAATGACGGCGGGGTTGCTGATACCACTCGTTTCGACCCGTTCAACAATCTCATGAACGTACCCAGCCACGACCCGTTGCCCGGCCGTGGTGCCGTTCTGAACGATGGCGATGGGCGTATCGGCTTTACCGAGTTCAGTAAAAAGCGCCGCAATTTTTGGCAGTTGATGAATGCCCATCAGAATGACGACTGTCGCCGACGATTGGGCGGCGAGGCGCAGGTCGTTGGAAAAGCTGCCGTCTTTCAACGTACCTGTCACGACCCAGAAGCTTTCCGAAAGGCCCCGGCTCGTGAGGGGTACACCCGCCGCTGCCGGTACAGCATAACTGCTCGAAATACCGGGAATAACTTCGACCGAGATACCGTGTTGCTGGGCGTATTGCAGCTCTTCATAACCGCGCCCAAACACATACGGGTCGCCGCCTTTCAGCCGCACCACATGGCCGTAATGCTGCGCATAGTGCACAATGAGCGGGTTTATTTCCTCCTGCGTACACGAGTAGGCACCCCGGCGTTTGCCCACGTAGACCTTAAGTGCGTCGGGGCGGCAATAGTCGAGCAGCTCTTCGGCCACCAGCGCGTCGTACATGATCACGTCGGCCGTTTGCAGCACCTTAACCGCCTTCATGGTGATGAGTTCGGGATCACCGGGCCCCGCGCCAATGAGCGTAAGTTTCATGCGAACAAATGAATGAGTGAAAGAGCAAATGAGTGAAAGAGCGACTTGGGTACGTATCCGATAATCGCTCTCTCACTCATTTGCTCTTTCACTCTTTAGTTTATGAGTCCTGCGCCTGCGTCAGTTCCTGAAGTTCGGGTTGGCCGTCGCGGGCGATTTGCTCGGCGCGGTAGGCCTGTACGCTTTTCAGGAAAGCGGCGGCTTTGGGTACAAACGCCTGGGCGAAGTCGGCCGAGGGTTCGTTTTTGTTGATGCTGTAGGCCAGGGCTTTAAACTGACCTTCGGCTTCGTGGAAACCGTCGTGAGCCGCAAACTCGCGGTCGAAGTCGGTCACGATACCGTGGTGCGTATTGGTGTTTACGTCGCGAGTCATCAGGGCGGCTTTAGCCCCCGTGATCAGCACGTTGTAGGCGTGATAGATGGCGTCGGCCCAGCGGCTTTCGGCCAGCGCTTCATTGGCCCAGACCAGCTTTTCACCCGCTTCGTCGAGGGTGGTCGCCACGAGGTCGATCATCACCCCGGCGCATTCGCCAACGCCCACTTCCGTCACAAACGGTTCGGTATGATCCCAGTCGACGTAATCACTGTCCTGTACCGTTTTCAGGTCGGCCAACGGTTTCAGCAGCGTGTAGAAATAGTTCTTACCCTGCCGACCGTAGTAGTCGTTGTAGTACTCGCCATCCAGCGCATTGGTTTCATAATCCTGAAACAGGAGCCGCAGGGCATCGGGACCGCGTTTGGTCGGAATCTTCACGACTTTATCGCCCAACTGACCCACGCCTGCCCCGTTGAAACCACCACCCAGCAGCACTTGCAGGGCTGGCAGCACATAGGCCCCGTTTTTCATCGACGAACCGTGGAAACCAATGTTGGCGACTGAGTGCTGACCGCAGCCGTTCATACAGCCGCTGATCTTGATCTTGATGTCGTTGTTGAAAATGATGTCGGGAAACTCGGCCTTCATCGTCTCTTCCAGCGCCCGTGTGATGCCATAACTGCTCGAAATGGCCAGATTACAGGTGTCGGTGCCGGGGCAGGTGGTGATATCGGCGGTGGTGTCGAAACCCGGTTCGGCCAGCCCCAGCGCGTCGAGTGCGTAGAAAACGGCTTCGAGGTCTTCGGGCCGAACGTACCTGAGCAGGTAGCCCTGATTGACAGTTACGCGGATGTCGTCGGCAGCATATTGTTTCACGATCTGCGCCAGCGCCCGCGCCGTATCCGACGACATATCGCCCAGCAACACCCGCAACTGAACGGCATACCAGCCCGCCTGCTTCTGCTCGAAAACGTTGGTGGCA
Source organism: Fibrella musci (assembly GCF_041321105.1). NCBI lineage: Bacteria > Pseudomonadati > Bacteroidota > Cytophagia > Cytophagales > Spirosomataceae > Fibrella > Fibrella musci. The sequence continues at coordinate 814,558 of NZ_JBGGWD010000001.1, read as the reverse complement.
AACCAGTTTTTGAGTTTCTGGTTTTCAGTGTTCATCTGGTAACCAGACGTTTCTGGTTGTGGCTCCCGAATGTCAAACGTCAAACCTGGAACGTCAAACGTCTTTGTCTTCAACGCCGTCCATTCCTCCTGTACTTTCTCCAGGAAGGTCTCCAGCCCCAAGTCGTTGAGCAGGTACTTCATCCGGGCTTTGTGGCGTTTGGTACGTTCGCCGTAGCGGTCAAACACGCGAATTACCGCCTCGATGAACGGGATGACCTGGTCTTCCTCGATGAATTCGGTAGCCGTCTGCGCCAGAAAAGGCTGAGCGCCCAGTCCACCGGCCAGCAGGACTTTGAATCCCCGCTGCCCGTTCTGAACACGCGGAATCAGGCCAATGTCGTGCATGTAGCCATAGGCCGAATCTTTCTCCGATGACGAAACCGAAATCTTGAACTTCCGGCCCATCTCCTGGCAGATCGGGTTGCGCAGGAAATACTCGAAAATAGCGTGCGCGTAAGCCGACACGTCAAACGGCTCCTCCGGATCGACACCCGCCCGGGCCGAACCCGTGACGTTACGAACCGTGTTGCCGCAAGCTTCTTTCAGCGTGATGCCTGCATCTTCGAGGTCGGCCCAGAGCTGCGGCGAATCGGCCAGTTTTACGAAGTGTAGTTGAATATCCTGCCGCGTCGTAGCGTGCAGATTGCCCGTCGCGTAACGGTCCGACACATCAGCAATGCGGATGAGTTGATCGGCGGTGATACGACCATAGGGCAGTTTAATGCGAATCATCTGCACGCCTGCCTGCCGTTGGCCGTACACGCCCCGTGCCAACCGGAACTTGCGAAACTGCTCGTCGGTCATCTGCCCACTGCGGAAAGCCTCCACCTTTTTCTGGAGATCGAGAATGTCGCGCTGAGCAGCGTTGCTGACGGTGGGGGAGAAGGCAATAGACATAATAGTATTAGCCTATAGAGTTTATATACTGCTACTTTAAAACAAGAGCCGACAGAATGATTGCCGGCTTGTTGTTGATGCGTGTAGTTGCAAAGTTAATGGCTTTTGTGGGCTAATCGTTCCTGAACGGGCAAGATTACGTGTTGACCCGGCTATCCGTTTGCCCAATAGGAGCATTAACCATACAATAAAGAATAAAAGGTTACTTCGCTCGCAAAACTTGATAGTCTATCTAATCCTGTAAATTGGCTACGTCCTGATTCGATATAGTATGAAAACTGTATGCTATTTTCTGCTTGTTAGCCTGCTCGTGGCTTGCCATCGTGACAGCAGCGATACCGTGCGACCCGAGTATGATGATTGGTATACCCTCCGTTCGCCTGATAACCGCGCTATCGAAGCCGTCTGGGGCGATATCGACAAAACGGTAGTCATATCCACCGGGTTTACGCTGTACCGCACCACCGACCGAGGCCGAAACTGGCAACAGGTATTTAGCCAAACGGTAGGCCTGATGGGATTGGGCACGTTTCGCGATACACTCTTCGTTACAACAGGATTAAAGTCATTAGGGAACAAGACCGTGCTGACCAATCCAGCGCTGTATAGCTTGGATCTGGGACAGACCTGGCAACCTTATCGCCGATTCAATCCCAATTTTGACTTGGCTGGTTATTCCGGTATTACCGGCATTCAAGTTAGTCCCGTTGCCGCTGCCAATGGTACCACCTATAGGATTCGTCGAAATTACCTCGACGATTCGACAAAATCGGTTCGTCGGTTTACAACTCCTGGCGTGGTCACGCAGACGGGTCGACAGATCAACTTGCCCAAACTGCATCAGCTGCAGGCGGTGGCGCTTGACGAGAATGAACGGCTGTATGTGGCTGGCTCAGACGAAGTTTGCGAGATGTCGCCCACTTTTCGGTTTTGCAATGGTGGTAGGGGTGTCGTCTACGTTTCGAAAAAACCACTGCCGTAATGGCTACGCGTTGGAATCTGTGCCCACACGCCACGGTGCTAGCCCGTTGAGCAGGATCGTCAGGTTGTCCATCAACTGATCAACGCGTTTCTCCTGCCGGTTGGCGGTCTGGTGTTGCCGGGCAATAAGGCGCTCCGTGTTATCGTCGGGTTGTTCGGTGTCGGCCGCAATAAACGCTTCCAGATGATCCAGCCACACTACCCGGTCGTGCCAGAGACCTACCTGCTGTTGCGTCTGTTTGGCCTTGGTTAGCAATTGTTCGAGGGCGTCGTCGGGTGCAAGCTGAATAAGCAACGTACCTACCTCGATCAAGGCTTTCAGGTGCTTCCGCATCTGGTGCGTGTTTTCGGTCGATTGCCCCGCCTGTTGCAAAACCTCAATGGCGGCGGCTTCCCGGTCGATATACGTCCGCAGTCGCTGATCGACCTTTACGGGCGACACCGTTACGCCAATACGCTGGATGAGCTTACCCGCTTTTTTCAGGTCGCGTTTATGGAATTTCTTCAGCGCCTTTTTGAGCTTCTTGCGCGCCTTTTTCTCTTCTTTTTCCAGGTACCGGGCATAGCGTTTGGCCGTAGCTCCCCGCAACGGAATGCTGTCGATCGACGCCTTGCTGAGTTGAATGTCGCGTAGCTGCCCGGCCCGCTTGAAGAGTTTACGAAAGGCCCGCTCGTGCCGACGGCTCTTAAACTGCTTGGGCCGGATAAACTCCATCAGCCGGTACAGGGAGCGCAACCGCTTGATGCCGACCCGAATGCGTCGAACGTGTTCGTCGGTAAGGTGGTCGCGAGCGTCTTCAATGCGCTCAATCAGCGACGAGGCGCGTTGCTTGTAAAAGTCGTGAAGTGGTGAGTTCGTTTCGGGCATGGGAAGGCGGCTTTATCAACCAAACGCGCAAGTGCTTGCGGGTGTTTTCAACGCTTCTGTTGTAAGAGCAGGTCCATTTTCTGCTGGAGAAGCCGGATCTCGCTCTCGGCTTTGAGGTTCACTTCATAATCCTGCCGGGCGCGTTCGCGGTCTCGCTCCTCCTGCCGGTTCTGGCTCATCATGATAACCGGTGCCTGTAAGGCTGCCAGGCACGACAACACCAGATTGAGCAAAATGAAGGGATACGGGTCGAAGCCCCGGTTGCTCAGGTACCACACATTGGTGGTCATCCAGACGATAATGATGCCCAGAAATAGCAGGATGAAGGTCCAGCTACCGCCGAAGTCGGCGATTCGATCGGCCAGGCGTTGACCAAACGTCAGGTTGGCATCGGGGTCCGGTAGCTGGCGATAAGTCGGTCTGCTTGTGGTATGCGTATGCTCGACAACACGGTTGACATAGGGAAGCAGCCGATTGAGCGAAATAAAGCTATCGAGCCGAAAAACGGGGAAATCGGTTCGGATGGCCGTCAGAATGTGTGGGTGAAGCTGATGCCCCTGTACGGATGCCTCAATGGCAACCTGCTCGCCCGATACGTCGCAACGTACATAGATTGGCTTCTTCATGCCCAAACATACTGGTTGCAGGCGTAGCATCGACTCGGCGAGTGGGGTGGTCAGGCGGTAAGTGCGCAATGGACATAACGTACCTGTGGGGCATTGGATCGGATCCGCTTACCAGCTGACACTCGTTAGATCGGCCCGGAACCCGACTACGACGATCAGCTAATGCCCCCCGACCAACAGCCCCGGCTAGGTATGGGTGCCCGACGCCAGCTAAGCGTTTATTTGTCTTTGGTGGCGTTTAGCTGTTGCCCCTGCGCAGCCAGCGACAGGCCGGTAACCTGTTTGGTCGACGCATCGCGGACGAACGAGATGATCGAACCATACGAACTGGTCGACTTGTATTGGTCAACGGCGTCCTGCTTGATCAGTTTATACGTACCCATACCGGCGTCGCCATAGAGCTCGCCATCTTTCACCGTAATCGTGTAATTGCTGATCGGACTGCCACTGGCAAAGGTATACGTACCGGCATAGTCGCGTAGGGATTCGCTGGTTGCCGAGGTGGCCGCCGAAGGGGCCGTGGTTGAGGTCTGAGCCACGGCAGCCGTGGTCAGGGCAAACAGACAAAGCAGGAGGCATACATTCGTTTTCATAGCAGTAAGGGGTTTGCGCAGACAAGGTCGTAAAAAAGCATGGGCTTCGCTCTGATTTTTGAACAACCGATAAGTCGAGCGGTTCAGTAGGCAAAAGATCCTCAACGCCTATGTCTACAGTCACGTTGCCCCATCCGCCCGCCACCGGTCAGAAAGCGGCGGGTAAGTCGGCCAATCGCCCGCAACCCGCGGCGCCAGCCCCCACACCCGGAACCGTCACGCTGACCGTCAACGGCACCGACCGTACGCTCAACATTGCCCCCTGGACTACGCTCCTCGATGCGCTGCGCGAATACGCGAACCTGACCGGTACCAAAAAAGGCTGTGATCACGGACAATGTGGTGCCTGTACGGTATTGGTCGAAGGGAAACGGATCAACTCATGCCTGACCCTGGCTGTCATGCACGAAGGCCACGCCATCACCACGATTGAAGGTTTGACCGAAGCCGATGGATCGTTACACCCGATGCAACAGGCGTTTATCGACCACGATGCCTTTCAGTGCGGCTACTGCACGCCCGGTCAGATTTGCTCGGCGGTCGGCATGATCAACGAAGGTCACGTCAAAACCGATCACGACATCCGCGAACTGATGAGTGGCAACATTTGCCGCTGTGGGGCGTATCCGCACATCGTCGACGCCATCAAACAAGTGATCGACAAGTAGGTTGGCTTCAGCCTCAACCGTTAAACGTCAGACGAACCATGAATCCATTTACCTATGCCCGGCCCGACTCGGTGGAGTCGGCCGTCAACGACCGGGCAACCGAGACGCAGAGCAAGTTTATTGGGGGCGGCACCAACCTCATCGATCTGATGAAGGAAAACATCGAGCGCCCCAACCGGCTGATCGACGTCAACAATCTACCCCTTGGCGGCATTACCGAGCTGCCTGATGGTGGGCTGCGTTTAGGCGCTACCGTTACCAACGCCGACACGGCCTATCATCCGCTGGTGCAGGAGCGCTATCCACTGCTGTCACAGACCATTCTGGCGGGTGCCTCACCGCAACTGCGAAACATGGCTACCAACGGCGGCAACCTGTTTCAACGTACCCGCTGCTATTACTTCTACGACACCGCTACCCCCTGCAACAAACGGAATCCCGGCTCGGGCTGTGGGGCCATTGGCGGGTATAACCGCATCCACGCTATCCTGGGTACGTCGGAAAGCTGCATTGCGACGCACCCCTCAGACATGTGCGTAGCGCTGGCGGCACTCGACGCCGTGGTGCAACTGACCGGCCCCGACGGCGACCGCAGCATGCCATTTGCCGACTTCCACCGGTTGCCCGGCGATGAGCCCCAGTTCGACAACACTGTTAAACCCGGCGAACTCGTTACCAGCATCGACCTGCCCGCCCGCGGTTTCACCGACCATTACAATTATCTGAAACTCCGCGATCGGTCGTCCTATGCCTTTGCGCTGGTATCGGTGGCGGTTGCGTTGGAGCTGGAGGGCGCTACCATTCGGGAGGCACGGCTGGCATTGGGTGGTGTGGCCCACAAACCCTGGCGTAAACCTGAAGCCGAGCAGTTGCTCGTTGGGAAAGAAGCTAACACGGCCAACTTCCAGACGGTGGCCGATGCCCTGCTCGAAGGCGCAGTTGGTTATGGCCACAACACGTTTAAAATCGACCTCGCCAAGCGCGCCATTGTGCGGGCACTGGACGAGGCCGTTCGCATGGAAAAGGCATTGTAAAACAGGTTGAGGTATAATGGATTCGGCGCTGACAAAAACGGTTCAGTCGCCGCGTCACGCTACCCCTCAAACGCCAAACCTTAAACGAATCATGACCTATATTGGGCAGCCTGTCAAGCGAGTTGACGGCTACGATAAAGTAACCGGTAAGGCTAAGTATGCCGCCGAGTTTAACGTACCTGACCTGCTCTACGGCTACGTGGTGTCGGCGGGTATCGCCAAAGGGACCATTCGCCGCATCGATGCCCAGGCAGCGTTGTCATTGGCGGGTGTGGTACAGGTATTCACGCACGAAAACCGCCCGCATACGGCCTGGTTCGATATGAACTACAAGGACCTTGATGCGCCGCCAGGTTCGCCGTTCCGACCGCTACATGATAACCAGATCAAATACAGCGGGCAGCCCGTGGCACTGGTCGTCGCCAACACCTTCGAGCTGGCTCGTTACGCCGCGGCGCTCATTCATGTGACGTACGATGAAGAAACGTCGGAGACGGATCTGGAAGCTCACCTGCACGAAACGCGCAAACCGGCGAGCGGTCTGGCCAGTCTGTTGAAACCACCACCGCCCAAACCACGCGGCAACGCCGATGAAGCGTTGGCTGTTGCGCCGGTGTCCATTAAGGCCCGGCACGTACACGGTGCGCAACATCACAATCCGATGGAGATGTTCGCCACAACGGTGGAATACGGGAAGGAGGATAAAGATGGCACACCGTTCCTGACGATTTACGACAAGACGCAGGGGGCGCTCAACAGCCAGTCGTACGTAAAAAGTATTTTTAACCTGCCCGCCAGCCACGTGCGCGTAATCTCGCCTTACGTCGGTGGGGGCTTCGGATCGGGGCTACGGCCACAGTATCAATTGTTTCTGGCCGTAATGGCCGCCAAAGAGCTGAAGCGGTCGGTGCGGGTGACCCTAACGCGGGAGCAGATGTTTACCTTCGGCCACCGTCCCAATACAGTGCAGGAGGTTGAATTGGGTGCTTCGGCTGATGGGACTCTCACGGCCTTAAAACACAGTGCCAAAGCGGCTACGTCGCAGTTTGAAGATTATACGGAAGTGGTCGTCAACTGGTCGGGGATGCTCTACGATGTACCCAATACCACGCTGGAATACGAAATTAAACCGCTGGATATCTACACGCCCCTCGACATGCGGGCACCCGGTGGTGTTACAGGCGACCACGCAATCGAAACGGCGATGGATGCACTGGCCTACGAATTGGGTATGGACCCGGTTGACCTGCGGCTAAAAAACTACTCAGAAAAGAACTGGACGGAAGGCGACAAACCGTATTCCAGCAAAGAGTTGCGGGCCTGCTTCCAGCAGGGAGCTGACCGTTTCGGCTGGGCAAAGCGCAACCCAGAACCTCGGTCCACGAAGCGTGGAAACGTGCTGGTTGGCTGGGGAATGGCTACGGGCATCTGGGATGCCAACCGCTTGCTTGCCCGCGCCGAAGCTGTACTGACTGTCAACGGTAAACTGCGCGTCAGCAGCGCCACCGCCGACATTGGTACGGGTACGTATACGATTATGACGCAGATCGCGGCCGAAACCATGGGTATGCCTATCGAAGACGTGATCTTCAAACTGGGCGACAGCGACATGCCCTGGGCACCGTTTCAGGGTGGCTCACTCACGGCGTCTACGGTAGGGTCAGCGGTGAAACAAGTGTGCGAAGACCTGAGCAAAACGCTATTCAAGCTGGCCAGCAAACAGTCGTCTTCGCCGTTCTATGATGCTCGCTGGGAGGATGTCGAATTTGCCGAAGGACAGATGCGCCTCAAGTCGAACCTGTCGGTGTCGATGTCGTTGCGCGAGATTGTGGCCCTGAACGGGGGACGAGCCATCTCCGAAACATCTACCTCGATGCCTAATCCGCTCAAAGCAGGTAAATACTCGAAGCACGTGCACTCGGCAGCTTTTGTGGAAGTCGAAGTCGATGAAGACTTAGGAACGGTCACCGTGACGCGGGCCGTTACGGCGGTGGCTGGCGGAACGATCCTGAACCCCCGTACGGCACGGAGTCAGATCATCGGCGGCATGGTTTGGGGTATCAGCCATGCTTTGCAGGAAGACAGCAAGATGGACCACCGCCTGGGTCGGTTTATGAACCACAACTTGGCGGAGTACCACGTACCTGTCAACGCCGATATCCATGAGCTGGATGTGATCTTCGTGGAGGAACACGACGACATCGTCAATCCGCTGGGAGCCAAGGGACTGGGCGAAATCGGGATTGTGGGCATGCCCGCCGCCGTCGCCAACGCCATTTTCCACGCCACCGGCAAACGCATCTACGACCTGCCCATCACCATTGATCGGGTATTGTATTGATAGAAGTCCGGAAAGTCGGTTAAAAAAGAGTACATCGTCTGGAAAGTCATCGTGGTATTGCTGAAGCAAATACTATTGGCTTTCCAGACGATGTACTCTTTTTTAACCGACTTTCCAGACTATTAATCCTTGTAAATCTTATACGCCGTTTTCTCGACCAGCGACTTGGGCAGGAGCCAGGCGGCAAAGGCACCGAGTTTGTTGATCGCCCCGGTGATGACCTCCGGCTTTTTGGCATACATCGCCTCGACGGCCTGTTTAGCCACGACCTCTGGCGTCATGACCACTTTTTTGGCGGCTTCGCGCGCTTTGTCGTTGATCTGGGCGCGATCGTTGAAACCCGTATCCGTAGCGCCAGGACTGACGCTCGTGACCGATACCGACGTACCTGCCAGCTCGTGGTGCAGGCCCCGGCTGAAGTTCAGCACGAACACTTTCGTGGCAGCATACAGGCTCATGCCGGGCAGCGCCTGATAGGCCGTAGAGCTGGCAATGTTCAGGATGTAGGCCTGCTTTTGCCGACGCAGTTGGGGCAGGAACAGCTGCGTGAGCTGAACGAGCGCCGTCATATTCACCTGCATCATGGCCAGGTTATCGGCGACGGTATACTGTTCGAAATCGCCGCTAAGGCCGTAACCCGCATTGTTGATGAGCATCGATACGTCGATAGCGTTGGTCTGGCACCAGTCGAACAACTGTTGCGGAGCGGCGGGGTCGGCTAGGTCGAGAGGTAGCGAACGTACCTGAATCTTGTATTGAGCAGCCAACTCCTGCCCGATGCGCGTGAGCGCGTCGCCTGAGCGGGCCACAAGTAGCAGATCGACCTGACGGCGGGCCAGCTCCGTAGCAATCGCCTGTCCAATTCCCCGGCTAGCCCCGGTAATGAGTGCGTAAGGCATTTTTCAAAGGGTTCAATGTTCAAGGTCCAACGTCTAAGGTTGGCTGACGCAAGCAGAACACGCGTCAGCCAACCTTAGACGTTGGACCTTGAACATTGAACAGATAAATTATTAGATGTTCACCTTCTGGATAAACCGGTGGTAGAACGGGGTTTTGCTGGACTCGTTTTTGGGCTTGTATTTGCCCGTAACCACCGGTACATACATTACCCGGCGGCGGCTTGCTTCACCGAAGTTGGGCGACTGCTGTACCCGGTGCCAGATACGACCGTCGTGCACGGTGAGGTCACCAGCCTGAATGTCGAGGCCAACCTCGCGCGGATCGGGGTTGTTGTCGACGAAATACTTTTTGGCAAACAGCATGCGGAATGTGCTCTGCTTGTGGGTGCCGGGCAATACGCGCAGGCCACCGTTTTCCATCGGGCAGTCGTCGAGGTGCAGCCCCACGTTCAGCATCGGCATAATGCGCTGACCGAGGAAGATATCGCGCGGGCTGTCGGTATGCCAACCCATCTGCGAATACTGGCTGTTGGCGGTCCGAACGTAGTTGTTCAGCACGAAGCCATCCTTCTCGTTTTCGCCGATACGACCTTCGTAGGGTTGCAGCAGGTCAACAACGGCCTGCAGGCGGGGGTCCTGCAAAAACTCATGCAAGGCCTGGCTGTAGTGTGAGAGGAAGCAAGAGCGCTGAATAACTTTGTTGCCTTCTTCATCACGCCCAAATTTGAGCGGCACACCATTGACTTTGTCACGCCCTTCGGCCAGCCATTCTTTTTCAATCCGGGCGTTTTCGCTCAGAAAAAGATTGACGGTTTCGCGCTTAATAAAGTTTGGAAAAACAATGATGCCGTATTTGTCAAAAAACGCTTTCTGTTCCCGGGTAATTGATTCACCCAGTTCAAAACGCGGGATTTGTAATTTTTTCATATTAGTGACGATTAAGTACAAATCAATCGTTGTCAGATTTGTTGTTGCGGATTCTGGCTCTAAATTAAGTGCAATTAGTTGGTATGACCAAACACTTTTTTATGAATAAGATTTTTCGAGGATGAGGTAATACTTAGCCCGGATAAATGCTTATTCACCCTGCAAAGTTTACTCAACGAAGTCTTATCTGCTAGTTAAAGCGTATTAATTTGAAAACCCCATTCCGCCTAATAGTCCTATTTTCAGTAAGTTGGTTCAGTATTTATTTCGCTGAAGCGCAAAAGAGCAGCCCGATGGCCGACAGCCTGAGTCTGCCACGCCAACCGTCGAACCGAACCTTACTGGTGTTGCCGCTGGTAGCCCGTTCGATCGAAACCGCCTGGTCATTTGGGCTGGCCGGGTCGCTGACCTTCCGCCTGACCGACGATACGACTACCCGGACATCAAACAGTCAGGCGCTGGCCCTCTACTCAGTAAAGCAGCAATTTGTGGTGGCCCTCAACGGGGCTACGTACTTTCCGGGCGAGACATACATTCTCAACCATCAGCTCTCTTATAGTTACTTCCCTGATAAATTCTGGGGGTTAGGTAAAGCGGCTCCCGAAGATGCCGTCGAAAACTACACCTTCCGGCAGTACTACATCTACCTACACCTGCAACGGCAGATTCAGCGAAACCGGTTTGTGGGTCTGGTCTATGAATTTCAGCGTGTACTGAATGTCGACTACGAACGTGGTGGTCTGTTTGATAAACAGGCTGTTGCGGGTCGCCAACCTTACCACGTATCGGGTGTCGGGCTGAGCTATACGTATGATACCCGCAACTCGGCTTTCGCGCCTAACCGTGGCGGGTTGTTTCAGGTGCAGTTTAACCATTTTGCGCCGCTGCTGGGTTCCGATTTTCAGTACACCAATTATGTGCTCGATGCGCGGCTGTTTCGGCAAATTGGCCGGCGGCAGGTGCTGGCATTGCAGGCCTATGCCTTTCTGAATTCGGGCAACGTACCGCTGCGCAGCCTGGCCTCGTTCGGTGGGGCCAACAGCATGCGAGGCTATTACGATGGCCGCTATCGCGACCGCAATCAGGCGGTGTTGCAGGCTGAATATCGGCTGCCCCTTTTCTGGCGACTGGGTGCCGTAGCCTTCGGGAGCATCGGTAACGTGGCCTACAATGCCGATGAGCTTTCGTTTCAACAACTTAAGGCCGCCTACGGAGCCGGACTACGGCTGGCGCTGAACCGACGCGAACGCCTCAACCTGCGCGTCGACTATGGCTTTGGTGGCCACACCGGCAGCGGCCTGTATTTTCAGCTGGGCGAAGCGTTTTAATGCACAATGAATAATGGACAATGCACAATGGGGCTGGCGTACGAGTAAGTCGCGCCAGCCCCATTGTGCATTGTCCATTATTCATTGTGCATTACAACCGTTTCATCACCTCGGGTAGGGGCAGGGCGTTGAAGGTCATGGCTTTGGTGAGTCCCCCTTTGCGGGCGGCGTAGATCCCGTAATGCATGTCGAGCAGGCCGCGCATCTCGTGAGCATCGGGATTGATACTCAGCATCACCCCGCGCTGCATGGCGTAGTCGATCCAGTGCCAGTCGATATCGAGGCGGTAGGGGCTGGCGTTGATCTCGATGATCACGTTGTTAGCCGCGCAGGCGTCTATAATCACGGGGAAATCGAGGGGGTAGCCTTCCCGCGCCAGCAGCAACCGGCCAGTTGGGTGGCCCAGAATAGATGTGTACGGGTTCTCGATCGCCTTCAGCAACCGGGCCGTGGCTTTTTCCTTGGTCATGTTGAGCGTCTGGTGCACCGACGCTACCACGTAGTCGAACGACGCCAGCACGTCGTCGGCGTAATCGAGCGAGCCGTCGCCCAGAATGTCCGACTCGATGCCTTTCAGAACGCGGAAATCCAGTCCGGCGGCGGCGTATTCGGCATTCAACGCGTCGATCTCAACGTGCTGCTGCGCTACCCGTTCGGGCGAAAGCCCCCCGGCATAACTGGCCGTTTGGGAATGGTCGGCAATGCCAAAATATGTCAGGCCCAGCTCACGGGCGTAGTCGGCCATTTGGCGCAGCGTATGCTTGCCATCCGACCAGGTGCTGTGGTTGTGCAACGTACCTGTGAGGTCGTCCCAGGTAACCAGTTCGTCGGGCTGATGTTGACCCGACCAGGCGAAGGCATAGCCGTTTTCGCGCATTTCGGGCACAACGTAGGGCAGACCCGCCGAGGCGTAAATCTGCTCGTCGGTGGTGCTGGCCGAGGCCATCATCGCCGTCTGAAGCAGGGTTTTGCCAGTGGCTCCTTTCTGCATGAGGTGCGCTTCGGTAGCCGACCGGATAAAGCGTTGCTGATCAAATTGCCGGGCTGGGTACGTTAGCACCGCCACCTGCACGTCGAAGCCCGCCACCTCACCGCGCCAGGCAAACGGCGACGAAGCCGCCCGGTTCTGTGTGAAGTTGGGCCGCGCATTGATCGCGTCCTGAATGCCGATGGGGTCGTCGGATTCGACCAGCAGTTCGACCGTATCCACCTCGATCGACCGCCGTAGCACCTGCCCGCTCACCTCCACGCGTCCCAGCGGGGCCAGTTCGTCGCAGAGCAGTTGCGCCAGCCGGTCGGCCTTGTCCATGCGCACCTTACCCGACTGACTTTCCAGAAACAGAATGCTTTCCAGAATATTTTGCTGGGCTTTTTCGCCGAAACCTTTGATGGCAGCCACCCGGCCCGTTTCGGCCGCCTGCCGCAGGTCGCGCAGGGTTTCGAGGCCCAGTTCCTGCCAGAGCGTTTTGATTTTCTTCACGCCCAGCCCTTTGATCCGAAACATATCGAGCACCCCCGGCGGGGTTTGAGCCAATAGGTCGTCGAGTTCGGCCAGGTGACCCGTATCGGCAAACTCGCGGATTTTGCCGGCAACCGCCTTGCCTACGCCGGGTAGTTTGGTTAGCTCCGAAACGGGCTGTTCAGCAAGCTCAAGCGTGGTTTTTTCGAGCGAAAAGGCCGCCGACGAAAACGCGCGAATGCGAAAGGGATCGCCATCGTGTAGTTCCATCAGCCGGGCTGTCAGCTCCAGCATATCGATGATATCAGAATTTGTCATGAGTTGGGAAAATCGTTGTGCAAATTACGGCATTCCCCTTTAGCTCGGCAGCGTGGGTGGGGATTGGCCTACGGATGTTCCTGACGCCTTCATCAAGGCTGATGACTAGCACAGCCAGTCTATCAAGTTACGGTTCGTTCACCGCAACATTTCGCCAGTTCACCCTAAAATGTGTTTTGACCTCAACACTAAACGCCGGATGGGCGTACTGGGTGATAAAGCGTCTACTCTATGCGAATCACCTTCCCTGTGAAACCGTGGCTGATGGCCGGTTTGCTGGTTAGTTTTGTCGGTCTCGACGCCTGCAAGCAGGATAACACGACGACCGTTACCCCAACCTCAGCTACAGTGTCAGCGCTGAACTGTGGGTCGGCTACGTTCTCAACCACCGCTGTCAGTGGCTCGGCTTACGTAGCTACCGCGACGGTACCGTATACGGGCGGAAACGGCACGGCGTATGCGGCGGGGACGGCCATCGCGTCAACGGGTGTAACGGGGCTCAACGCCACGCTGCAGGCAGGTACGTTGACGAGCAGCAGCGGTAACCTCACTTACAGCGTTAGCGGTACGCCGTCGGGCGCGGGTACGGCCACGTTTGCCCTCAGCTTTGGCGGGCAGGCCTGCAACCTGGCGTTGACGGTCGGCTCCCCCGGCTCGGGCACGACCACCAGCAATGCGTCGTCTACCGTCACGGCGATTATGTCGGTCACGACCAGCGCCAACACCAGTTGCGCCAACTCGACCGGGGTGGCCAAACTGGTTTGCTTGACCGAAGCGTTTAAAGCAACGCTGAGCAGCACACAGCTTGCCACCACACAACTCACCTACACCAAAGCCAACGCCCAGAAGTGGTCGAACCTGCCTGCTTCGCTGTCGAGCCGTAACGGTATCAGCCTGGGGGCGTTAAATGCCACTCAATTGGCGGCTTTCCGCGATCTGATGGTGGCCTTGCTGGGGCTGGGTGTTACCGGCGAAAGCTACGACGAGATGCTGGGTAACCTGGTTGCCGACGATTACCTGGCCACGGCCGGTGGCGGTGCGGGCTACGGAGCCGGGAATTACTACCTGTCGATTTTAGGTACGCCCAGCCCGACGGGCTTATGGTCGATTTTGTTTACGGGCCACCATTATACGCAGCCGTATACCTTCAATGCGGGGCAGGTTACGGGCGTAACGCCGGCCTTTCGGGGTGTGGAGCCAGCCTCTGTTGTGACATCGGACAGCCGAAGCTACCAACCTTTTGAGCAGGAACGGCTGGCTTTTGCGGCTATGTTGACGGGACTGAGCAGCACAGAGCAGACCACGGCCAAGCTGTCATCGACGTTTTCAGACTTAGTGCTGGGTCCAGGCAAAGACGCGCAGTTTCCGGCCACGCGGGTAGGCCTGCAGGTGGGCGGCCTGAGCGCTGACAAGCAGGCGCTGGTGCTGAATGCTATCAAGCTATATGTCAACGATCTGGAGCCTGCTACGGCGGCAACCCTCCTAACCAAGTATACCTCGGAACTGGCCAACACCTACATTGCCTTTTCGGGAACGGCCGCCGTGGCGACGCAGAATGATTATGTGCGAATCGACGGCCCCAGTGTCTGGATCGAGTTTTCGTACCAGGGGGGCGTGATCATCCGCAATACGCCGCACCCGCATTCGGTCTGGCGCGATCGCACGGGTGACTACGGTGGTAACTAAGAAAATGAACGGTGCATCATGAGCAGTGGGCAACAGACAATAAGGGGGATATGGAGCCGTCTGGTCGGGTGCATCGTTCATTTTCTATTGGGGCTACTGAGCTGGTCGGCCATCGCTCATCCAATGCCTAATTCGGTGGTGCTGCTCAACGTGCACGCCGACCGAATCAGCGCGGAAGTGCAAGTTCCGTTGAGCGAACTACAACCCGCATTTGGGCGGGCTGTCAACGATTCGGCGAGCCAGCTGATTGACCAACTCGGTCCTCAGCTGCGGGCTTATCTGGTTAGCCACATCCGCCCCCAAAGTCCCGATGGGCGCTACTGGACGGTAACGGTGGGTACGTTGGCGATGCAGGAAACGCAGAACCCCATCAACGGCACCTACCGCGAACTGGTGGCCCAGGTGCAACTGGTGCCCCCGCCCGGTGCCAGCGTGCGGCAATTCAGTTTTCACTACGATGCCGTACTCCATCAGGTCGTTACGCACAAAATTCTGGTATCCGTCCGGCAGGACTGGGAGCGGGGGCAGGTGGCGGAGCAGGCGCCCGCGCAGGTGGGCGTCATCGAACTGGATATCGTCAATAACCGCATTTTACCGTTACCTGTCAGGCTGGAAGGCGGGAGCGTCTGGACAGGCTTTCGGAGCATGGTCGCGCTGGGTATTGAGCACATCGCCGACGGCACCGACCACCTGCTGTTTTTACTGGTGCTGCTCTTACCCGCCCCACTCCTGCGGGTCGCGCCACGAAAGGCCGGGCCACGATTGGCCGGCAACCGCTGGGGGCGCTTTGGTGGCGTTCGGTACAGCCTCACCAACCTCGTCTGGATTGTGACTGCCTTCACGTTGGGGCATTCCATCACGCTGCTGCTGGGCGCGGTGGGCTGGGTACGTCTGCCATCGCAGCCTATCGAAGTGCTCATCGCCATGTCGATTCTGGTATCGGCCATTCACGCGTTTCGGCCCGTCTTTCCGGGTCGGGAAGCCTGGGTTGCGGCTGGCTTCGGCCTGATACACGGTCTGGCGTTTGCCAATACCCTCACCGACCTCTCGCTGGATGCCAGACGCATGGTGCTGAGTATCTTAGGGTTTAACCTGGGTATCGAACTGATGCAACTGTTTGTGATTGCGTTGACGATTCCGTGGTTGATTCTGCTCAGCCAGACGTCGGTCTACGGCTGGGTACGTCGTGGCGGGGCGCTGATCGCCGCCGTAGCGGCCGTGTCTTGGTTGGTAGAGCGTGTTACCCAGCAACCCAACCGCGTAACCACGTTGATCGAGCAACTGGTAACCTACGCGCCCTATGCCTTGGCCGTGTTGGCAGGTACGTCGCTGTTACTGACGTATCGGCTGCGGCAGTCACCGCAACAGGCATAGGTGCTTTGGGCGGTATGTGCCCATTTCATAGTAAATTGTTGTAAGTTGCTTACCGAATGACCCCTGGGCCATGACGTACTCAACTAAACCCACAGACTCGGTTGCCGCGGCCATCGAGACGCTGAGTCAACTGCCGCGCTATTCGATCGGCCGCACGGTTGGTAATACCATTGTGGTGCCCAACGCGCGCGTTAGCAGTCAGCACGCAATCCTGATTCGATGTTCCGATCAGCTGTACGTACTGGAAGATCTGGCCAGCAAACACGGCACGTTTGTCAACGACACACGGATCACCCGCAAACTGATCGGCCCGGACGATGCCCTCCGGTTTGCCGACATGCCGTTTTCTCTGGCCGATCTGTTACGCCAGGTACCCGTGTCGGTTTCGGCGCCCGCACCGGCGATACGCTCCACACCGGTGCCTCAAACCCCACCGCTGATGTCGGCTGGGTACGTTACCGCAGCAGCAAATGACGGTTTACTCGATTTTCGGGCGGAATTTGCCGAACTCAAAGCCGTTTTCGAGCAGTATCCTCAACTTCGGCGCGACTGCCGGAGCCGTGACAAAATGATCCGGACGGGCAGCGTCATCGTTTCATCGGTGGTGGGGGTGAGCGCCGTATTGGCCTCGGGTGGGGCTCTGGCGGGGTTTGGGTTGTTGCAGGTGCTGTCGGGTGCTGGGTTGAGCATGCTCATTCCGACCCTCTGTTCCACGTTGCTCTCGACGGATGAAAAACTCGAACTGATCGACAAAACGTATCGGGAGCGATACCGTTGCCCCAACCCAGCCTGCCGCGATCCGTTTGGCATGCGGGAATGGGAACAACTGGCTCAGCAAAAAACCTGTCGCCGCTGCAAAGCCATCTGGGCCGATTAGACCCCGTGCGTAACCCCTTACCTTTCGGGTCAACGAGCGATACATGGCCACGCTTACTCGTACATGCATGAATCAGGACTCTACCTATATACAACGGCCGGCCGAATCGGCAATGGCCAGTGGCTTGTCGGATGGAACCCGGCGGCGCGTTGGCATTTCGGCGGCGGCGATGCTGTTGGGCGGTGGTGCGGCCTTAGGGCTGATTCCACGCGCCGGCGAACCGCCCCAACGGCCTACCGTCCCGACGGATGAAGCAGCGCTACCCCCGGGTGCTGCCGTGGCGACCACCGTCGACGACTCGATGACTTTTGGAGAAGCGTTTGCGGCGGCGCGGGCTGAGGTAGGCCCCGGCGGCGTTTTTCGTTGGCACGGACGGCCCTACAACACGTTCTGGCAGGAAGAATGGGCCGATCTGTCGCTGGCGCAACGGCAGGAATACGCCGAACAGGTGCTCAATACCGACCTACCCGTTCGGCAGATGGCTGCTGCTGGTGAATGGAACGTACCCAGCCACACCGTCGCGATGATGGGTAAACCCACCGTAATCGAAGGCTACGTGGGCGACCGCCGGGTGATGGGTGTCGACGACGACAACGACGGCACGATCGACGCACTCGTTATTGCGGGCGAGGATGGTACTACCTACAAGGTTGTGGACCGTGTGGGCGACGCCGGGCTGGACACCTTATATGAATACGATGCCGTGGCGGGTGAATACCAACTGCTCCACGCATTGCCGACCCCGACGGTGCTGACCAACGGGCAACTAAGCGCCAACCTGGAAGAGGCCATGTCGAAGCAGGTGATCAATGAACTCCTGGCCGACGAACTGCCCACGGCGACCCGACTGCATCCGGCGGCCCACGTTGACACGTCAGACGACGATCAGTTCGATGATGACGTTGTCGATGACTCCTACATCAACGATGGCGATGTGGACGACATGGACCACGCGCCTCATGACCATGACTCTGAGTAAAATCAGCCTGATGAATTGCCAGCATTGTGGTCGGAAGATCATGCTGCGTCCGGCCGATCTGGAACGGGGATTCATCATTTGTTCGCACCTCAACTGCGGCGCCACCAATCAGCTCATACCCTCTATTGAATATGATCCACGACTGGCCATCGACCTGCCCGCTCACGGTCACCTAACGTACCTGAACGACTCAGCCGTGGTGTTACACCTGAAGCTCGGTCTCAACGTGCTCGGCACCAGCGATTCGTGCAGCGCCCGCGTGGCGCGGTATATGCACCGGGGCCGCTGTTACATTAGCCGACGGCACTGTTCATTGACTGTTGCCTTCGATCAGTGGACCGGTACGCTCCGCTATCAGCTTCAGGATGGTGCGCCCGACCCGGCAGATGGCCCCGATACACACAAGCCCAGCCTGAACGGAACTTGGCTCAATGGGCAGCGACTTCGCCCGTCTGAGATGATCGACGTTGGCGACGGCGAACTAATTTCACTGGGTGGGGCCGACTCGTTCCAACTGTCGCACGCCAATATCGATCCTATTCTACGCGAGACATACCGAATCGACTCCGACTTTAACGCCGACCTGACGCAGTGACCTACACGCTACAGCCTCCTCTCGGGTTTTCGATGATTGGCCGACGCCCGACGAATCAGGACGCGCTGTGGCCACCGGTGGGGCAGGCTAACCCCGCCACTCGCCTGTTTATGGTGTGCGACGGCATG
Organism: Fibrella musci; assembly: GCF_041321105.1. NCBI lineage: Bacteria > Pseudomonadati > Bacteroidota > Cytophagia > Cytophagales > Spirosomataceae > Fibrella > Fibrella musci. The sequence goes on along the minus strand of NZ_JBGGWD010000001.1, from coordinate 795,939 downwards.
GGCGGTGCCGACCGGGGCGACGTGGCAAGTCGGTTGCTGATTGAAGCAATAGGGCATTACGTGGCCGCCTGGAACAACCCGGTTCTGGACAGTGTACACCTGCAAACGGCCATCGACATGGCCTACGAAGCGTATGCATTTTTCATGAATCAGCATCCAACCGTCAACCGGATGGGGTCCACCATGGCACTACTGCAACTGCACGAGCGCGGCGCATCGCTGGCCCACATCGGCGATAGTCGGGTATACTGGCTGCGCGACGGGCAACTGCTGTTTCGGACCAACGATCATAAGCGCGTCAACGAACTGGTGGCCGATGGTGTGCTGACCGCCCAACAGGCCCGAAACCATCCGTGGCGTAACCGTCTGAGCCGGGCCGTGCTGATGCACCGAGACCCGGCGGGGCTACACCGGTCGCCCGCACAACCTGATCTGCTGCTGATCGACGAGCTGCGGCCGGGCGATTGTTTTTTTCTCTGCACCGATGGGGCGCTGGAACACCTCGATGATGCTGCTCTCACGGCCATCCTGACGACCGACAAACCCGATGCAGTGAAGATGCAGACGTTGTTGGCCACCTGCGACGAACGTACCCAGGACAACTATTCAGCCTACCTGATTCGGCTCGAAGCCGTCGAATCAGGCGTTACGCTTCCCGCTTCCCCCAAACCCGTGGCCAATGAAACCATTTAGCCGAATATACGCGCTGCTGGCTGGTCTGTGCGGCTGCCTGGGGCTGCCATCGGCGTGGGCGCAGGGGCAGACCTACGCCGTGGTCGTGGGCATTGCCGACTACAAAGCGCTGACCTACCAGACCGGTGATTTGCGCTATGCCGATCAGGATGCCCGGCGGGTAGCCGCGTTTCTGGCTAGTCGGGTAGGGGGGCAGGTCACGCCGGCGCGGTTGCGGCTGCTGACCAACGAACAGGCGACGGGGGCAGGTATCCGGTCGGCCATGCAGTTGTTTACAAAAGCCCAACCAACCGACCGGATTGTGCTGTATTTCTCGGGCCACGGCCTGACCGACAGCTTCGTGCCCTACGATGTACGCCCCGATGACCCGCAGTCGCTGTTGACCTACGCCGATATCAAAGGGGCTTTTCGGGCGTCGGCTGCCGGGGTGAAATTGTGTATCGCCGATGCCTGCCTGTCGGGCAATCTGACGCGGCCGACCCGACCCCCGACCAACTTGACGCCCAAGCCCGTAAAAACGACCCGGATAACCTTACCCGGTACGAACGTGGCGATGCTGCTCGCCAGCCGGTCTACTCAGATGGCTGTTGAGGATAAACAGTTGCTGGCCGGTACGTTTACGTATTTTTTATTAAAAGGTTTACAGGGGGAAGCCAACAGGAATGGAGATAATCTGTTGACCATTAAAGAGTTGCACGACTATGTAGTGCCCCGGGTTAGAAAGTTATCGAAAGGGAAGCAATCACCAGTTTTTTATGGACGCTTTTCCGATACATTGCCATTGGCGTATTTTTGAGGATTGGTATACAAATAGCTTGTAGACTGAGCGCATGACTCCACACATCGATACGTTCTCCGACTTCAAACGCCGATACCCCATTCGGCCTGCTGACCCGGCCACCTGGCTGGGTAGTGGCTCATATGGGCGGGTCGTGAAGGTGGAAGATCAGGTCGAGACCGAGTGGGTTGCCATCAAAATCAGTGAATTCAAGGGCGAAGACAGTCAGTCGCTGCGGGCAGAGGTCGAACTCGCCCAACGCATTCCCCGGCACGCCAATATTGCCCGCTACGATAGCTGCTACCGCTTCGAAACCGATGCCAGCGTCAGCGATTTCGCGGTGATGAAGTATTACCACGACGGTAATCTGGCAAAATTGCTGAAGCACCACAAGCTGACCCCAATCGAACTGTATGACCTCACGAAAGGCATCCTGCTGGGGCTGCAACACCTGCACCGTCAGCGTATCGTGCACCGTGATTTCAAACCGGCCAACATTCTCATTTCCCGCGATAATCAGGGTCGGCTGGTACCCAAAATTGCTGATTTCGGTCTGAGCAAACTCGTAAACGGCGAGGCCGCCCTCGATCAGTCTGATTTTGACCTGAGCGACGGGCGTGGCACACCATCCTATAAAGCACCCGAGCAGATTGAAGGGGGGCGGGTAAGCTACAACCTCGACCTGTGGGCGTTCGGCGTAGTGCTCTATGAAATGCTGTTGGGTGAAAAACCCTTCGGTGCTGACCGCCCTACCGACAGCGAGCAACGCGTGCGCCGTACCGTTGAACGAAAAATCATGGCGGCTCGTCTCCCTGCCAACGTAGAGCAGATTGCCGAGCCGTACCGCACCATCATCAAACGATGCCTGGTGCGCGATCTCTACCAGCGGGTGCGCCGGGCCGATGAACTCCTCGATTTACTCGATAGCGCGGCCAACCCCGACCGGCCCGATTCGATTCTGGTGCACAGCAACGTACCTGAGCACACGTCAGATGAGCCGACGGATCTCTTCAGCGAAGAACAAACTGATCTGTTTGGCCAGACCGATCTGACTGACTTGCATACGGACCTGGCCGTTGAGCCAACCGAACAACTCGACGAACCAGTTGCTCCGCCCGTTCGGGGGAACGTACTCGGCGCTCAGGCCAATCAGCGCGGGTTCAGGCGAAAAATAGGTCGAGTGCTCATACCAGCGGCGCTGTTGCTGGGGGCTGCTGGCGTCTATCTGTACGTGTCAGGCAATCACAGTCAGGCTACGCCCAGCCGGAAGGAGCCGACTGTAGGTGCTCAGGACAAAGCCAGCAAACCGGCAGGTGGAGCCAATGAGCCCATTGCCTTGCTGACGACGATGGCCTCGACCACAGCAGCGGGTCCGCTCCCGAATACGGTGGTCGATCAGTTGTTGCAACGGGCGCGCACGGCTTTCTACCGGGAGCAATACCCGCAGGCGGTGTTGTTGGCCGATAGAGGGCTCCATCAGGCTCCGCAGCGGCAAGACCTGATCCGGTTGAAATCGCTGGCGCTGGAACGCATCGCCGCCAAACCAACATCGCCCGTTCCGACCAAGCCCGCGTCTGCTACGGTAACCACGGCGACGCCCGTTGCTGACGGCCCGGATGCCAGTGTGGCTGTGCAACAGGCGCAGCGCAGTTATGATCAGCTTATCGAACAAGGCGCTGGCGCCATCACCAATGGAAACCGAAAAACGGACGCCATCAACGCTTTTTCCGAAGCGCGCCTGCTGGCCGATAAGTACAAACTAAACACCGACCGGGGCCATGAACGGTACTTGTTTTACCTGGAAAAAGGCGACCGGATTTTTGATCGTGATGAACGTGAAGGGGCCCTTTTATGGTATCGGGTGGCCCAATCCATTGAGAACACGGCAGAACTAAAGGCCAGAATTAAAAAGTGTTCTCAATTGCAGTAAGTGACTATTATGCCATTTTATCTACGTCGATACAGTCTGTTCTTGTTTCTGCTGGCAGCGTGGCCGCGCCTAGCCACAGCGGCTACACCCATCGACCGCAGCAGGATAAGCATTCAATACATAGATGAGGAATACGATGCCTACCGGCGCAAAGGCGACACGTTCTTCAAAGCTGGCCGCTATAGCGAAGCGCGTCAGCAGTATCAGAACTGCCTGGAGGTGCCCGGCTTCGAGAATGACGAATACGCCAAAGGGCGCATTGAAGTAACAACCCGCTGTCTGGCACTGTTGCAACAGGCTGACGACGCCCTGCAAAACCAGAACGATACGCTCGTCGTGCAGACGCTACAACAGGTGCTGAACCTGAACCCTGCCGACGAATTACTGATCAGCCGTATTGCTGAACACTATGAACTGGAAGGCAACAACCTGTTTGCCAATGACCGGTTGATCGAAGCCCGGACATATTACGTGCGTGCGGCTACATACGCCCGGCAAATTCGGAATCGGGTGAAAATGAGCACGCTGGATACCCAGATTCGGGCGATTGATGTTCGTCTTGATCAACTCGAAAACGAACGCGAGGCCTTTCTGCGAACGGCTCCACGTAAGCTGCCTAAAGCCATGCCAGCTTTACCCGTCAAGAGTCGGGTCGATCCAACAAAGCCGCTGCTAAAGATTGGCCTTGCCGTCATTACGGCTGGCTCTGGCTTGTTGGCCTATAGTCTGGGGCACGATTTCGAGGTAAAAAAAGAACAAGTGGAACGGCTCAACGCTGAGTTTGATCTGAATAACGACGGCATCTTGGACAAGCCCGACCAGTCTGGTACCTATAAGGATGCAGCCGAGCAACTTCAGAAAGCGGCTGAGCAGCAAGGCCTCTATCGAATTTGCCTGGGGGTGGCCACCGCCGCCTTGTTAGGCGAAGCATACCTGTTTCTGCATAAACCTCGGCCCCGTCCGACCAATTTATTCTGGCGGCCGTCGGCTACGAGCTATGGCCTGACGATCGGTTACCGATTCTGACGGTCGTTTTGTAACTTTACCTTTCGTTACGTTTGTTTACCTTATGACGCGTCGCCTCCCAACACTCTACGCCACCTTGTGCCTGTTGATGGGCTGTGCGTGGCTTTGGGGATGCGGGGCCTGGGAATTGCCTCCGTTGAAAATTCAGCGCAATTGCGATAAGCCCGGCGCAAAAATTGTCGTCGATGCCAATCAGCTCCAAGTCAAACTATCGTTGGGCGAAACACACGACATCGATAGCGTACGCTGGGATTTCGGCGATGGCACGACCACAGGGGCTAAGGCGCAGACCAGCGTAACACGTACCTACACAACCCCTAATACGTATACTGTCAGCGCCACGCTGATCAACGCCTGTGGTGAACAGATCCCGATTTCGCAGGTGGTCAGGGTAACTAACGTGGTGAAGCCTTCGATTGTAACGCTGGAAGATCTCGAACTGTCGTATACCACCGCCCGTGTGCGCGTCCAATTGGTCAGCACCGGCAATGCCCCCATCACACGCTATGGTATCTGCTGGTCAGCTACCAGCACGTCGCCAAGCATCGAAAATGGCGATAGCAATACCGTAGGCATGGTGCCAACCCCGTCTGTCAACACGCCGATTGCGGTACAACTCACCCGATTACAGGCCAACACCGCCTATTGGTTTCGTGCGTTTGCCATAAACGCCGAAGGGCAAATCGGCTACGGCCTGGCGCTCGATCGCCGCACCAACCGCTATCCTGAAGCTGCCATTATCGACGTAGGCTGCACGGCCGACTGCTACACCACGGCTCGCATAAATTGGCGCCTGACCGACCCCGGTTTGCCGCTGGTAAAGCAATATGGAGTGGCTTATTCACTGACCAATAACCTGCCTGAGATAACCAATGCGCAATCGATGGAGGCAGATGGGCCAAACGCACCGATCATGCTGTCGGGATTGCTGGCGGGCCGGTCGTACTACATGCGGCTCTATTGCCAAACCCCGGTCGGCGTTTATTACGCACCGGGTCCGGCAACCGTGTATCAAACGCAGAGTACGCTCAACCGGGGTATGGTGCTTGACCTGCCTTTCTTCGATCCGCAATTCAATGCGCCCTCGCTTAACGATCAGAGTGGTAATAACAACGACGGCACGCAGAAGAATGGATCGCCACTGTACACCACCGACCGCAAAGAGCTAGCGCAGCGTGCGCTTCGGTTGCAGGGCCGTCCCAACGATTATTGCTACGTCGCCGATGCGCCGGCGCTTCGGCCTGACGCGCCGCTTTCCATCAGCATGTGGTTTCGGGTTGGTACTCCCGCCGATACCATGACGCTCTTCAGCAAGGCGCGGTTTGCCGATGGCGCCGGTGACCAATACAACTGCCTGTTGATCAATCCGGACTCGCCGACTGAACGCGCGATTAGCGTCTTTATCAGGCCGGGGGCGAATTGCCCGCGGGGAGAATTGGGCAGAACCATATCGGCCGTGTACAGCATTCCGCCTTTTGCCTACAAAGGATGGAACCACCTGGTAATGACCTATGGCAACTCGACTGGCAGTGCCGCCGTGACGCTCTACCTGAATGGGGAACGACTCAGCGATATACGTATTTACCCGACCACCGACCGACTGACCAATGACTGTCAGTTCGGCGAGCTGAAATTTGGTGGATGCAGCGCCCGTACGCCCTACTATTTCAACGGAGCGCTTGACGACATCCGGCTCTACCGGCGCGAGCTGAGCGAAGTTGAAGCCAAAGAATTGGCTAACCAGTAAGGTTAACTGCTCAGCTCACCCCGCAACGACAGGCCTAATTGCTGAGCCACCGTACCGGGATACGGAAACTGCCCAAGCAGCACCATCAGTTTCGTAATGGCGGCCTCAGTAGTCATATCGGCCCCGCTGACCACCCCAATCTGTTGCAGGCGTGTGCTGGTCTGATACTGTCCCTGCGTAACGCGGCCTCCTTCGCACTGCGACACGTTTACGATCACCACGCCCCGGCCAATGGTTTCGCTGAGGGCCTCGGCAAACCACGGGTCTGTAGGGGCATTACCCGCACCGAAGGTTTCCAGCACAATACCCCGTAAACCCGGAATGGACAGAATCGCTTTGACTACAGCGGGTGTAATGCCCGGAAACAGTTTTAAAATCGCTACCCGATCCTCAACCGCTGTCTGTATGCTAAACGGCTGACCAACAGCCTGCCGCGCAATAAAAGGCCGGTTGTATTCGATACGTACCCCGGCCATGGCCAGGTGCGGGTAGTTTTCGGAGTGAAACGCATTAAAATGAACGCTCTCCTGTTTCTTGGCCCGGTTGCCCCGTAGCAGCAATGAATTGAAGTAGAGGCACACCTCGGGTACCACCGGACGGCCATCCTGCCGGTCGGCCGCAATTTCGAGGGCCGTGAGCAGGTTTTCACGGGCGTCGGTGCGGGCTACGCCGATAGGTAACTGAGCCCCCGTCAGGATCACCGGCTTCCCCAAGTTCTCGAACATGAAACTCAGCGCCGAAGCCGTATAGGCCATCGTGTCGGTGCCGTGCAGGATGACGAAACTGTCGAAGGTATCGTAATGATCGTAAATGAGCTGTGCCAAACGTACCCAGACGGCCGGTTTCATGTCCGACGAGTCAAGGATAGGCTCCAGCGTAATCAGGCTGATGTCGAAGTCGAGTCGTTGAATTTCAGGAACCCGGTCGATCACCTGGCTAAAGTCGAAGGGCATCAGCTGACCCGATTGCCGGTCGTAGACCATGCCGAGTGTGCCGCCCGTATAAATAACCAGCACTGACCCGGCCGGGTTAGGCGTTTTGTTGAGTTGAAGCATGTAGTGAATAAGCCAGCCAGGGGCAGGAGGGCAACGAATTTAGAAAAAGGGCTGGTCGATATAGCCTAGATAAGCCGTGGGCAGGAGCGCCGCATGGTAGTCGAGGATGGCCTCGCCCACGTTGGGGTACAGATTCAGGTCGGGAAGGGCATCGAGCGGTTGCCACACAATAGCGCGGGCTGTGGTATGTTCGGGGTTCAGCGTCGGTTCGCCACCGAGCCAGTCGCCCATAAACACACAATGAAGCACATCTTCACGACGACCACCGTTATTGACCACCCCGCAGAAAAGCAGCTGCGATACCTGAATGTGAATACCCAGTTCTTCGTGCAATTCGCGTTCGAGGGTCGCTTCCAGGTCTTCGCCGGGGTCGGGGTTACCGCCGGGCAGCGCAAAAACATCGGTGTCGCCGTAGCGGTAATGCATGAACAAAACGGAATCATTTTGGCGCAAAACAACAGCGGGACGAACTTTCATACGGTGGATTACTTAGTGAAAACTGAGCAAACCGGTGGTTGATGCCGATTGCTTTTCTGACTATAGTAAGCTACAAAGAAATCAGAAGCTAGCCAAGAAAAAACCGCTAGGGGCGGAAAAAGAGTCTGGCGACGAAAACCAAGGCTGCGGAGAAGTATGTAGGTTCATTGCTGGCCTTTTCGTGGAAATCATCTCGTAGATATCAAGCTACCATGCGTCGTTTCTTCTGTACTGTTGGCCTATTGGCTGTTGCTTTCTGCGCGCAGGCGCAGGACGCCCTTCTCGTATTTTCTAAAACAAAAGGCTATCGCCACGCGTCGATCGGAGCCGGTAAACGGGCGATCATGAAGCTGGGAAGCGAAAACGGCTTCCGAACCGATACGACCGAAGATGCCTCGCAGTTTACGCTCGCCAACCTGAAGCGCTACAAAGCCGTGGTGTGGCTGTCGACGACGGGCGACGTGCTCGACTCGCTGCAACAGCAGGCGTTTCAGCAATACATTCGGCAGGGTGGAGGCTACATTGGCGTGCATGCCGCCGCCGATACCGAATATGGTTGGCCGTGGTATAACCAGCTTTGCGGGGCCTATTTCCTGAGCCATCCCAAGCAGCAAAACGCCGAAGTGGTCGTGGTGAATAAGAAACACCAGTCGACCAAGATGCTGCCTGACCGCTGGAAACGCTTCGACGAATGGTACAGCTACAAAAACATTGTTGAAGGCCCAACCGTGTTGGCTACGCTCGACGAAACCACCTACGAAGGCGGCAAAAACGGAGCGAACCACCCCATTGCCTGGTATCGTAATTTCGACGGTGGCCGCTCATTCTACACCGGCGGTGGCCACACCGACGAGTCGTACACCGAGCCGCTGTTCCTGCAACACCTCCTTGGCGGCATCCGCTGGACGATGGGCAAGAAGTAGTTAATTATGGATTATGAAATAGGGGTTATGAATTGGCTGACGCGAACTCATAACCCCTATTTCATAATCCATAATTCATTACAGCGCCTTGTAATCTTCGATCGCGGTGCGGATAACCTCGTGGGCTTCTTCGCGGCCGTAGATGCTGGCCAGTTCCATGACCGTGGGCTGGTCGGGCAGATTTTTGTAGGTCAGGAAGTAGTGTTGCAGGCGGTCGATGATGCCGTCGGGCAGTTCGCTCAGGTCGTTGAACGCCTCGTACATGGCATCGCCTTTCAGTACGGCAATGATTTTGTCGTCGGCCTCGCCTTTGTCGATCAGGCGGAAACCACCGATGGGGCGCGCTTGTAGTAGAATATCGCCGTGGGTAATGGTATATTCAGTCAGTACGCAGATGTCGAGCGGATCACCGTCACCTTCTTCGATCGTACGGCCGGTTTTGTCGGAAGCCAGTTTGGCAATACCATCGCCGCAGTAGGTCTGCGGGATGAAGCCGTACAGCGACGGAACAATGTTTGAATACTTCTGCGGGCGGTCGATTTTAAGGTAGCCGGTCTGCTTGTCGATTTCGTATTTGACCGTATCCGAGGGTACAATTTCGATGAACGCCGTCAGCAGGTCGGGAGCCGCGTCGCCGGGGGTAATGCCGTGCCAGGGATGCGCTTTCGACTGCGCCTTGACGGTGGTTTCAATTTCTTTGGTTGAGAATTCCGCTTGCATAATTGCTACTTGATAAAATTGTCTTATTCCGTGAAAGGGGAGGGCCTTAAAAACAATGTATCCCGGCAACCAGAACCCGTTAAGTGCTTCTCGCTGAAGCGGGTTATGATTGCCGGGATGGCCTGCGCGGCACGACTACCCGATTGATAACACAAAGATAAGACGAACGGTCAGCTAAACCGTCACTGTATCCGAGAAACCTATTTTTCGGGCAATTTGATACTCGGTGGTTCGGTTCGAGGCCTGCCGGATATAGAGCTCCGCCAGGAAGCCGGCCAGGAAAAGTTGCACCCCCAAAACGATGGCGATCAGCGCGAAATAAAACAGCGGATTGTCGGTGGCATTACGGTAGCGCAGGCCATGCGAAATATTGTACAATTTCTGGCCGACGATCACTACGGTACTGACCAGGCCCAGGAAAAAAGACAACGTACCCAGCCCACCAAAGAAGTGCATAGGCCGCTTGCTGAACTTGTGCACGAAGGCAATTACCAGCATGTCGAGGAAGCCGTTGATGAACCGTTCCAGGCCAAACTTGGTGCTGCCGTATTTGCGGGCGCGGTGCTGCACTACTTTCTCGCCAATGCGGGTGTAGCCGTTCCAGTTGGCCACGATTGGGATATTGCGGTGCATATCGCCATACAGGTTCAGCGATTTCACCACTTCCTGCCGGTAGGCTTTCAGCCCGCAGTTGAAATCATGCAGCTTGACGCCTGAAATCCAGCGGGCTACGCCGTTGAAGAGTTTGGTGGGCAGCGTTTTGGTGATCGGGTCGTAGCGTTTCTGCTTCCAGCCCGACACCAGATCGTAGCCCTGCTCGGTGATCATCCGGTACAGCTCGGGAATCTCGTCGGGCGAGTCCTGCAAGTCGGCGTCCATCGTAATCACCACGCGGCCCCGCGCAGCTTGAAAGCCCACCTGCAAGGCGGCCGTTTTGCCCATGTTACGCGCAAACCGAATAGCCCGCACATTCGGGTTAACCGACGCGAGCCGCTCGATCACGTCCCACGAGCGATCGGTGCTGCCATCATCCACAAAAAGTATTTCGTAGGTATATGCCTGTTCCGTCACGACCCGAACAATCCAGTCGTGCAGTTCGGGCAGCGACTCGTCTTCGTTGAAGAGCGGAATCAATAAGGTAAGTTGCATTCGCTGTGCTTCGCTTTAATGTACAATGAACAATGCCCAATGTACAATGGTGCGTTTAGACGGGATACGGCCTGTTTTGACTGGGCGGTATTAAAGAAGCGAAACTACTGTGCAGGGCGCCATTATTCACGATACGCCGCTCAAAAAATAAGGTAATATGGTTGCAGCAATGCCCGAAAGGCCGCCGTGTAGGTACGTCCGTCGGGTTCGTAAATGGCCAGCGTCGCTGGGGTAGGCTGGTCAGGTACGTTATCATCAGCCCTATCATCGAAGCGAAAGCTTACCAGATGCCGGAAAACTGGTTTCTGATCGTGATGGCGCAGGTGCAATTCGGCAGCGGGTACCAGAGTTGGCGAACCTGCGGCAGCTAGTTGGCGCAAAACGGCCATTTCGGGCGGGGGCAGTAATACCCACCACGTACCTGTCGGCGCCAGTAAACGCCGCACGGCTACCAGCAAATCGGCAAACGGAAGCTCGTCGGTATGCAGAGCCCGGTTAACGGCCTTGTCGGGCGAACGCAACGAGTTGACGTAGAACGGCGGATTCGTCAGAATATGGTCGTAGAGAAGGGGAGAAGGGAGAACGGGGGGCGGAATAAACTGTTGAATAGCCGTTTGGTGAACGGTAATTCGGTTGGCAAACGGGCTGGCGGCTACGTTCCCGGCGGCCTGTTGGGCGGCGGCATCATCCAGTTCCACGGCATTGATTCGGGCGTCGGCGTTGCGTTGAGCCGCCATGAGCGCCAGCAGTCCCGTGCCCGTACCAATGTCGAGCAGGTACGTTCCCGACTCAATCTGGGCCCAGGCACCCAGCACACAGGCATCCGTGCAGACCTTCATGGCCGTCTGGTCCTGCTGAATCGTAAACTGTTTAAAGCGAAACATGGGGAAGTAAGGAAGTTCAAAGTCTAATGTCCAAGATTCAACGCTGGCTGACGCCTATTTAATCGATTATCAGCCAACGTTGGACCTTGGACATTAGACCTTGAACCTATTTATTTTTCCGCTTATTACGCCAGTATTTGAAATCGGACGTGAGGTTTTCGAGGTAAAACGACGGTCCGATCGACAGGTAGAGTCCCGAATAGTTGATGTTGCTGTCGGGTACGTCGCGTTTCAGAATGAAGCGATAACCCGTGAGTATGTTGAAGCCAAACCAGTGGATTGGCCGGATGCCAAACAGCACCGGAAACTGGTAGGACGCCGATATGCCCACGCCCGCCGGAATGAAAATGCCCCGCGCCACTTCGCCCTCGCGCGTTTGGTCGCTGATGAGCTCGTAGCGGGAATGTCCATACCCAAATTCGAGCGGCATACTGACTTCAATGGCCTTCTTTCGGTAGAGATACGGCTCAAAAAAGAGGGTGGCGATCCGCAGGTAACGCTTGACCGACTCCGATGTGTTGGGCAGCAGCCCCGGCCGGTCGAGGGTCTGGTTGACAAAGTAGAAACCTGCCCCCGCCTTGAAGGCCGCCCGCAGCCCGCCCGGCTCGTGTTGCCGACGGGTGGGGTACAGAAAGCCCGCCCGGATGCCGTATACGCTGACGGGCACCCGCTTGCCGTTGTCGTTACGGGTATCTTCGAAAAAGAAAAACCGCTGATCGGTCGAGGCGGTAAACGTGAGCGATTTGGGCTGATCGACGCGCAGATTGACCGTATCGGGCGACTGTCCTGCGTTGGTGGTGAGGTTCGTGGGTTTACGAATATTGACTTGCGTTTGGGCAAGGGTCGCTTTGTAACTACCCATCCAGACGATACAGAGTAAAACAAAGCGCCATAGAGTGGTCATAACCGGTGAGAACAAAATGTAGTGATGTGAACAAAACCAACCGAAGGCGCAATGGTTTCAACGCCCAATTGAGTGGTGCTGACATAATAAAGCCGTTGTGGGTCGTTAAGACAGTACCCAACAACGGCTTTATTCACATGAAACGCTTTGTTCCGTATTGCCTGCTCATCGCTCTGCTTGGCCTCTGGAGCTGCGGCCCTGTGTTCACAACGTCTGGCTCCCGCCCCAACTACCCGCACGACAACGGCAAGCACAAAGGCTGGTACAAGCACGGGCGAGGGATGCCGCCGGGACAAGCCAAAAAGCGGGGCTGGTGACCCTACATATTCCGCCGGTATTGCCCGCCAACGGCATATAGCGCCTGACTCATCTGACCCAGTGAACAAACCTTGGCGGCTTCCATAAGCGAAGCAAACAGGTTGCCGCCGGTCAGGGCCGTTTGTTGTAGCTGTTGCAGCGCCTGCTCGGCTTCGCTTTTATGGCGCTCCTGAAATGCTTTGACGTTATCGACCTGCGCTCGTTTTTCCTCGTCGGTACTACGGATGACCTCGGCGGGGGTAATCGTGGGCGAACCGTTGGGATCGAGGAAGGTATTGACCCCGACGATCGGAAGCTGCCCGTTGTGCTTCAGCATCTCGTAGTGCATCGACTCTTCCTGAATCTTGCTGCGCTGGTACATGCGTTCCATTGCGCCCAACACACCGCCCCGCTCGTTGATAGCCAGAAACTCCTGATACACGGCTTCTTCGACCATATCCGTCAGTTCTTCCACCACAAACGAGCCCTGCAACGGATTTTCGTTTTTGGTCAGCCCAAACTCCCGGTTGATCACCAGTTGAATGGCCATGGCCCGCCGCACCGACTCTTCCGTAGGCGTGGTAATGGCTTCGTCATAAGCGTTGGTATGGAGCGAGTTGGTGTTGTCGTAGATCGCCAGCAGCGCCTGCAACGTCGTACGGATATCATTGAACGCAATTTCCTGTGCGTGGAGGCTCCGGCCCGAAGTCTGAATGTGGTATTTCAGTTTCTGGCTGCGCTCATTGGCCCCGTACTTGTGCTTCATCGCCTTGGCCCAGATGCGCCGCGCCACCCGGCCCAGTACCGTGTATTCGGGGTCCATGCCGTTCGAGAAAAAGAACGAGAGGTTCGGCGCAAAATCATCGATCCGCAAGCCCCGGCTCAGGTAGTATTCCACGAACGTAAAGCCGTTGGACAGCGTAAACGCCAGCTGACTGATGGGGTTGGCGCCCGCTTCGGCAATGTGATAGCCCGAAATGGAGACAGAATAGAAATTCTGAACGCGGTGCTGCGTGAAGTATTCCTGAATGTCGCCCATCATCCGGAGCGCAAACTCGGTCGAGAAAATGCAGGTATTCTGGGCCTGATCTTCCTTCAGAATATCGGCTTGCACCGTACCGCGCACTTTCCGCAGCGTATCGGCTTTGATCTGCTCATACACCTCTGCCGGAACCACCCGGTCACCCGACGTACCCAGCAGCGCCAGCCCCAGTCCATTGTTGCCGTCGGGCAGATCGCCGCTGTACCCCACCCCTAGCCCCTCCCCTGAAAACCAGGGGAGGGGGATCGCGCCAGCGTATTCCGAGGATGTTCCCCTCCCCTGGTTTTCAGGGGAGGGGCTAGGGGTGGGGTTAGCGGCCAGCCACTGTTCCACCTGCTGATCGATGGCGGCGTTGAGAAAGAAGGCCAGCAGCATGGGGGCTGGTCCGTTGATGGTCATCGACACGCTGGTGGCGGGGTCGCAGAGGTCGAAGCCGGAGTAGAGTTTCTTGGCGTCATCGAGGGTGCAGATGCTCACGCCCGAGTTGCCCACCTTGCCGAAAATGTCGGGGCGCAGGGCGGGGTCTTCGCCGTAGAGTGTAACCGAGTCGAACGCCGTGCTGAGGCGTTTGGCCGGCATTCCTTTCGAGACGTAGTGGAATCGCCGATTGGTGCGCTCTGGGCCACCTTCGCCCGCAAACATCCGCGTGGGGTCTTCGCCGTCACGCTTCAGGGGAAACACGCCTGCTGCATAGGGAAACTCGCCAGGTACGTTCTCGGTCATGAGCCAGCGCAGCACATCGCCCCAGTCGGCATATTTGGGTAGGGCTACCTTCGGGATGCGCAGGTGCGACAGCGTTTCGGTATACAGCGGTTGTCGGATGGTCTTGTCACGTACCTGAAACTCGTAGAAATCGGCCGTGTAGCGCCGCTGCATTTCCGGCCACTGGGCCAGCAACTGTTTGGCGGTGGGGTGCAGTTGAGCTTCGATCTGCTCATAGAACGGCCGTACATCCTCGATGCCCATCGCCAGCACACCGTCGAGCTGATACCACTTGCGGGCCAGCGCCACCTGCTGCTCCACGAAGGCATCGTAGCGGCGGCTTTCTTCCACGATCTCCGCCAGGTAACGTACCCGGTCGGGGGGTATAATAGCAGGGTATGCCTTCGGTGCAGGGATAGCGGGGAATGGCTGGGCCATGCCGTTCCCTGCTACACCCTGCGCCGAAGGCATACCCTGCTCCATGCCAAGCAGCGCGACAGCGCGTTCAAACAGCGTATTCATGCCGGCGTCGTTAAACTGCGCGGCCATTGTTCCCAGAATAGGCAGTTGTTCGTCGGGCGTTTCCCAGTCGTTGTGGTTGCGGCGGTACTGTTTCCTGACGTCGCGCAGCGCATCGAGCGAACCGCGCTTGTCGAATTTGTTAATGGCAATCAGGTCGGCAAAGTCGAGCATATCGATCTTTTCCAGCTGCGTCGCCGCGCCATATTCGGCGGTCATCACGTAGAGCGTCTTATCGGCGTGCTCGGTGATCTCGGTATCTGATTGCCCAATGCCCGACGTTTCTACGATGATCAGGTCGAAATTGGCCGCTTTGCAAATGTCGATAGCCTGCTGAACGTGACGGCTCAGGGCCAGGTTGGCCTGCCGGGTTGCCAGCGAACGCATATACACGCGCCCGGCGCTCACGGCGGGGTTCAGCGTATTCATCCGAATGCGGTCGCCCAGGAGCGCCCCCCCCGTTTTGCGTTTCGACGGATCGACCGAAATAATCGCCATGGTCTTCTCTGGGTACGTTCGCAGGAAACGCAGCACCAGTTCATCGACCAGCGACGATTTGCCCGCG
Source organism: Fibrella musci (assembly GCF_041321105.1). NCBI lineage: Bacteria > Pseudomonadati > Bacteroidota > Cytophagia > Cytophagales > Spirosomataceae > Fibrella > Fibrella musci. Next base: position 780,528 of record NZ_JBGGWD010000001.1, on the reverse strand, counting down.
CCGCCCGTGCCGGTGATGCCCAGAACGGGGGGAGCCTGCGTTGCAGGGATGCCGTTGGCGCGGGGATGCCGTTGGCGCAGGGCTTGCAGGGTTTGGGGCGAGGGCGAGTTACCGTTTTCTGCTTCCGTAATCAGACGGGCGATCGTGGCAAACAGATCGTCGTCTACTCCCTGCAATCCCTGCCTGCCCTGCGGCGAAGCCACACCCTGCGCCACGCAGTGGCCCAACAGATCATCGATCATGCCTTGCAGGCCCATGGTGCGGCCGTCGTCGGGGCTGTAGAGGCGCGTGATGCCGTAGGCGTGGAGTTCGTCGATTTCACGGGGCAGAATGGTGCCGCCGCCCCCGCCGAAGATGCGGATATGGCCCGCGCCGCGTTCGTGCAGCAGGTCATACATGTACTTGAAAAACTCGATATGCCCACCCTGATAGCTGGTGATGGCAATGCCCTGAACGTCTTCCTGAATGGCGCAGTCGACAATCTCGGCAACAGAGCGATTGTGGCCCAGGTGAATCACCTCGGCGCCCGATGCCTGCAATAGCCGCCGCATCAGGTTGATGGCGGCATCGTGGCCGTCGAACAGCGACGCCGCCGTGACGAGCCGGATTCGGCCCGGTTGGGTGGGCGTAGCCGTGGCCGTAGCGTTGCCCGGTTGCGTTTCCTGTGTATGTGTTGATGACGTAATCATATAGGTAAAGATAAGGGTGGTAGGCTAACCGTTCGTGGCTCGTAACGGCAAGTTATGAGCGCGTTGATGAAGACAATAAATGAGCAGAAAATCATAGATAAACCGCTTTTCTCGTTGCTATTTTGTCCTGATGAACGGGGCCTGTTTACGTACAGGCCTCGCTACAGGACTCTTGAAACGAACGAATTACCTGTTTACCGCCTGCCTGCTGCTGTGGTCTGCCCTGTCTGGTCAGGCGTTGGCGCAGGACGCGACTCTGTTCTACGAAATTACGGGGAAAAATCTACCGGCCCCATCCTATCTCTTCGGCACCTTCCACCTGATCTGCCCAACCGACCTGACGCTGACCGAAGGAACGCGGCGGGCGTTTGCCGAAACGCAGCAGCTTTATCTGGAACTGGACGTGGACGACTCGACCATGCTGGCCGAAATGCAGCGGGCAATTCTGTTGCCAGCGGGTAAATCGGTGCGTGATTACCTCGTCCGAGAGGAGTATGACCTGCTCGATACGTACCTGCGTTCGTCGGTGGGGCTTGGCCTCGATCAGTTGGGGAGCGTCAAACCGCTTGGGTTGACATCAATGGTCTATATGTCGATGCTGCGTTGCGAGCCTGCTTCCTACGACCTGACTCTGGCGCAACTGGCTGCCGACGCCCGGAAGCCTGTGCTGGGCCTCGAATCGCTGAACGCCCAGTTGAAGGCCCTCGACCAGAAACCCATCGCTACGCAGTACCACGAACTGGTCGAGCTGGTGCGGAATCCCAAACAGGCGAAGGCTGAGTTTAATGAGCTGCTGACCGTCTATAAATCGGGCGACTTGAACAAGCTTGGCGACCTGATGAAAAGCAGCAAATACGCGGGCGACTTGAAGGAACTGGAGGAGAACCTGCTCAATGCCCGTAATGCCAACTGGATTCCGGTGATTGAGCAGGCTGCCAGCGTTAAGCCCACCTTTTTCGCCTTCGGGGCGGGCCATCTGATAGGTGAGAAGGGTGTCGTTGCGCTGCTCCGCCGCCGGGGCTACACCGTACTCGCCATCTACGAATGCACGATGGAGCCGGTGAAGAAAGAATGAATAATGAACAATGAACAATGAACAATGGGGCTGGCGCTGTTTTATAGCTGGCGCCAGCCCCATTGTTCATTGTTCATTATTCATTGTTCATCGTCCGCAGATCTTGTTATAGTGGCAATACTGGCACTGCTCGATCTGGTTGGTCATGGCGAAAGGCTGGGCCTTATCGAACATGCGCCGCACCATCTGGCGCAACAGGTTTTCGGTTTCAGCGATGTAGGTAGCGGGGTCGTTATCATCGGAGAAGGCGACGCGGTTGCTCAGAAAACGCGGGTCTTTCTGAAAGGTGCGGAGTGAATAGAAACCCGCTTCTACAGGTACGTTGGGGTACTGATTTTCTTTTAGAATCAAGTACTTATAAAGCCACAGCTGCCTAATTTTCTCCCAGCGATTGCCTTCATCGGCCAGCAACATCAGCGATTCGCCCAGCGTCGTTGGGTCGACTTTGGTGGGCAGATCGACCTTGCCTGATTTGTAATCCACGATGCGAATAGTACCGTTGCCGAGGCGTTCGAGCCGGTCTATTTTGCCACCCAGTTTCACCGTCACCACTTCGCCATTGCCCAGATCGACCGGCAGGTACGTGATCAGGGTACGTTCGGTAGCCAGCACCGTAATGCCTTTATCGAGGGTTTCGCGGTTTTGGTAATCCTGAAACGCCTGCATCAAATCGTGTGCAAGCTGGTAGAACAGCAGGTTATAGCCCGTGTCTGACACGCGCCCGCCCATCACGTTGCGGTATTCGCGATCGAGCAGGGTCTTTACTACCTCCTGCGTAACGGGCTTGCCCAACATCCGGTATTCCTTGTCGAGGTTTTCCATGGTGTTGTGCAGCCAGGTACCAAACTCAGCCACGTCGATGCGCTCGTCGACCTCTTCTTCCTCCCGAATCCCCACGATCCGTTCAAAATAAAAGCGCATCGAACAGGCAACGAAGTGGTTCAGCGCGGTCGGAAACAGCCCTCGCTCAGTCAGGTACGTCTTCAGACTCTCGCGGATGGTCTCGGTTTTGGGTACGTTCAGCACCACGCTATCGGGTCGGTCGGCCAGATCGACGCGCAACAAGGGCTTGGTCAGGCGGATAGTACCGTTGGCACGAGGGACCAGTTCGTGCTCGATCTGCCGTAGAAACCGGCTGGGTTCACCTTTACCTTTGCCATAGGCATCGGCTGCCGTGGTGTACAGAAAGGTCACGTCGGTGGCGCGCTGAAGCAGCCGGTACAGGTGGTAGGCCGTAATGGCTTCCTGCTCGCGGTAGGTGGGAAGGCCCACTTCCGTGGCAATATCGAAGGGAATGAGCGAGTTGAGGTGGCGCGATTGGGGCATAATGCCCTCATTGGCCGACAGCACAATCACCCGATCAAAGTCGAGCGTCCGGGTTTCGAGCAGACCCATCAACTGCACGTTGCTGTCGCCCTCGCTCGTGAACGGGATGGTCGTTTGCCGGATCAGTTCGTAGAGAAACTGCTGGAAGCTCTTCAGCGTAACGGCTGGTGAACCCGGTGTCTGGGCTTGCCGGGTCAGCGTGGTTTCGAGTTGCTTTAGCAGGCTGAAAAACAGGTACAGGTATTCGATCTCGATGGTATCCTGAGCGTCGCGGTACACTTCGCGCAGCAGGTCGACGAGGTTAAACAGGGCGCGGATGGCCACTACGGGTTCGTCGGCGGGCCAGCGTTTGAAGAGCACATCGAACAGTTGATCGCCCTGGCCCAGTTCAAGCAGTTCCTGTTCGTCGAGGTAGGCGCGTTTGCCCGTCACCACTTCGGCCAGCATCCAGTCGATCAGGGGTTTGGGGAGCTCATTGTCCCGATCGGGAGCCATGAGCGTGTGGATTTTCTCGTAGTGCCTGACAAACGGGTGGTTCAGCAACTTCACAACCTGCCGGTGGTGGAACTTTGGCACTTTCTCGGTCGGCTGGCCAGGCGCTTTGAACTCCATCAGTGTGCGCTGCATCTCAAACAACGTATCGATCAGCGTGAACAGCAACGAGTTGCGCAGCGTCAGGCCCATTGTCACGTTCAGTTCGCGCACCGATTCGTGCAGGGCATACAGCACCGGCACCAGCAGCGTTTCATCCGCGAGAACGATCGCCGTGCGCCCCCCCCCCGCAGCGGTGGTCGACACCAACTGCCCGGCTACTTTGGCTTGCAGAGAGGCGGTGGGCAGGCCCATCATCTGGAACTGCTTGGGCGTGGTTGTCAGGCTATCGCCGACGGTCACGGTTTGGGCGTCGCTCTGACCAACGTACCCGGAGCGGTCTTTGAAGCCCGGCAGGCCGCTTTCTTTGTATTTGCGCAGAAAGAAGCCCGCCTCCTGCTCGCGGTCGGCGAGGTAGTAGCTGTCGGCATCCCAGATCAGCTCGGCGCGGTCGGTGCTGGTGAGTACCCGGATGATGTGTTCTTCGCAGGCCGAGAGGGCATTGAACCCGACGAAATAGATTTTCTCGTAAACCCCCGGCTTGTCGACAATCAACGAACGGACGCCATCAGCGAGCAGGCGGTAGGCCATACCCCGGTAGGCTAGTTCGTTGTCGAGCAGGCGTTTGCGGAGTTTGTAATAAGCCGCTTTGAGGTTGCTGAACAGCCCGAAGTAATGCGAGAGGGCCTTACTATCCGTTTTAAACGGCAACTGCTGCGGCGTATCGGGCGACCAGCGCTCAATGGCTTTGGCCTCCGTCAGGTAGTTGAACAGATAGTCGGGGTCAATACGGTACAGGTCGATGCGGTCGAGGTCAGCGAGCAACACTGACGCCCAGCCTACAAACTGCTCAAATTCGACATTCTTGTCGAGTTCGCGAAATACCTCATACAGCTCAAACAGCAGGCTGACATTGTCGATCAATTGCACACCTGCTGCTTCGGTGATGAAGTCATCGACGGCCACCATGTGCGGGGCGAGCATGGGCCGGTCGGTGAGTTGGGTGAGTTCCTGTTCAAAGACCATCACGGCGCGACGGGTGGGCAAAATCACCCAGACGTTGTCCATCGGCTGATGGGCCTTCGCGCTGTGTTTGGCGAAAATGTAATTGGCTGTCTGTTGAAGAAACGTCACGGCAAGCGGGCTAACGGATAACGAAGATACGCCCGTCGCGCCGAATCCATGTCAACTGGCAAGTCGCTTCCGACATACCGTTTGCCCGATAGTGCGCTACTACCCAGCCTGTCAAGAGACTAGCAGCAAAAAGGTCGCTCGTTTCAGGAGCGACCTTTTTAGAATCTACACACTCATTTAGAATCTACACACTCAGCTTTTTCACATTGGCGAAGCTAATGGCGATGGCTTCGAGCGGCGTGCCTTTGCTGACAACGTCCTGCTCGACGAAGAAGTGTTTGATACCTGCCGTTTTACGGGCGTCCATGATGCGCTGGAAGTTGATCGAGCCGGTGCCCACTTCGGCAAATTCCCGCTTTTCGGTTTTAGCAATGTCTTTCAGGTGCACCATCGGGAAACGGCCGGGGTTCTCCTTAAACATCGCCACGGGGTCTTTACCCGCAAACGTAGCCCAGTAAAGGTCCAGCTCCATTTTCACCAGGTTCGGGTCAGTGCCTTTCAGCAGCAGGTCATATGGCACCTGCCCTTCGAGCGGCTGAAATTCAAAATCGTGGTTGTGGTAGGCAAACTGGATACCCGCTTTTTTGCAGGCTTCCGCCGATTTGTTGAACAGATCGACGTAGCGTTTGTAATCGTCGAGTTTGGTACGTTCCTGCGGAAACAGGTAGGCGCAAGCCATGTACGACTGCCCCAGTTCTTTGGCATGGTCGATGGCCTTGTCCCAATCTTTCTGCATCTGTGGCACCAGGAAGTGGCCGCTGGGGGCTTTCAGGCCCAGCCCGTCGAGCATCGAGCGGAGTTCTTTGGGCGTTTTGCCGAAATACGTGCCGTTGTTGTAGCCAAACAGCTCCAACTCTTTGTAGCCGATCTCGGCCACGCTTTTCAACGTACCTGCCAAATCCTTAGTCACTTCGTTGCGAAGCGTATACAATTGCAGCCCAACGCTGCTGAGGGGCTTGGCCAGGGCGGCCGTGCGGCTCAGGAAGGGAAGCGAAAGGGCCAGTGCGCCGCTGGCTTTGAGGAAATCCTTGCGCGAAATAGAGTTAGTCATGACAGGGTTGACGGTTGTCGTTTGAGGTTTATCGTTGTGCCAATACGTGAATGGTCGCTATCATAGGCCGCACAACGACAAACCTTAAACGACAAATAGCCAACTTTTTAATGCATCCGATCGCCGCGCACGTCCATATTGGCTAAAATTCGTGCTTCCAGCGCCAGAATTTCTTTCCATCGCTGCCGGACCCGGTCGGCAGGTACGTAGGTTTCGGCCAGCTCGATGAAGTTCCGGTAATGACCCGCCTCCGAGATCATCAGCTCATGGTAAAACTTGCAGAGACTTTCGTCGGCGAGGTGTTCCGAGAGCAGCTTGAACCGTTCACAACTGCGGGCTTCGATCAGGGCGTTGAGCAGCAGCCGTTCCATGAGTTGGTCGTGGTAGTCGCTCGATGAACGCAATTCGGCTTGCAGGGCGTTGACATACAGGTCTTTACGCTGACGGCCCAGCGACAGATTCCGTTTGCGCAGTTCTTTCAGCACGCGTTGAAAGTGGCCCCACTCTTCGGCCACCACGGGCGTGAGCACTTCCACCAGCTTTACTTTGTCGGAATATTGTACGATGAGCGAAATGCACGACGAGGCCGCTTTCTGCTCACACCAGGCGTGGTCGGTCAGGATGTCGCCGATGTTCATTTCGGCAATATTGACCCAGCGCGGGTCGGTGGGGAGTTCAAGGCCCAGGGTGGTCAGGGTTGCCATAAGGCAAAAGTCCTGCTGAACGGCTATTTTTGCAAGGCAAATAACCGAATGCACCATGCGGTCCGCCGCCGCGGTACAATGCACAACGTAAAATGGGTTGGTAATAACGCCCTGTGGCCTGCTTTCCCTAGACTCATTGTGCACGCTACATTGTGCATTATACATTCCCCTTATGGCCGATTATAATCATCGCGAGACCGAACAGAAATGGCAACGTTTCTGGGAAGAAAATAATACCTATAAAACAGAGAACCAGTCGGATAAGCCCAAGTATTATGTGCTCGATATGTTTCCCTATCCGTCGGGGGCCGGGCTGCATGTGGGCCACCCGCTGGGCTACATCGCGTCGGATATCGTGGCGCGGTACAAACGGCTGAAAGGCTTCAACGTGCTGCACCCGATGGGCTTCGACTCGTTTGGGTTGCCCGCCGAACAATACGCCATTCAGACCGGCCAACACCCCGCCCTCACAACGGAGCAAAATCTGGCGCGCTACACCGAGCAGCTCAAAAATATTGGTTTCAGCTACGACTGGAGCCGCGAAGTACGTACCTCCGACCCCAATTACTACAAGTGGACGCAGTGGATTTTTATGGAACTGTTCCGGTCGTGGTACAACCGCGATACCGACCAGGCCGAACCCATTGACACACTGTTGACCAAATTTAGTGGGAACGGCACGGCGGGCGTCAATGCGGTATGTGCCGATGGCGTAGCCTCGTTTACTGCTGCCGACTGGAACGCCAAATCGGCGGAAGAGCAGTATGCCATCACGCTCGACTACCGGCTAACGTACCTGGCCGACGCTATGGTGAACTGGTGTCCGGGACTGGGCACGGTGCTGGCCAACGACGAAGTAAAAGACGGCCCCAACGGGCGAGTGTCGGAGCGGGGGGGGTATCCCGTCGAGATGAAGCTCATGCGCCAGTGGATGATGCGCATTACAGCCTACGCCGACCGCCTGCTGACCGGCCTCGACACCATCGACTGGTCGGAATCGATTAAAGAACAACAACGCAACTGGATCGGCCGGAGTGTCGGGGCCAGTGTGAAGTTTGCTCTGGCAAACGAAGCCGCCGGGCAGGAGGCTGGTGTGTCAGCCATCGAAGTCTTCACTACCCGCGTCGATACTATCTACGGCGTCACGTTTATGGTGCTGGCGCCGGAGCATGAGCTGGTACCAAGCCTGACTACGCCCGAACAGCGGGAGGCTGTCGAGGCTTACGTGACTGCCGCCAAACTCCGCTCGGAGCGCGACCGCATGGCCGATACCAAAACCGTATCGGGCGTGTTTACGGGCAGCTATTGCATCAACCCCATCAGCGGGGCGCAGGTGCCGATCTGGCTGGCCGACTACGTGCTGGCGGGCTACGGCACCGGGGCTGTTATGGCCGTACCGTCGGGCGATCAGCGCGACTACGGGTTTGCCAAACAGTATGACCTGCCGATTGTGCCGATACTGGATGCGCAAAAAGGACTCGACGAACAGGCCGACAACACCAAAGAGGGGCGTTACATCAACTCGGATGTAATCAACGGACTGACGTATGCCGAGGCCACGGCCAAGCTGATTGCGCTGCTGGAAGAAAAAGGCATGGGTAAGGGGAAGGTGAACTACCGCCTGCGCGACGCCGTATTCAGCCGCCAACGCTACTGGGGCGAACCTGTGCCGGTCTACTTCAAGCCCCGCGTGGACTCGCCCCGCGTGGATTCGCCCCGCACTGATGGGCAGGGCGTGCTGCCTTACCTGATCGACGAGGCCGATTTGCCGCTCGAACTGCCCGCTATCGACAAGTACCTGCCCACTGAAACCGGCGAACCCCCGCTGGGCCGGGCCGACGATTGGAAATATAACCCCACCCATCCTCCCCTGAATTCAGGGGAGGTACCGCAGGCGGAGGGGTACGAGTATGAACTCAGTACGATGCCGGGTTGGGCGGGGTCGTCGTGGTACTGGTATCGCTACATGGACCCGCAGAATACGGGTGAGTTTGCGTCCCGCGCTGCTATCGACTACTGGCAGGATGTCGATCTGTACATGGGCGGTTCGGAGCATGCGACGGGCCATTTGCTCTATAGCCGTTTCTGGAACAAATTCCTGAAAGACCGTGGGTACGTACCCCAGGAAGAGCCGTTCAAAAAGCTCATCAACCAGGGCATGATTCAGGGCCGGAGCAATTTTGTATACCGACTCGAAGGCACCGGTATGCAGGGCAAAGCACCGGTGTTCGTCTCGGCCGGGCTGAAAGATCAGTATCAGACAACCGAACTGCACGTCGATGTTAATATTGTCGATAACGATGTGCTCGATATCGAACGGTTCAAGAATTGGTCGCCCGATAATGCAGATGCCGAATTTATTCTCGAAGCCGATGGAACCGATTCGCCGCCGCGATACCTGTGCGGCACGGCGGTCGAGAAGATGTCGAAGTCGAAATACAACGTCGTTAACCCCGACGATGTAGCTGAACGGTACGGCGCTGATGTGCTACGCCTGTACGAGATGTTCCTCGGGCCGCTCGAACAGGCCAAACCCTGGAATACCAACGGCATCGACGGCACGTACCGCTTCATCCGAAAACTCTGGCGGCTGTTCTATAAAGACCCCGCCCCAGCGGGGCAGGCTCAACCCAACAGCGGCGAAGCCCAGTGGATCGTGACCGACGAAGCCCCGACCAAAGAGGAATTGAAGGTGCTGCACAAGACCATCAAAAAGGCGCAGGAAGACATCGAGAACTATTCGTTCAACACCTCGGTGTCGGCGTTTATGGTGTGTGTGAATGAGCTCGCCACACTGAAGTGTCACAAACGGGCCATTTTGCAGGACCTGGTGCTGCTGGTATCGCCCTACGCCCCCCACATCGCCGAAGAACTCTGGGCAGCGCTGGGCAACGTACCTGGCACGGTGTCGCAGGCAACGTACCCAACGTTCAACCCGCAGTATCTGGTCGAAGACGCATTTGAGTACCCCATCCAGATCAATGGTAAGGTGCGCACCACCATCAGCTTCCCGCTCGATCAACCCACCGCCACCATCGAGCAGGACGTGCTGGCCAACGACGTTGTGCAGAAGTGGCTGGAAGGCAAAACACCGAAGAAGATTGTTGTAGTGCCCAAGCGCATCGTGAACGTGGTGATGTAAGCATCGCCCACTAACGTATACCTTGAGCGTTCGCTCGACAGACCCGCTGCAAAGTAAGCCAAGTGGTTGCTTTTCAGCGGGTCTACGTATTTGTGGCTAATTAAATTGACACAACTATAGTTCGGCGGTCTATAGCGGCATATGATTTGTGGGGCTTGAGTGCACTACATATGTACTCAACTTTATAATTAAATGTGTTTGTCTGATTGGGCTGGTAACGGCAACATCAAGTGGATTCTATGCAAAAAAAAGTACTACTACTTAATCGCTATCTGGCTGTTACTTGGGCTCTGCACAAGGGCGCGGGGGCAGTCGGTGCAGCTTCAGTTTAATTCGATTGTCAACCTGCCCACCACGTCCAGCGTCGTTAGTTGCTCGGCGTTTACGGTTGATATGAGTTACGGGGTCGTAAGCCCCACCACGGCTGCCTCCGACGCTCGGGTCTTTCTGCCCCTAAGAGGACTCACGTACAACAGCATCGTGACCACGCCCGACGTCACAACGGCCATTGTCCGGGGCACGGCGCCCAACGATACCCTAATCGTCATCATGAAAAGCCCGTTGGCGGCGGGGTCGGCAGGCACAGTTACGGCCAACCTGCAATTCCCCTGCGGAACGTCCTGTTCGGGTACTACCACGTCGGTTCGGCCCTATTTCAACGCGACGAATGCAAGTAGTCAGGCCACAACCAGCCCCGTCTCGCTGACCGCCCGGGCAGTCGATCCCATTTATCAGGTCAATATTCTGTCGACGGCCTATAACGGCAACACCCGACGGGGGACTTATACGGTTCGGATCACGCCCACCAATACACCGACAAACTACCTGGCTTTGGCCAGCCAAACCATGTCGTTGACTGTGCCGGCGGGCGTCAACATCATCACGCCGGCGGGGGGCGGTACCCGAACCAACTTTCCCACCACCATAACGGGGGGCAGCTTCACGCCTACATCGACCACGGCCGCCGGTGCGGGAGGCACCAAAGTCATCACCTGGACCAACCTGCCCACGTTTTACCGGGGCGGTAATTTCGATATCACAGGCGTTATACTCGAATACCCCACGGCGCAGTTTCCGGTCAATTCGACAGCCGTTCTCAACACGGCCTTCAGCGGCGTACTGTCGACGTCGGCCTGTGGAACCACTTCTGGTACCCGCTCCTTTACGCAAGTCGTAACCGACTTTACGGCAACGCCCGGCGCAACCGGCTGTTCGTCGTCGACGCTGCTGGCCGGTCTGTATAACGGTACGGTCTCGAACAGCAACGCCATTTTTGCGGGGAGGGCCAATCAGGCCCGCATCACGCTGCCTATCTCCAACACGGGCAACGTTACGCTCACCAACCTCACCTACATTATCAACATACCGACCAACGAACTGAATGCCACGTTGGTCGGGCTGAGCGGGAGTTCCGGTCCGACGGGTAGTGTTACCTACCAAACCAACCTTAACACGACGTACCGGCCGCTGGGCGCTACCCCGCTAACCATCGGTGCAACCCGATCCTTTACGCTGGCCGACGGGGAATACGTAACGAAAGTGCAGGTAACATCGACCTCGTTGGCGGCGGGCAGTAACATGTCGGTCTACGTAAACGCATCGCAATTGTCACCGTTGCGCAATGGCGCCGCGGTGAATCCCTCCCCGCTGAATACCTTCGCGATAGCCAGCAATGCCACGAAAAATACCTGCTACGGTGGCTACACCTGCGCGACCACGTCGGTAACGGTCACCGCCGAATACAGCGGCAGCGCCGTGTTGAACCAGACCTGTTCCGGGTCGCGGGTAATTGTGCAGCCTGCTGCCAGTTTGCAAACGTTCGCGAAGACCATACCGGTGGTGCCTTCGTCCTATATACCGGGTACTGTCTATCAGTATCGCATTCAGTTCACGCCCATTACGGCCGGCGATACCCTGCGAAACTTCGTACTCACCGATGTATTACCGGCTTCGCTGGAGTACGTGGGCAACCTGCGTTACAGCAACGCCACTACGTACCCAACCAACAGCGTTACGTTCACGTCAGGTACGTCGGTACCCGCCTTCAGCCGGTCGGGGCAGACACTCACCTGGAGCTGGGCGGCCCTGTCGGCGGCCAATAGTAAGATTGTATCGCCCCTCGACCACTACATCTTTTTCGATGTGCGGGTCAAAGCAGGCACCGCCAGCAATATTACCAACTGCGTCAGCGCCACCGCCACCAATGCCTATTTCTCATCCACGTCTGTTTGTGCTTCGGCGGTCACCGTCAGTTCACTGGCCAAAATCGACGCCATCAAATGGGTTCGGGGCGATCTGGACCGTAACTACACCCGGTTTCCTAAAATTGGCCATACCACCGATGGCGGGCGGTCAGACTATCGGTTTGTACTGGTCAACCCGGGTAACGTAGCGTTCAAGAATATTGTCCTGGTGGATATTTTCCCCTGGATTGGTGATAAGACGATTGCGGCGGATTATGACCGCCTGTCGGAGTGGCGGCCCCAACTGGTTCAGTCGTTACGCTTCTACACCAAGTCGTCGGCCGATTCGTCCAAACCCGCCTCGACTACCATCGCGACACCTGCCAACGTAACCGTATCGTATTCAACCCAGACCAACCCCTGCCGCACTGAATTTAGTCCGCCGTATAGCCCGTCGGGTTGCGTCGCGAATGCCTGGACTGTTACGCCACCAGCCGACCTGAGTACCGTTCAGGCGATCAAAATCAACATTGCCGGGCCGTTTGCTGCGGGCGATACGCTGGTGTTTGGCGTGTCGATGCGTTCGCCGCCCGGCACCGACCTTGGGAAGGCAGCCTGGAACTCGTTTGCGTATCAGGCCACCCGCAACGACAATAACTCGATTCTGCCCGTGGCGGAGCCCAATAAGGTGGGCATCGACGTCAAGCGGTTTCCGGCCATTGGTAACTATGTGTGGATGGATACCAACGCGAACGGAAAGCAGGATGAGCCGGCCAGCGCGGGGGTAAACGGGGTGTCGGTACAGCTTTGGTCGCCTGGAGGCGATGGCCTGCGCGGCACCGACGACGATTTTCTGGTCGGCACTAAAGTCACTGCAAACAATGCAGAGGGGAATCCCGGCTATTACCGGTTCGACAGCCTGTTTGCCGAAACCTACTACCTGCGCTTTATTGCGCCCCCTGGTCAGGCTTTCACCCGGCAGAATGCCGCCGGGGTGACCAGTGATCTGGACAGTGACCCCGATGGCGTTACCGGCTGGACCGAACTGACAACGCTGGAACCCGACGAACAGGACTTCAGCTGGGATGCGGCGCTGTGCACCATTCCCGACGCGGGCCCGGATCAGATCGTTTGCTACCCGACCACCAGTGTCAAACTGCCAACGGCTACGGGGTTGGAGAGCTGGACCTACGCCGCTGGCAACCCACCCGGAGCCAGTATCAACGCCCAAACCGGGCAGGTAACCGGCCTGTCCACCGGCATCTATCGGTACATATTGACCATCGGTGGTGGTTGTGTCGATACCGTCGTGGTCGATCGTCGCCCACCGGCTACGGCGGTTGCCTCCAGCGTGACGCCCTGCACCGGCGAATCGGTAACGCTGACCGCCGGGGTGGCTGGTTCGTCGGCAACGTACCTGTGGCGGGGGCCAGCCAGCTATTCGGCAAGTGGGGCAGTTGTAGTGCTGCCCGCCATCACCAGCACCCAGGCGGGTAGTTACACCCTAACCGTAACGGACTCCGGTTGCGTATCGACGACTACCATCAACCTGTCAGTAAACAATCCGCCGCAACTGACCACGCAGGTCAGCGCCTGTTCCGCAACAACAAACCAGTACCGCGTCAGTGGAAATCTGACGGTGACGAACCCTAATGGCGTGACGGTCACGATCACTGACACGGATGGGGTACGTAGTGTCAGTCTGGTTGTAGTACCCACGCAGGCAACGACAACCTATTCACTGACGGGGTTGATCAGTAACGGTGTGTCGCATACCCTCACGGCTACCTACGGCCCGGCTTACTGCGTACCGACGAGCCAGATCTACCTGGCACCGGTGTCGTGCTCCTGCGTCGTGTCGGCTACGGTCGCGGCGGGTGCCTGTCAGCCCAATGGCACGTTCACCCAAACCACCGACGACTATTTCAGGCCCGTCGTGTCGGCTACCAGCACCGTACCGGGGGCTACCGGCCGCTTCGTGGTCGTGCTGAACGCCAACGCTGATGGCTCGGGCGGCACGGTACTGAACGCAGGGGGCACACCATACGGTCAAGCGGCGACGGTGGGGACGCCCGGCCAATTTCCTGCCGATAACCTGTCGATTTTTCGACTGACCATCCGCGACGAATCGACGCCCGCCTGCCGCACCACTGCCCTCACGCCAAGCGTACCGGCCTGCTCAAGTTGCGCCCCACCCGCCTGCGTGGTGCCCCGGCTTGAGCGGCGTAGCGTCGCTGTGCGTCCGTAACCGAGCTGGCAGGCTAGAGTGACGTTACCACCGCCCGGACCACGTTGGCCGAGTTGGTAGCGGCGGTGCTCAGGAAAGCCAGCAGGTCGATGACGGCGTGGCTATCGGCCCGGTCGCTGAGGCTGCGAATCACCAGGCAGGGGATACCCTGCTGATGACAAACCTGCGCGACGGCGGCGCCCTCCATCTCGATGGCATCGGCGGCGTATTCGGACCGGATGGCATCAGCCCGCGCGGCCGAGTGAATAAACTCGTCGCCCGTCAGGATGCGGCCTACAATGGCTTTTGGGGGGCGTTCGCTGCCGGGAATGGTAGCCAGATCAACGGATTGAACCGCTTGTTCGGCCAGGCCGAGTAGGGTAGGGTCGGCGGTAAAATACAGCGGGTTCAGCGTAAACGAGACCGGATGCATGGTTTGCCGGGTGGGCTCCATCGTGAGCGTTACCGACCGAACGTCGTGATACCCTACCTCGCCGCCAATTACAATATCGCCGGGCTGTAAATCGTGCCGAACACCACCTGCAATGCCCGTGAAGATGACCTGTTTGGGTTGAAAATGCGCCATCACCAGCGCGGTCGTCAGCGCGGCGTTGGTTTTGCCGATGCCCGTCAGCGCTACAACTACGTGTTGTTGGCCCAATTGCCCGGTCACGAAGCGGTGGCCGTTCAGGGTAAGCTCGGTGGCTCCGTCAAGTGACGCTTCGATGAGTTTAACTTCTTCGCCAAACGCCCCCAACAGGGCTGTGTACGTCATAGGCGAACGCTCGGGTGCAGGTTGCGGTAGGGTCTGTGCTTGCATGGTGCGAAGTTACGTTGGCAACTTTTAGCTACCTTGCAAAAGGCTCTGCCAGCCTTCCTCAACGTAACCGAATAACTCTCTTGTGCCCGATTTTGCGCCATCCAATTTTGAAAAGACGCCCTCAGCCAACTCCTCGCCGTCCTGGTTGCCCGAATTAATACGGCTGGCGCCGATTGGCGTGGTTGTCACAACCAGTGTGCGTGATGAAGAAGGCGATATCGTCGATTTCGAAGTCACCTGGTTTAACCAGAAAGCCATCGAGATCGGGTCGCCCGGCAGCCCGATCTACCAGCTTGGCGCGCGCCTTATGACGTTAGTGCCTATTCTAAGAACGTCGCATCTGCCTCGTCTGCGGACATTAGTCGAAACCCGAGAATCCTTTACCGAGGAGTACGAATCGACGAGTCACCGCCATTTTCGCAATACATATGTGCCGTTCAACGATGGGTACGTATTGTATTTTGAGGAAAACACGGCACTGACAACCGCCAACCTGCTCCAGCGCATTCTGGACAGTACCCCGGCGGCGATCATGTGTTTGCGGGCCATCCGTGAGGCCAATACCATTGTCGATTTTGAGTGGGTAACTGTCAACGAGCGTGCCTTGACCATCATAGGTCTGCCCGCCGATCGGTTATTGAACTGTCGGTTGCTGGACGTACACCCGCATAACCGGGCGTTGGGTTTATTCGATGCCTATGTGAACGTCGTTGAAAGCGGCGAGCCCTACCAGACCGAAACGAATTATGCCTACGATGGCGTGAGTGGTTGGTTTACCATCCTGGCCATTCGCCATGACGATGGCCTCATTCTGCATGTACTTGACATCACCAGCCGCAAACAGTCGGAACTGGCTGTGGACGAGCAGGCAAAAGCGTTGCAGCAAATGAACCGCGAGTTGCGGCAGATGAACGAAAATCTGCAACAGTTTGCCTACTCGTCGAGCCATGATTTGCAGGAACCGCTGCGCAAAATCCAGACCTTTGCCGATTTGCTGCGGGCCAACTATGCCGCTCAACTGGGCGACGGTGCTGACCTGATTAACCGCCTCCATAGTTCAGCCGAACGGATATCGGTGCTGATTCGGGATCTGCTGATGTTTTCGCGGTTAGGTATACTGTCTAAAGACTTCAAAGCTGTTGACCTGAACACGACCGTGCAGGAGGTAATCGGCCTCCGGCGGCAGCAGATTGATCAGGTCGGCGCTATGGTCTGTGTAGCGCCCCTGCCAACTATTCACGGCAACAAAGTGCAACTCGTGCAACTGATTGATTGCCTGCTATCCAACGCGCTCAAATACCAGCCTGAGGGGCAACGGCCACAGATCGACATCACGTCGCAACCAGCAGACTACATAAATCCGTCTTTAGACGATTCGCCGGGGTTGCGACGGGTTTATTGCCAGCTAACCGTAACCGACAACGGCATCGGTTTCGACCCAAAGCATACTGAACGGATCTTTCAGATGTTTCAGCGCCTGCACAGCCGCAACAGCCCGTATGGGGGCACGGGCGTTGGGCTGGCAGTGGCGCGCCGGATTGTGGAGAACCACGGGGGCTTCATTACGGCTCAGGTCCGGCCTGATGCGCCGGGTTCTGTTTTTACCGTATACCTGCCCGTTGTTGATTAAGCTGCCGTACTGGCCGCTGCTTCATCCAACCAAACGAGTGCGTTGGGGTGTGTTTGAAGGATACTGGCGGGCACCTGCTCGATAACCGGACCATGTAGGGCTTCCTGCACGATGGCTGCTTTGCGGGGGCCACTGGCCATCAGCATGACTTCGTGGGCGTCGGTCAGGTGTTGCAGGCCAAGCGTGATTCCCTGCGTGAGTGGTGTTTCCTGCGTAAAGTATTTCTGCCCCACGCTGATGGTGCTTTCGGCCAGTTGGGAAACATGACACCGGAGCGAAAACGACGTGCCCGGCTCATTGAGGGCGATATGCCCATTAACCCCAATCCCTACCAAGAGGAAGTCGAGGCCGCCCGCGTCGGCGATAATGCGGTCGATGCGGCGACACTCGGCCTGCAGATCGTCGGCTTTGGCATCGAAATAAGCGATTTGCTCGGGCCGGATACGGGCGGGGGTAAAGAGGTCTCGGTAGAGGTAGTAGGCACAACTGCCCACATCGGCGGGGCCAAATCCAACCCACTCATCGAGCCCAACAAACAGGCAGTGGTTTAGGTCGATCTCGCCAGCCTGCGCCATCGCGTTCAGGTGCTGGAACGTGCCAATCGGGGTATCGCCAGAGGCCAGACAAAGTACGGCATTGGGTTTCTGCCGAATGAGGTGGGCAATGTGTTGGGCAGCCTGTTGCGACAGCGCTGCGTAATCAGGGAAAACACGTACGTTCATACGTACCCAAAGCAGCGACCACTTACTTTTTCCTGATAGACCCAAACGCAACGTACCCAGTAGCTATGACAAATGTCAGTCACTACTGGGTACGTTGCGTTTGGTAATAAATAAACCTTATAGGTTTTTGAAACCTATAAGGTTTGGAATGAACGATTACTTAACCTGTTGTTTGATCAGGTTCAGGGCCGAACCGGCTTTGAACCACTCGATCTGCCCCTGGTTGTAGGTATGGTTCACGGGGAACTCATCGCTCGTGCCATCGGCGTGGTGTAGCACCACCGTCAGCGGCTGACCCGGTGCGAAGGTCGTCAGCCCTTTGATATCGATGCTGTCGTCTTCCTGCACTTTGTCGTAATCGGCCGGGTTCACAAACGTCAACGCCAGCATGCCCTGCTTCTTGAGGTTGGTTTCGTGGATACGGGCAAACGACCGCACCAGAATAGCCCGAACGCCCAGGAAACGGGGTTCCATCGCCGCGTGCTCACGTGATGATCCTTCGCCGTAGTTCTCGTCGCCAACGACAACCGAGCCGATGCCGGCGGCTTTGTAGGCCCGCTGCACGGCAGGCACCTCGCCATATTCGCCGGTCAGTTGGTTCTTCACCGAGTTGGTTTTTTCGTTGTAGAAGTTCACCGCCCCGATGAGCATGTTGTTCGAGATATTGTCGAGGTGACCACGGTATTTGAGCCACGGACCCGCCATCGAGATGTGGTCGGTCGTACACTTTCCTTTTGCCTTGATCAGCAGTTTCAGGCCGCTCAGATCGGTGCCTTCCCAGGCCGGGAACGACTCCAGCAGTTGCAGACGATCCGAGGTGGGCGATACCAATACCTGCACACTCGACCCGTCGGCGGCCGGTGCCTGATAGCCCGCGTCTTCAACGGCGTAGCCTTTGATGGGTTGCTCGATGCCCTCCGGCTCGTCGAGTTTCACCTGCTCACCGGCTTCGTTGGTCAGCGTGTCGGTCATTGGGTTGAACGTCAGGCTACCCGCAATGGCCATGGCCGTCACGATCTCGGGCGAGGCTACAAAGGCGTGGGTGCTGGCGTTGCCGTCGTTCCGCTTCGCGAAATTCCGGTTGAACGACGTGATGATCGAGTTCTGACGGGTTGGGTCATCCATGTGCCGCGCCCACTGACCGATGCAGGGTCCGCAGGCGTTGGCCAGTACCACACCGCCCATGTTTTCGAACGTACCCAGCAGCCCATCGCGCTCGGCCGTGTACCGCACCAGTTCCGAACCGGGCGTTACCGTAAACTCCGACCGCACTTTCAGGTTTTTGCTAACGGCCTGCTTGGCGACTGATGCCGACCGCGTAAGGTCTTCGTAGCTTGAGTTGGTGCATGAGCCGATCAGGCCCACGTCCAGTTTCTCAGGCCAGTTGTTTTCTTTCACCGCTTTGGCAAAGTTCGACAGCGGCCAGGCCAGGTCAGGTGTAAACGGACCGTTGATGTGCGGCTCCAGCGTGTCCAGGTCGATCTCGATCAGCTGGTCGTAATACGTAGCCGGATCAGCATATACCTCATCGTCGGAGCGCAGGTCCTGCTTCACCGCTTCAGCGGCGTCGGCGATGTCGGCGCGGTTGGTGGCGCGCAGGTAGTTGCCCATTTTCTCATCATAGGCGAAAATCGACGTAGTAGCGCCAATTTCAGCACCCATGTTGCAGATCGTGCCTTTGCCCGTTGCCGACAGACTTTCAGCCCCATCGCCGAAATACTCAACGATGCAGCCCGTGCCGCCTTTCACGGTCAGGATACCCGCTACGCGCAGGATCACGTCCTTAGCTGATGCCCAGCCGCTGAGTTTACCCGTCAGCTTCACGCCGATCAGTTTAGGCATTTTCAACTCCCAGGGCAGGCCTGCCATCACGTCGCAGGCATCGGCACCACCCACCCCAATGGCGATCATGCCAAGGCCACCCGCGTTGGGCGTATGTGAGTCGGTCCCGATCATCATGCCACCGGGGAACGCGTAGTTTTCGATCACTACCTGGTGAATAATCCCCGCGCCGGGCTTCCAGAAACCAATACCATATTTATTCGAGATCGACGCCAAAAAGTCGTATACCTCTTTGTTTTTGTCGTTGGCAGTAGCCAAATCCTGATCGGCCCCAACTTTAGCCTGGATAAGGTGATCGCAGTGTACGGTTGAGGGTACGGCTACCTGCGGGCGGCCTGCCTGCATAAATTGCAGCAGAGCCATCTGGGCGGTAGCGTCCTGCATGGCTACCCGGTCGGGGGCGAAATCGACATAGGCCTTGCCCCGTTCAAACGCCTGTGACGCAGTGCCGGCAGAAAGGTGGGCATATAAAATTTTCTCCGAGAGGGTCAGCGGGCGACCAACAACCTGCCGGGCGGCCTCAACGCGCTCGCCTAAACCGGCATATACGCGCTGAATCATGTCTACATCAAAAGCCATAAAGAGCAAAAGATAAACGGGTGAATGAAAGAGACTCTGTTATAAAAAACAACCGCCAAGTAGCGGGGCTGGTTCATAGCGGCAAAAATAGGGGAATAAACGATTGTAGAGACGCATCCCCATGCGTGTCACTCGCGTCAGCAGTAGCGTTCTCCTTCGAATGAGTAGGTACGTGGTGCTGCTGATGCGAGTGACACGCATGGGGATGCGTCTCTACAGGAAGAATTATTTCTTCTTTTCTAGGTAATCGACCGTCAGGTAACACAGCGAACGTACCCCGAGGTTGAAGCAGCTTTCGTCGATCTGAAAATCGGGCGTGTGGTGCGGGGCAGCTTCTTCAACGCGCTTGCCCTTGCTCATACCACCCAGGAAATAAAAGAAGCCGGGCACTTTCTGCTGGTAGAACGAGAAATCTTCGGCTCCGGTCTGAGCGGGTGTCAGTTTGATGTTGTCTTTACCGGCCAGCCCTTCCAGCGTCGGTACCATCCGGTCGGTGAGGGCCGGGTCGTTGTAGGTCACCGGGTACATGATGTCGATTTTAACGTCGGCTTTGGCCCCGGCACTCTCGGCAATATTGGTTGCGATTTCGTTGATGCGGCGGTGCACCAGTTGCTGCGCCTCAGGGCTGAACGTGCGGATGGTGCCGATCATGCTGGCGTCTTCGGGGATGATGTTCTGCCGAATGCCGCCGTGCAGCGCGCCCACCGTCACGACGGCGGCGTTGTCGGTCAGCACCACGTTCCGGCTCACAATCGTTTGCAGGCCCATCACCACCTGCGCGGCCGTTACGATCGGATCTACGCCCGACCAGGGAGCGGCTCCGTGTGTCTGCTTGCCCCGGATCTTGATCGCGTATTGATCGACGGCCGCCATCGTGGCGCCAGGCCGGTATTTAATCGTACCGACTTCGGTTTGTGAGTTGATGTGCAGGCCGAAAATGGCGTCGACCTTCGGGTTTTCCAGCACACCTTCCTTAACCATCAACTGAGCGCCGCCTTCTTCACCGGCCGGAGCGCCCTCTTCGGCGGGCTGGAAGATGAATTTCACCGTGCCTTTCAGCTCGTTTTTCATACCGGCGAGCACCTCAGCGGCTCCCATCAGCATGGCCACGTGGGTATCGTGTCCGCAGGCATGCATCACACCCGTCTGTTGGTTGTTAAATTCGGTTTTAACCGTCGATTTAAAGGGTAGATCGACGCGCTCGGTGACCGGCAGGCCGTCCATGTCAGCGCGCAGGGCAACCACCGGACCGGGCTTACCACCGCGCAGAATACCGACAACGCCGGTCTTGGCGACGCCGGTTTGTACTTCAATACCGAGAGCGTGCAAATGGGCGGCGATTTTGCCAGCGGTGCGGTTTTCGCGATTGCCCAGTTCGGGGTTCTGGTGGAAATCACGTCGCCACCCAACCACTTTGGCTTCAACGGCCATACTGGCTTTATCGATTTGAGCTTTCAGGGGGGCGGGCGCCTGACCGAAGGCAGATGAGCCGGTCAACAGACCAAGGCCGAGTGTGCTGAGCAGTGCGTACTGGTTGTAGTTCATACGAAGTTGGTAATCATGTACGGAGAGGAAGTAGCCAAGTTAAGGGTTAATCGCCAACATACGGAGCAGATCCTGCTATAGAAAGAAATTTGCTGTTTAGTGACATAGGTAGTTGTGTGGAACGATTGAGTAAAATTCTAGTTATCTCATGAGAAGCTGAGTCATGCTGAAATGCCAAATATAAATTGGTTAATGATGACTTATGCATACTATTATAATGTTTACAAGTGTATATAAGAAATATTGCATTGAAACGGGGTGGAATTAGACATTAAAAAGAAATAAAAATAGTTAGGTTAGCATAGCTACTATTATTGTAAGTGGAGTTTATCTTCGTTGTCATAATTACTCACTTTGTTAATCAATACTAGTTTTAGTTCATCATGAGAAAACTTCTATCAGGAAGTTGGCTACTGCTGCTGCTCTTTTGCCTGCCTGCGCTGGCACAAGACATAGCGGTGAGTGGCCGAGTCACTTCATCAGACGACGGCTCTTCCCTGCCTGGGGTGAGCGTACAAGTAAAAGGTACTACCCGGGGAACGGTAACAGACGCTTCGGGGAACTATCGGATCAGCGTGCCGGCCAATGGTCGGCTGGTCTTCAGCTTTATTGGCTACATCCGGCAGGAAGTAGCGGTTGCCCGTCAAACGGCGATCAACGTGACGTTGCAGTCAGATGCCACCAACCTGAGTGAGGTGGTCGTGACAGGGTACGGTGGAACGGTCAACCGCCGGGAATTCACAGGGGCCAGCTCGAAAGTAAGCGGAAAGGACATCAGTAACCTTCCAGTTGGTAGCTTCGATAAGGCGCTGGCTGGCCGGGCTGCGGGTGTGCAGGTAACATCGGCCAACGGGGTGCCGGGTGGAGCTATCCAGGTACGTATCCGGGGCGTTGGTTCTATCTCAGCCGGTAATGATCCGCTGTATGTAGTCGATGGGGTTCAACTGAACTCAACCAACAACTCGACGTTTACGAGCAGCAACCCACTGGCGTTCCTTAACCCGAATGACATCGAAAGCATCGAGATTCTGAAAGACGCGGCGGCGGCATCAATCTACGGTTCGCAGGCAGCCAACGGGGTTGTGTTGGTGACGACCAAGCGCGGTAAGTCGGGCAAAACCCAGATTTCGCTAAACTATTACAAAGGGATTTCGGACCCCATCAAGAAACTCGACGTCCTGAACACACAGGAGTGGATTAAGTTGCGGACCGAAAACCTGGTGAACGCTGGTACGGCTGCCGATGCTGCCCGGTCGACGGTGCTCTCAACGCTGCGGTTGCCTACTACACTCACTGATGCCGATATCGCGGCACTACCTACCTACGATTGGCAGGATGCCGTCTACAAGCGTGGTAACACCGATAACTACGAGGTAAGCCTGAACGGAGGTAACGACAAGACCCGCTTTTTCGTGTCGGGTTCATACTACTCGCAGTCGGCCAACATCATCAATATCGATTTCCTTCGCGGTACGTTGAACACAACCCTGACGCATCAGATCAACAACAAGGTATCGATTGAGCAGACGCTTAAGCTGAGCACGATTTCGTCGCGCGGTCAGTTTGGGTCGCCAAACGGTGGATCGTTCCTGGGGGCTGCTGCGTTCTCGTCGCCGCTGATTCTGCCCAGTGTACCCATCTACAATCCCGATAATTCCTACTATGGTACGCCGTCACTGGGCGGCATTCCGGGTATCCTGAACCAGAACATCGTACAGGTTAGTGAACTGAACGACATTCGGGCCAACATCAATCAGTTTGTAGGAAGCCTGTCGCTGAATTACAAGGTAACCGATGATCTGGTTATTCGTCCGTTCTTTAGCCTCGACTATCGTTCAATCCGGGGTCGTAGCTTCAGCGATCCGCGTACTGCCGACGGGTTCAACGTGCGTGGCCGGATTCAGGATCAGTTGAACGAGAACAAAAACTTCCTGACCAACGTGACGGCCAACTACAACAAGACGTTTGCCGCCAAACATACGGTAGGGGTGCTGTTGGGCGCTGAGTATCGCTCAGACATCAACGAAAACCTGTCGACCAACGCTACGAATGTACCCACGCCCGACTTCAAGTATGCCAGCGCAGCAGCGTTGCCGCAGACGATTGGTGGGTCATGGAGCGGTTACCGCAAAGGGTCTGTATTTGGAAATATCAAATACAACTTCAACAAGAAGTATGACGTCAGCCTAATTGGCCGGCTTGATGGCTCAAGCCGATTTGGTACCAACAACCGCTTTGGCTTCTTTCCGTCGGTATCGGCGGCGTGGCTGGTGACGGAAGAAGACTTCCTGAAAGGCAACCGGTACGTGAGCGACCTGAAGCTGCGGGCATCGTTCGGTACGACGGGTAACGACCAGTTGGGTTCGTTGTTCGGTGCGGCCAACTTCCCGGGTCTTGGTCTGGTTAGCCCTGGTTTCGACTATAACGGAGCTGCAGGGTTTGCTCCAACCCAGTTGTCGAACCCTGATCTGAAATGGGAAACCAACCAGACGATCAACCTTGGTTTGGATTTTGGCTTTGTGAACAACCGCATCACGGGTTCAGTCGACATATTCCAGCGTACCAGTAAAGACCTGCTGCTGCCCTTCAACCTGCCGTTTACCAGTGGGTATAGCACGATCGCCCGTAACGCCGGTGAGGTGCAAAACCGGGGTATCGAACTGGAAATCAATACAGTCAATGTGAAAGCAGGTGCCTTCCAGTGGAAATCGGCTTTTAACTTTACCTCGATCCAGAACAAGGTAACGAAACTGTATCCGGGTATCGTACCGTTGAATAATCCGGATAGTGCTGTGGTGCTGAGCTATACGGATTTCTACGGTGTGGGCCGAACTGCCATCCTGAACCGTCCATTGCTACCGAACTACACGACTGATTACGCTGGTGTAAACCCGGCTACGGGCCGCGCCATGTGGTACGATTATGCAGGTAACCTGACGTACCGACCGCTGACGCCCCGTGACCAGAAATACTTTGGGTCGGAATTGCCCAAGTTCTACGGCGGCTTTAACAATACGTTCACGTATGGTGGCCTCTCGCTCGATCTGTTGTTCCAGTATGACTATGGTCGGCGGTCATTCAACTCGCAGACCTCATTCCTGGCCGAAAATGCCGGCCGGAACTTCAACGCTCTGCAATCGACCTATGACCGTCGCTGGCTGAACCCAGGTGACATCACCGACGTACCCCGTGCCTTCAACGCCAACGCCGAAGCCAACAGCGTCAGCAACCTGGGCGGTACCCGCACGCTGGAAGATGCCTCGTATCTGCGCCTGAAGCAGGTAACGCTAAATTACGAAATTCCCGCTGCGATCAGCCGCAAAATCGGCGCTTCGAAAGCCCGGGTATATGTACAGGGCGCTAACCTGGTTACCTGGACCAACTGGACGAGCTATGATCCCGAGTTCCTGAACTTCGGTAGCGGTAACAGCGGTCTGGTTCCTAACTCAAAGACATATCAGGCGGGCATTAACTTAACGTTCTAACTTTTAGACTTTCAGCTCTCAAGCGCTATGCGTACACATAAATTAATGCTATCGGCGGGTTTGCTGGCAGCAAGCTTGCTAACCATTACGGCCTGTAAGGATAGCTCGCTGCTGGACGTTCAGCCCCGTTCGTCCGCCGATTCACAAACGGCATTCACAACCCCGGAAGGGTTTGATGCCGCCGTCAATGGTATCTACGATCGTTTTCAGTCGACGGCACTTTACGGCCGGGATTTATTGGCTCTGTCTGAAGCGTTGTCAGATAATGCGCAGTTCACCAATAAGTCGGGCCGCTTGGTCAACGAAAACCGCAATGTGGCGGGGGCAACGTTTGGCAACTGGGCGACGTCTTACTTCGCCATCAACCAGGCCAACCTGGTACTCGACAACATCGGTACTTTTTCATTTGCTGTAGGCGACACAGCTCGTCGCAACCGCCTTCAGGGGCAGGCTTACTTTCTTCGGGCGCTGTTATACCACGACCTGAGCCGGATCTATGCGTATGATCCAGGAGCAGCCGTGGCGGCGCAGGATCGTGGCGGAGTGCCGCTGCTGTTGAAAGGGGTTATCGATCAGAACAGCATTACGCTGCCGGCTCGGGCTCCCGTGGCTGACGTATACAAGCAGATCTACAGTGATCTACAAAGCGCAATCGCTACGTTCAGCCGCGCCCCAGCCACTACGCCGGACGTATCCAATCCGGCAGTGCCGGCTTATGGTAACCGGCAGGCTGCACAGGCTCTTTTTTCGCGAGTGGCGCTCTATAACCGCGACTATGCCACGGTTGTAAAATACGCTACGGATGCCATTGCAGGTGCTGTTAAGTTGTCGCCCAATGCCTCGTACGTTGGTGGCTGGCGCGCTCCCCAAAACCCAGAGTCACTGTTTGAAATACAATACACCACGCCTGAAAATATTGGTGTAAACACGTCGCTGCAAACGACTTATACGACACTGGTACGCGTGGGGGATCGGACAACGACGGGTGGTTTTGGCGATCTGGTACCGACGATAACGTCGGCAGGCTCGTTGACAGCGTTCATTCCTGATCTGGAAGCGGAGAAAAGTGCAACGGGGACTGTGCTCGATATTCGTCGTCAGCTGTATGAACTGGGCACCACAGGTCGCGGACCGGCGTTCATTGAGTGTACGAAATTCCTGGGTAAAAACGGGACGATCAACCTGGACAACGTACCGGTCATCCGGGTATCAGAGATTTACCTAAACCGGGCTGAAGCCAATTACTTCTTGGGTAATACGGCTGATGCTATTGCCGATCTGAACGTAATTCGGGTACGTTGCGGGTTGCCGGCTTTTCCGGCTACCGTTTCGGGAACTCCGCTACTGGCCGAAATTTACCGGCAGGCCCGTCTCGAATTTGGTTTTGAAGGGCACCGTTGGTTTGATCTGAAACGTACCGGGCAACCCGTGGTGAAAGCGGCTGGCCAAGGTGGAGGTCTGGCCAGTACCGACTTCCGTATTCTGGCACCTCTGCCGGTCAATGAATTATCGACAAACAGGAACATCCGGCAGAATTTCGGCTATTAAGATCTGATAATCAGTGTCATCGTCATTCGGTGGCACTGGTGTCTAAACTTCAATTTTCAATGAAAAAAATCATCAGTTTTGCAGTAAGCGCCGTAGCCCTGTTGGGACTATACGCCTGCAACAACGACCTCAATAAGGTATTTGACCCCCAAACACCACTGGTTGAGTTTCAGCCCGCTGTGGTTAACGCGGCCAGTGCCGGCCGGACGTACCCACTGCTGTCGGTAACCAACAGCGTAACGGCGGGCAACTCGGTGACCGTGCAGGTTAACCTGCTGGGTCGGAAACCTGGTAGCGACGTACCCGTTCGGGTATTGGTCGATCCGTCTACGACGGCGGCTGCATCGAGCTATACGTTATCAAACGGTGGAGTGGCTACTTTCGCAACTAGTGCGCCCAACTCGAACACGGCCGGTGTGACCCTCACCGTAGCCAGAGCGACAAGCACAACGGCCCCCATTGGTAACCTGATTCTGGTTATCGATAGCACAAGCACAGACTTTAAACCTAGCCGCAACTACATGCGTGTTGGGTATTCTTTCCGGCAGTAGGCGACAAAGGATATGTTTGTCATAACTGAGTATTTACAAATACCCGCTTCGGCGGGTATTTGTGTTTTTGTACTTAACAAAAATTCTAAGTATATCGATTTTTTCTTTTTATTACCTTAATTCATAGGTATAGACGCTATAATCCGTACGGTTGATCCTATTTTTGCCATCCCTTTTCTGGGAAAAAGTATATAATTTAATCTCAGCGCAACAATGCACAGAATTTTATCAAAATGCTGGCTGCTGCTGATGTTCCTGGCCGGGCCGTTATTGGCGCAGGACATCACCATTCGGGGCCAGGTCACTTCATCAGACGACAACTCACCGCTCCCGGGCGTGAGTGTGCAGGTACGCGGAACGACCCGTGGTTCATCAACAGATGCCGACGGGCGGTATCAACTCAGTGTGCCAACCGGCAGCCGGCTCATCTTCAGCTTTATCGGTTACGGCAATCAGGAAGTTACAGTTGGTAATCAGACAACCATCAACGTCGTACTGACGGCCGGGTCGCAGAACCTCGATGAGGTTGTGGTTACGGCACAGGGTATCGAGCGTGACAAGCGGTCGCTGGGGTATTCCACGCAGGAAGTGGGAGCCGCCCAGATAACGCAGAAATCAGAGCCGAGCCTGTTGAACACGTTGCAGGGTAAACTGGCCGGGGTGCAGATCAACACGCAATCGGGCGCGCCGGGTGCGTCAACCAACATCAACATTCGGGGGGTGACGTCATTCAATGGCAATAACCAACCGCTGATCGTTGTCGACGGGATTATTTTCTCGAATGACGTAAACGTGACGGGCAACACGCTTTTCCAGGCGCAGTCGTCGAACCGGCTGGCCGATATCAACCCGGAGAACATCGAGTCGCTCAACGTGCTGAAAGGCCCTGCCGCTGCTGCCCTGTACGGGTCGCGGGCGTCGGCTGGTGCCATCATCATCACGACAAAAACGGGTCGGAACCAGAACAACAAAACCGAAGTTACGCTCACCTCGTCATACAATACGCAGAATGTGTATGGCCTGCCCCGTTTCCAGAATGACTACGGGCAGGGTAGCAACAACCTGTTTATCAACAACTCGACCAACTCATGGGGGCCTTCGTTTGCGGCCGGAGCCATCTCGGGGGCATCGTCGTACACCAACACGCAGGGACAGCCACGTACCTATCAGGCGTATCCGAACAATGTACGCGACTTCTTCCAGCAGGGTAGTATTTTCCAGAATACGGCCAGCATTGCCGGAGGCGATGCAACCCGCAATTTCCTGTTGTCGTTTGGTAACGCCTCGCAAAGCGGCATCATTCCAACCTCGAAGTTCAACCGGACGAACGTGCAGATCAACGGTGAGACGAAGCTGAACAACGGGGTACGTATCCAGGCGAATGCCAACTACGTGCGGTCAACGCAGACGGGTACGGCATTAGGTAATGGTGGTAGTGCCTTCGGGCAGCTGACGCGTATTCCGCGTAGCTACGACCTGGAAGGTGAGCCGTTTATCGATCCGAATACGGGCCGGAGCGTCTATTTCAATACGACGATTATCAACCCCAACTGGTCGCTCAACAACGTAACGCTCGATAGCCAGCTCGACCGTTTCTTCGGAAACTTCACGGTGGGTTACGACATCAAAAGCTGGTTGAACATCTCGTACCGGGTGACGGGCGATACCTACACCGACCGCCGCAAAGACGTGTCGAACATCGGGTCGTCGCGGGCACCGCAGGGGTCGGTTACCAATGATCAGTTCTTCCGCTCGGAGTTGAATGGTGACCTTATTCTGCGCGCCAATACGAACCGCTTCTTTGTAGAAGGGCTGGGTGTAACGGCGTTATTGGGCCATAACATCAACCAGCGCAACACGCAGAACACGTTTGTTGTAGGTGAACAGCTGACGATTCCTGGCTTCCTGAACCCCAGCAACGCTTCGGTGTTCACTAGTTCAGGTGAGAATACTACGTTGCGCCGGCTGGTTGGTTATTATGCACAGGCTTCGTTCAACTACCGCGACTACCTGTTCCTGGAGTTGACGGGTCGCGCTGACCAATCGTCGACGCTGCCGGTAGCTAACAACACGTATTTCTATCCGTCGGCGTCGGTAAGCTTCGTGCCGACCGATGCGTTCAAGATTCAGTCAGACATTCTGTCGTATATTAAAGTACGGGCCGCAATGGCGCGGGTAGGCCGCGATGCCGATCCGTACCTGCTGAATTCGGTGTACGCGAAATCGGGCTACGGTAACAACGTGGCGAGCATCACCTTCCCAATCACCATTGGGGGATCAAGCGTTCCTGGTTTTGGTATCAGTAGCCGGATTGGTAACGCCAACCTGACGCCTGAATTTGTGACCTCGTCGGAAGTAGGTCTGAACCTGGGCTTCTTCAAAAATCGGCTGAGCTTCGACGCCACGTATTTCTTCACGCGGTCGACGAACCAGATCTTCAACGCCGCCATTTCAAACTCGACTGGCTTCGACACCCGTACTACCAACGTAGGGGATATGCAGAACCAGGGGATTGAACTCGTTGTATCGGCTACGCCCGTACGGACGCAGGGTTTCAAATGGGACATCTCGGGTAACTACACCATGATCCGCAACCGGGTTAACTCGATTGCGCCGGGCGTAACGCAGTCGGGCATCACGGGTAACGGCTTTATCGGCATTACACCGTCGATCGTGGAGGGTCAGCCTTACGGTGTGATTGTGAGCACAGGCAACCCACGGGTGCAGAGCACGAACCCAAGCGGTCAGTACTACGATGCATCGGGCCAGTACGCCGGTCAGTTTGTGATCAATGCTACATCGGGGGCGTTTGCGCCGGGTCTGCCTAACCAAGTCATCGCCAGCCCGCAACCGCTGTATCTGCTGGGCATCACCAATACGTTCTCGTATAAAGGCCTGGTGCTATCGGCACTGGTCGACATCCGTCAGGGTGGTCAATTGTTCTCGTTCTCGGCGGCCGATTACCGGTCGACGGGTTCGTTGTACGTAACGGGTATCGACCGCGATCAGCCCCGGATTCTGCCCGGTGTGATTCAGAACGCCGATGGCACGTTCCGGCCTAACAACATTCAGATTCCGGCACAGACTTACTGGGCAGGTCTGGGTGGTCTGGCTTCAGAAGGTGCCGTCTTCGACGCTACCGTTTACCGGCTTCGTGAGGTGTCGCTCAGCTATTCGTTGCCTAAAGGCCTGCTGAGCAAACTGCCATTCGGTACGGTTTCGCTGGGGGTAAGCGCACGTAACCTGCTCTACTATGCGCCGGGTTATTTCGCTGACCCTGAAGTGAATACACAAGGGGCTGGTAACATCCAGGGTCTGGACCTGAACGGTCCGCCACCGACACGCAACATCGGCGTGAACCTGCGGCTGACCCTGTAATCAACACTTTATCGTTTCGTATCCATGAATTCAGTCATAAAAAAATCATTGCTGTTGCTGCCATTGGCCGTTGGGCTGGGCAGTTGCAGCAAGTTCTTAGACGTCAACGTCACGCCCAATAACCCCACGGCAGTGCCGCCATCGGTATTGCTGTCGTCATCGCTGATCGGCTCGGCGTTTGCCAACGCCAACGAGCTGAACCGTTTTTCGTCGGTAGTGACGCAGCAGCTCACGGGCGCCGCCGGTAGCCCGGCCAACTACGATACTTACAACGTCACGGCCGCTGATTTCGGCAACCAATGGCGGTTTGAGATCTTCGGTGGCGCGTTGGTCAACTACCAGCAGATCATCAATACGGCTCCGAATGCGCGGGCTTACACGGGTATCGCCAAGATCATGAAGGCCTACACCTTCGCGCTGGCAACCGATACCTGGGGCGATATTCCGTACTCGCAGGCGTTGCTGGGTGAAACCAACCTGACACCGCGCCTCGATAAGCAGGAAGATATCTATCAGGGCAATCAGTCGCTGGGGATTCAGAGCCTGTTTGATCTGGTGCGCGAGGGACTGGCTGATTTGAATAGCAATAACGGTAGTCCAACTGGCCTGGTGCCAGGTACGTTGGATGATGTCGTGTACAAAGGTACGTTGGCCAACTGGCGGCGTGCCGGGGGTACGTTGCTGCTGAAACTGGCCTCGACGATCAGCGTGAAGAACCCGACGCTGGCCACCACGGTGATCAACGAAGTACTGCAAAGCGGCAATTACATCAACTCAAACGCGCAGGACCTGAACGTGGCGTTTGGTGGTGCCGTAGGGAGCCGCGATCCGCGCTATGAGTACACGTACATCAGTCTGTTCCGTGATGATCTGATCCTGAGCACGCGCTATCTGAACCTGCTTCAGAGCCTCAATGATCCCCGGTTGCCGATCTTCTTCACGCGCAACGCCGCGGGTAACTACGGCACCGCCGATAACGGACAGCGGGGCGGCTACCCAACTCCGGTTAACTATTCGCGCTACGGGGCGGCTATTGTTGGCGCGAACGGCGAAGGTCCGGTGCGGTTGCTGACCAACTTCCAGCGGGCATTTATTCTGGCTGAGGCAGCCCTTCGGCTGGGTACCCCCGGCGATCCACAGGCGCTGTACACGGAAGGCATTCGGGCGTCGATGACCCTGGCAGGCCTGACGGCCGCGCAGATCGATACGTACCTGGCGGCTAACCCCAAGGTGGCTACACTAACAGGTACCAACGAGGAGAAAATCGCTCAGATTATCACGCAGAAGTACATCGCTTTCACGGGCAACGGTATCGAGCTTTGGAACGACTACCGCCGCACGGGCTACCCGGCGTCGATCAATACGCGCTCGCAAAACGCGACGGGTGTTGATGGCACGATCCCGGTTCGGGCGGTATACGTTCAGGAAGAAATTCAGCGGAACCCGAATTTCCCACAAGCCCCCCCGCAGTCGAATGTGAAGGTGTGGTGGGACGCTAACTAACGGATGTTCACGGCAAAATCATTGAGACACATGACAAAGACAATCATAAAAAGCTTGCTGCTGGTGGCGTTGGTTACTTCCAACTTTGCCTGCAAAGATGATCTGGAGTATGGCCCGCTAGTGCGCGACAATCGCCCGGCGGTGCCCGTAACGTTCACCGGTGCCACCACGTTTGGCGGAAACCCGTACATCGAGGTTTCTGCGGCAGGGGCGGGTACGATTCGGTACACGCTGTCGATTCCCCAGTCGAGCGGACGCACCATCAAGGAAATCACGCGCGTAGCGGGTGGTGGCACAGCCGTAAATGCGGCTTCGTTGAATACAGCCTCGGCCATTATCAACACCGCTCCAATTGCTGCTACAGGCACAACTGCCGTCTTTGAAACCACATTGGCGGCTTTCCGCACGAAGTTTGGAACAGGTGTCAATACGACGCCGTCGGCTGACCCGTACACACCCCGTGAGATCGCGTTTATCTTCCTGGTTACTCTCGATGATAACACGCAGATCGTGACGCAACAGGTACGTGCCCGGCTAGTGCCTTAATTGTTGACGTATTAAAAAAGCGCCGCTGATCACTCAGCGGCGCTTTTTTTGTGCCTTAATAAAATGTAATCATAATCATTTATGTATGCGCCTGACTAGAAGTAAATGGGGGTGTAAACAGGCAATATTGGTTGGCTTCAATAAATGATGAAATATGATTTTTTAAATAAATGGTTAAGTATATGTTTATGAGTATTAATACTATTTTGTGCGCAATATAGGCATATTTTATCGGATTTGTACTATTATTTAAACGGAAAATTAATATTGATAACTATTCACTAATTATACTTTTCTCAGAATATTAATTGGTCATTACGTAAAGTGTCATTAACATTGCACTGCGAAATGAGAATACACCGAACACTGAGATGATCACTGAAAAACAAGGATTACTCAGGTACGTGTCGGGGTATTGCTGGTCGCTCATCTAACTTAACTTGTGTAATTCTATGAGTAAACTATTTACGGGATGCTGGCTTCTGTTTGCCTTGTTCTCGTTGCCGCTGATGGCACAGGACATGACAGTGAGGGGTCGGGTCACTTCATCAGACGACGGCGCTGCTCTGCCAGGAGTAAGCGTGCAGGTAAAAGGTACAACGCGTGGCACCAACACCGATGGTGAGGGGCGTTTTCAGTTAAGTGCTCCCCGCAACGCGCGGCTGGTCTTTAGCTTTATCGGGTACAGCTCGCAGGAAATTGCGCTGAACGGCCAATCGGAGGTGACCATTGCGCTGAAAGGCGACTCGCAACAGCTGAGTGAGGTGGTGGTGACGGGCTACGGTACGCAGACCCGGCAGGAAACCACAGGTAACATTTCGTCGGTAAAAGGATCGGCTATTGCCACACAACCTATCCAGAGCTTTGAATCGGGTCTGGCAGGGCGTGCGGCCGGGGTGCAGATCACGGTGCCGAACGGCGTGGTAAACAACCCGCCGGTATTCCGTATCCGGGGTACTAACTCCATCTCGCTAAGTTCGTATCCGCTGGTTGTCGTGGACGGTATCCCGACGTATACCGGTGACCAGGGCCTGACTAACGCCCCGGCCAACCCACTGGCGAGCATCAACCCGAACGACATCGAGACGATGGATATCGCCAAAGATGCCGCCGCCACGGCCATCTACGGTTCGCGAGCAGCCAACGGGGTTGTGTTTATCACGACCAAGCGTGGTAAGGCCGGCAAGGTGAAAGTAAACTACGACGGCTGGGTAGGTTTCTCGAACGTTTACCGCCTGCCGCAGATGCTGAACGCCAGCGAATACATCGCCTTTAAAACGCAGGCTGTAGCCAATAACCCGTCGCAGTCGGCCGTGAAATTCACGCAGACCAACGACGCTAATGGTAACCCCATCGAGACTCGCTGGTACGATTATATTTACCGGCAGGGGGTATCCAACAACCATACCGTGAACGTATCGGGTGGTAACGACAATACCAACTACTACTTCTCAACGGGCTACACCAACCAGCAGGGGGTTATTCGCCGCAACGACTTCCAACGCATCAACACGTTGTTCAACGTCGATAGCAAGCTGGGTAAGGCCGTAACGATCGGTGGTAAAGCGTCGTACTCAAACGAACAGAACCTGTCGGCCGGAACATCGGGCTCACTCAACGGGGAAGCCTTCAACACCAGCGGGCTGGGTCGGGTTGGTCTTGTACTGCCGCCAATCCTGCCTGTATATAATGCCGACGGGTCATACAACATCAATGGACCGGCCATCGGAACAGGTACTAACGTTGTCGGCACGGCGATCTCGTATCCCAACCCACAGCCGATGCTCGATTTGAACCGGTCGAACAGCGAGAACAACCACGTTCAGGCCAGTGTCTACCTGCAGGTGAAACCCCTCAGCTGGATCACCCTCCGTAGTGTGTACGGCATCGACTACCTGTTTGTGGATAACGACATCTTCCAGGCACCGCAATCGAGCGATGGTAATGCTTCGCAGGGTAATGCCTCGAGCATTTTTGCCCGGAATAAAACCTGGTTGTGGACTAATACGGCGCAGTTCGATAAGTCGTTCAACGAAGCGCACAACGTTAGCCTGCTCGTTGGTCAGGAGCAGCAGCGCCGTACATTTCTGTCTTACGGAATCAACCGCCAGGGCTTGTCAGATCCTGCTTATAACATCATTCAGGCTGGCTGGACTGTAAATAACCCTACCGGGATGGGCTTCGGTGAGAACTACCTGCTCTCGGGCTTTGGCCGGTTGAACTATAACTTTAAAGAGAAATACTTCCTGAGCGGCAATGTTCGGCAGGATGAATACTCGGCCCTTGGCCAGAAGAAAGGGGTATTCTATGGTGTTTCGGCGGGCTGGGATCTGACGAAAGAAGGCTTCTGGGCTGGTCTCGGCAACACGGTAAGTACGTTCCGCCTGCGGGGTAGCTACGGTAAAGTGGGGAACATCGGCGGTATTGGCGACTACTCGCCCTACTCGATCTATGGCTCGGGCCTGTATGGCGGCCTGGCTACGCTCGCCTTTCAGACAGTAGGAAATACTGAACTGCGTTGGGAGACGAGCACCAAGACCGACTTCGGCTTTAACTTCGGCTTGTTTAGCGACCGCATTACGGGAGAAGTTGCCTATTACAAAAACGACATCGATAACCTGATCCTGAACGTACCTCAATCGCCTTCAACGGGTGTTCCGGGTACGACCCTGCCGCAGAACGTAGGGCGGATGTATAACCGGGGGCTTGAACTGTCGCTGAATGCGCGAGTAATCAACAAGCGGAACTTTACCTGGTCGTCGAGCTTCAACATCACGTTCAACAAAAACGAAGTAACGGCCTTGGCACCCGGTCTGGAGTCGATCCTGACAGGTACGTCGGGTCTGGAGACGGTCAACCGCACGCAGGTTGGCTATCCGCTGGGTACGTTGTGGGTAGTGCCGACGGCTGGTGTTGACCCGGCAACTGGCAAGCGCATCTTCGTAAACTCGGCTGGCCAGAGCGTCTACTATCAGTTCTACGCACCCGGTGCGGCCGGTCAGTTTAACTATTCGACGACGCCTGACGGCCGGACCCGGTACGTTAGCCCAACGGGTGGTACGGCCATTACGCAAGCCGCCGACGCCGTTATGTATGCCAACGTATTGCCGAAAGTCTATGGTGGCTGGGACAACACCTTCCGCCTCGGTCCGTTCGATATGAACGTGCTATTGACCTATCAGACCGGTTTCTACGTCTATTATGGCACCAACGCTGGTCTGCATGACCAACGGTTCTGGAACAATGCCCGCGATGTGCTGACCGACGCCTGGATGAAAGAAGGCGATACGGGTAAGAAGTACGCCAAGCCTGTTTTCGGCGACAATACGTCGAACGGTTCGGCCATCCCGATGGATATCAACGTATTCAAGGGTGATTTCGTGAAGCTGCGGACAGTATCGCTGGGGTATAACCTGCCCGCGAGCCTGGCACAGCGCGTTCGCTTGAGCAATGTGCGGTTGTACGTTCAGGGACAAAACCTGGCTGTTCTGACGGCCTATCCTGGTCCTGATCCGGAAGTGTCGTCAAACGGCAACAGCACGAGCTCACAAGGCGTAGACCGGAATACGGTCGGCAACGCCCGGACTATCACTATTGGCCTGCGGGCTGGTTTCTAATACCGACCATCAACCATGAAAAAAATACTAGTACAAGCGTCTCTGTTAGGCGCATTCCTCCTGGGTACGTCGGCCTGTAATCGTGACCTGCTGACCCCTATTCCGCAGACGTCGGTGTCTGATGCCTCATCGTTTAGTACCGCTAGCCGGGTGCAACAGCAGCTGCTGTCACTCTATAGCGCGCTAAAAGACGGGAACTTTTATGGCGGCCGCTACCTGATCTACGGCGACATTCGGGGCGAAAATTTCCTCAACGAAACCTCGAACCTTGTGACGGGTTCAGATGTATGGAACCTCAACGCCACCAACAGTGCTACGGCGGTGCAGAACCTTTGGTCTGCCGCTTACCTGTGCATCAATAAGTGTAACGTATTCATCGACGGCATGGCCACTGTGCCGGCTACAGTCGTACCGGCAGATGCCGCTGCCCGGTATATCGCCGAGGCTAAGCTGATTCGGGCGCTTTCGTACTACAGCCTGCTGCAATACTATGCTCGGCCCTACGCCGATGGGAACGGCAATAAACCCGGCGTACCCCTTCGCTTGAACGGGATCAAAGGGTCAGGCCAATCGGATCTGGCGCGGAGTACGGTGGCTGATGTATATGCACAGGTCGTAAAAGACCTGAATGAAGCCGAAACCGGCTTGCCGTTGACCTACAGCGGTACGGGTGAAAACACGACGCGAGCCCATAAAAACACAGCTATCGCGCTGAAAACGCGGGTCTTCCTAACCATGCAACGTTATGCCGACGTGGTTACGGAGGCGAACAAGATCGTGAGCTCGACCGCTCCGTTCAATGCGCCGACGGGTGTAAACCACCGCCTACAAGCCGACATTGCTACGGTGTTTACGAACTTCACGACTACCGAGTCAATTTTCTCGATGCCGATGACCACCACGGCGGGTGACTTCCCCGGTACGCAGAACCAATTGGCGTTCTACTTCCAGCCGAATGCGAGCAATGGCGGAACAGGGGGCGCGGAGTATTCGCTGAACCCGAGTGGCATTATTGCCAACCCGAACTGGACGGCTACCGACCGCCGCCGGTCTTTTATTCGTCAAACTGGCACGGGGGCTACCGCCAAGAACTGGCTGATCAAGTACAAGACAGTTAGCCCGTATACCGACTATGTTCCGGTTATTCGGTATTCAGAAGTGTTGCTAAACCTGGCTGAAGCCAAAGTGCGTACGGCCAATGCGGTGGATGCACAGGCGGTAGCGCTGCTGAGTGCTGTTCGCAACCGGTCGGACGCGTCGATCACCTATACGACGACTAGCTTCGCCAACGCCACCGAGCTGACCAACGCTATTTTGCTGGAACGCAACATCGAATTCCTCGGTGAAGGCCTGCGGAATAACGACCTGGTGCGGTTGCTGCAAACTATTCCGGCAAAAGGCTCAGTGGCTGCCAAAGCTGCCTCAGAAAACGGCTACATCTGGCCGATCTCAGCGCAGGAGCTAGCCCTCAACAAGCTGGCGACGGATAACTAAGAACGTTTGAGGTTTCGTGTTCACCGTTTGATGTTAGCTGACGCCAGAGTAGTGAGCGTCAGCTAACATCAAACGGTGAACACGAAACCTCAAACGCTTTTTTACCACTCAATCGGGGCCAACCCTTTGCTTTCTAGGTACGTGTTGGCTTGGCTAAAGTGTTTATTGCCAAACCAGCCACCCCATTGAGCCGCCATAGGCGACGGATGTTTAGCCTTCAGAATGAAGTGTTTGGAGTCGTCGATGACGGCTCCTTTTTTTTGGGCGTAGGCCCCCCACAGCATGAACACCACGTGCTCTTTCTGCTGGGAAAGAAGCTGGATAACGGCGTCGGTAAATGTTTCCCAGCCTTTACCCTGATGCGACCCCGCCTGACCGGCCCGCACCGTCAGCGTTGAGTTAAGCAGCATCACGCCCTGCGACGCCCAACGTTCCAGGTTACCCGATTTGGGGATGGGTTTGCCCAAATCATCCTGAATTTCTTTGAAAATATTGATGAGCGACGGCGGCTTGGTGATGCCATCGGCTACCGAGAAGGCAAGCCCATTGGCCTGTCCTTCACCGTGGTACGGGTCCTGCCCCAGAATGACCACGCGCGTATCGTCGAAACTGCATTGATCGAACGCGTTGAAAATCAAACGGCCGGGCGGGTAAATCCGCTGGGTGCTGTATTCCTGCCGTAAAAATTCGGCTAACTTTGGGAAATAGGGTTTGTCAAACTCAGGTTGTAGGTAGGGTTTCCAGGATTCGGCGATTGTAACGTTCATAGTAAGAAAGAAATGGAGTGAAGTCGGAAAAATAATTTCCGACAGGCCGATTGACCTGGCAAACTTATCAACTTATTTTACGTTCTAAGGTTGTCTAAAACGAGCTTTGTTTATGGTTTCTGCCGTAACGGAAGGCATAGAGGTAATTGTAAAAACAGAGTACCAGCATGGCTATTCAAGTCCATTGCAGGCGCACTTTGTCTTTACGTACCGCATTGCCATTGAAAACCACAGTGAGCACACGATTCAGTTGCTGCGCCGCCATTGGCTCATTTACGACGCGACCGGCGAGGTACGCGAGGTAGAGGGCGAAGGCGTCATTGGCCTGCAACCCGTGCTCGAACCCGGCGAACGCCACGAGTACGTGTCGGGCTGCAACCTGCACGCCAGCATGGGTAAAATGGTGGGCTCCTATTTGGTCGAGCGGATCATCGACGGCAAACAGTTTCGTATTCAGGTGCCCGAATTCACGATGGTGGTGCCGTTCCAGTTGAATTAATTCTTGATCAAGGCCTATCTCCGGCATTGGTGGCGGGCGGGTAACGCCCACGGCCTCCATTCGCCTTTTGTCTACGCCCTCTATACCGAGGTTATCAGTGCTCGTTCTGAGGCAACGCCGTTTAAGGCGATCGAGCAACTGCGGCATCAACTCCGCCAAAGTACCGAAACCATCAACGTAACCGACCTCGGCGCGGGCTCGCGTACGGGTGCCGGGCAATCGCGGCAACTGGGGCAAATTGCCCGATCGGCCCAGAAACCGGTTCGCTACGCACAACTCCTCAACCGGCTGGTGCACCGGTTCAACCCCACAACTATTCTCGAACTGGGTACGTCGCTGGGGCTGACAACCGCCTACCTGGCCGATGCTGCTGCGCACACCAACAGTCGAGTTGTTACGTTTGAAGGTTGCCCCAATATCGCCAGCAAAGCGAGACAAAATCTCGATAAACTGGGTTATCAAAACGTTGATATAGTTGTTGGTGACCTAAGTAAAACGCTGGCGTCTCAATTGGCAGAAATACGCAGTCTGGACTTCGTGTTTTTTGATGCGAATCATCGGTATCAGCCTACTATCCAATATTTTAGTAGTTGCCTGGAAAAAGCACACAACGACTCGCTGTTTATCTTCGACGACATTCACTGGTCGGCTGAGATGGAACAGGCCTGGGCAACCATCAAGAGCCATCCGTCGGTTCAGGTAACGGTTGATCTGTTTGGTATAGGGCTGGTGTTTTTTCGCCGTCAGCAGCCACGTCAGCATTTTCTATTGAAGTTCTAGGCAACCGTCTGCCCCGTCTACCGTAACTGTACTATGAGAAAGTCGTTCGTCCTTGCTATTGCGTTTGCCTTTGCTGGTCTGATGGCCTCTTGTAGTAAGCAACTGACCAACGACGCCCCAACCGCTACCGAGCAGACCACGTTTGGGCTGATCCAGAATCGAATCCTGACGCCTTCCTGTGCTACGGCGGGCTGCCACGCGTCGGAAAACGATGCGGCCTTTAAGCAGCATGGGCTGGTACTGGCGGCTGGCGAGGCGTACAAGAATCTGGTAGGGGTCGACCCTAAAAATGCGCTGGCCGTGACCGACGGCCTGAAACGCGTCAAAGCCTTCGAGTCGCAGAAAAGTCTGCTTTATCACAAGCTAAACTTCGACGCTGCACACCATAGCGGTAAAAATTACGGAAACCCAATGCCCCTGGGAATCGATCCACTCAGCGTTGGGCAGATTGAATTTGTCCGGCGTTGGATCGACGGTGGCGCGCTGCCGGATGGCAACCTCATCGACCCTACCTTGCTGGATGATAAAACCCCCAGCAATGGGTCTAACGCGAGCTTTCAGGCACCAGCTGCGCCTGTTGCCGGTAAGGGGTATCAATTGCGTATCGACCCATTTGATGTAGCCCCCAATTTTGAACGCGAACTGTTTGTTCGGAAAAACGTGGGTAACACCGACGAAATCTACGTGAACCGCTTCACCGTGTCGATGCGGCCTGGTAGCCACCATTTCATTGCACACGATTTCGAGTCGCCTGCATTGGCACCGCCGCTCAATCAGGTACGTGATCTGCGCAATACCGACGGCTCGCTGAACATCGCTACGGTGCTGCAAATGAGCAACCACGTGTATCTGGCGGGTAGCCAATCGCCCAATCTCGACTATTCGTTTCCGGAAGGCGCGGCGCTGTTGATTCCGGCCAATTCCTCGGTCGACCTGAACGCGCACTACGTCAACAAAGGCAAGACCACGATGCAGGGTGAGGCCTATCTTAACTTTTATACGACACCCAAAGCGGCCGTTACGAAGGTAGTGCGTACGCTGAATCTGGGGAATACCAACCTGTCGATTCCGGCGGGGCAGGAAATGACGTTCAAGAAAACGTTTCTGGTAACCACCAAAACCCGACAGGTACTGACGCTAACCTCACACATGCACAAGCTGGGAACGAAGTTTGTGATCCGCATCAAGGGGGGAACACGCGATGGTGAGGTCGTCTATAGCACCACCGACTGGGAGCATCCGGATATCATCAACTTCAAGACACCCATTACGCTGGCCAAAGGCGAAGGCCTGACGTCGGAAATCACCTATAACAACACGACGAGCAAAACCGTGAAGTTTGGCCTGACCAGCGAAGACGAAATGGGGATCATTTTCGGATACTATTACGAAGAGTAGGGGAGTCTGCCCCAAATCGATTGCCTAGCCTGTTGGGGTATTCGATGTCTGGACGTACCTACGCTGCGATCCAGCCGGCGGAACAGGAGTTGTCGAAGCAGAAAATTAAGCGTTAGTGAAGCAATAGCGTTTCAGCAGTAGGGTGGCTTGTTACCTTGCAGTATGAAACATCCGCTACTCTGTTTGTTCCTGGCGTTGCCGCTGAGCTCGTTTTGCCAACCGGCCAACAACGTACCCACAGCCGATGACCGGCTCCGCCGCATCGAAGCTGCCTTGCCCGTCGTCGAGAAAATCTTTAGCGATTATGCCGCTCAACGCCACGTACCTGGCATTGGATTTGGCGTAGTAGTCGATGGTAAACTGGTCTACGGCAAAGGCCTTGGTGAGGCCGATCTGGCTACAAAACGGCCTGTCACGGCGCAGTCTCAGTTTCGTATTGCGTCGATGACCAAAAGCCTCACGGCGATGGCTATTCTGAAACTGCGCGACGAAGGCAAATTACGCCTCGACGACCCGGCGGCTGGGTACGTTCCCGAACTGAAGGGCCTTAAACCGCTTACGACCGACGCGCCCCCGATTACAATCCGACACCTGTTGACACATGCTGCCGGCTTCCCCGAAGACAACCCCTGGGGCGACCGGCAACTGGCTGACTCAGAAGCCGAATTGAGCCAGTTTCTGCGTGGTGGGCTATCGGTAGCCAACGCGCCGGGTGTGGCCTATGAATACAGTAACCTAGGCTTCACCCTGCTGGGGCGGATCATTAGCAACGTTGCCAAGCAGCCGTATCAGCAATACATCACCGATAACATTCTGCGCCCGCTGGGTATGACCAGCACAATCTGGGATTACCGCAAAGCGGATCCTAATCGCTACGTAAACGGCTACCGCTGGCAGGAGGGCCAACACCTGGCCGAAACACCCCTGCCCGATGGCTCCTGGGGTGCCATGGGTGGTCTGATCACGACGGTTGAGGACTTTGCCCGGTATATGGCGTTGCACCTGAGCGCGTGGCCTGCCCGCGACGGCGCAGAAACCGGACCCGTGCGGCGTAGTTCGCTGCGGGAGATGCAGCAACCCTGGAATTTTCGGGGGCTAAATGCCCAGTTCCGGTACCCATCGGGGCGGCTTTGCCCAACAGCGCAGGCTTATGCCTACGGGCTGGTTTGGGCGCGTGATTGCGGCGGACGCGTGAGTGTAGGGCATAGCGGCGGGCTGCCCGGCTTCGGCACCGAGTGGCAGGTGATGCCCGATTACGGCATCGGGATTATTAGTTGCGCCAACCTGACCTACGCGGGTATGCGCACGCTGAACACGGCGGCGCTCGATACGCTCATTGCGCTGGCAGGACTGAAACCGCGGGTGCTGCCGCCTTCGGCTATTCTGGCGCAACGCAAAGCCGAACTGGTGCGGTTGTTGCCCAACTTTGATAAGGCTGAAGCCAGTGGCATTTTTGCCGAGAATTTCTTCCCCGATACACCCGTTGACCTACGTCGGCGCAACACGCAGGCGCTGTTTGAGAAAATCGGTAAGGTCGTGCGGATGGAGGAGTTGATTCCCGAAAACAACCTGCGGGGTACGTTCCGCATGGTGGGTGAACGCGGCGCTGTCGACGTGTTTTTTACGCTCACGCCCGAAGCCAACCCGCTGATTCAGCAATTGGATATCAAGTAGGGTTCAAAGTTGAAGGGTCCAATGATCAACGCTGCTCTGCATTAGTAGAGCATCATTGACCATTGGACCCTTCAACTTTGAACCTTATTTTTTACCGGGCCACTTCAACATTGACCCGACGGCCTTTGATGTTATTGCCATCCATCGCCG
Organism: Fibrella musci; assembly: GCF_041321105.1. Lineage (NCBI taxonomy): Bacteria > Pseudomonadati > Bacteroidota > Cytophagia > Cytophagales > Spirosomataceae > Fibrella > Fibrella musci. The sequence goes on along the minus strand of NZ_JBGGWD010000001.1, from coordinate 737,878 downwards.
TAACAACGCGGTTGGCAACATCGTTGGGTACGTCGACGAACGTGTGCTTGTCGAAGATGTCGATGCTACCGATGCTGCTGCCGGGGATACCCGACTCGCCAGCAATGGCACCAACAATATCACCGGGACGCACGTAATCGCGACGGCCAATGCTCACGCTCAGACGCGTCATGTTGGCTTCACGCTCACGGGGTACGCGCTCGTTGTCTTTGGTGAAATAACCTTTACGGCCATCGCCACCATCGCGCGGACCAAATGAACGGTCACCCCGCGAATCGCCTCCACGACGGTCTTCAAAACGACCACCGCGATCACCGCCGCGACGATCTTCGAAACGGCCACCGCGATCACCGCCGCGACGGTCTTCGAAACGACCACCGCGTGAATCGCCTCCACGACGATCTTCGAAACGGTCGTTTTTGTCGAATTTGCCATTGCGGCGATCTTCGGCGTTCAGGTCCTGATCCGAGAATTCGTTTTTCTCGATACCCATGCTGCGCTTCATCAGGGCCGACACGATGGTATCGGTCGAGAAGCCCTCGTGATGCAGTTGGGTTAGCATATCTTCGTACAGGTGCAGGTCTTTGCTGGTACGGATATCGTCGGCCAGTTGCTCGATAAACCGAGCCTTCCGGATACCTACGATGTCTTCAAACGACGGAATAACGCCCTTCTCCACCCGAACCTTTGTGTAGTTCTGGATGTCGCGGAACCGGTATTTCTCGTCGCGGCTTACGAGCGAAAACGCCCGGCCTGACTTCCCGGCCCGGCCTGTGCGGCCAATCCGGTGTACATAATACTCTTCGTCGAGGGGTACGTCGTAGTTGATAACTGCGTCGACGTTATCGACGTCGATACCACGGGCGGCTACGTCCGTAGCGACCAGGATCGTCGTCACGCCCGAGCGGAATTTGCTCATCACGTTGTTACGCTGCGCTTGACGCAGGTCACCGTGCAGCCCTTCGGCCTGGTAGCCACGCACCATCATTTCTTCCACAATCTCTTCTACTTTCCGCTTCGTGTTACAGAACACCAGCATCAGTTTCAGGTCGTACAGGTCGATGAGGCGGCACATTACTTCGGTTTTGGCGCGGGGTTTTACTTCGAAGAACACCTGCTCAATGTTGGTGTTCGTGAGTTCCTTCTTCACCACTTTCACCAGCACCGGGTTCTGCTGGAACCGTTGCGTAATCGACAGGATGGGTTTCGACATCGTGGCCGAGAACAGCACCGTCTGGCGCTCGGTCGGGAAATCTTCGAGTATGCTCTCGATGTCTTCGCGGAAGCCCATATCGAGCATTTCGTCGGCCTCATCGAGCACAATCATTTTGGCGTTGTCGAGCTTCAGGGTGTTGCGCTCCATGTGGTCCATCACACGGCCGGGCGTACCCACTACGATATGCACGCCTTTCTTGAGCGAGCGAATCTGCCGCTCAATTGAGTCACCACCGTAAATGGCTTCGATAAACACACCACGCTTGAACTGGCTCAGTTTCCGAATTTCTTCGGTTACCTGCAGGGCGAGTTCGCGGGTCGGGCACAGAATCAATACCTGTACACTGCGGTCGCTGGGATCGACCAGCTCAAGGGCCGGAATACCAAAGGCGGCGGTTTTACCCGTTCCCGTCTGCGCCTGACCAATCACGTCGCGGCCAGCCAGAATGGGGGGGATCGCTTCGGCCTGAATAGGAGAGGGCGTCGTAAAGCCCATTTCCGTAACAGCCGCCAGCATATCGGGTGAGAGGTTCAGATCGGCAAATGTGCGCTGATTGGGCGCGTCGGGCTGAACCGTAATCGTGTCTTTAATTTGAGGTGCCTGTACAGCTTCCTGGATGGGTTGCTCTTCTTGTGCGGCCATTTCCTGCACGGGTTGTTGTTCGACGGTTTCGTCGAGATCAGACTGGATGTTTTCCAGAGTCATAAAAAAGAATAAAAAGTAATGAAGCCCGCATACGGCGGACGATTCGTCAAGCAAACAGTGACGTGTGCGGCAGACCAACTAAGCACCAACCCATACCCTTGCAGAAAAACCCTTCCCCTACCGAATACCCAATTGGATTTTTGAATCGCTTAGAACAGCGTTGTTGACCCTCGTCAGGAGGAACCATCACCCACAGCCTGTACTGTTTGTACATCCGGGCCTGGCTCTGTAAACCACCTTGTTATGAACGAGTGCGGCAAGAGATGCCGCTAAGAACAGAGAGAAGCCGACGGATGTCGCTTGAATTCAGCTACAAAAGTAAGACTTTTTTTAGTGAAAAGCAAGTCTGTATGTGAATAGTGTTGTACTATTTGAAGGTATGTAGCCCGCTAAACCAAGACTAGGCGGCGGCAAGGCGTCCGAAAAGGATCAGCCAGGCAACGATACCCATGAAAAGCCAGTGCAGGGCTTTGTAAACGAAAGGGTGAAATGGATGGCGCATAAACGGGCTTGTTGGACACCACAAAGCTAGTGGCGGTGGATGTGCCCTATGTTATGCATTCATGAAGCCGCCGTTATGCTTTCAGCTTGGTAGGAGCCTGTACATAACCCTGCCGACACAGGTTATGAACCGCCCAAAATGGCCCGCATCGCGTCGCCTTTCAGCAAGCACTCGGCGTATTCCTGCGCCGGGTCGGCGTCGTAGGTAATGGCACTGCCCACGCTATAACTGGCTAGTTGACTGGCGGCATCGTAGAAAATGCTGCGGATTGCCACGCTGAAGTCAAAGTCGCCCTCGGGGGTAACGTACCCAATGGCTCCCGAATACACTCCGCGTCGGCTGGCTTCGAGTTCGTCGATGCGCTGCATGGCCCGAATCTTGGGAGCACCCGTCATACTCCCCATCGGGAAGGCGTGACTCAGTATGTCGGCCAGCGAGGCGTCGGGGCGGGCCGTGGCCGATACCGTCGAAATCATCTGATGCACCTGCCGGAAGGTGTAAATGCCAAACAGTTCATCGACCTGCACCGTGCCGGTTTGCGCCGACCGAGCCAGATCATTACGCACCAGATCCACAATCATCAGGTTTTCGGCCTGCTCTTTTTCACTTGTCCGAAGTTGCTGTTTCAGCACCTCGTCTTCGTCGGGCGTTTGGCCCCGGCGGATCGTGCCCTTAATAGGTTGTGAAAGCAACCGCTCCCCCGTTCGTTTCAGGAAACGCTCAGGCGACGCACCCAACACGTACCGCTGCTGCTGTTTCAGGAAGGTAGAAAACGGCATCGGCGATCGCCCGCACAGGGCACGGTACGTACCTACAGGGTCAAGCGCCAGCTGTTCGGCGTAAAACTCGATGCAGTAATTCAGTTCGTAAACGTCGCCCATTTCGATGAGCGCCCGTATCTGCTGGACCGCCGTCTCGTACTCGGCCTGACTAACCCGCGCCTGTATCATGGCGTCAGTGGGGTTAGGGGCAGGAGGTAAGGGGAGGAGCGTCGTGGAGTCGGTTAACCAACGTTTCCAGGGGCCGGCATCCGCCTCGTCAGTGTGCACCTCAATGGCATCGGGGCTGATGTCAACAACGTACCTGGGCTCAAAAAACCAGCTATCCGGAAACCCCAGCCGGTCTGGGTGGCGGCTGTGCAAAGCCTCGATCTGATTCTTGATATCATACCCAACGTACCCAGCCAGGTGGCAACGGTGCCGGGCGTGGAAATCGGCGAGCGTCTGAAGGTCGGCCTGACCCGTAAACGAAACGACCCGCTTCGCGCCCGCGTAGAGGCGGTTCGGAAACGGGTCGTTAGGGTAAGCGATGCCGTTGTTGTTCAGATAAACAAAGGCGTCAAACGCCGTTTCGGCGGTTGCCAGCAGACGCCAGCGCCAGTCGGCGAGGTCGGGAGCCGCAAAGCGAAACACGTTCATTGATGAAGCATAAGGGCGGGTTGGCCAGCCGGGCCGACAAACCCGCCTCAACTAATTAACCTTCGTGATATTCAACGACCTGCACATCAACGGCGATGTCTTTGCCTTCGTTGTTCTTACCAATACGGAACGACACCACATCGTCGACCTGGAAGTCGTTAAAATCGCCTGCTGTAACGCTGGTGTAATGGAAAAACAGGTTGTTGGGCGGCCAGTTGATGAACCCGTATCCTGTTTTCAGGCTGCGGATGGTGCTTTCAAACCGCTCGCCTTCGGTGTCAAACCCAAGCCCGTTTTCATCGGCGGGTTCGGCGTCCGGGTCCGTTTCAGTGGCGGGGTAGTTGGTGGTGTTGCCGTTGGCGTAGCTACCGTTGGTATTGGCATAGGGCCGTGGCGACGGCTCAAACCGGGGGCCATCGGTGCGGGGCTGTTGCTTCACAAACAGGTTCTGGATCATCGAATCGTTTTTACGAACCCGATTGTCGATTTCCTGATGCATGGCAACCGGGTACGACACTTCTTCCAGCAGATCCTGTGAGGTGCGCGTGACCATTTTTTCGCCTTCGTCATTGAGGTATTCGAAATCCCAGCTAAGCACCATTACGCGGGTACCAAGCGTATTTAACTTTCGAATCAACGGCACGTAGTCGCCATCGGCCGTGATGAGTACCATCACATCAAACTGCTTGTAGGTAGCCAGTTCGTAGGCTTCCAGGGCCAGCCAGACATCGATGCCTTTCTCCTGTCGATACCCCTGATAGGTCTTTACGGGCAGGTAGTGGGTAACTACCCCTTCCGACATCAGAATGTCGTCGAACAAACGGTCGTAGAAGAGTTGATTACCACGCTGACTGGCTTCGTGCGCATTCAGGCGACCCCGGAAATAGTGGGCATCAACAATCTGGCACAGGTGGATGTCGGTATCTTCGACGTCGGCTACCTGGCTACGGATAAATGAGTGTAGCCCAGATATACTGATACGGCTGCGGCGCTCGTGAGAATAATTGTAGTAGTTGCTTACATGAAGAAAATAATTACCATCATAGAACACACCTATTCGGGTGAGCTTACTGCTTCGCTGGTTTTGCATTCTGTTTTTTGGACGCTATTGTATGTAACTGACTGTGTGTTGGAATAAAAAGGTATGGATGTCTATCTGGTAGAGGCATTGGTACGAGAGAAAATTATCGGTACGTAGGCACTATGTAATAGATGTATACTACTAAGTACAGAGCGTATGAAATCGAGTTACCTTTATACGAGTCACCAACCTGGTAAGCAGGTTGATTAGATTTTGTTATGTTACTAGATAACCGCTGTAAGGGGTAATCAACGGCTCAAATATAGCGAAAAAGCCACCTGGAGGCCTTTTTTGCCCATAAACGCCCACAAAAGTTTTGCTGTCAATAAGCTGTACAAAGCGATAAAGCTCAGCGGTGAGTGCCTATACTTGTTGATTAGACGGTAGGTACTGGCGGTCGTCACCGCGCTTTTCAGTCGGGTCACCTGTGCCAAGACCATATCCGTTTGCGTAACTTCGCGGCCATGCAACCTGTATTGTTTATCGACCGTGACGGTACGCTCATCATCGAGCCACAGACGGATTTTCAGATCGATTCACTCGAAAAACTCGAGTTTATTCCGAATGTATTCTCGGCCCTGCGCCGCATCGCTGAAGAAACCCCTTATGAACTGGTAATGGTGACGAATCAGGACGGGCTGGGAACGGATATTTTTCCCGAGAGTACGTTCTGGCCTGCTCACAACAAAATGCTGGGTACGTTCGCGGGCGAAAATATCCACTTCGCCGCCCAACTGATCGACCGCACCTTCGCCGCCGATAATGCCCCGACGCGCAAGCCCAACACGGGCATGCTCACGGCGTACCTGGACGGGGCCAACACGGGCCGGTATGATCTGGCCAACAGCTACGTCATTGGCGACCGACTCACCGACGTGCAACTGGCAGTGAACCTAGGTGCCAAAGCTATTCTGTTTGTGCCGCCCAATGCCAACCCGACCACACAAAGCGCCGACACCGCCGGCATGACCGATGCCATGCGACAGGCGATTGCGCTGACAACCGACAACTGGAACGATATTTACACGTTCCTGCGTCTGCCCGCCCGCACGGCCTCCGTAGAGCGTAATACCAACGAGACGAAGATCAGGATCGAGTTGAATCTGGACGGAACCGGCCGTGCCGATATGCATACGGGCCTTGGTTTCTTCGACCATATGCTCGACCAGCTGGCCAAGCACTCCGGGGCTGATCTCACCATTCACGTTGATGGCGATCTGCACATCGACGAACACCACACGATCGAAGATACGGCACTGGCGCTGGGCGAGGCTTACCGGCGGGCACTGGGTGATAAGCGGGGAATCAGCCGATATGGCTTTCTGTTGCCGATGGACGAAGCGCTGGCGCAGGTAGCCATCGATTTCTCGGGTCGCCCCTGGCTGGTGTGGGACGCCGAATTCAAGCGGGAGAAAATTGGCGAGATGCCAACCGAAATGTTCTTCCACTTCTTTAAATCGTTCGCCGACACGGCGCAGGCCAACGTCAATATCCGGGTCGAGGGTGATAACGAACACCACAAGATCGAGGCCATTTTTAAAGCATTCGCCAAGGCAATCAAAATGGCCGTCAAGCGCGACATTAAAGCCCTGGACAGCCTGCCGAGCACTAAAGGGGTGCTGTAGCGTTTAAGGTTCAAGGTCCAATGTTCAAAGCAGGCTGACGCCCGAGTAAGACGCGTCAGCCTGCTTTGAACATTGGACCTTGGACGTTGAACCTTACTTCACCCGAATATCGCCCCGGATTTCGCCGGCGGGATAAGTAGGCGTGTGCAGGTTAGCGTAAAACTGACCAGCCACCATGCTATCGACCTGCGACTGACGCAGCGAGCTCGTGGTGCCGGTAATAGGCGAGGTCAATGACGAGAACGGAACCGTTACCGGACCTGTCCCATCGGCGTTGGTGATCCGGTGCAGGTGGCCGGCCGTTGGGGTAATACCGGTAAACGTTACCGTGTAGCTCAGCACACGCGAAGTGCGGTCGATGGTGCCGGCGAACGTACCTGAAGCGGTCGAGGTGGTCGAGGTTGGTTTTTCCTGCGATCCGTTTAGCGTAGCCGTAAGTTGGATGGGTGCGGGTGGAATCGGAGCCGTGTTTGCGGCTGGTGTATTCTCGTAGCAACTGCTGAGGGTGGCTACTGAGCCGAGCAAAAGTGCAGAAGCCAGCAAACGCAGGGAAGATTTCCGTGTCATAGTCATGATAGTATGATTAGCTTGATCACGACTAAGTAAGCACAAACCCGTCAAAATTGTTGCATTACCGGGCCGACTCTGTTGGAACGGTTACTGAATTAGGCGAAATCGGGTAGCGGGAAGGCGGCAAAAGAGCTTCCGACAGGCTGTCGGCAAGATGGACGCTGGCGTGAATGGCTGTAAGATAGAGAGGGAACTGGTAAGCCAGACGTTGCTGGCGTAAGCGCTGACTGAGCGGTGTACCTGTAGTAATCGGTATCGGTACGAACAACAGGCCGGTACGGAGGGAACCGGCAGACAATAGGGCGATAAGCTGGAACGAAAGCTGTTTCCGTCGGCGATTTGTGAAGGAGGCTTGTGCCAGGATTGGCACACAACACAAATCACGTTGGGAAGAGGCGCTTCGGTTAACCGTTCAGGCGATACGTGTAATGATTCCGAATCTTATCGCGGGTACGTTTGAGGCGCATTTTTACGGCGCTATCCTTCAGGTTGAACTTTTCGGCGATCTCTTTAATGTCGAGATCTTCTTCGTATTTCAACTTCAGGAGCATTGCTTCATCGGAAGAGACCGTTTTGATGGCCATGTTGAGCGTCTGAATTTGCTCTTCACGGTGGTCGTATTCTACCTCATCGGCAATGTAATGCTCCATCTCTTCGTCGATCATCACCATCGAAAGCCGCTGGCTTTGCCGGATCTGATCCATGCAGTAGTTGTAGGAGATGGAATACAACCAGGTGGAAAAAGTAGATCGTTCTTTGAAATTTCCCAGGTTTGAGTGGACGCGGATGAAGATGTCGTGCATGTAATCTTCTGCTTTGGCCGAACATTTCGTTAGGGAGAAGCAGCGGCGGTATACCTTATTCGAATACCGCTGGTAAAGCGTTTCAAAATACTGATTCTTACGTGTCGCCAGATACATCCGTATCAGCTCCTCGTCTTTCGTGGTTGAGGCTGTCATGAGTACATACTACTAATTGGGTTAACTGGTTAGAGTGATATGGGTTATCTGGGCGCATGCGAAATGTAACGGTTTGTTTACCAAACTTATGAATTTTTGGGTAAGTGAAAAAGTTCAAAGCGAACTTTAACTCACTATTTATAATAGCATTAGTTTACCCGGTCATCCAAAATGTATGGCTATATGAAGGTACAAACGGGTTGATCTGCCCCGCTAAAGGGTCAGCAACGGTTGTAATGCAATCATAACCGTTCAGACTTTACACCACTAACATATGTCACAAAGAATTTTTACTCAGTTTAATTTTTTACCGGTAGCGCTGTTGCCGCCGATAGTACCGTTAAAATTGAGTAGAACGGGCGGCACCCGTTGATTACTCCCATACGCGGCACGAATTATGGCCGTTGCAGCCTGTAGACAGGTATAGTGGTTTGCGCGACCAGTTGAGATTGTATGAAAAAAATAGGAATTACTGGGGGCATTGGTTCCGGCAAAAGCACCGTCTGTCATGTATTCAGGATACTCAATGTGCCTGTTTATGAGGCTGATGAGCGTGCCAAGTGGCTGACCAACCACGACCCCATCCTGAAAGCCGATATTATCCGGCTACTGGGCCCAGCCGCCTATGACGCCGCCGGGCAGTATAACCGCGCGTTTGTGGCCGCGCAGGTGTTTACCAACCCCGCGTTGCTGAAGCAACTCAACGCGTTGGTTCACCCGCGCGTATTTGCTGATACGGCGCGTTGGGCCGATGAACATAAGCAGTATCCGTATGTCCTTAAAGAAGCGGCCCTGATGAACGCGGCCGGTGATGGCAATGACCTCGACGCGGTGGTGGTCGTGACGGCACCGGAACCGCTGCGTGTAGCCCGCATTCGGCAGCGCGACCCACAACGGTCGACTGCCGAGATACAGGCGATCATCGACCGGCAGATCAGCGAGGAGGCCCGCCTTAAACTAGCCGACTTTGTGCTGATCAACGATGAAGCGAACCTGCTTCTTCCGCAAATCTTACGCCTGCACGAGCTGTTTCTCGGCAAAGCAACGGCGGTTTAAGTGTCGGTACCGGCTTATTTTAGCGCGACTAACTCGTCGGTGTCGATGGCTTCGAGCGCACTTTTGAGTTTCTCCATCGATACGCCATTGCCTTTAGCCGTCACGATGTAACGACTCTTGACAACCATGGCGATCTCGCCCGATTTACTGCTGTTGGTATACTTCTCGTAGCATTTGTTATCGCCCATTTTGGTCGTGCGTTCGTAGCCGTCCTCGGTTTCTTTATCAACGTCGACCATCGTCCAGGCGGCAAGGCCCATCAGCGCGCCCGACCCGCCCGCATCGACCAGCGCGAGTTCGATGTTTTCGCTGTTGTCGGCGTTTTCATAGCGGGCCGTAGCTGTAGAGATCGTAAAGCCGGCCATGCCGTTTTTCTCGCCTGTGGCCGATTTGCGCGCGAGCCCATCGGCCTCCGCAGGCAGCAGTTCTTTGAGCTTGCGAAAATCGACGGTTTCAACAGGGCCGTTTTTCTGGGCTTCTTCGGCTTGTTTGGCCATTTCCTGCACGGCGTTCAGCGTACCACCGACCGACGCCGTAGCGCCGTCGTCTTCGTTTTGCTCCTTGTCTTTGCTGCCGCAACTCACCAACATCGCTGACAAACAGAACGTACCCAAGATGGATAGTAAACCAGTTTTCATTCGAACAAAAGGGGTTTAGTTTATCAGCCACGTAGCTGATAGCCCAATGTAGATATTGGCTGGGTACGTTGGGTAGGGATTTGATTGAACGCGTTGATCATCAATGTAAACGGAACAAAAAAGCGGATGAGGTTACCCCCATCCGCTTCGTGATGTTAGTTCGTTTTAAGGAACGTACCTAGGCCTTCGGTAAGGCCATCCGGCGACTATTCCACACAAAGTAAATACCGAACAGCACAGCCGGAATACTCAGGATCTGACCCATGTTGAGCGGGAGCGTGTTTTCAAACGCCACCTGATTTTCCTTCAGGTATTCGTAGAAGAAACGCAGCCCGAAGCACCAGATCAGAAAGATGCCCAACAGCAACCCGCGTGGCGTATTCTCTTTTGTTCGGTTCCAGATGGCCAGCAGCACCCCGAATAACGTCAGCATCGAGAGGGCTTCGTAAAGTTGAGCCGGATGCCGTGGTACGCCCACCGGGTATTCATTATTGTATTTGAAGATGAACCCCCAGGGTACCGTTGTGGGCAGCCCCACAATTTCGTGGTTCATCAGGTTACCAAGCCGGATACAGGCCCCGGCCAAGGCCACCACGATCACGATGCGGTCGGTTGTCCAGAGGAAAGTCTGGCCTGTCAGCTGGCTCGACTTGCGGCGCGAATAGAGCCACAGGGCCGTCAGAATGCCGATGGTGGCGCCGTGGCTGGCGAGGCCCCGGTAGGGGGGGAGGATCACTTCGAGCGGATTCCGAAACAGCACTTCGGGTTCATAGAACAGGTAGTGGCCGAACCGGGCACCCAACACGGTCGAGAGAACCATGTAGATGAGCAGCGCGTCGAGGTCTTCCTGTGGTTTTTTCTCTTTGCGGAAGATGTGCGTCATGATTTGCATGCCGATTAGAAAACCAGCGGCAAAGAGCAAACCATACCAGCGAATTTCAAAGGGACCGAAATTGATGCCGAAAAGTGTAAAGGCGTTGACGGAGAAAAGAACCGGGTCCGCGTCCCAGGTGATGTAGGCAAGCATTCGTGCGATGAGGGTGAATCAAATAGAGATTTCCTTGTTATGGGCAAAGATATTGGTTTGTGTTCACTGTTTACTCTTTACTGTTGGCTGTTGTGTCAAGATGGCGTGACAGTAGCCCCAAACCAGCCAACAACAGCACCTGCTATGATGCGTTACCTGCTGATCGCCTTCGTTCGTTTTTATCAGGGAGCGATTTCGCCTTTCTTCCCGAATGCCTGCCGCTATACGCCGACCTGCTCACAGTACATGGTCGAGGCGATACAAAAGCACGGCGCATTGCGGGGCAGCTGGCTGGGCCTTAAACGCATCGGCCGCTGCCATCCCTGGGGTGGCCACGGCTACGACCCAGTGCCTTGAGGCAGTATGCAGAGATCAGTGTACAGTATGCAATGTCTTTGCTGCACCTAACTGCATACTGATCTCTGCGCGCTGCCCCTGCTCACACCACAAACCCGTACCCGTCGACGAAGTTGGTCTGGTCGTCGGAGAGGCGATGCGAGCAGACATGCAGCAAATCGCCCTCGGGTTCGACGGTCAGGTAGTGAAACATGGGTTTGTAGTCGGGAGCCCGGTCTTCGTGACGGTCGGTGTAAAGCGGCTGATGAAGCCCGCCGCCGCCGCCAATGACCAGAAAAACTTTACCGCCCGTTTCGAATCGCTCGAAAGCATGAGCGTGCCCTGTGATGAAAAGCTTCGCTTTCTGGGAGGCCAGATAGGGCGGCACAAACCGCAATTGCACGGGCTTGCTTGACCCGACCAGCCGACTGTTGGAGAAAGGGGCATGGTGGCAGGTGACAATAACCGACTGGATGGTCGGATCGGCATCGTAGGCCGCCAGCGTGGTTTCATAAAACGTCTGTTGTTCTTTCTGCTGCTCCAGCGTCAGCGTGCTGAAGTTGGAGTTGAGCAGAATCACGCCGACCCCGTCGGTGACGTGGGCATAGCCCGTGGGTACGTGATCGGCAAAACGCCGCTGGAAGTTCCGCTGTCCTTTTTTGGGGCGACCCATTACGTCGTGGTTGCCCAGGATGGCCTTCACATCGATACCAACTTCGTCGCAGTGCGCCAGAAACGTATCGACCATCGGCCAGGCGTTGTTCTTGTACCCCAGCACCACCACGTCGCCCAGCCAGTAGAGCGTTTCGGGGCGGCGGCGCAGCAATTCGCGGAAAATGGCTTGGGTGGCCTTTACGTTGTTCCGCTTCTTAAGAAACAGGGCCTCAATCCACATCGGCGCCTGCGTATCGGCAAGAAAAGCTAGCAAAATTGAGTGTAATGTTTGGAGTTTGATGTTTAACGTTGGCTACCGACCAGCGCCAAACCGAACGTTTAACATCAAACCCCAAACGGCAAACAAAGTTCTACCAGGTCAGCGCCCGCCAGACCAGCGTGGCCTGAAAGAGCATGCAGGCGTCGTTGGTCTGGGTGGCGTCGTACCATTTCAATTCGGCAGCTAGCCCAAGATTATGGGTGATCGGCTGCGTATACGTACCGGCCACCATCCAGCCGATGCTGAACGTATGGCCTCGGGTATTGCCATCGTAGCTCAGTTCAGAATTAACGATGTATGGGCCCGTACCGGCATACAGTGCAAACCGCCGTACTACCGACATGGAGAACACCGCCAGTACCGGTACGGCCGACAGGCGAACGCGGGCCGGTTCGCCGTTGATCGTCCCCCGGTAACTATACATATCCAGATAGCCGGTTTCGATGCCCAGCCGGAGCCGGTGGTCGGTTTGCCACATCACACGCGCCGTCAGCGGCAGGCCCAGCCGGATTTTGCGCTCATCGGCCAACGTACCTGGGGTGCCAATGGCAGGCATATAAATAGACCCACCCAGGCTTGTGTAAACCAGCAGGCGAAACGGCCCCCGGTTGGGGTGCGTAGAGTCGGGTTTGGCATCCCACAACTGTTCGGGGCTGAGTCTACGTACCTGACCGCGCCGGTTGAGGCGGGGGGTGTAGGCCGGTGGGAGGGGGCGCCGGGTACGTACCCGCGTGCTTCTCGGGATTTTACGCACAGGTCGGCGGCGCGTCGAATCGGTTTGTTGGGCCAGGGCGGCAGTGGTCAGGCCCAGCCAGCACACGCAAAACAAGACAACTAACCGGCGCAGAGCGGGCTTGGTAGGTCTCCCACGGCGGTAGATGGGTTGAGGCTTATCGCTTGACATAGTGGTAATAAGCCACAACGGGCGCGTAGTTGGTGAGGATACCGTCGAGGGTATTGTCATTGATAAACTGTTCAATAAAGCTGGGTACGTCGAGGGTCCAGATAAAGACCCGCCGTCCCTGTGCCTGCATGGCCCTGGTCTCGGCAATGGGATTCCCCAGGGTCCAGCGCGGTGCCCACACCTTGGCGTTGATCCGTTTGGCAATAGACGTATCCAGTTCGCAGAGAGAGACCGTCTGCTGATGGTTGGGCAGTTGTTCAAATTGCGCCACAGTCTCTTCGGAAGGCAAGCCTATGTAGATCGTGAGCCGTCGGCCCAGCGCATTGGCCCGTTGCTGATACGTCTGCTGAATCTGCCGGACCAACTCCATGTCACGCACATCTTTTGTATCGAGCCAGACCGTTTCGAGGGGTGTATCGTATACGACGGCCGTCAGGGCTTCCTCAAGTGTCGGAATTTTTTCGCCGTTAATCAGCCGCACAAACGACGACAGTTGCTTGTAGGTGTATTCTTCGATAGGCCCGATCAGGCCGTTTTTCTGGGTCAGCCGCAGGTTGAGCTGATTATCGTGGTACAGAATCGGTACGCCGTCTTTAGTCTGTCTGATGTCGATCTCGACGCCGGTAGCCCCCAGTCGGGGAGCCAGCCGAATAATCTCGGCCGAGTTTTCGGAGGCAGGCAATAGGTCGGAGGTGCGGCCACCCCCCCGGTGCGCCAGAATCTGGAAAGGCTGAGGGTTCAGTGGGCGGTTCGAGGCGAATGACATCGGAAACCGACGCGGCTCTTCCCCAAATCCATAAAAGCCCCGAAAGACAACCTGCCCCGGCGGTATGGTCTGGCAACAGGTTGGGTCAAGCAACACGCTGCCGCCATTGGCTTTCTGCACGACGAAACGGGCTGTTCCGGTTTCGGAATTGACCAACCGCCGCCAGAAACCTTCAAACACCAGCGAGTCGCCTACCTGCCGACCTTCCAAAATAAAAAAAGCAGCCTGCGGTTCGCAGAAGAGCGTCATGTAGTGCGTGGTGTCGCCCGGCGCTTTCACCGTGTGTGACCACTTGGCGGCCAGTTCTTCCCCGAAAGCATCGGAACCATCGGCAATGGTGTAGACGCCTTCGCAGGCTTTGCGGGTCTGGGTGTAGAGCAGCTTGGCCCCTTCCGTATTCAACCCCTCACCCAACTGCTTGGGAAAAGGTACGGTATCGTTGAGGCCCGGTCGGCACCCGATCAGGTGGGCCAACAGGCTGATTAATAAGAGTTGAAACGAAAGCGATCGCATAGGTAGCAATGACGTTGGATAAACGGACCATTGCTGATAAATCGGCAACAGACCCGGCTCATAGGTTATAAGAAGAAGCCGATGAAGGCCTCGGGATAAAAAATGGCGCGATCGAAGGTGGAATACAACGACCAGAACTGCCAGTTGAAGTCGGTATAGAGCGCCCGGAAGCCAAGTGCCACGTGCCGCCGTCCAAAGAACGCCTGCTCCAGCGTGATTGTGGCCCCGGCGCCATTGTAGAGTACCCGGCCGCGTTCGCTGACGGTTTGCCCCACCCGCGACCGGTAGAAGAAGCTCATGTCGATCTCACCCCGCAGCGTAACCAGCAGGTCGCGCGACGAGCGAAAGCCAATGGCTGCCGTTGGCCGCCCCTGTATGCCAAATCCCCGGTTGTTGAATTGTGCTAGTTGGAGCGAGCCAAACCAGGCGCCGGCTTCGGCTCCAACCGACCCATAAAACCGCCCCTTGATCGGGAAGCTGTAGCGCAGGCCCGCCGAGGCGTTGTTTTGCAGAAACTGAAACGTGAACCGACCCGTCAGAGCCAGGTTGTCGGTCAGGCCGTGGAGTACCACCAGGTCCCCAGCAGGGACGCTCAACTGTACTTCCTCGGTGATGTCGCGGGGGGTCGTGGTGAACGTAACGCCCAGCGTAGCCCGGCTAATGCCTTTGGTGAGCGGGAACGGAAAATGCACAAAGGGTACGCGCGGCGAGGTAGAATCGGTCGGGGGGAGGGTGAATTCGCCCTTCTGGTAAGCTCGTCGGTACGGGTTCTGGGGGCGCTTCGTACGAGACGGACGTTTAACCTGCCCCCAGGCCGGAGCCAATAGCAGCAGGGAGAAAAAAAGTAGTAGAATGGGGCGATACATGATGAGGCCAGTGGTCATTTGACCCACCAGCCTTATACAAACAGACCATGAAGCCGAAAAGTTAAGCGGGACTACTGTCTAGTAACTTAAGTGCCTCTTATTACCCAGCGGGATCTGTTGGAAAGGCGGCGATCCGTGCAGTCATATTGGCCAGCCCAGTCGGCTCACCGGATTGCCAGCTTGGGTACGTTCTGGGCGGAGTCAGACGAGGCGTAGGTCGTAATAACGGTTAAAACAAAGCACGACATACGTACCTGAATGAAGCCATAGCTCCGCGGCTTTCTGTTGGCCAATCGATACTAGTTCTGCGAAAGAAGCGCAAACTTGGCGTTATCTATTGGCTTGTTAGTGAACTAGTTAACAAATAGCCGTACCCTATGCCTAAGTTGTTTCCTTATTATCGGTTCGAAAACTTCTTGTCGAAAGAAATCGTAAACGAGTTATACGACTATGTGCTTGCCAATGAGCACAATTTTAAACCCTCAAAGGTGAATCACGGCACTGCGGTCGACCCAACCGCCAAGCAGTCCAGCTCACTATTTGCGATGGGAAAGTTTGCCGACGTTTTCGAAAAAGCCCTGACGGATAACGAAGCCGCGATATTCCAGGCAGCTGGTGTGGCACCGTTTCCGGTTCGCAAACACGAACTAAACATCGCGGCCTTTGGCGACGGTGGCCACTTCAGAGAGCATATTGATATCAATGACAAGACGCTTATTCAGGATATGCGCGTCGTGACGGCCGTCTACTACTTTTTCGCCAAGCCCAAACAGTTTGAAGGCGGCGAATTGATTATGTACCCGGTCGATTTTTTGCCCGGTTCCGACAAGCCGGTAACCATCAGCCCCGTTAGCAATAGCTTATTAGTTTTCTCGTCGGTGGCTCCCCACTCGGTTGCGCCTGTCAGAGCGCCCAATCTGGCGTTTAAAGACTACCGGTTTTCCGTGAATTGCTGGTTCATAAAATAAGGGAGCAGACCGGCTAGTTTATAAACCCGCCGGTCTGCTCCCTTATTTTATGCGTTTGCTTATACCGTCTGTGGTTGCTCGGCTTTGCGGGAGAGTGCCCAGAGGCCCAGGTACGTAAACAGGCCGTTGAGCAGCAGGCGTTCGAAGCTGAAGGTGTAGCCATTGAACCACGCTTGCGAATGCGCATTCACATAATACGTCAGGAAAGGGGAGAGGATGCACACCAGTGGCACCCAATTGTCGCGGACGGGGCGTTTGTTGAACAGCCCGAAGGCATACAGGCCCAGCAGTGGCCCATAGGTGTACCCCGCCAGGTCGAATACGGCCGTGATCAGATCACCGTTGTTGAACTGATTGAAGATGACGATCACGATCCAGAACAGTACCGAAAACCCAATGTGCACCCAGTGTTTGATCCGTGAGCGTTCGGCCTCGGGGCGGCGTTCCACCTCCATAAAATCGATGCAGAATGAGGTGGTGAGCGCCGTCAGGGCGGAGTCAGACGAGGCGTAGGTAGCGGCGGTGATGCCCAGCAGGAAGGTGATACCCACCACGGGGCCAAAGTGGTTCAGCGCCAGCATCGGGTACAGGTTATCGGTCTTGGCGGGCACCTCGATGCCTTTGGTATTGGCGTAGATGTACAGCAACGCGCCCAGGCACAGGAACATAAAGTTCACAATCGTGAGCGTGATGGTAAACCAGAACATATTCTTCTGGGCTTCGCCAATGTTTTTGCAGGTGAGGTTTTTCTGCATCAGATCCTGATCCAGCCCCGTCATCACGATGGCAATGAACGCCCCCGAAATAAACTGCTTCCAGAAGTTACGCGGGTCGTTGAAGTTGTCGAAGAAAAACACCTGCGAGTAGGGGCTGTTCTTGATCGCCGCCGTCACTTCCGACGTACCCAGATTGAGTTGCCGGGCAATCAGCACGATCGTCAGGGCCACAGCCGTTACCAGAAACGTAGTTTGCAGCGTGTCGGTGATGATGATCGTTTTCACCCCGCCCTTAAACGTATAGAGCCAGATCAGCAGGATTGTAATGGCCACCGACGCCTCGAAGGGAATACCCAGATCGTTGAAAATGGCCAGTTGCAACACACCCGCCGCCACGTAAAGCCGCAGGGCCGAGCCAACCGTCCGGGCCAGCAGAAAAAAGCCCGCGCCGGTCTTGTATGACCAGAATCCGAAGCGTTTTTCGAGGTAGCCGTAAATCGAAATCAGGTTCATGCGGTAGTACATCGGCATCAGCACCGTGGCGATGACGTAGTAACCGATGATATAGCCGAGCACCACCTGGAAGTAAAAGAAGCCCTTGTAGCCCTCGAAGCCTTTGAACGCCCCGCCCACGGCCCCCGGCACCGAAATGAACGTGACGCCCGAGAGCGACGTGCCGATCATGGCAAACGCCACCAAATACCAGGGCGACTGGCGGTTAGCCGTAAAAAACGTGTTGGTGTCGGCCCCACGGGAGGTGTAGTACGACACCCCGATCAGCATGGCAAAATAGGCAATCAGGATAATCAGCGCAGTAGTGGAATTCATCTCAGAGGGGCAACTTTTAACCGACTCGCGGGGTTAGTATAAAGGGGATTAACCGGCCAAATTTCCGTAAATTTGCCAACAATCAAACCAACAACTTGCCCAGTTATGATGCCGTTCTCAGAACCAGACGTTGAGGTATTGGACGAAGTCGTTGAGACAGAAGTCTACAACCTGGTAGTCTTCAACGACGACGTCAATACGTTTGAACACGTGATCGACACCCTGATCGACGTGGTGCACCACACGCCCGAACAGGCCGAGCAATGCACCCTGCTGATTCACTACAAGGGCAAATGCACCGTCAAAAATGGTGGTTTTGAGGAGTTGGTCCCCATGCGAAATGAAATCTGCCGCCGGGGCATTTCTGCCGAGGTGCTTAACTGAATGCACAATGTACGATACGGTACGATGCACAATGAAGCTCCTGTAAAGGAACAACTGTCATGTGCGGCAATCCATTGTACATTGTACACTATTCATTGTACATTCTCTATACATGGAGTTTCCCTCGAAGCTTATTGAAGATGCGGTGACGGAGGTGTCGAAGCTGCCGGGCATTGGTAAGAAAACGGCCCTGCGGCTGGTGTTACACCTGCTGAAGCGCGACGAAGATCAAACCCAGACGCTGGCGCAGGCGTTGGTATCGGCCCGCACGAAGGTGCAGTATTGCCGCAAATGCCATAACCTCTCCGACGATACACTCTGCTCGATTTGCGCCAACCCCCGCCGCGATGGATCGACCATCTGCGTGGTGGAAGACACCCGCGACGTGCTGGCGATTGAAAATACAGCGCAATACAAAGGCCTGTATCACGTGTTGGGTGGCATCATTTCGCCCGTAGAAGGCATTGGCCCCAGCGATCTGCACATCGACTCACTGTTGCAGCGGCTGACCCAGCAAAACGAAGGCGACGAACCCGTTAAAGAGATTATTCTGGCCCTTAGCCCCACCATGGAAGGCGATACTACGGCGTTCTATCTACAGAAAAAACTGCGGCCTTTCAGCCTGCGCGTATCGACCATTGCAAGAGGCATTCCCATCGGCGGTGATCTCGAATATGCCGACGAAATCACGCTCGGACGCAGTATTGTGAGCCGTATCGCTTACGAATAGTCAATTTTAGCTTAGCTTTCGTAAAAGAACCTCTGGTAGAATGCCAGAGGTTCTTTTTTTATTTGTACCGGGCTAACTGCCGCTGTCTTCGTGTTGATAGGCAGCAGCCGATCGTATTGCCCAATGACCCCCTACCTTTCTCTTTATGATAGCCTACGTAATTGGCCTCGACTTCGGTACAGACTCGGTTCGGGCGGTGCTGGTCGATGCCAGCAACGGGCGCGAACTGGCTCAGTCGGTATTCACGTACCCACGCTGGCAGGCCGGTCTGCATTGCCACCCGGCCCGCAATCAGTTTCGGCAGCACCCGCTCGACTATATCGAGGGGCTTGAAACCACCATTCGGGCCGTGCTCGCGGCCTCGCCCGAAGTCGACGCCGCCGACGTGCGCGGGATTGCCGTCGACACCACTGGTTCCACGCCGGTCGCCGTCAATGCCGACGGGGTGCCGCTGGGCCTCACGCCCGCTTTTGCCGATAATCCCAACGGCCATTTTGTGCTGTGGAAAGACCACACGTCTGTAGCTGAAGCCGACGAAATCAACCAGAAGGCACGTACCTGGGCCGAAACGCACCCCGACGAAGGCGATTACACCCGCTTTGAGGGCGGCATTTATTCGTCGGAATGGTTCTGGGCCAAAATCATGCACATTGTCCGCACCGACGAAGCGGTGGCGTCGGCTGCGCACTCGTGGATGGAGCATTGCGACTACATCCCGCTGCTGCTCACCGGTTCGTCGCTGGCCGACCTGAAACGGAGCCGGTGCGCCGCGGGGCATAAGGCGCTCTGGCACGAAAGCTGGAATGGTCTGCCCTCTGAGGCTTTTCTAACGTACCTGGACCCCAAACTGGCGGGCCTGCGCGACCGCCTGTTCAGCGATACGTATACCGCCGACCAACCCACGGGTACGCTCTCACCCGAATGGGCCACGCGCCTCGGCCTCACCACCGACACCGTGGTGGCCGTAGGTACGTTCGATGCCCACGCGGGTGGCATCGGCGGGCAGATTGAGCCCTACTCGATGGTGAAAGTGATGGGTACGTCGACCTGCGACATGGTGGTGGCGCCCACCGCCGATGTAGCCGACACGCTGGTGCGGGGCATCTGCGGACAGGTGGATGGCTCCATCGTGCCCGGTATGCTGGGCCTCGAAGCGGGGCAATCGGCCTTTGGCGATTTGCTGGCGTGGTTCCGGCGGGTGCTCGAGTGGCCGCTGCGGCTGGTCGATTCGTCGGGTACGTTGTCGGATGAGCAGAAAACGGCGCTCCGGCAGGATATTGCCAGTCGGCTGATGGGCGAGCTCTCAACTGCCGCCGAAGCCGTCGACCCCGAACTGAGCAGTGTACTGGCGCTGGACTGGGTAAACGGACGCCGTACCCCCGATGCCAACCAGACGCTGAAAGGAGCCATCACGGGCCTGAACATGGGCACGGGCGCACCCGAAATTTTCCGGGCGCTGGTCGAAGCCATCTGCTTTGGCTCGCGGACGATCGTGGAGCGATTTGAAAGCGAAGGCATTCCCATCCGCCAGGTAATTGGACTGGGTGGCGTGGCCAAAAAATCGGCCTTCGTGATGCAGACCCTCGCCGACGTGCTGAATCGCCCCATCAAAATTGCCACGTCTGAGCAGGCGCCGGCGCTCGGCGCGGCTATGTACGCTGCCGTGGCCGCTGGTATTCACCCCGACGTACCCACGGCCATGCAGGCAATGGGCAGCGGTTTCGATGCTACCTATACGCCCATCCCGGCCAACGCCGACCGTTACGAACGCCTGTTCCAGCGGTACAAAGCGTTGGGCGAATTTGTCGAGCAAAAGAAGGCGTAAGGGAATGTACAATGCACGATGTACAATGCATAATGAGCCGGGCGGCGAACCGCTGTCGCGAAAGCTCTCCGTACGATATTCCATATTCCATTGTGCATTGTACATCGTGCATTATTCATTAGATTAACCATGTATAACGAATTAAAACAAGCCTGCTACGAGGCTAACATGCAGTTGCCGAAGCTGGGTCTGGTGATCTTTACTTTCGGCAATGCCAGCGTGGTCGATCGGGAGCGGGGCGTATTTGCCATCAAACCGAGTGGTGTTCCCTACGATAGCCTCTCGCCCGACGACATCGTGATCGTCGACTTCGACGCCAACGTGGTGGAGGGCAGCAAGCGCCCCTCGTCGGATACAAAAACGCACGCGGTTCTGTATAAAAACTGGGCGGGCATCGGTGGCATTGTACACACGCACTCGACCTACGCAACGGCCTGGGCGCAGACGCAACTCGATATCCCGATCCTCGGTACCACCCACGCCGACCACCTGACCGTCGATGTGCCCTGCGCCCCACCCATGGACGCCACGATGATCGAAGGTGATTACGAACATGAAACGGGCAACCAGATTTTGCAGGAATTTGCGCGGCGCGGCCTGACCCCCGACGAGGTGGAAATGGTGTTGCTGGCCAACCACGCACCCTTTACCTGGGGTAAATCCATCGAAAAAGCGGTTTACAATGCGGGGGTGCTGGAGGCCATTGCCCAGATGGCCTATCTAAGCTGTACGCTGCGGCCCGACGTAAACCGGCTCCCTGCTTCTCTCATCAAAAAACACTACGAGCGCAAACACGGCGCCCATTCGTATTACGGACAATGAACGACGTTCAATGTTCCACCTTCCACGTTCAAGGTCGCTGCTAGATAAGGCAAACTGCTTTGGACATTGGACGTGGAACATTGAACAAAAAATGGTATGCTAAAATCACTTGACATTTGGTTCATTACGGGTAGTCAGCACCTGTATGGGGAAGAAACGCTTCGGCAGGTAGCTGACCATTCACAACGGATTGTGGCTGAACTCGACAGTCAACTGCCCGTGCGGGTGGTGTATAAACCCGTGCTGACCACGCCCGACGAGATTTATAACCTGCTCAGCCAGGCCAACGTCGACCCGAACTGCATTGGGCTGGTGGCCTGGATGCACACGTTTTCGCCCGCCAAAATGTGGATTCGGGGGCTGAAACAGTTGCAGAAACCCCTCCTGCATCTGCACACGCAGTTTAACCAGGACATTCCCTGGGGGCAGATCGATATGGATTTCATGAACCTGAACCAGTCGGCCCACGGCGACCGGGAGTTTGGGTTTATGATGTCGCGGATGCGCCTCAACCGGAAGGTGGTTGTGGGCCACTGGCAGGCGCCTCACGTCCATGAGCAACTGAGTGCCTGGGCGCGGGTTGCGGCGGGCTGGCACGACTGGCAGGGCGCCAAATTTGTCCGCTTCGGTGATAACATGCGGCAGGTCGCCGTAACGGAAGGCGACAAGGTCGAGGCTGAATTGAAATTTGGCTATTCTGTCAATACGCACGGCGTGGGCGATCTGGTTTTCTACGTCAACAACGTACCTGACAGCGCCGTCGATGAGCTTCTGGCCGACTACGAAACCCAGTATGCCCTGGCCGACAACCTGCGCAAAGGCGGTGCTATGCACGAGTCGTTGCGGACGGCGGCCCGGATCGAGGCGGGCATGCGGAAATTCATGGAGGACGGTAAGTTCAAAGGCTTTACCGATACGTTTGAAGACCTGCACGGGCTGGCTCAACTGCCCGGCATTGCTACCCAGCGCCTGATGGCCGACGGCTATGGCTTTGGTGGTGAGGGCGACTGGAAAACGGCGGCGCTGGTGCGGGCCATGAAAGTGATGGGTTCCGGCCTGCCTGGTGGCAACTCATTCATGGAAGATTATACGTACCATTTCGCGCCGGGTAATAACCTCGTGCTGGGAGCGCACATGCTTGAGATTTGTCCCAGCATCGCTGAGGGTGCCGTTCGCTGCGAGGTGCATCCGTTGGGCATTGGCGGCAAGGCTGACCCCGTCCGGCTGGTGTTCGACTGCCCGGCGGGTCCGGCGCTCAACGCATCGATCATCGACATGGGCAACCGGTTCCGGCTGCTGGTCAACACGGTCGAAGCCGTCAAGCCGGAGCACGAACTACCCAATTTGCCCGTCGCACGGGTGTTATGGAAGGCCAACCCCGATCTGGCTACGGCCGCTGCCGCCTGGATCTA
Source organism: Fibrella musci (assembly GCF_041321105.1). NCBI lineage: Bacteria > Pseudomonadati > Bacteroidota > Cytophagia > Cytophagales > Spirosomataceae > Fibrella > Fibrella musci. The sequence goes on along the minus strand of NZ_JBGGWD010000001.1, from coordinate 715,077 downwards.
CGCGGGTGGCGCGCACCACACCGGGTTCAGCCAGAACCTGACCGCCAGCTATATGGAAGATTTCGCCGAAATGGCTGGTATCGAATACGTACTGATCGACGAACACACCCGCTTGCTCGACCTGAAGAATCAGCTTCGGTGGAGCGAGGCCTATTATCGGTAAGTGTAAAAAGGATTACCACAGAGCCACAAAAGGCACGGAGGTATTTTGGAGCGAACAACTGATTCGCTAAAAACGCCTCCGTGCCCTTTGTGGCTCTGTGATGATCCCCTTGGGTAAGACGGAGTCGATTTTGCGTTTGGTAGTCATGAAATCGTTTTGTTTCTTGTTGCCCGTCCTGCTCATTGTGCCCTTGTTTATGCAGGCCCAGCCTGATGCGGCCCGCCCCGATCTGCGGCAGGGAGCTTATTATACCGAGGCCGAGGCCGCCCAACGCCTCACCGACATCGCCCGAACATACCCAACGCGGGCGGCCTGGGAAAAACGGGCAACGCTGATTCGGCAAGGCGTTCGGGCGGGGATGAATCTGCCCGACAAACCGGCGTTCGCTCCGCTGAAGCCTATTCGCCACAGCCTGCGCCAACAAAACGGCTATACCGTCGAGAACGTAGCGTTCGAGAGCCTGCCCGGCTATTTCGTGACGGGCAATCTATATCGGCCAATTGGGTTCAAGGGTAAACGGCCTGTGGTGCTTTGTCCGCATGGACACTCCCCGACGATGGAAGGCCGCACGCTGGAGGCGGCGCAGCAACGGTGCGCTACGCTGGCCCGCATGGGGGCGGTGGTGTTTGCCTTTGATATGGTTGGCTACGGTGAGGCCACGCAATGCGCCCACAAACTTCCCACAACGCAGCCCCTGCAAACGCTTAACAGCACCCGGGCGCTCGATTTTCTGCTCAGCCTGCCCGAGGCCGACGCCAAACGAGTAGGCGTAACGGGCGAATCGGGTGGGGGCACGCAGACGTTCCTGCTGACGGCGCTTGACCCCCGCGTAACGGTGTCGGTACCGACGGTGATGGTATCGGCCCACTTTTTTGGCGGATGCACCTGCGAGAGCGGCATGCCCATTCACAAACGCCCCACCCACGAGACCAATAACGCCGAGATTGCCGCCTTGGCCGCTCCGCGTCCGCTGCTGCTGATTTCCGACGGGGGCGACTGGACGAAAAACACGCCCAGTATAGAATACCCTTATGTGCAGGGCGTATACCGCCTTTACGGAGCCGAAGCCAACGTCGCCAACGTTCACCTGGCCAACGAAGGGCACGATTACGGCCCCAGCAAACGCGCGGCGGCGTACCGCTTTCTGGCGCAGTACCTGGGGCTCGACCTAAATCGGGTATTGACCAGCGGAAATCCTGATGAGTCGCCCAACACCCTGCTGAGCAAAGACGACCTGCGCGTGTTCACCGCCGATCACCCCCGCCCACAACAGGCTGTGGTAGGCGATGCCGCCGTACAGGCGCTGGTACAGCGGCATCTGATAAACCCGTAGGTAGAGACGCAACCGCTGCGGCGGACCGCCTTTGCGTCTCTTGTGCGTCAGCCACGTATTCGAACAGATCACTTCGACCCTTTCAGTCGCTCGACCAGCCAGTTGTTCATTTTCTCGGTTTGTTCTGGGTACGTCCAGTGGCCGGTGTCGAGGAAGAGGCTGAGCGACTTAGGTGCGTTGATAACGTTGTAGGCCGCATACATCGACGTGGGCGGGCAGGTTTCGTCATTGTAGCCCCACGAGTAATAGCCAGGTACGTTCACCAGTCGGGCGAAGTTTACCACGTCGTAGTAACCAACGGTGTTGATCTTGGCCGGCGTATTGTTAAACGCCAGACTCGTGCCGGTAAACAGGTGCGGCCAACCGCCGGCGCGTCCATTCAGGTAGCCGGTCATGTCGCTAAGTGCCGGGTAATACGCCCCCAGCCATTTCACCCGTTTGTCGAGCCCCGCCGTGACAATCGACAGTGCCCCGCCCTGGCTACCACCCGTGACGGCCAGGTTCTGCCCGTCGTATTGTGGGAGGCTGGCGATGAAGTCGATGGCTCGTACACACCCCATATACACACGTTTGTAGTAATAGCGGTCGCGGTCGTCGAGGTTGAAATTCTGGTAATTAGACAGCGCGCCACCGGCCAGATTGGCATACACGGCCGGGTCCATATTGACAGGGACGCCGTGAATACCAATATCGAGGGTAATGATTCCTTTCTCGGCCATCGCCACATCACCCGCATAGGGCCGAATGCCCGCGCCGGGCACTTTCAGTAACGCCGGGTATTTGCCTTCCGCTTTCGGAACGCACAGAATGCCATACAGGCGAGCCTGCGCGTTGTTCCAACTCGGTGGGGCGTAATTGTTGATGTTGACGTGGTAGACATTGACCGTGCCGGTGCAGCGCTCGGGCAGCAGCGTCAGGCGGGCGTCGAGCGGAATGGCGGCCAGATCGGCTTTGGCTTTGTTCCAGAAATCCTGAAAATCCGCCGGGTTGGCTACGGTCGGCTTGATCGCCAGTGGATCAAAAGCAGCCGTAGCCATGCCTCTGTATTCTTTTCCATCGACAACCGCCGTGGCCGTGCAGCGCAGGAAACCCGCCGTTTTCAGGGTTCCGCCCGTCAGGTTGGCTGTGCCGTCGCGCAGAGTGAGCGTCTCTTTCTGCGTTGGATCCATTTTTTCGGGACCGATCTCATAGCGCACGGAAGCCCCCCGAAGCGGAACATTGTTCTGGTAAACGACCACGTTGAACCGGGGCGCTTCACCCGGCTTGTACTGCCAGTCGGCATGATCGGGCGTAACCACGACTTTAACCAGCCGCTCCACAGGTTGAGCCAGCAGATTGGTAAAGGTAGCAAGGAGAAGGAATAGCGTTTTTTTCATACCAAAAGAGGTTTGCTATCAAAAACGCCAATGGCAACGCCAACTACTTTAGGCGTTTGGGGGTCTGTCTGAAAAAACGCCGATGCCGTTACATGTATGCCGTCAAACCAATGTTCAAACCTCCGGGCTTATAGCCTGCTCGCCTTGTTTTTGTTGGGCTTGAGTTGCCGCCCGGACGACGCCTCTACCTGCCTGAAAGGGCGTTTCATCGCCAACTATTGCGAGGCCAGCGTGGTGCAGCTGCTAACACCCAGCAAAATGGGCGCTACCTGGAAACAGGTTGATGGCCGGGACGTACCCAACTGCCTGTTGGCCAGTCTGGATTCGGTAGCGTTTCGGGGAGGTACGTTGCCGGATGTGTTCAATACGAGCCGTGATTCGGTCTTTTACTTCCACTACCGGGCGGGTCGGTATCCGCAAAAAGCCTATGTCCTGTGTCAGGATTTGCCCGGCATTACCATCACGGCCTCGTCAGCGGCAGGGTGCCGATTCTAATCCTTGACAAACGTGGTTTGTATCAAGCAGACAATCAGCTTATCTGCTTGATACAAACCGCATAGCGAGTTCCTACTTAAAGGCGCCAATACCCGTAATGGCTTCGCCCAGAATCAGCAGATGAATGTCGTGGGTGCCTTCGTAGGTAATCACCGACTCAAGGTTCATCATGTGGCGCATAATGGGATAGTCGCCCGTGATGCCCATGCCACCGAGCAACTGCCGACAGGTACGTGCCACCCGCAAAGCCATGTCGACATTGTCGCGTTTGGCCATCGAAATCTGCGCCGTCGTGGCGGCATCGTTGTTCTTCAACGTACCCAGCCGCCAGCACACGAGTTGGGCTTTGGTGATATCGGTGAGCATTTCGGCCAGTTTCTTCTGCACCAGCTGGAAGGAGGCGATGGGCTTATCGAACTGAATGCGTTCGAGGGTGTAACGTCGGGCTGTTTCGTAGCAGTCCATCGCTGCCCCCACGGCGCCCCACGCAATGCCGTAACGGGCCTGATCGAGGCATTGGAGCGGCGCTTTCAATCCGATGGCTTCGGGCAGCATGTTGGTTTTGGGCACCTTCACGTCCTGAAAAATCAATTCGCCCGTGCGGCTGGCCCGCAATGACCATTTGCGTTCGATGTCATTGGTGGAAAAGCCTTCCATGCCGCGCTCCACGATCAGTCCCCGAATTTTACCCTGTTCGTTTTTCGCCCACACAATGGCGATATCGGCGATGGGAGCATTGGTGATCCAGAGCTTCGAACCGTTGAGCAGGTAATAATCGCTGCGTTCGATAAACGCCGTTTCCATGCCGCCGGGGTTGGAGCCGTGGTTAGCTTCGGTGAGGCCAAAACAGCCCAACAACTCGCCTTTGGCCAGCCGGGGCAGGTAGTGCGCCTTCTGTTCATCGGAGCCAAACGCCCAGATCGGGTACATCACCAGCGAGCTTTGCACCGACACCGTTGAGCGAAGGGCCGAGTCGCCGCGCTCAATTTCCTGCATCATCAGGCCGTAACTGATCTGATCGAGACCGCCGCCGCCCACCTCGACGGGTAGGGTAGGACCAAAGGCCCCAATCTGACCAAACTTCGGCACGATACCCTCGGGAAATTCGGCGCGTTGGGCGTACTCATCGATGGTCGGCGTGATTTCGCGCTTAACAAATGTCCGCATGGCCGAACGAACCAGTTTCTGTTCGGCCGTCAGCAGGTCGTCGATCTGGTAAAAGTCGGGTGCCTCGAAGGCATCGGTGTTACCGGCGCGTACGGTGGCTGGGCGTGGGCTAGTAGGTTGCTGAGGTTGCATACGGCCAAAACAGGAAACCGCTGGCATATGTTGCCAATCAGGTCCAATTTAAGGGCTCAACGGTTCGATCTACTCCCTCGGCAGGGCTTTCTCAGGGATCATCAGGGCGTTTTTCGTTCGACAATGCCTTGCTCGTCCATCAGTTCACGCCCAAACTGTCGAATCGTTTCGATGACGGGAATCACCCGGCGCCCTTTGTCGGTAATGCTGTACTCTACGTGCGGTGGCACCACCGGAAACACCGTGCGCGTTACAAACCCGTGTGCTTCCAGTTCGCGCAACTGCGTGGTCAGCATTTTATGGCTAATGTGGGGCAGGTATTTTTTCAGCTCACTGTACCGCATGACCTGCTTGTTGAGCCGCCACAGAATCGGCATCTTCCAGGTACCCCCGATGTGGGCCATCGCAAACTCGACGGGATTGTAATAAAGTTTACCGTTGTGTAGAAAGTCAGGCATCTTGTAAGTAATTGTTTATCAAACACTCTCTAAATGGAGAGTATCACACTTCGGTGTATAAATATCCCTAAAGGTATAGTGGTGAACATACATTTGTTCAGGTCAACAAAAAATCAGAACAAACTGTAGCCATGAGCCTTAAAGATCCAAATCGGGTGACTACCCGGCGACCCAAACGCGTTGCAATCGTCATTGCCAACCCGGCTGTTTCGACCACCACGGGCTGGCCCGTCGGCTTCTGGTGGAGCGAGCTGACACACCCCTACTACGAATTTACCGAGAAAGGCTACGAGATTGAACTCTTTAGCCCTGACGGTGGCCGCTGCGATCCCGACGCCATGAGCGACCCCAACGATGCGAGCGGCTACTCCTCGACCGACCTCATCTCGCAGGGGTTTATTCACACCGAAAGCCTGCGGGCCTTGGTCGACAACACCAAACCCATCGCCACCCTGAACGTACCGGATTTCGACGCGCTGGTAGTGGCGGGCGGGCAGGCGCCGATGTTTACCTTCGGGCAGGCAACCGAGCTGCACCAGAAATTTGTCGAGTTCTACGAATCGGGGAAGGTAACGGCGGCGCTGTGCCACGGAACGGCTATTCTGCGGTATGCCAAACTGAGCAATGGCGACTATCTGGCTAAAGGCAAAACCGTAACGGGATTTGCCAACGTGGAGGAAGATTTTGCCGATAATGCCGTGTGGGCGTATGGCCTGCTCGCGCGCGACAAGCACGTGATGCCCTGGCGCATTGAAGACGAACTGAAGCAACTGGGCGCCAACTTCGTGCAGGCCGGGTTGTGGCGGGGTTTTGCCATTCGCGATGGCAATCTGGTCACGGGACAGCAAAACTTCTCGGGTGCCGAAACAGCCCGCGCCATCATCGAAGCGCTTGGCGAATAACGTACCTGGCCTTGCGTTTGGCCGATTGACAAGGTCTGGCGTCAGACACTACACCACATTATTTTTAGTATGACAATTTCCATTATTGGCTCCGGCAACGTAGGCGGCGCCCTGGCCCAACGCTTCGTTGACGTAGGCCACACGGTCCTGGTCGGCACCCGCTTTCCGTTGTCCGAAAAATCGATGCGGCTCGCTGCCCAGATTGGGGAAGACCGGTTTACGTCGCCGGAACGGGCCGCCGCTCAGGCCGACGTGATCGTGCTGGCGACACCCGCCCTGAAGGTCGTGGAGGTGGTGCAGGAGTTGGACGACACCACGGGTAAAGTCATCATCGACACCATGAACACCGTGCGCGGGATGGGGCCGGCCGGATTCAGCAACACCACCGACGCCATTCTGGCCTACACGGCTACCCGCGATGTGGTCAAGTGCTTCAATACCACGGGTTTCGAGAATATGCTCAATCCGCAATTCGGCGAACAGGCCGCCGACATGTTTACGGCGGGCGACAGCACTCGCGGCAAGGCCGTGGCCACCCAACTGGCTACCGAGATTGGCTTCGGCACCTGCTACGACCTCGGCGGCAACGATACGTTTACGCTGATCGAGCAACTCGCCCTCAACTGGATCAACCTGGCGCTGTTTCGGGGCCACGGCCGGGGCATGGCGTTCAAGATGCTGACCCGCTAAACGATCAACCGTATGGATTACTTTTCCAAAACGCGGGTCGAGGCGTTCAGCGACGGCATTTTTGCCATTATCGTTACGCTGCTGGTGCTGGAAATCAAGGTCCCACGCCTTGAACAGCCCGAGTCGTTGGGTGAGTTGGGGGTGGCACTGCTGGCGCTGATGCCCAAAATCCTGAGCTGGATCATCAGCTTTTTGATTGTCTGCGTCATCTGGGTCAATCACCATCGGCTGCTGGCGCAGGTCGAGCACATCACCCACAGGCTCTTCTGGCTCAATGCCCTGCTGCTGCTCTGGTGTTCCTTTATTCCCTTTCCGACCGCGCTCATGGGCGACTACCCCGGTAACCCACTGGCTCTGTTTGTGTTTGGGAGCATTCTGGCCCTGATGGCGCTCGCCTTTAGCCTCATCCGGTGGTACGCCCTCACCAATCCGCAGGTGCTTCGAAAAAGCGTTGATCTACAACATTATCGGCAGGCCACCACCCGCTCGGTACTGGCTGGCCCCGTGCTCTACCTGCTGGGTGGCGCATTGGCGTTTGTGCACCCCTGGCTGTCGATGGGCGTGTTTGGGTTTATTCCTCTCTACTTCATTTTTGCAAACGCACCATCGGCTACCGAACCCATCGGGTGATCGTTTGTTTGTCGACCAACAGCTAGGTAGGGCGTGTTCTGTAACGCGGAAAATTCAATACGTCGGCCAGCCATGCGCATGTGGTCTGCCGTTCCGTTCACTCAATCTTGCTGACCGATACGACCGCAGGCTGATGCGTGTTAATCAGGCGATTCTTTTTTTAATATCTTTCCCCAGAATCACCACTCGCCTTTTCTACCATGAACCAACAGCCATCTCCGGCATTTATCGGCGCTTCGTGGGCGGCGCTGCTTATCGGCGCCATCGCCTACAACATCGGTCTTTTCAATGCAACGATGGCCCTCAATGAGAAGGGCTATTACTTCACGATCTTGATGTACGGGCTGTTTTCGGCCATATCGGTGCAGAAAAGTGTCCGCGACCGACAAGAGGGTATCCCCGTCACGAATCTCTACTACTCCCTGAGCTGGTTCTCGACCCTGCTGGCCATTCTGCTACTGACGGTGGGCCTCTGGAACGCCACGCTGACGGCCAGCGAAAAAGGCTTCTATGCTATGTCGTTCATGCTGAGTCTATTTGCTGCCATTGCGGTGCAGAAAAATACCCGCGACAAGCAGGCTGACGAAAAGTAAATAGCCCCTGTATGCGCAAACCGATTGCCGCTGCCCTGTTCGATACGGATGGGCGTCGGTCATTGGAACATGCAGGTTTCTACAAAAGCTTGATACCCTCTAAAGGCGCACCCTACAGCGGTCTATCCGATGCCTCTGACGAAAAAGTGGGGCGAAAGTGGTAAATTTGTCCCACTGTTGCCGGATAACCACCGGCCCGTTTTACGCATGCATCAACAACTTACGCTGACCCTCGCGCCGGAGCAGGGTCTCGACGAAGCGGCATTCCGCACGCTCGTTCTTAAGCAGTTACAACTTCCCGATTCGCCCGACGTGGTCGTGCGCAAACGCCGTCAGTCGATCGACTCGCGCGGCCGTCAGGTACGTGTGCATATCGAAACGGATGTGTATGCTGGCGAAACGCCACCGCCTCTGATTCGCCATGGACTAACGTACCCCGACGTGAGCCGGGCCAAACCGGTCATCATCGTGGGGGCCGGTCCGGCGGGCCTGTTTGCCGCCCTGCGCCTGATCGAACTGGGCTTGAAGCCCATCGTGCTCGAACGTGGCTCCGACGTGCGGGCACGCCGCCGCGATCTGGCGGCGATCAACAAAGACCATGTCGTTAACCCAGAATCGAACTATTGCTTCGGTGAGGGCGGCGCCGGTACGTATTCCGACGGCAAGCTTTACACGCGCTCGAGCAAGCGGGGCGACATTCGGCGGATTCTGGAAATTCTGGTGGCTCACGGCGCCACAGAGCAGATTCTGGTGGATGCGCACCCACATATCGGCACCAACAAACTGCCCAACGTGGTTACGGCCCTGCGCGAAAGCATTCTGACAGCAGGTGGCGCCGTGCATTTCGATACGAAAGTGGTGGACCTGCTGCGCGAAGGCGATCAACTGCGGGGCGTGGTCACGGCCGATGGAAAGGAACACACTGGCGTTGGCGTGATTCTGGCGACGGGACACTCGGCCCGTGATATCTTTCACCTGTTGCATGAACGCGACGTACTGATCGAAGCGAAACCCTTTGCAATGGGGGTGCGGATCGAACATCAGCAGTCGCTGATCGACACCTTGCAGTACCACCTCGGCCCACGTCAGGGCAACCCGCGCCACAGCACCCAAACGCCCAACCTCGGCCGCAACCATCCAGTCCGGGGCGATTACCTGCCTGCTGCCTCGTATAGCCTCGTTACTCAGACGAAGTTTGGCGGGGTGGAGCGGGGTGTTTTCTCGTTCTGCATGTGCCCCGGTGGGTTTATCGTGCCCTCGGCAACCGCTCCCGGCGAACTGGTCGTCAACGGGATGTCGCCTTCCCGTCGCGACTCACCGTATGCCAATTCGGGGCTGGTCGTGGCCATTACCGAAACCGATCTGAAGCCTTACGCGCAGCATGGCCCGCTGGCTGGTCTGCTGTTGCAACAGGCCGTAGAGCAGCGCGCCTGCACCGTTGGCAGCAGCCTGTCGGGCGGATTGAGCCAAACGGCCCCGGCGCAGCGCGTAGCCGATTTTGTGACTGGCAAGCCATCGGCTAGCTTGCTACCAACCTCGTATCAGCCCGGTTTGGTGTCGGTGGATATGCGCGAGGTGCTGCCCGACCACATTGCCCAACCGCTCCAGCAAGGGCTGCGCGACTTTGGCCAGAAAATGCGTGGGTACGTCAGCAACGAGGGGCAGCTGATCGGCATCGAGAGCCGGACGTCGTCGCCCGTGCGTATCCCCCGCGACCGCAACACCTGCGAGCACGTACAGGTACGTCGGCTGTTTCCCTGCGGCGAAGGGGCTGGTTACGCAGGCGGAATTGTGTCGGCTGCTATGGACGGCGAACGCTGCGCCAACGAACTGGCGGCGTTATACCGGTAAAGGCGGTAAATGAGTTTGGCGTTTGACGTCTAAGGTTTAAAGTTGGCTGACGAAGGAGTAGTGCTCTCGTGTCAGCCAACTTTAAACCTTAGCCATCAAACGCCAAACTAATCTCAAACTCATTTACTAGCTATATCCCCGCACTCCTGATCGAACATGAAGACGTGGTAGGCGAAATCGCGCCAAGCGAAATTCTTGCCGTACTTGGTCATAACGGCGGGACAGGTGTCAAACAGCGGCGCAAACAGTTCGTCGTAATTCCGCTTCTTCAGCCGAATAACTTTGTTGTTAGTGCGAACGTAAAACGATTTGTCCATCCCGCCGGTCAGTTGAATTCCGCCGAAGCCTACGCCCGTGGTTTCGGCCGCAAACGGGTCATCATATACCCGAATCCGCGACTCAAAACCAGGATTGACCAATTGTAGCAGGGCTTCCCGCTTCTGATCGTCGAGGCGTTCGTTATAGAAAAGCACCAGATTCCGGCCCGATTCGCCTACCTTATTTCGTTGCATTTTAGCAATAGATCGGGTGCTTTCGTTGAACGAAGCAAACTTGGCGAAGTCGGAGGGGGTAAGGCCCGCCTCCTGAATCTCATCGGCTTCGTACTTGAATTTTTTACCATCCAGGGTTTTTCCTTCAATGCGAATGATCAGCCCCTTTTTTCGGTCGAGGTCGTCGAGGGTAAAGTCAATCCGTTCGCCCGTTTTGAGCACCAGATAACCCGGTTTACTACCCGAGAACCGCTCGATAGGCGGCAGGAACTGTTGGGCCGATGCCCTGGAAAGTGACAAAAGCAGGCAGAAAGACAGCAAGCAAGTAGACAACAAGCGCATAGGATTCGTTTTGGTTAAGCCTGCAAGGTATAGGTTCCCGTCACACCATTCTGCAACTTTACTATCCGGTAGAATTGTCAACAAATTAGTGGATCCATCATGCCTTTTCGGGACACCAATAGCATTCGACTGCATGTCGTCGAAGCCGGACCGCCCGACGGGCCGCTGGTGATTTTACTGCACGGCTTTCCAGAGTTCTGGTATGGCTGGCGGGCGCAGATCGACGCGCTGGCAGCGGCGGGTTATCGGGTTTGGGCACCCGATCAGCGGGGCTACAACCGCAGCGATAAGCCCGTTGGCCTTGGTCAGTACACCATCGATAAACTGGTTGCCGACGTGTTGGGGCTCATCGATGGGGCGGGCGTCGAGAAAGCTACCGTGGTCGGGCATGATTGGGGGGCACTAGTGGCCTGGTGGCTGGCGATCACCCACCCCGGCCGATTAGAGCGCCTGGTCTGTCTTAACGTACCTCACCCGGCCGTGATGAGTCGGTTTCTGCGTCGTTCGCCGCGTCAGTTGCTTCGAAGTTGGTACACCCTGTTTTTTCAACTGCCGCGCCTGCCCGAATGGCTCAGTCGCCTGGGCAACTGGTGGAGCCTGACCCGTACCCTGCGCCAAAGTAGCCGCTCAGGTACGTTCTCCGAAGCCGATCTAGCTGCTTATCGGGCGGCGTGGGCACAGCCCGGTCCAACGGGTGCTCCGGCTTTTCAGACGATGGTCAACTGGTATCGGGCCTATGCGCGGCGGCGTCCGGCTCTACCTGCCCGGCATCGCGTTGTTGTGCCGGCCTTGTTGATCTGGGGCGTTAGGGATGCCTTTCTGGTGCGCGATATGGCCCAACCCAGTATTGATTTGTGCGACCGGGGGCGACTGGTCTTTTTCGAAAACGCCACGCATTGGGTGCAGCATGAAGAGGCCGACGCGGTAAACCGGCTGCTGCTGACTTTTTTGCGGGAGGGAGCAGCATGAGTCCACTGACGGTCAGCGCAGCACAGCCCCGGTGGCAGTTAACAGTGTAAGGCAGCGCTCCATACGTACGGCCGACGTTGGGTATAAAACCGGCCATTCGTGAGCAGATTACGGGTGACTGTTACGGGCGAATGTGTATTTTTGAGCCTATACGGTTCTATCGCTGCCTCCTAACCCTGTTACGCCGTCGCTCCACCGAATGCTTCGTCCCACCTTCCCCCTCTTCATTGAACACCTTCAGCAGCGGCTCCAGCAACCGTTACCGGGCGAAGCAGCCCATCGCCTCATGGCGTCGTCGGCCCGTACCAAACTGGGCATTCGGCCCAACGAACGTACCCGCCGCAGCGCCGTATTGATCCTGTTCTACCCGTACCAGAATACGATTTACCTGCCGCTCATTTTGCGCCCTCAGTACGATGGCGTGCATGCGGGACAAATGGCGTTTCCGGGGGGGCGCATGGAACGCACCGACCGCGACCTGATTCAGACAGCCTTGCGGGAGGCGCAGGAAGAAATCGGGATTCGGGTGCAGGACGTAAAGGTGCTGGGCAAACTAACGGAGCTGTACATTCCCCCCAGCAATTTCTACGTGCAGCCCGTGGTGGGCACCATGAAAGCGCGCCCCGATTTTTACCCTGACCCGCGCGAAGTCGATGCCGTAATTGAAGTAAGCCTCGACACCCTGCTCGACAAAACCATCGTCGGCGATAGCCAGATTCAGGTCCGGGGCGTCACCGTCGATGCTCCTTACTACGACATTCAGGGCCACCGGGTCTGGGGCGCCACCGCCATGATGATTGCAGAACTTCTGGCTGTGCTGGAATAGGGGCAAGGGGTTGCAGGGAATAGCAGGGTAGGCAGGGAATCGGTTTACTCGGTGCCCCCTGCAACCCCTGCCATTCCCTGCCTACCCTGCTATTTCTCAAACAAACGCTTGATTACGTCCTGCTGGTTACGCTGGAAAACGGCGCGGTCGGGTGTTTCGGCCAGGAGCGTGTTGGGTGGGTAGTAGCTGTGTTGCGCGTAGCTGTCGGCGTAGAGTTCGAACCGCTGCCGCGACAGCAGGTTGGCCGGGCCGGTGCGCTGCCGAAACTGCCGAAGTGCATTCAAATCGATATCAGCGTTGGCCACCATGCTCTCACCCGCTCCCGCTTCGGCCAGCACCAGCCCCCTATAATCGACGATTTTGGAGCCCGTATCGAGTGAGCCCATCGGGATGTTGATACCCGTCACACCCGCTGAATTGGCTGATACCACATAACCCATGTTTTCGGTGGCGCGGGCCATTTTCGCTACGTTGCGCGGGGTTAGCATGGGGCTCCCGACCTCAGAGGTCGAGTGCAGGAAAATTTCGGCCCCGCGCATGGCCAGGCAACGCGCCACCTCCGGGTACAGAATCTCTTCCGACGCAATGCAGGCCAGATTGCCAATGTTGGTTTTAGCCACCGGGAAAACGGCGTCGTAGCCATAGGCTTCGAGGTAGTAAGCCCATACGTCGTGGGGGGTGGGGGTCAGCATGGCGTTGAGGCGGCGGTAGCGCAGAATTACGTCGCCGTTCGGGCCCATGATGAAGCTCGTCTGAAAATACAGATCGGGGAAGTGGGGGTCGAGCTCGTAGGCGTTGCCGGAGAAATAGATTTTGTGCTTCTGCACCATCGCCCCCAGTGCCTCGTAAATCCGACCGTCGAGCTCAAGAGCGGCCTTGTCGCGCCAGTCTACAATGCTTTCGGTTTGTGGAAAACCCGTCAGGAAATACTCGGGCACCACAACCAGCAGGGTATCCCGCCCCGCAAAACCGATAGACGCTTCAATCTGTTTGTCGATGCGGTCGATCGAGGCCAGCATAACGGCCTCAGCTTCGTCGCGGGTGGTAGTATGGTTAATGGTCTGGCAGGTTAACTGGAGCGCAAGGGCTTTGTACATGGGGGTAGGTGTTGCAATGATTGATCTGACGAGGCCGTTTCGTCAATCATTTGTTCCAAACGTGTATTAATGGTGGTAAAAACGACGATGACACGCCCGCAAATTACACTACGGACGCTAATTCAGTACGCACGCGGCTATTCAGGCCGAAAAGACAGGCCAATCCGCAAGAAATCCCTGCTCGCTAATCGGATGACAGGCACCTAGTTAGCCAATTTGTTGATCGAAATCCCGCTTTGCGCTGTCGGCACGTACCCGGCCCAATACGATAAATCGCGCCGATGGATGAACTTTGCACCCCGAGCCGGCTCTGGCTCGTTCCGTAGTCTATGAACTTCATCAACGACCGCACCTTCGCCCGCCAACTCGATCAGGCCGATTCGCTTCGCAGCTACCGCGATCAGTTTCACATCCCGCAACGCAACGGCCAATCGCTCATTTACTTTTGCGGGAATTCGCTTGGTCTGCAACCCAAGGCTACCCGCGCCGCCATTGATCGGGAACTGGCCGTATGGCAGCAACTGGCCGTTGAAGGCTGGTTTGAGCGCGATCCGGTTCTGCAAAACGACCCTTGGCTGACTATCCACGAACGGAGCAAAGCCGCGCTGGCGCATATCGTGGGTGGCACCGAAGCCGAAGTGGTTGCCATGAATAACCTGACGGTCAACATGCATCTGCTGCTGACCTCGTTTTACCGACCTACGGAAGGACGTACAAGAATCCTCACCATCAGCGGTGATTTCCCGTCGGACCAATACGCACTGGAAACCCATGTGCGGGCGCGCGGACTCGACCCGGCACAGGTGCTGGTGGAAGTAACGCCTCGCCCCGATGCCGCAACCTGGCAATTAGCGGATCTGCTCGACGCCATCGACCAGCACGCCGATCAGCTGGCACTCGTGCTGTTGAGCGGCGTGCATTACTACACCGGCCAGGCGTTTGATATGGCAGCCATCGCGCAGAAAGCACAGACACACAACATCCCGGTGGGTTTCGATCTGGCGCATGCCATAGGCAACGTACCCCTGCACCTCCACGACTGGGGCGTCGATTTTGCGTTCTGGTGTACCTATAAGTACCTCAATAGCGGGCCGGGTGGGCTATCGGGGGTGTTTGTGCACGAAAAGCACCATGCCGCTGCCAGCGATGCCGGCAACGTACCTAGGCTGGCCGGCTGGTGGGGCTATGACCAAACGCGGCGGTTCGAGATGACCGGTGGTTTCGTGCCGATGCCTGGTGCCGACGGCTGGCAGGTAAGCACGCCCACGGTACTGGCGATGGCGGCCCACAATGCCGCCGTGGAACTAACCGCCGTCGCTGGTATGCCCAATCTGCGCCGAAAAAGCGAACAGCTAACGGCGTATCTCCAGTTTCTGCTCACCGACCTGACGCAGCAGGGAGCCCTCACGATCATCACCCCCGCCGACCCGGCGCAGCGCGGCTGCCAGTTGTCGCTGTTGGTGGCCAAGCAAGGGCGTGCGGTTTTCGAGCAGCTTATCGAGGCAGGCATCATCGGTGACTGGCGTGAGCCCGATTGCATCCGGCTGGCGCCTACCCCACTTTACAATACGTTTGAGGAGGTCTGGCAGGTGGCTGACACGCTACGTCGTCTGCTGACCATCGGCTGAGACAGGCTGCGCCATCGGAGTAGCGCTGTTGTCCGTATTGACCAGTTTGGCCAGACCGTCGTGTAAAAACTGAACGGCCTGTTCAATCTGGTCCCACCCTTTTTCGTCGCCCAGATAAATGCCCAACAGGGTACGTTTGTCCTGCGCCAGAAAGGTCAGCATGGTCATAGCGCTCACAAATACGGCCAGCAACGGACGCCCATGCACCGGATGCACCAGCCGCGACATGGTGTCGACCATGGATTGAATTTGCTCTTCTTTTCCCGCCGTGAGCGGGTTGGTCGCGCCCGGTTGGTATGCGAACAGATCGTTCTTCAGAATTTGCTGGGCGGGAGAATTGGTTTTTAACTCCCGAAACTCATTGAGCAGGTAGTCGCAGCACAGTTTAAGAAAAGCCTCGGCCGAAATATCCTCCAGCTGATTTCGGTCGACGAGCGGGTCGGTGCTGACGGGCATGTACTTGGCGTAGTAGGCATCGATAAGGCCGCTCAGACCACCGAAGTAGCGGTAAATCAGGATTTTATTCACCTTCGCCTGTTGCGCCAGTCGGTTGATACGTACCTGGTCAAAGCCTTCTGTGGTGATCAGTTCGTGAACGGCATCAATCAATCGTTGTTCGGTCTGCTGTCGATCGCGGGTCATAGAAAAGCTGATGTTACCCTGTATCTGATCTTGTAAATCAGTTGATTAATTACGCTCTAAATATAACGTCAGACTGCTTGGTTAATCCTCTTGGTGCAGAAAAGTTACATTTCGTTGCCAGCCTTCCCACTTCGTTCGCTTCACCGGCGAGCGGCGGAAAACTTCTTTGAACACCTCTTCGGTAATCTCCTGCCAGTCGTTCCGGCTCATCGCCATCAGCTCGGGTGAGGGGTCGAAAGCGGGGGTCTGATGCGGTTTGGCAAACCGATTCCACGGACAAACATCCTGACAGATATCGCAGCCAAAGACCCAATTCTGAAATTTGCCCCGAACCTCTTCAGGAATCGCCTCTTTCAGTTCGATCGTGAAATAGGAAATACACCGGCTGCCATCCACCACATACGGGGCCACGATGGCGTCGGTGGGGCAGGCGTCGATGCAGCGTGTGCAGGTGCCGCAGTGGTCGGTGGTAGGGCCGTCGGGTTCGAGGGGCAGGTCGAGAATCAGCTCGCCGATGAAGAAAAAGCTGCCCATCTGCCGGTTAAGCAGGTTGCTGTGTTTGCCCACCCAGCCCAGCCCGCTTTTGGCCGCCCACGCCTTGTCCATTACCGGGGCCGAATCGACAAAGGCCCGGCCGCCGACCTCGCCAATCTCATCCTGAATAAACTGAAGCAGGTCTTTGAGCTTGTCTTTCAGCACGAAATGGTAGTCGGTGCCATAGGCGTATTTGGAAAGCTTCAGGTCGTCGTCGCCTTCGGGCAGGCGCTTGGTCGGGTCGGGAAAGTAATTGAGCAGCACCGACACCACCGATTGCGCCCCGTCGACCAGCAGGCGCGGATCGAGCCGTTTGTCGAAGTGGTTGGCCATGTAACCCATCTGCCCGTGCATGTTCCGGGTGAGCCAGTTCTCAAGGCGTGGGGCTTCGGCTTCCAGAAACTCCGCTTTGGCAATGCCGCAGAAGTCGAAGCCTAGGTCGAGGGCTTTGGCCTTGATAAGTCGGGCGTTGGTCGCAGCGTTGTTCACAAACCCATAAGGTTTTCGAACCGGTATAGGTTTCCTGGTCAGGTACGTACTATCGAGGCGGTGGACAGCATTGAAAAGGACGACAGAACCGGCTGTTACAACACGTACGCTTGTGTACGGCGAAATACAACCGTATCTTTTCGTGAATCAGCCAAGCGGTTTGTCAGCCCCAACGTAGTATTTACGAAGGCTTCGGATGCCCCTCCCTATGTGCACAACACATTGAGTGATTGTCTCTTTTTTGGTGAAATTAGTACAACTAGGCAAGTCGTTTACTGATTATTCTATTGACAACCAGATGCCGATGTGGAGGTTTAATAAATAATAACTGGTTGACTAAAAAGAATTTATCATTTAGCGAGTTGATGTACATTAATTTGTTTTACAGAAAGGCCCCTACCTCTCTTTGCTTTTGGCCTATTTTTTCATTGCTTGTCGGCGCGAGTTGCAAGCTAGCGAGGGCAGGCAGTAACAGAAGAAGCGACAAGCGCTAAACATGACGAAATCTATCTCATCCAAAATGGGCATTAAATCAGGGGGGCGTTCGCTGTTCATTAATGCGCCCGAGGAAGCCATTGCGGACATAGAATTACCCGATCTGGATATTAAGACAACCCTCGATGGTACGTTCGACTATATACACCTCTTTGTTACGAAGCAGCAAGAGATGCACGAGCAGTTTGCCAAGCTGAAAAACCAGTTAAAGAAAACAGGTATGCTTTGGGTATCATGGCCGAAGGCAGGTCAGCAAGGAACAGATCTGAAGCTAACTAAAGTGATCGAAATAGGCTACGAATATGGCCTTGTGGAAAGTAAAAATTTAAGTATTAACGCTACTTGGTCAGCCTTGAAATTTACTCATCCTAAAGACGGAAAAATTTATAACAACAGTTACGGAAAACTCAAGCATT
The DNA here is from genome assembly GCF_041321105.1 of Fibrella musci. NCBI lineage: Bacteria > Pseudomonadati > Bacteroidota > Cytophagia > Cytophagales > Spirosomataceae > Fibrella > Fibrella musci. The sequence continues at coordinate 697,358 of NZ_JBGGWD010000001.1, read as the reverse complement.
AGATTAAGTTAATTACCTGTGTTGCATGGGCAGGCTTCCGGCGACAGGATGCGGGCTACAGAGGTTGGACTTTTGGTTCGTTCGGCGGATTTCGGCTGACAGGATAAACGCCCCGGTTGGGCAATATCAGTTTGCTGACAGCGTCTTGGCAACGGGGTGCATGTCCCAAAAACAAGAGCTGAACTAAATACAGTATTACAAAATGCGAACCGTGCCACCGGTGCGGTGCGCTTTTTATATTGAACGTGCGGCAATCGGTGAGTTGGCAGCAATCTTGAACGAGGTATTTCAACATTTAAGCACTATTACCGGACTTTTCGGCAATGATATGAAGCATTTCATAATAATCTTTGTACTTCTCACATCACAGGCAATAGCCCAAGTACCAAAGTTGTATAATCATATCGCCAACGATGTGCATTTAATACATTCCCGGGTGCTAAATCAAGATCGCCAGATATACATTAATGTTCCCAAACTCGATTCTGTAGATAGTAACAAGGCATTACCCGTTTTGTATCTTTTAGATGGGGAGAATCATTTTCACATTCTTTCTGCATATATCGAGTATTTAAGGCATTGGCAGGTTATTCCTCCAATAATAATAGTGGGTATTGTTAGTTTGGACCGAATAAAAGACCTTACTCCCATTACTAGTTTGACTGACTTCGACGGTAAAGTGTCTCCTACCTATAAGACTTCCGGTGGCAATGAGCAGTTTTTAAACTTTATTCAACAGGAATTAATGCCTTACATAAAGGCTAATTATAAAACAAGTTCTTTCAAACTGTTCGCCGGACATTCGTTCGGTGGTCTTACGGTTATTAATTGCATGCTTACGCGCCCTGATATGTTCGATGCATATATTGCAATAAGCCCTTCGATATGGTTTGGTAATAAATATATTTTACCAGTGGCAGAACAAAAACTACCAAAACTGCCAATGAGAGACAAAAAACTTTTCTATAGCGTAGGGAATGAAGATGGTACTTTTCGAAATGACTTGCTAAGGTTTAATAAACTAGTTAAACAGAATAGGTTAAAAACATTTGAACACAAGTATAAATATTATCCTTACGAGGACCACATGACAGAGCCAATTCCTGCCTATTATGATGCGATACGGTTTGTTTATAAGAATTGGAAATACGATCCAACAAAGTGATGTAAGTGCAATAAGTGAAAATTAGAAAGCTCAAAAAAACGGCACAACTCCATGTGTGTAAGGGCGCCTGCGTCGCTATCACCAGATAGAGTCGCTAGGTGGCCCGTTTTCGCTTACTTCCATTTCCGGGTTCCGTCCAATAATGTAAATTCCCCGTCGGAGGCACTGCTATTACCAATACAATCATAGTGCAGGTGCAACCGTAATCGACAAAACCCGATGCAACCACGGATTGAAACAATTGCGGCCAAAACACTGGTCGGGATGCGGCTGACGATGTCATTGACGCACAACCGAACGGGCGACCTGTGGCGGGCGTTTATGCCGCTTCGGCATCAGATCGCCAATCGGTTATCGACAGATCTGATTTCACTGCAAACCTACTCAGCCGACTATTTCGATGCCTTTAACCCGGCTATGGAGTTCGAGAAGTGGGCCTTGGTTGAAGTGTCGGATGTGGGCAACGTACCTGGCGGGATGCAACCATTCATCTTGCCGGGTGGGTTATATGCCATGTTTCAGCACAAGGGGTCTAGCTCTGATACCCGCACTATTCAGTACATCTTCACGACCTGGCTACCCGCCTCTGCGTATGAGCTAGACCAGCGGCCTCATTTCGAGGTGCTCGGCGCCAACTACAAAAACGCCCATCCTGATTCGGAAGAGGAGATCTGGATTCCCATCCGGCCAAAGACCATGTATCTCACGAATTAAGGCTTTTTCATAAACCCGTCTGAGACTCAAAAGTCGATAGGCTCCCACGCTTGCTCGGCAAACAGCTAGAGTTTAGTCGCCATGCCAGGTGGATTTAAGCGATATAATAAATTCATTATCAGCGTTATAAAACTCGAATAGTACCGTTGTAAACTATTGGATTTACTGCGGCATGTATACTCTGCCATAACCATATTTCGCCAGCAGTGCAAAAATTTTACTGACTAGCGACATTGGATAGCCACGAAAGTGAATCCGCTTCTGACTAATTGACTAATACTCATAGTGCAGTCAGTCACAAAATAGGTCACTGTCTGAGCCGTTTTCATACCAGCCAGTGTTCCTGATTCCACGAGAAAACCCTATGTAGTGTTATTACCTGTGTACTGATGCTAATAGATGTTTAACCAGCAGGAAGTCTATGTTACTTAGGCTCAGTATTAATTGTAGGGTCAGATATTAAATATTTGATAGTGATGCTATCGCCTATATTGAGGAAACTATTTCTGATTACTCCCTCATATTCAATGTTGTTTACGTAAAAACTATAGTAGTGTCTAAACTCATGCGAAACAGGACCGTTCCCCAGAAAATGTTTCTTCTCAATAATAATAGCTCTAGCATATTTAGTAGGTCTTTCATCTAGCGTAGACTGAATGTAACTTTTATAGGTAGTTCTGGCGCAGTCTACCGGTATCCAAGCTAATAAGAAGAAACCGATAGCCAACTTAAGGAACTCAACCCAATTTTTACCAAAGATTGGTGCGACTTTAGGTCTCATTCTCAAGAGGGGTTACGCCTTATTCCCAGATCACTTCTACCACCTCCCGTTTGAGGTCGATGGTGGTGCGGGCTTCGTTGGGTTGTCGGCGGATGGTAAGCTGGTTTTTGGCGGGGCGCACCACCTCTTGCTGCAACACATGCGTGGCGTCTTTCTTCCGAAAAATCGACACGGCCGTTTCAGGTTGGGTGAGCGTCAGGGCAAACTGCTTGCCTTTGGCACGTACCTCGCGGGCCGTTTGGGGTGGTTCCTGTCCGCGTACCAACGCCAGGGCGCGGGTTGCCTGCGGGACGCCGTAGCCGACGTAATTGTTGCCGTAGGGGTACAGGTGCGCCGATTTCTCGATAATCTCCTTGATCTTCCGGCTCGACAGTTTCGGATTGGCCTGCATCAGACAGGCGGCAAACCCCGTAATGACCGGGGCCGACAGCGACGTACCGTAGAGCGAGAAGCAGGATACGTTGGGCTTCAGGTAGGGGAGGGGCTCCGGCCCGATACTGCTGTAGCCGATGCGGTTCCAGAAGCGCGAGTTGGTAGCGCCCACGGCCAGTACACCCTCAGCGTCGGCTGGCGTGCTGATGATCCGCCAGTTGCGGTCGTCGCCCTCGTTGCCCGCCGACACAATGATGAGCATGCCCTTCTTATCGACGGCCATCTGCGCCGCGCGGCTGATCAGGCTGGTATGGCCGTCCATCTGGAACGTTTCGTAATTCTCCTGCGGGTTGGAAAAGCCCCGCGCGTAGCCAAGCGAGGTGTTGATCAGCCGCACGCCCAGGCTGTCGAGCCATTCCATTGCTTGCACCCAGTTGTCTTCTTCGCCCCGAAACTCCCGGTTGCCGGCGTCGGTGCGGGCGAGGTAAAAGGTGGCGTCATAGCCCAGCCCTAGTTGCAGATTACCGACGGGATCGTAGCCCGCGATGGCTGCCAGCACCTCGGTGCCGTGGGTATCAGAATAGGTGTCGAGCGTGCGAAAGAGGTTGTCTTTCGATTTGGCCCGGTTCACGTAATCACGTACCTGCCGGAACCCACCCCGTTGCGCAATGGGCTTCAGCACTGCCGCCGAGTCGGCCGCAAAAAAGCCCGCGTCGATCACCCCGATCTGTACAAACCGACCGGTGAGGTTTTCCTGCGCGAACGCCTGCGACTGAATCTGACTCATTACCGGGGCTAATTGCGGCTGGCTCAGGCTGGGTACGTTGGGCAGGCTCGTAATTACGATGGCCGGGTCGATGGGGTGCAGGTCTCGCACGAAAGCCAGTCGTTTTACCTGCTCGCGCTGGGCATCGGTGAGCCGCGCCGACACCGCATTGAGCCAGCGCGACTGGCTTTTGGGTGCAATGCCCAGGGCCTGCAACTGCCGCACATACGTACCTGAAACGGGTTTATCGGTATCGTCGATCGACAGGTGCAGTGCCTGCCGGTTGGCCAGCGCCTGTGCCGATAGGGCGGGCATTGCCGAGGGGTCTTTGTCGGTCAGCAGAATCCAGTAGCTGGGTGGATTGCCTGACTGGGCGGCCGCCAGGGTAGCCGAAAGAATAAGAGCAAGAAGGAGCAGATGACGCATAGCGCAGCAGAAAACAACGATCTTTGGGCAGGGGAACAGCGCAGCCGAACTGCCCTCTTCTCCCAATCAACAAAACAAACACGATTTCGTCCTTGCTTATGCGCTATTCGCCCATTGATAGCCAACTTTTCGTACAAAATCGGCAGCGACTCACCCAACTGTTGCCCGCGAAGGCGATGGTGATCCTCAACGCCAACGATATTCTGCCCACCAACGCCGATGGCACGCTGCCGTTTCGGCAAAGCAGCGATTTGTTTTACCTGTCGGGCGTCGATCAGGAAGAGTCGCGGCTGGTGTTATTCCCCGAACACCCCGACCCGAAGTTCCGTGAGGTGCTGTTTCTGCGCGAAACCAGCGAGCTGATCGAAATCTGGGAAGGACACAAGCTTACCAAGGCCGAGGCCGAGGCCACATCGGGCATTCCGCAGAAACAGATTTACTGGAACACGCAGTTCGACGCCATTTTTACGCAGATGGTCTTCGAGGCGCAGGTCGTTTTCCTGAACGCCAACGAACACACCCGCAATGGCAACGAGGTAGAAACGCGTGAGGCCCGGTTCGTGGCCGATTTCAAACGCCAATACCCGCTGCATACGCTCGCCCGGCTGGCTCCGCTGATGCATCAGCTGCGGGCCATCAAGCTGCCGCAGGAAGTGGCGCTGTTGCAGCAGGCCATCGACATCACCGACGGCATGTTTCGTCGCCTGCTCGGCTTTGTGAAACCCGGCGTTTGGGAATATGAAATCGAAGCCGAGATGATGCACGAGTTTTTGCGGAATCGGTCGCGCGGGGCAGCCTATACGCCCATCATCGCGTCGGGGAAAAACGCCTGCGTATTGCATTACATCGAAAACAACGCGCAATGCCAGGCGGGCCAGGTACTGCTGCTCGATCTGGGGGCGGAGTATGCCAACTACAATGCTGATATGACCCGCTCGATTCCGGTGAGCGGCCGTTTCACGCCGCGTCAGCGGGCCGTATACGACGCCGTATTGCGCGTGATGAGGGCGGCCACGCAGTTGCTCGTAACGGGAAATATCTGGGACGAATATCACCGCGAAGTGGGCAAAATCATGGAGTCGGAATTGATCGGCCTTGGCTTACTCGATCGGCACGACGTGGCCAAACAGGACCCCGACGCCCCGCTTTACAAGAAGTATTTCATGCACGGCACCTCCCACTTCCTGGGGCTCGACGTGCACGACGTAGGCAACAAGTATCGCCGCTTTGAGCCGGGCATGGTCTTCACCTGCGAACCCGGCATTTATATCCGGGAAGAGGGGCTGGGTATCCGGCTCGAAAACAACATCCTGATCACCGAAACGGGCAACATCGATTTGATGGCCAACATTCCGGTGGAGGCCGACGAGATCGAGGCGTTGATGAATGCCTGATAAACGAACAGGCAGCGGGTTATGCCCGCTGCCTGTATCAATGCACTAAGGGAGGGATGTGTAGAAAACGCTTACTTGGCAACGGCTTCTTTGCTTTCGAGGGCCATACTCAGGCTGTTGAAGATGCGGCGAACGGCCGTTTCAACGCGGTCCCAGCCCTCTTCGGTCGTCATGTCGAGGTCAAGGATTTTAGTGCGGTTGCTACTGACGAGGGTCATATACGTTACCCCGCCCAGTACGATCGCCGTTAGGGCCGCCGGATCATAAGCCGGGAACGGTGCGAGTTTATCGACGATCTTTTTGTACGACTCGTTACGGAACGTCGACAGGCGGCGGGCCAGTTCGGTTTCGCCGTTCTGCATTTCCCACCGGATCAGCTCCTGCGATGATTTACGGCTACGGAATTCGCGGGCCAGTTTGATGACATACTCCGACCAGATTTTGCTGCGCTCTTCAGGGGCTGGGTTTGACGGCACCGTGTCGATAAACCGGTCGTTAAACATTGATAGGAAGAAGCCACGCTGCACGTAGGCTTCCAGTAGCCCATTCCAGCCACCGAAGTAGCGGTAAATGAGTACTTTGTTGACTCCCGCCTTTTCGGCTACGGCGTTGATGCCGGCCTTTTTGGTCCCTTTTTCGGCCATAACGTCACCCATAGCGCGCAGGATGCGTTCCATGGTCATGGCCCGGTTACGTCTTTTTACTTGCTTCATAGTCACTCTGTTTTAGAAGTTGTCACTCAATACTTGGCACCTGTATTCGCAAAACTGTAGAATTAGAATCATGTTACCAAGCGGTAACGTGAAAAAAATTGAACGGTAAGTATTATATTATTATAGAAACATAACCAAATATAAATAGACGCTTTCGGTTAAATGACTCGTTATCAATGTACCAACAATTAAGTGGGTGATTAACGTCTTATTTCATGCGTACTTGAGGGTTAGTAAACTGGTTTTGTAACCACTGATTTACACGGAAACCAGCTAGCGAACGGCCCGCCGAATTAGCAGGCAGCCGGTCGTTCTGCCTATCTTTGCACCTAAAATAATGATAAAGTAATCATAAGTCTATGGCCAATGTGCTAATAATTGGGGCGGGTGGTGTAGGCAGTGTCGTGGCGCACAAATGTGCCCTGAATGCCGACGTTTTCACCGACATTACGCTTGCCAGCCGCACGAAAGCAAAGTGTGACAAGATCGCTGCCGAAATCAAGTCGATGCACGGCGTTACCATCAAAACCGAACAGGTCGATGCCGACGTAGTGGCCGATATGGTGGCTCTGATCGAACGCGTCAAGCCATTTCTGGTGATCAACGTGGCGCTGCCTTACCAGGATCTGCCCATTATGGACGCCTGTCTGGCAACCAAAACGCACTACATGGATACGGCCAACTACGAGCCGAAAGACGTTGCCAAGTTTGAATACAGCTGGCAGTGGGCCTACAAACAGCGTTTTGAAGAGGCGGGCATCATGGCCCTGCTCGGCTGCGGGTTCGACCCCGGTGCCACGCAGGTGTTTACGGCCTACGCCGCCAAGCATCAGTTCGACGAGATGCACTACCTCGACATCATCGACTGCAACGCAGGCAACCACGGCAAGGCGTTTGCCACCAACTTCAACCCCGAAATCAACATCCGGGAGATTACGCAACCGGGTCGTTACTGGGAAAACGGCGAGTGGATCGAAATTCCGGCGATGAGCATTCACAAACCGGTTGTATATCCCGAAATTGGTCCTAAGGAGTCGTACGTGCTGTATCACGAAGAACTCGAGTCGTTGGTGAAGAACTTCCCGACGCTGAAACGGGCCCGGTTCTGGATGACGTTCGGGCAGGCGTACCTGACCCACCTCGAGGTGCTTCAGAACGTAGGCATGACTCGCATCGACCCGGTGAAATTCAACGGGATGGACATTGTGCCGCTCGAATTCCTCAAAGCGGTGCTGCCCGCGCCCGACACGCTCGGTGAGAACTACACCGGCCAAACCAGCATTGGCTGCCAGATCAAAGGCGTGAAGGATCGGCAGGAAAAAACTTATTATATCTGGAACAACTGCGACCACGCTGAAACCTACAAAGAGGTACGCGGGCAGGCCGTTAGCTACACTACCGGCGTACCGGCCATGATCGGGGCCATGCTGCTGATCCAAGGCGACTGGCTCAAACCCGGCGTCTGGAACTGCGAAGAACTCGACCCCGATCCGTTTATCGAACAAATGAACAAGCAGGGGCTACCTGTTCAGGACAAAATCCTGACCGAGGAAATCGTGTAACGTACCTGCTGGCTGAACTTTAGTACCCACCAACGGCGGTTGGCCCACGAGGCTAGTCGCCGTTGGTGTATCTGGCTGGGTACGTTACTGGCTCAATGGCTTGTTTCACCAGACTCTCGACCTCGGCCGACCAACCGGTGTATCGTTCCGACCCGTAGAAATAAGCCGAAACAAAAGATGGATGGGTCAGGTCGACGCCGCGTGAGTAGGTACTCTGCCAATGGCTGGGTGCGTTCACCGTAGCCTCGGCAAACGTGGCCGCGTTGACAGTGAAAACGGTGCCCTGCGGCACAGTGGCCACCCGACTGAACGGAAATTGGGATACAAATACCGGACTTGCTGGTTGGCCTTTTGTCTGAATGATAACCAGATAATCAGACGGATTGGCTGTGCAGTCGATAACCGTTTTCCGGCTGCTGTAGCTATACCAGCCGATGCCTGCGACCAGCAGGATAGCCTCCGCGAAGATCAGCGGACGGTAGGGCAGAAAAAACAACGCCAGCCGATCGACGGCCATAACCAACAGCACCATGAGCAGAAGGGCCGTCAACGCACCGGCTTCGAGGCCGCTCGAATCGCGGGGAATGGCTTTTAGCAGGAGAATGCCCCCCACCAATAGTAGGAGCACACCAACCACCAGAATGGGTGTCAGTTTAAAGAGTGCAGGATTCATGGTGTGTAGGTACTTCATAATTAGCACCTACACCGTAAACGATTTCCTGCTAACTGTTTACTGATTATACGGGTGGTATGCCCACGGCTGTCCAGCCACCGTCGATGGTGAGGGTTTGTCCGGTAATATGGCTCGCGGCGGGCGAAAGCAGAAAGAGCGCAGCCGCGGTGATGTCGTCGACGGTGGCCGGGCGGCCCATCGGTGTGATCCGCGACCAGATTGGAATATAGGTCGGGTCGTCGGTGGTGCGTTCGGTGAGGGTGGCCCCCGGTGCGACGGCGTTGATGGTGATGCCCTCCGGCGACAGGTCGATAACGGCCTGCCGGGTCAGCATCTGTAACCCCGCTTTGGTCATGCTGTAAACGGGTAAACCCGGATGCCCTAGCTGCCCCACCACCGACGACATCAATAGCAGCCGACCAGCGATGCCCGCTTCGTTTTTGCCTTGCGCCCGCATTTGGGTAGCCGCCGCCTGCACCAGAAAAAAGCTGCCGCGCAAGTTCAGATCGACGATTTTCTGATAGGCTTCGGGGGTGGTGGTAAACAGATCGCCAAATACCGTAATGCCCGCATTGGCAATCGCGATGTCGAGCCGACCGAACGTACCCACGGCCGTTTCGACCAGGTGCCGGATAAACGCCACGTCGGATGCATCGCCGGGCAGGGCCTGGCACACACCACCTTCCTGGCGGATTGTCGCCGCCGCCTGTTGCGCCAGGTCAGCATCAAAATCATTCAGCAGCACATTGGCGCCCTGCCGGGCCAGTTCGCGAGCCATGGCAAACCCGATACCCTGTCCGGCTCCGGTAATGAGGGCAGTTTGATGAAGAAAGGTCATTTCTAAAATACAGTATAGGCAAATGTTCCATCAGCGGGCGTTTAGGTGCCCCGGGTTCAAACCCGGGGCACCTAAACGTCCGCTGATGAGATGTCAATGCGAATCGCGCTTGACGACGCTGCCCGACCCACCGCGCAGAAAATCGAAATCGACGCCTTCGTGCGCCTGCGTGACGTGGCGGATAAACAGATTAACGTACCCACGGTCATAGCCCAGTTCGAGCGGGGTGAACTTAGCCAGTCGAAGGGCCAACTCTTCGTTCGACACGTGCAGGTGCAGGCTGCGGTTAGGTACGTCGAGGGTAATGAGGTCGCCATTCTGTACGAACGCCAGATTGCCACCCACCGCCGATTCGGGAGAAACGTGCAACACCACCGTACCGAAACCCGTACCGCTCATGCGCCCGTCGGAGATACGTACCATGTCATGCACACCCTGCGCCAGAATTTTGGCGGGTAGCGTCATGTTGCCGACTTCGGGCATACCGGGATACCCACGCGGGCCCACGTTTTTCAGCACCAACACGCAGTCGGGGTCTACGTCTAGGTTAGGATCGTCGATCCGGGCTTTGTAGTCGTCGATGTTTTCGAAGACCACGGCCCGGCCCGTATGTTGCATCAGCGCGGGGGTGGCAGCCGAAGGCTTCAGCACCGCGCCGTTGGGGCAGAGGTTCCCGCGCAGCACCGCAATGCCCGAATCGGGTTTAACCGGATTCGCCAGCGTGCCAATCACGGCCGGGTCATAGCACCGGGCGTCGGCGCAGTTTTCGCCCATTGTTTTTCCGTTTACGGTCAGCGCATCGCGGTGCAACAGGGGAAGTAGTTCTCGAATCACGGCGGGCAATCCACCGGCATAGAACAGGTCTTCGACAAAATGCTCACCCGAGGGTTGCAGGTTGGTCAGCAACGGAATCTTGGCCGACAGCGTGTCGAAATCATCGAGCGACAGGTCGACGCCAATCCGACCCGCGATGGCCGTCAGGTGCAGAATGAAATTGGTCGATCCGCCGAGTGCCGCATTCACCATGATGGCGTTTTCGAACGCCTGGCGGGTCAGGATTTTGGAGGGCGTAACGCCTTCGCGCACCAGCTCTACCGCCCGCACGCCCGTCATGTGTGCCAGCACTTTGCGGCGCGAGTCGGCGGCGGGGATTGTGGCGTTGTCGGGCAAGGCCAGGCCGAGGCTTTCGACCATCGCGGCCATCGTGGAGGCGGTGCCCATCACGGCGCAATGGCCCTGCGAGCGAGCCATCGCCGCTTCAGCCGCAATAAACTCGGCCTGCGACATGGTACCCATCTTGTATTCTTCGGCAAATCGCCACAGGTCCGACGTACCTATCTTCTTACCCTGAAACCGCCCGGCGAGCATCGGCCCTCCCGATACCACCATCGTGGGAATATCGACCGAGCAGGCGCCCATCACCAGTGAAGGCGTGGTTTTGTCGCAGCCGCACAGCAGAATCACGCCGTCGATGGAGTTGCCCCGGATGCTTTCTTCCACGTCCATACTGGCGAGGTTGCGGAACAGCATGGCGGTGGGTTTGATCTGGCATTCGCCCAGCGACATCACCGGAAACTCGAGCGGGAAGCCGCCCGCTTCCCAGACGCCCCGCTTCACGGCCTCGGCCAGGTCGCGGAAGTGCGCGTTGCAGGGCGTCAGTTCCGACCAAGTATTGCAGATGCCGATGACGGGCTTGCCTTCAAATTCGTGGTGGGGAAAGCCCTGATTTTTCATCCAGGCCCGGTAAATGAAGCCGTCTTTTCCCGTACGGCCAAACCATTCTTGTGAACGCATTCGTTTAGTCTAGAAAGTCGTTTTACTGAAGTACAAAGTCTAGAAAGTCGTTTTTTTGCCACTGGCAAGTAAAGAGCCGACTAAAGGGTAAAGTATAGTAAGGCGACTTTCCAGACTTTGTACTTATTCAGAAAACGACTTTCCAGACTTTGAGTAACCAACCGATCGGCATCTTTGATTCGGGCTATGGCGGGCTAACCGTGATGCGCGAAATCGTGAACGCCCTGCCTCAGTACGACTACATGTACCTGGGCGACAACGCCCGCACGCCCTACGGCACCCGTTCGTTCGAGACAGTATATGCCTACACGCTGGAGTGTGTGCGCTATCTGTTCGAGCGCGGCTGTCGGCTGGTAATTCTGGCCTGCAATACGGCCTCGGCCAAAGCACTGCGTAATATTCAGCAGCTCGATCTGCCCCGGCTTTTCCCCGGCGAGCGGCCGGGCGATTTGCCTACGCGGCGGGTGTTAGGCGTAATCAGGCCCACGGCGGAGGTGATTGGTAGCTACTCGGTAGCGGGCCATGTAGGTGTTTTGGCAACGAGCGGCACCGTCACGTCGGAGTCGTATCTGGTGGAGATCAACCATTTCTTTCCCCGCCTGAACGTGGCGCAGGAGGCTTGCCCCATGTGGGTGCCACTGATCGAAAACGGCGAACATACGCACCCCGGCGCCGATTATTTCGTCTACCAGCACCTCGACCGGCTGCTGACTCGCGACCCCTATATCGACACCATTCTGCTTGCCTGCACGCACTACCCGCTACTGATCGACAAAATAAAAGCCGTGTTACCCACCCGTATCCGGTTGGTCAGTCAGGGACCGATTGTAGCGGCCAGCCTGACCGATTACCTGCTGCGCCACCCTGACTTGGCCGACCAGTGTAGCCAGAATGGTACCCGCCAGTTTCTGACCACCGATTCGCCCGCCGACTTCAGCCGACAGGCCAGTACGTTCTGGGGCGACGAAGTAGCCGCTGGAAAGGTCGTACTTTAGCGGTGATCGCTAGTTGTAAAAAATAAATTTAAACACTTGTTTAATTGATAGGCGTGCCCTTACATTTGTCACGTCGTTGGGTGCATTATGGCGCAGGAACCGAAAGACACAGAAGTAAAAATTAAGGAGGCGGCCCGGAGGGTATTCTTGGAAAAAGGGTACGAAGGGGCAAAAATTCGCCAGATTGCCGATGCGGCTGGGGTGAATGTTGCCCTGGTCAATTATTACTTCCGAAGTAAGGAAGAACTGTTCCGAAGTATCTATCAGGAAACGCTGGCAGATTTTCTTAGCCGCCTCGCCATCCTGCTGAATGAAGAAACGCCCATTGAAGTGAAAATCTGGAAACTTGTCGATCGATATGTCGACTTTTTAATGGATAATCCCATGATTCCCAGTTTTATACTATCTCAAGCGAACGCTGAAGCCGGAGGTTTCGTACGGCAATTACCAATTAAGGAAATCGTGGAGCAGTCCTATTTCCGGAAGCAACTGCTGGAGGAAGCCGCCAAAGGAACAATCCGCCCGGTTCACCCGCTGCAACTGATCATGTCTATGATTGCCAACATCGTTTTCCCCGTAATAGCCCGGCCTGTGCTGTCATACATCGGCTCGCTCGACGATGAGGCATACCGGCAGTTTATCAACGACCGAAAAAAGATAGTACCTGAGATGCTAATGGCGTACCTGCAAAAAAAATAGGGGCGGTTCACGGCCTATTTTTTTTATCCGTTTATTAAACAAGTGTTTAAATTTTGTTTTCGCGATGGTCAAAACAAGAAAGCTGTTTATCCCACTGTGCCTGCTGGCGGTGAGCGGGCTGGCGCAACCGGCTCCTCCTGGTAACAGAATAACCCTGAGCGATTGCTACACGGCGGCTCAGGCTAATTATCCCCTGCTCCGGCAGCAGGGGATAATTCAGCAAACGGGTGAGCTGGCGATTAACTCGTTGCAACAGAACCGGCGCTTGCCGCAGGTTCTGGTCAATGGGCAGGCAACCTGGCAGTCCGACGTGACCCGGCTGCCTATCGAGCTACCCAACTTAGCTTTCCCATCGTTAAGTAAAGACCAGTATCGGCTAACACTCGATGCCAGCTACACACTATACGATGGCAATTTGCTGCCATTGCAAACGGCCTTACAACAGGCCCAGACAGCTACTGCCCAGCAACAGCTAGTGGTGGAACTGAATCGGTTAAAGGAGCAGGTGAACGGGCTCTTTCTGAATACACTGCTCACCAGCGAAACAATCGGGCTCACGCAGGTGCAACTAACAGACCTGCGAAGCCGAATGGCCAAACTACAAGCCAATGTGAACTACGGCAACGCCGCGCCGATGAACCTGGATGCCCTGCGGGCCGAAATGATCCGGGTTGAACAGCGACTGGCTGACCTGCACGCTACCCGCCACGGCCTGCTGGGAAGCCTGCAACTACTCACCGAACTGCCCATATCCGACAGCACCCAACTGGCAGTAGAGGAGCTACCACTGGTGCCGCCACAAGCGCCAAATCGGCCTGAACTGGCACTCTTCAACCGGCAACGGGCCCTGGCCGATGCCCAGTTGGGTTTGCTGGCGCAGCGGACCAAACCGCGCTTGAGCCTGTTTGCGCAAACGGGCCTGGGGCGACCCGGCCTCAATTTGCTGAGCAATGAATTTAAAGGGCTGTTTATTGGTGGGCTCCGGCTCAACTGGAATCTGGCCGGTATGTATACCCTCAAGAACGACCGGCAGATCCTGGACCTGAACCGGCAGGTAATTGATAGCCAACAGGCTACGTTTGAAAAGAACCTATCGGTGCAACTGAGGCAGCAACAAACCGAGATCGACCGGCTTGAAGCCCAACTGGGTCGCGATGCCGAACTGATCGGCCTACGCTCGAAAGTAAGGCAGGCAGCAGCGGCCCAACTGGACAACGGCGTGATCGCTACCCGCGATTACACCACCGAGTTGACGAACGAGACTCAGGCAAAACTTAATCAAAAAATTCACGAACTCCAGCTCCTTCAGGCCCGCATCCAGTACCGGACGCTGTCGGGCAACTGAGCCATTTACAGTTGTATCCATGAAAACGAACTCCCTGTTTATGTTGCTGACGCTGGTGGCCTGCCAGCCCAACAACGAACGAGCCGACGCTTATGGCAATTTTGAAGCCGTCGAAACGATGGTGGCGGCGCAGGCTACTGGCGCCCTCTCGCAGCTATCGCTCGAAGAAGGCCAGGTGCTGAAGGCCGGGCAGCCTGTTGGACAGATCGACCCCGAACAACTCCTGCTGCGCAAGGCACAACTCGTAGCCAGCCAGCAGGCCGTCAGACAACGTACCCCCGACATAACCACCCAACTCTCGACCTTTACCGGGCAACTTGCCGTGCAGCAACAGCAGTTGCGCACCTTGCAGCACGAGCGGCAACGTACCCAGCAGCTCCTGGCGGCCGGTGCCGCACCGACTAAGCAACTCGATGATATTCAGGCGCAGATCGACGTTATACAACGACAGATGGACTTGATTCGGCAGCAGCGGATCGCCCAGGCCTCGGCCCTGAGTACGCAGCGGAATGGGATCACCGCCGAAGTGGCCCCGCTTACCGAGCAGATACGGCAGCTCGACGACCAGATCAAGAAAGCCACCGTCGTGAATCCAGTAGAGGGGGTCGTTACGGTCAAGTATGTCGAACCGGGTGAAGTGGTCAGCTACGGAAAGCCGTTATTCAAAATCGCCGCGCTCGATCAGATCACCCTGCGGGCCTACGTATCGGGCGATCAGTTGACGAGCATCAACGTTGGGCAGCGGGTGCAGGTCTATGTCGATGCGCCCAACAATACCCTCAAACCCTATACCGGTACGGTCATCTGGATAGCGAGTAAAGCGGAGTTTACGCCCAAGGTCATTCAAACCCGTGAGGAACGCGTTAATCTGGTTTATGCGTTGAAAATCAGCGTAAAAAACGACGGCGGATTGAAGATCGGGATGCCGGGCGAAGTGCGTTTTACGTCAGACCAGCCCGTAGCAAATCGCTAATTCGACAGGCTATGGAAGCTGTACTGACCATCGATAAGCTATCGAAAGCCTATAATGGCAAACAGGCCGTCGGAGCGATATCGCTGACGGTCCAACGCGGCGAACTGTTCGGCCTGATCGGCCCCGACGGAGCTGGTAAAACCACCCTGTTCAAAATACTGGTTACGCTTCTGACGCCCGATCAGGGGCAGGCTACAGTACTCGGCCTCGATGTGGTTCGCGATTTTCGGGCCTTGCGCACGCAGATTGGCTACATGCCGGGCCGATTTTCGCTGTACCCTGATCTGACGGTTGAAGAGAACGTATCTTTTTTCGCAACGGTCTTTGGCACCAGCATACAGGCCAATTATGAACTGATCCAGGATATTTATGGGCAACTGGAGCCCTTCCGGCAGCGGCGGGCCGGGGCATTGTCGGGTGGGATGAAACAGAAACTTGCCCTCTGCTGTGCGCTGATTCACAAACCCAACGTGCTGTTTCTGGACGAACCAACAACGGGCGTCGATGCGGTGTCGCGGCGGGAGTTCTGGGATATGTTGGCCCGCCTGAAAGACCATGGGTTGACCATCCTGGTGTCGACTCCCTACATGGATGAAGCCAGCCGGTGCGACCGTATTGCACTGATGGATGGCGGCCAGTTGCTCGCCGTTGACACCCCAAAGGGGATTGAGCAACGATTCGACCAGCCTTTGTATGCGGTACGCGCCCGCGATACCTATCGGCTGATTCAGGACTTGCGGCAGGCACCGTTTACGCAGACCTGCTACGCTTTCGGTGAGTACTTGCACCTCACTACCCAGCCGGGAACGTACCCAGCCGCAATTGAAACGTACCTGCATGAACGCCAGCATAAGGCTATCGAGGTAAACCCAATAACGGCCAGCATCGAAGACAGTTTTATGGCCCTGATGAACAATGGATAAAGCCGTGGTTACCAACCGCCTCACCAAGCGCTTCGGGGCGTTTGTTGCTACTGATGAACTAACGTTCGACGTGGCGCCGGGCGAAATTTTTGGCTTTTTGGGTGCCAACGGCGCCGGTAAAACCACCGCCATCCGCATGCTCTGCGGCTTGCTGGCGCCGTCGTCGGGTGAGGCGTACATTGCTGGCTTTGACGTGTATCGGCAGGCCGAGCAGATCAAACAGGTGATTGGCTACATGAGCCAGAAATTTTCGCTTTACGAGGATCTGACTGTACGCGAAAATATTCGGTTCTACGGGGGGATTTACGGCCTGAAACCGGCCGACCTCAACGCCAAGGCCGACGCTATCATCAAACAGCTCGATTTGGGGCGTGTGGCCGACTCACTGGTGGTGTCGATGCCACTAGGCTGGAAACAGCGGTTAGCTTTTTCCGTAGCGCTCATTCACGACCCGAAAATTGTTTTTCTGGATGAACCAACCGGGGGCGTCGACCCCATCACGCGGCGGCAGTTCTGGGATATGATTTACGAAGCTGCCCACCGGGGCACCACCATCTTCGTAACAACGCACTACATGGATGAGGCCGAATACTGTAACCGGGTCTCGATCATGGTCGATGGGCGGATTAGCGCCCTCGGCACCCCACATGACCTGAAGCAGCAGTTTCAAACCGACTCTATCGACGGCGTATTCCAACTGCTGGCGCGGGGTACGTCAGCCAAATGAATCCGGTCCCATACTCCCGTTTGTTATGAATCGCTTCGCCGCTTTCGTCAAAAAAGAGTTTTTCCATATTCTTCGCGACCGCCGGACCCTTCTGATCCTGTTTGGGTTGCCCTTTGTGCAGGTACTCATCTTCGGCTTTGCCCTGACCAACGAAATCAAAAACGCGCGCATCGCCGTGCTCGACTTCGACCATGCTCAGCACAGCCAGCAACTGCTAAACCGGCTGCTCTCGTCGGGCTATTTTCGGCTGGAAACCAACCTGCGCTCGTATACCGACATCGAGGCTGAGTTTCGGAAGGGTAGGGTCAAACTGGTGGTGGTGTTCCCGCCCCGCTTTACCCATCAACTCGCGCACGACCTGCAGGCGCAGGTGCAGATCTTGACCGACGCAACCGAACAGAACACGGCCATCAGCCTGACTAACTACGCTACGAACATTATGCAGGCCTACGTGGCGGAGCTAAACCCGGTGGTTGGTCGCGTGCCCATGGCGATCGACGTGTCGACGCGCATGGTGTTCAACCCGACGCTCAGAGGGGCTTATGTATTTGTGCCGGGGGTGATGGCGATGGTGCTACTGCTGGTATCAGCCCTGATGACCTCCGTGACGATTGCCCGTGAGAAAGAAACCGGGACCATGGAAGTACTGCTTGTTTCGCCGCTGTCGCAGGGGCAAATTCTGTTCGGCAAAGTGCTGCCTTATCTGCTCCTTTCCTTTCTGAACGGCTGCCTGATCATCGTGTTGGGCGTGGGGCTGCTGGGCATGCCTCTCAACGGGAGTCTGCTGCTGCTGCTGGCCGAAACACTGCTCTTTATTTTTCTGGCGCTGTCGATTGGGTTATTTATCTCGACCATTGCCGAAACCCAACTGGTGGCCATGTTTACGTCTATGCTGGTGATGCTCATGCCCACGATTTTCCTGTCGGGCTTCATTTTTCCCATCGAGAGCATGCCTAAAGCCCTACAACTGATCGCCAACATCATACCCGCCCGTTGGTTTATCGACATCGTCAAGGGCATCATGATCAAAGGCGTCGGCTTATCGTATCTCTGGAAACCCACGCTTATTCTAGCCAGTATGGCAGCGCTGATTATGGGCATTAGCCTGCGCAACCTCAAACCAAGGCTGGAATAGCCTTCATATCGTCAACCGCTCATCACCATGTACCGCATTCGTTTTCTGATCGAGAAAGAATTCAAGCAGATTTTCCGCAATACGGTCTTGCTGCGGATGATGCTGGCCGCGCCCATCCTGCAACTGGTGGCGTTGTCATATGCCGCCAATTTTGAAGTGAAAAACCTCACCATCGCCGTGGTTGATCAGGACCATACCACCTACGCCCAGCGATTGGCGGGTAAGTTTCGCTACATCGACAATTTCCGGTTTGTGGGGTACGTACCGGCCTATAAACTTGCCTATCAGCAGTTGCTCGCTGGGGGCGCCGACCTGGTACTGGTGATTCCGCCCCATTTTGAACGGGATCTGAGCCGCGACAATCGGGCGGCGTTGCAATTAATGGTCAACGCCATCGACGGCTCGAAAGCGGGTATTGCGGCTGGGTATGCCCAAAGTATCATTCGCGATTTTAACGAAACCGTCCGCACAGAGACCGTTGCTGTGGCGAATGGCGACCCACGTACCCAGCTTGATGTGAGCTCGATGTACTGGTACAACCCACGCCTCGAATACCGCACGTTTATGGTGCCGGGTATCCTCTTCGAACTGCTGATACTGATTGGCGGGATGATCGCCGCGCTGAACATCGTCCGGGAGAAGGAAATCGGTACACAGGAGCAACTCAATGTGACGCCCATCCGAAAGTATGAGTTTATCCTGGGTAAACTCATACCGTTTGTGATTATTGGTATGGTGCAGTTTACGATAGGGCTGGCCGTTGGTGTATTCCTGTTCAAGGTTCCCGTGGTGGGGAGCATTCCGCTGATGTACGCCTTTGCCCTGCTGTTTCTGCTGGTGAGTGTGGGGCTGGGCCTGCTCATTTCGACCGCCGCCGACACCCAGCAACAGGCCATGTTTCTGGTATTTTTCTGTCTGGTACTGTTTATCCTGCTGAGCGGGTTGTTTTCATCAACCGACGATATGCCGGTCTGGGCGCAGGTGATCAACACGATTAACCCGCTACGGTATGTGATTGAAGCCGGCCGCAACGTGATGCTCAAAGGCAGTACGTTTCAGGATATGAGCCTTCAGTTTGTTGCGCTGGCCGGTATTGCCAGCGCATTGCTGCTGCTGGCGATGTGGCGTTTTCGTAAAACGAACTAAACCTCACTAATGAATAATGCACAATGAATAATGTACGATGTACAATGGCCCTGTCGGCAGACCGTTACTGGGCAGTGCGTTTACGCCAGCGCCAGCCATTGTACATCGTACATTATACATTGTGCATTATTCATTACAAAGCCCCCGGCACCAGCTCTTCCTGCTTCGGAGCGGCCGATTTGCGGTCGGTGAAGAAGAGTACAAAGAGTACCAGCACCACGGCGGCAATACCGGCGGGCACCATCCAGAATTTGAGGTAGTCGATGCCGTTGGGCGTTTTGGCCCAGTCTTTCACCACCCCCGACAGGTAGGAGCCGATGCTCATGCCAATGCCGTAGGTAGCCAGCGAAATCAGCCCCTGCGCGGATGAGCGAATGCTGTCGTTGGCTTTGTTGTCGGTGTAGATCTGCCCCGTTACAAAGAAGAAATCGTAGCAGACGCCGTGCAGGATAATGGCCAGATAGAACATCCAGATACCCGCGTTTGCATCACCATACCCAAAAAACAGGAAGCGGGCAATCCAGGCAATCAGCCCTACAATCAACATGTTTTTCACGCCCAGCCGCGTAAAGGCAAACGGGATCAGCAGCATGAAGATCACTTCCGAGGCCTGCCCCAGCGACATCACATTCTCTACGTTTTGCATGCCCGAATCCGTGAGGGCGGGGTTAGCCATAGCGTAGTAGAACGACAGCGGAATGCAGATCAGCACCGACGAAATAAAGAAAATGGCAAACGAGCGATCTTTGAAGAGCTGGAAGGCGTCGAGACCCAGAATCTGCCCCAACGACGTACCTGCGGATGCCTTGGGGGGCGTGTTGG
The DNA here is from genome assembly GCF_041321105.1 of Fibrella musci. Classification (NCBI taxonomy): domain Bacteria; kingdom Pseudomonadati; phylum Bacteroidota; class Cytophagia; order Cytophagales; family Spirosomataceae; genus Fibrella; species Fibrella musci. The sequence goes on along the minus strand of NZ_JBGGWD010000001.1, from coordinate 677,395 downwards.
GCAGGAAGAATGAGAAAACGCCCAGCGCCAGCGCCGCATACATCGACAGGTTGAAGATCGTCACTTTATCGCCGATGCCGTAGTAGCCGACGATGTTGGTCACCACGATCCAGGCGATGGTGCCCAGTACCCGGATGCCGGGAAATTCTTTTTCGGGGCTGCGCATTTGCTGCATCGCAATCGACGAGGTCAGGGCCAGCGTGGGAGCGAAGGTGAGGCAGTACACCAGCAGCACCCAGAAAAACTGATCGGGGTCGTTGACGCCCGTGAGCCAGTAGAGCACCGCCGCGCCCAGCAGATTCAGAATACCCAGCACCCGCTGCGCCGCAAAGTAGCGGTCGGCGATCATACCCACGAAAAAGGGCGCGGCCAGCATGGCCAGCGAGAAGGTGGCGAAGGCGGCGCCCTGCTGCACTCCCGTAGCGCCCATACTCTTTTCCATGTATTTGGTAACTTGGCCATACCAGGCTCCCCACATGAAAAACTGGAGAAACATCATGGCCGATAATTGCAGACGGGTCGAGAGCGACATGGACTGAGCGGTTTTGGTTTACGATACAATTCGAGGTAAGCCCGAATTTACTCAGAAAAACCAAAACAGAGTCCAGTCACGGCTTCCGGCCGCTTGCCCCGTCTGGTGGCCGCTGATCGGGAAAGTATAGGTTTACTAAATGCGAAGGCTGTACTTTCATCTATACCAAACTACCCTGATCAACTCATGAGCACGTTTCTGACCATGCATCCGGCGCTGGCCTGGGCCACGCTGGCGGCCATCCTGCTGATCGCCGAAGTGGTGAACAATAGCTTCGTTTTCGCCTTTTTCAGCGTGGGCGCTGCGTTGGTTGCCATGCTGACGGGCTTGGCGGTAACTAGTGGGATCGATAGCCAGCTACTGGTGTTTGCGCTGGTGTCAGTCGGGGCGATGGTGGTCTTCCGGCAGCGGCTCAGGGGCTTATTTGCTGGATCGAAGCAAAACGAATACGTCGAATTTATTGGCGACCGGGTCACCGTTACGCAAACCATTCCGCCGCAGGGGCTGGGGCGGGTACAGTATCGCGGCACCGAGTGGTCGGCCCGCACCGAAACGGGTAAAACGCATCGACCCGGCGAAGGAACTACCATCCGCCGGGTCGAAGGCATTGTATTGGTTGTGGATTGAAGAGAGTGGTTGACTGGCCAACGGCTGACGCATTCTCATCTTACGTCAGTCTACGTTGGCCAGTCAACTTATGTTAGGCTCTACGAGTGCTACCCTTAATGAGAGCGGCAATGCCGAGAATAACCACGGCACCAACAAACGACGTCAACACGGCATCGAGGAAACCAGTTGAGCGGCCAAATACCCAGCCGCCAACAATACCACCGGCGATACCCAGCAGAATTTCAACGAGCAGTGAGAACGAGAAACGCTTGAAAACGAGATCGGCCAGCCAACCGGCGATGGCACCAACAAGGATTGAGGTCAGGATACCCATGATAGCTCTACAGTTTAAGGTTGATTTGTTGTTCTGTTAAAAACATCTTAAGAACAGCCGACCTACAACTTTGTTTTCGTGAGTTAAGGAATGGCTTCATTTGTTAGTGCAACATCAGGTCAATTTGGCTGCACAAACGCTGTACAATCAGGTCAACCAGCCGGCGGGTCAACTCGGCTTCGTCGATGCGGAAGGCGGTCCATTCCCCCGTCGTAAACTGGCCAATAACCACGCCCACCAATAAGTTTTTGAATTTCTGATCGGTACGGATGCTGTGGTCTATGTAGGCCTCCTGTTCGGGGCGGGGTAGTTTGGCAAACCGCCCTTCAAGGCCAAGTTGTTTCCGCTTGGTCAGGTAATCGCGGAACAGCCCAAGCAACAGTTCATTCTGTAGTTTCAGAATCGGGCGTAAGGTGTCGTTCTGAAAGGCTTCGGCCGGGTTGCTGGTAATCGGTTCGGTAGCCACCGCAGGCCGGAGGGCTACCAGCGTTTCATCGCGTGTTTGGGTCGTGTCAGTCATCAGTAAGCAGCGAGACGAGGGGAAAAGCAACGCCTGCTTACCTAATGACGAATGAGCGACAACTGTTTTTAAAACTGTTTCAGGTAGCTCAGTTTACCAATCAAATGCTGCTCCTGCTGCCGAAACTCCTGCTGCCGCACTGTGCTGGTATAGGCGCGCTGATTGAACACCAGATACAGAAACGACAGCGGCTGGTACTCCCATGACAGGCGAATGTTGTAGGCATCGCGGTTCAGGTCGGTGTTGTACTGGTAAAAACCAATCAGTTGCAGGCGCGGGTTAAGCGCAAACCGACCTTCGATGCTGTACAGTTTGACCGACGGACTTTCACGATTTTCGCCGACCTCGCTGAACTGGTTGCCAATGTACCGGCCGGTCAGTGACACGTGGGGGAGGGGAGCGTAACGCACGGTCAGGTCGGTGGTGGCGAGGTTGCCGTTGTAATAACCGCCCATTTCGTAGTTCAGCGTGTAGGACAGCCTGCGCGACGGATCGCTGGCCAGCCAGGCCGCGTAGCGGGTGTAGCTGTATTCGCCCGGCGCAATGCGCACGCCCAGCGGATCGAACCCTTCTGCCAGAAACTGGTAGGTCGGGTTCAGAAACAGGCCGAAGAAGCCGCCACTTTGCAGGTTGAGCCAGAAAGGATTGAGGTTCAGCTGCCGTTCCACCAGCCGCCCGGTGGTGATGGAATGGTAAAACTCCGGCATAAAGCCTGGCTCAAACGCGCGGATAACCTTGCGGAAGGGCAGCCATTTACCCCGGCTCAGCCAGAAAACGCCGGGCGTGGTGGCGACCACGTCGCTGCGCGACACAAACCCAACGCCGGGGTTGAAACTCGCCGTAACGACCGATTCCGTCCACCAGAATTTCCACTGGTTCGTTTGCAACAGATACTGAACGTACCCAGCAAACCCCTGATCACCCGCCATGGACGCGGCTCCAGGTACGTTAGCCACCGACGTACCTGAGCGCATCAGCATGCTGCTGATCGACTGGCTCTCCGAGAGCCGGAAAAAGCCGTCGATAGCCCCGACCCAGTTGGTGCGACCGGGCTGACCGACCCGGCCCAGCGAGTCGACAAGCTGGCTTTCGTCGCGCAGGGTCACCAAGGCACCAAGGCGGCTCTGCGGACCAATATTCTGCGAAAACCGGCCCACGGCAAAGGTGGTCGTGGGGCTGTTGCCAACGCCCCGCTGCCGCATCAGTAGCGCCCCATAGTTGGTTGTCAACGACCGGTGTACGAGCCGTGCCCCCGCATCGATGGGGATTGGGTTACCGGCATTGTCGAGGCCAATGCGGCGGCTGAAAAAAGGCTGGATGCGCATTGATCCCCCCGAAAAATCTTCGTAAGGCGACAGATTTGGACCGAAGAGACTGGCGTTTTCGAGAAAAAACTGTCGTCGTTCGGGGAAAAAGACCGAGAAGCGCGTCACGTTGTTGACCTGCCGGTCGGCGTCGGCCTGCGCAAAGTCGGTGTTGGCCGTCAGGTCCAGTACGGTATTGGGGTTGATGGCCCACTTGAGTTCGCCGCCCAGCTTCACGGCCTCATCACGCCGGTTCCCCACGTCGGTTCCGTTGTATCGATCGCTCGAAACGAGCACGTAGGGCTGTACCCGGATGTTGGCACGGGGTGGGGGCGGTTGCAGGCCCGTAACACGCCCGGCGTAGTCCATCCGGAGTGCACTGAACGAACGCGGATACCGCGACCAGCCCGATACCTCGTTGGTCATGCGGCGGTTACGGAAAAAATTGATGCCCCACGTGTGCGTCGAATCCTGGCTGCCTCGGTAACGCAACGTTTGCCAGGGAATGGCAATTTCGGCCACCCAGCCCGAATCGGTGCGGGTGGTCCTGACGCGCCAGAGCCCGTCCCAGTCGGTGTCGTATAGCAGGTCGTCGAACGAGAGCAGGTCGCGCTGTGTGCCGTAGGGGTTCGCCATAAACGTCATGGCATTGCGCCGGTCGTTGAAACCGTCGATCGATATGCCGATGTAATCGTGCGAGCGGAAGCTGAAGTCGCGGCGCAGGTCGGTGGCCCGGATACTCCGCCGGCCCAGCGAATCGCGGCAGAACGCACCGATGTACAGGTATTGCTGGTTGAAGAGCAGGCGGATGTCGGTGTCGTGGTTGGCCCGGTCACGCTGCACGGGTTCGATCATCGTAAACCGATTGGCGGGCACAGCCTGCTGCCAGGCGGCTTCGTCGAGCCGGCCATCCACCCGGAGCTGACTTTGAATAGGCGTCGCTACCACCACCCGCTTCACCGAATCGGGCTGAAAAATAGGCTGATCCTGCGCGGCGGCGGCAAACGAGAAGAAAAGAAACGTAACGAGTAGTTGTTTAAGCATAGGCGTAGGAATTAGCGCACACCAATAATGGCCAGCATCCGGCCGGTGAGGCCACGCTCGAGACGGTGCGAGAAATAGTCGGTGTTGTGGATAATGGTTGAGTAAGTCGAGATGTCGATCTGGGCGTCGGTCAGGCCGAAGGCGCGGAGCTGATCGGCATTGGCCTGTTTGAGATCAACCAGGGCTTTGCCCGTAGCGGGGTCGAGTTGTTTCCGGTGCTCGGCAAATTGCGCGGCCACGTCTGGCCCCACCTCGAAATTAGCCGCATCGATGCACGTACCCACGTAGGCGAGACAGTCAGCGGGCTCCGTACCATATTCTCGCTGCATGGTTTGCAGGGCGTTGGTCACGATCCCACCGACGGTGCCGCGCCAGCCCGCATGAATAGCGGCCACGGCCCGGTTCCGCCGATCATACACCAGAATGGGCGTGCAGTCGGCGACGGTAACCCCCACGAGCAGGCCAGGTACGTTGGTGACAAGGGCATCGTATCCAGTGGTGCGGATAGCCTCCGTTGCCACAAATACCTCGGTGCCGTGTACCTGATACGACGAGGCCAGCGAGCTTTCGGAATGTCCCCACTGCGCCAGCCAGCGCCGCCGGTTTTCGGTCACGTGCTCAGGTACGTCGTCGGTGTTGATGCCCAGGTTATTTGTCGTATAGGGTGGCTGACTAACGCCCTGATGACGGGTGCTTTCGGCGGCAATCAGTTGCGGTTGGTCGAGGAAGAGGGTCGGAGTACGATAGGAGGGGGTCAACATAATGACAAAAATAGTAGTCAATAGCCACTGAAATGCTGACAGGTGCTGGCGGTCGCTGCTATTTTTACGGCTATGCTTCAATCGGTACAGGCCTTTTTGAATCGGCCTCTTTCGGAGGATTTTTCGTTGCGCCATCAGGCCAAACTGTCGGCGCAGGCGGTCCTCTACGTGTTCGTTTTCCTGTTTTTATTTATGGGCGGCAACAGCGGCAGCTACCCCCGCTGGCTGGTGCTGGGTACGTTGGCGGCGGGTTGTGGCCTCAGCTCATTGGCGGCCAACGTGGTGTTGCCTGCTCTTTTCCCGGCTTATTACGACGAAGAGCGCTGGACTGTGAAACGCCACATTGGGCACGTGTTGCTGGTGCTGTTGTTTGTGGCGATGGGCAATCAGGCCGTTTTGTCGCTGCTCGGTCTGGCGTCGCCCACTTTCCTGATGATGTATCTGCTCGTGACCGCGATCGGTTTCTTTCCCGTTAGTCTGGGTATTATGCTGGCCGAACAACGGCGGCTGAAACGAAATCTGGCTCAGGCCGAGGCGCTTAATCGTGAATTGGATCGGCTTCACAACGTACCTACAGCACCACCCGCCGAAGCGGTGTTACCCCGGTCTATCTCATTGGCGAGTGAATCGGGCAAAGACCGCCTGAACCTGCTGCCCAACCAACTGATCTACGTCGAGTCGGTGGGTAATTACGTGGAGGTGCACTGGCTGAACTTTATGTTTCCGCAGAAAACCGTGTTACGCAGCACGCTGAAAGACGTGGAGGCAGCCCTGGCCGATCAGCCGCAGTTTTTTCGCTGCCACCGCGCCTTTATTGTCAATCTGCGGGCGGTGAGCTACACCACCGGCAACGCCCGCGGTTATCAACTGACGATGAGTGGCTCAAACCGCGAGATTCCTGTATCGCGTACCTACGTACCCAATTTTGATCAACGCATGGCCGACCTGGCCGCAGCGTGATCAGTGGCCTAAAACCGAAGCAAACATTCTTTTCCGTTTGTCCCAAATATGGCCTGTTTGTCCCGGCAGCGGTGGTTTATCCCAGGTACGTGCGGACTGTCTCGGTGCCTTGCTGGGGGGCGGGTGAGCGGGCACCTTTGCGCTGGTCTTCACCCCTAAACCAATCGCCCGATGAACCACGCGCTGCTTACTAATCCCAAAACGGCCGAGGTCCGTGTCAACTGGACCGCCGTGGCCTGCTTCTACACGCTGGCCTGCACGATATCGTACGCCCTGCGCCACGTACCCAACCCCACGGCCGGGCTGCTGCCGTACCAAACCATTTTTACCTACGGCCTGGGGCCCATCGTGGCGGCGTTACTTACCCGTCAACTTTTCCCCGCCGTAGCCCATACCGTAACGATTCTGGGTGACCGGCCCCGCCGAACGTTGCTGGTTGTATTGCTGCTTTTGCTGCTGGGCGTTGCGTTCGGCGTAACCAACAAACGGGGTGTGGAGCCGCACCTGTTTGGCGGGTTGGTAGTAATATCGGGTCTGCTGTACGGGTTTGTGGAGGAAATGGGCTGGCGGGGATTTCTGCACGATGCCCTGCGGCCGCTACCTGCCTGGGCACGCGTTGGACTAACGGCGCTACTCTGGTGCGGCTGGCACTTCACGTTTATGCCTGACCTGTCGGCAGTGTTGGGGCCGCGCACCCCCACACTGGTGGTCGTCGTGGGGTTTGTGCTGGGAGCCTGGGGCCTTGGCAACGCGGCTGAGCGAACCCGGTCGGTGCTGGTGGTGGCCTGCCTGCACGCAGCCATGAACCTGCCTTGGGTAGCCGTGCCTTGGTCGGGCTTGGCGCTGGGTGTGCTGGCTATTGGCTGGACGGCACTGCTCTGGACTTGGCAAAAACAGCCTTAGTACTTACGTTCTGAGTTTTCTGTCCTCTGTCTTCAGTCTTCTGTTGGCTGACGCAGGTTTACTCTTGCGTCAGCCAACAGAAGACTGAAGACAGAGGACAGAAAACTCAATAATCACCGTTCCTGGGCCAGCAAATACAGCACCGCCATCCGAACGGCGACGCCGTTTTCTACCTGATCGAGGATGATGCTGTGGGGCGAATCGGCGGCGTCGGAGGTAAGTTCGACGCCCCGGTTGATGGGGCCGGGGTGCATCAATACGATGGGCCGGTCGAGTTCGTCGAGCATCTGCCGGCTAATGCCGTAATAGAGGGAATATTCCCGCAGCGAGGGGAAGTACTTAATCTGTTGCCGTTCCAGCTGAATGCGCAGCACGTTGGCGACATCGCACCAGGCAAGGGCTTCGCGTACGTCGTGTCCGATACGTACCCCGAGCGATGACATGTACTTGGGAATGAGCGTCGTAGGGCCGCAAACCATAACGTCGGCCCCCTGCTTTTGCAAACAGAAAATGTTGGACAGAGCCACCCGCGAGTGGGTGATGTCGCCGATGATCGCCACGCGTTTGCCCGCCAGATCGCCCAGCTTTTCGCGCATTGAAAACGAGTCGAGCAGGGCTTGCGTGGGGTGCTCGTGGGTGCCGTCGCCCGCGTTGACGACGTTTGCCGGTATCCGGCTCGACAGGTAATGCGGTGCGCCGGGGCTACTGTGGCGCATCACGATCATGTCGACCTTCATGGCGAGAATGTTGTTGACGGTATCGAGCAGCGTTTCTCCTTTCTTGACCGAGCTGCCCGAGGCCGAAAAATTGACAACGTCGGCCGAAAGACGCTTCTCCGCCAGTTCAAACGACAGGCGGGTGCGGGTCGAATTCTCGAAAAAAACGTTGGCGATGGTCACGTCGCGTAGCGAAGGGACCTTCTTGATGGGGCGGTTGATGACGTCCTTAAACTGGGTAGCCGTTTCCAGAATCAGCTGGATGTCGGTCTCCGTCAGGTCTTTAGTGCCGAGTAGGTGGCGCGTACTGAGTTGCGGCATGGCGAACGATTTGCCAAAGATAAGCGTAGAGACGCAATCCCTTGCGTCTCGCGGGCGTCAGCAACAAACGACATCGCTGAGAACCCGGTATAAATCGATTGCTGACGCCCGGGAAACGCATGGGAATGCGCGGTCCGCCGCTGCGGTTTCTACGAATTGAATTACGTCAACACCGTCATCGAATGGGCGGGTAATGTCAGTTTACCGTCGGTCAGGTACGTTCCGTCTGGTTTCGTGGCAAACACGAGCTGGCCAGGTACGTTGCTTTCTGGGGGCAGCATTACCTCGACCGACCTATCAGATACGTTGTGCACGGTCCAGACCTCGCCCGCGTCGTTAGTGCGCCCGAAGGCGACGATGCCCTTCTGGCGAATGCCTGTGAACGACAGGCGGCTGCGGTTGTCGTTCAGCACGGGGTGGCTGTTGCGGAAGGCAATCAGGCGTTTATAATGGCTGAACAGCGAGTTAGGGTCGGTTTGCTGCTGCGCCAGTGGCCGAACGGTGCGGCTAGTCGAGTAGCGGGCACCCCGCTTGAACGGGGCAAGCTCCATCCACCGGGCACGGTCGGGGTCGTGTTTACCAACATTCCAGAGAAACGGCTCGCGGATAAACTCGTCGGGTTTCATGCCGAGCATGCCCAGTTCTTCGCCATAGTAGAGGTATGGATTGCCGGGGAGCGTTAGCAGCAGGTTGGCCGCTACTGTCAGCTTGTTCACGTCGCCGCCAAGCATACTGCCGATGCGGTTCTGATCGTGGTTGGAGAGAATCAGCCCGTCGATAAACTCCGGATTAACCGAGCCATAGGCCGATTGTACATCGTGCAGAAAAGCAATCACGTCGCCCAGATCGTCGCCCCGCCGAATCACGTCGATCAGTTCAAGCGCCAGATCAAAGTTGAAGTTGGCCTGTAATCCCCGAAAGTAGGGGGCTACACGGGCGGGGCGGGTCCAGACCTCACCCACCAGATGCGCGCCGGGTTTGGCCTGTTGCACCACCTGCCCAAATTCTTCCCAGAACTGATGGTTTTTGGGTTCTTCGGTTTCGCGGTAGAGGTGGCGGGCCGCATCGAGCCGGAACCCATCCACGCCGACCTCGGCCAGCCAATAACGAGCGATCTTGTAAATCTCCTCGCGCATGGGTTGATGATCGAAGTTCAGGTCGGGCATCCCGCTCCAGAACATGCCATAATACTGCTCGGTGTTGGGGTTGTGGCGGGCGGCCTTGTCGGCGGTTGGCGGGTAGTGCCAGGGATTCCGTTCGTCGGAGTCGGCGGTAATATCGCGGGTGGCGAGGTTGCGCCGCTTGATTTCGGCGGGTGTGAGCCACTTGTAAAAATGCCGGTAGGGGTTGTCCGGCCCTTTACAGGCTTCCTGAAACCAGTGGTGTTGCAGGCTCGTGTGGTGAATGACAAGATCCATCAGTACGGCAATACCCCGGTTGTGGGCTTCGTCGATGAGCCGCCGGAAATCGGCGAGCGTGCCATAGTCCGGGTCAATGCCGTAGTAGTCGGTAACGTCGTATTTATGGTACGTACCTGAGGTATTGATGGGCATCAGCCAAATGGCTTTGATACCAAGATCCTGCAAATAGTCGAGTTTGCTGGTGACGCCGTTGAGGTCGCCGATACCGTCGTGGTTACTGTCGCAGAAGGCGCGGACGAAAATTTCGTAGTGCACGCCGGTACCGCCGACGGGGATATGCGTAAGAGAAGTCATTGACAGGATAAGCGCGCAATGGGCGAATAGGGTTCCGCCATAAACGCCCAAATTGCCCGTTATTCGTCGCCAACTTCCTGCCCTTCCGTAAACGGCACGGGCCGGTTTACGCTTTCTTCGAGCGAAATGAAGGTTTCGGTGCGCTGAATGCCCTGCACTTTCTGAATCTTGTCGTGCAAGACTTCGCGCAGGTGCAGCGTGTCGCGGCAGACGATCTTGGCAAAAATGCTGTAGATGCCCGTGGTATAGTGGATGTTGACCACCTCCGGAATTTTCATCAGTTCAAGGGCGACTTCGGCGTAGAGTGAACTCTTGTCGAGGTAAATGCCCAGAAAGGCGCTGATGTCCCAGCCCAGCTTGGTGTGATCGATGATAAGTTGTGAACCTTTCACAATGCCCATTTCCTCCATTTTCTTCATCCGGACGTGCACCGTACCGCCCGATACGAAGATGCGTTTACCGATTTCGGTATAAGCCATGGTGGCATCTTGCATCAATAAACTTAGGATTTTTAGGTCGACATTGTCAATTTCAAAATTTTTGACCGCTTTTTCCATGTCAGTTTTGCATTTATGATAACGAAGTTATGCGATTTTTGAGTTAATCGTAAATTTTAGGTTATTTTTATAGAATACTTGCAAAATATGGTTCCGCGTGCTTAACTTTGTCATGTCAAGTTGATCGGGCAGATGAGACAGCCCAGCGAACCAACCTGATTCGTTCTCTTTTCATTGTAGGGTGTCGAAATTGGCAGACGTGCCCTCCTGTCTCGGGGGTGGTGATAAAGGATAAACGCAGCATAATGCCGCTCTTCGGAGCGACTGGGGTTGACCACCAGAGTTGTACTGTAGCTAACTGCACCGTGGGTGGTTCGAGTCCCCCTCCTACAGCATTTTGGTTTTTAGTTTGTTGATGAAGTGTAATTACGACACGCCGGCTCAAGTTGAGGCCGGCGTTGTTTATTTCAGGACAGTCTGAAAAGCCTGTCCTGAGTCTGGAAAGACATTTTAGGTCGATAGCTCAAAGTCTGGAAAGTCTGTTTAGTATTGCCAACTGAGACAAACACCGGTTTGGCTTCCCAGACGTTGGACTCCTTTTCCTGACAAACTTTCCAGATTTGTTCCGATGCCTACCGTTCTTCTTGGCGTTCTCTTTCTGATCATCGCGGCGGTACTGACGTCGGCCAGTAGTTCCCATCCGTTCTGGCGGCGCTTTTATGAGATAGTGCCCACCACGCTCCTCTGTTATTTTCTGCCCTCGCTGCTCACCACGGCTAAACTCGTGGATCAGGCCGCTGTCGATGCGCTTTACGGCGTGGTGTCGCGGCTTTTGCTGCCATGTAGCCTGGTGCTCTTTACGCTGGGCGTCGACGTGCGGGCATTTCGGCGACTGGGGGGTAAGGCGGTGCTGATGTTCGCGGCGTCGGGCGTTAGTATCATGCTGGGCGGGCCGCTGGCCGTCTGGCTGCTGGCGCACGTAGCCCCGTCGCTGGTGGGTGGGGCCGGACCCGATGCCGTCTGGCGCGGGCTGGCTACGCTGGCGGGTACCTGGATTGGCGGCGGTGCCAACCAGACGGCACTCAAAGAAGTATTTCAGCCCAGCGACGCCCTGTTTTCGGCCATCGTTACGGTCGACGTATTCGTGGCCAACATCTGGCTGGGTACGTTGCTGTACGGGGCTGCCCGCTCGGCCCGGATCGACCGTTGGCTGCGGGCCGATGCCTCGGCGGTCGACGCGGTGCGGCAGCGCGTCGAGCAGCAGGCCAACGCCATCCGGCGCATCCCGACGGCTACTGATCTGGTGCAATTGCTGGCGGTTGGTTTTGGCTGCACAGCCGCCGCCACCGCCATCGCCGATCCACTGGCTGCGTACATTACGACGCACTCACCCCTGCTGACGCGCTTCAGTCTGGGTACGTCGTTCTTCTGGCTCGTGGGGCTCGCTACGGCGCTGGGTGTAGGCGCGTCGTTTACGCGGCTGCGCCAGCTGGAAGGGGCGGGGGCATCGTCGGTTGCGACGGTGCTGCTGTACCTGATGATCGCGACGATCGGCTTGAAAATGAACATTTTGGCCATTGCCGATCAGCCAGGGCTGCTGGTGGTGGGCGTGGTCTGGATGGCCTTCCACGTGCTGCTGATGATCGGTTTCAGCCGACTGATTCGAGCGCCGTATTTCTTTCTGGCGGTGGGGAGTCAGGCCTGTATCGGTGGCCCGGCTACAGCCCCGATCGTGGCGGCGGCGTTCCACCCGGCGCTGGCTCCCGTGGGGGTGCTGATGGCTATTCTGGGATACGCCGTGGGTACGTACATGGGCTACGTCTGCGGCGTACTGATGCAGCTGGCAAGCCCCTAGGCCTGTTTACGAACAGAAGGGGCAAGCTCAGGTACGTTACTGCCTGGCGTTGCATCAGCCACTCAACGCGCCTCCACGGGAGGCACTACGCCTGAAGGTAGCTTTTGGGGCGAGGTGGTCGGTCCCGCTATCGTGATTCGACCGTTTTTTACTGTCATACGGTCGATGAACACGACCCGCTCGTCGCCTGTTTTGGCGGTTCGGCCATGGTAAACGCAGAACATCTCGTTGCCATCTGGCGAATAGGCAATGCTGTTGTGGCCCGTGCCGGTTACCGAGCCGCCTTTATCGCTGTTTTTTTCCAGGATGGGGTTGTTGGCCGCCTTCGTATAGGGGCCTAGGGGGGACGTTGCGGTAGCGTATCCGATGGCATAGTACTGCCCCCCAAAGTGATTGGCCGAGTACATCATGTAGTACAGGTTGCCTTTTTTGAAGGTTACCGAGCCCTCCGTCCAGCGCCGGTTTACTTCGCGGGCTGTCACCGACCGACTTTCCCAACTGGCCTGCTTATCGCGGAGCGTAACGGGTGGGCGTAGCAACAGCACCGGCTTGCCAATGACGCCCGAAAAATCGGGTTTCAACTCAACGCCATACACCCAGCTTTCCTCAATTTCGTTGAACCAGCCTTTCTGGCGGGCCAACTGAGCGACCTCACTGGCAACGGCATGTTTATAGCAACAACGCGAATAATAGAGGTAGGCTTTGCCGTTGCTATCCATGAAGACATTGGCATCAATGACGGGGTAACCGGGATCAAACAGCGGTTTGGTTGTCAGGTCGACAAACGGGCCGGTCGGCTTGTCGGCAACGGCCACGCCGATGCGGAAGTTTTCCACTTCATGGGTGGGGTTCTCTTTCCATTGGGCACTGTAAAAGAGGTAAAATTTACCCTTCATCTCATACACCTCGGGCGCCCAGTATGCTCCGTCCCACTTCGCCTTGGGATCGCTCCAGCCATTTTTGTTATCGTGGAAATAGACCTGACCTTCTGATTTCCAGTGCACCATATCGGTAGACGAATAAGCGGCAAACCCACGTTGGGCTCCGCCGCCTGTGCCATACATGTAATAGGTACCCCGGCTGTGTAAAACGTAAGGGTCACCGAATTGCACCGGCAAGGGATTGGTGTACGTTGTCGCTTTGGCCGACGGGCTGCCGGGCGTTGTTTGGGCCAGGGAGGTCGACAGACAAAGGGTAGTCAGCAGAAAAGTCAGGAGCCTGGAGGCGTTCATACGAGCGAGCAGAGTTAGGCTGGCAAAGGTAGGCATATTGTCTCTGGAGAAGCCGTTTGTGAACAGCAGACTAGGGAATGGACGCCTGGCACAGTCGGGATGAACGCGTTATTGGGTACGTTGCCGGGGCCTGTCGGGGCCGATTCGGTATGGCGTTTACCGAAGCTATTAGCGAAGCTTTCACCGAAGCTTTCACATTAATTAACAGCCTGCCCGCCGCTGTTTTCGCTATTTTTGGCCCCGACTGACATTAACACCTACACAATATGCTTTCCTACAAACGCCTGAATAACCTCACAGGCTGGGTACTGTTTGGCATCGCGCTGATCACCTACGCGCTGACTGTCGAACGAACAGCCAGCTTCTGGGATTGTGGCGAATTCATTGCCTGTGCCTATAAACTTCAGGTGCCGCACCCCCCCGGTGCCCCTTTCTTCCTACTACTGGGACGGCTGTTTTCGTTCCTGTCGGGCGGCGACGTGACCAAGGTGGCGTACTGGGTAAACATGGTGTCGGTGCTATCGAGCGCCGGTACGATTCTGTTTCTGTACTGGACCATCACGCTGCTGATTCAGAAAGCCATGGTGCCGTCAGGTACGTTGGCTGTGGCTGAACACATCAACGCCGCTGAACCCAATTACTCACTGGCCGACAAACTGCTGATCGTTGGGTCGGGGGCCGTTGGGGCGCTGGTGTATACCTTCTCCGATACGTTCTGGTTCTCGGCGGTTGAAGCCGAAGTGTACGGGCTGTCGTCGTTCTTCACAGCTATCGTCGTCTGGGCGGCGCTGCGGTGGGAGCGGATCGAAAACGAAGCCATGGCCAACCGCTGGCTGTTGCTCATTGCCTACCTCACCGGCCTGTCGATCGGTGTTCACTTGCTGAACCTCGTGACCCTGCCCGCGCTGGCGCTGCTGTTCTACTACAAGCATTATAACCGCCTGTCGCCGCGCGACCTGCTGGCGACGCTGCTGCTGGGCGTGATGCTCATGCTGGGGCTGCTGCTGCTCGAAGACGTGATCTGGCGGACCATCTACATGGCGGTGTTGGTGGGTGCCTATATTATGGTACTGCGGCTTGCCCCGGCTACGCGCTACACCAAACCCACGCTCTGGGGTGTCGTGATGGCGTTCAGCATCGGGATGGCGTTCCTCGGGGTGATCAACGCGGGTGTGATTCCCGGCTTGCCGAGCTCGGGTTTTGCCATCGAACGTTTTGCCGTTAACACCCTGGGGCTGCCCTTCAACACGGGGGTTATCGCCTTTGTGGTCCTGTTCTTCGGTGCACTAATCTACCTCATCCTGTGGTCGGCCCGTAAACGCAACGTGGCACTGCACACGGGGCTGCTGGCCTTCGCCTTCGTGCTGATCGGTTATGCGTCGTTTATTCAGGTATTGGTGCGGTCGAACTACAACCCGCCCATTAATGAAAACGACCCCAGCGATGCGCTCAACTTTATCTCCTATCTGAAACGGGAGCAGTATGGCAGCCGGTCGCTGAGCTACGGGCCCATCTTTACGGCTGAACCTACCGGGCAGGAAACCGACAAGAGCAAGCTGGAACCGGTGTACATGAAGACCAAAACGGGCTACGAAATTTTCGATTACAAGCCCGTTTATACCTACGACAAAGGCGATCAGATGCTGTTTCCGCGTGTGTGGAGCACGCAGGGGCGTCACCCTCAGCTGTACCGGCAGCAGCTGGGTCTGGCCGAAGGACAGAAGCCAAGCATGGGCGATAACCTGAAATTCTTCTTCAGCTATCAGCTTGGCCACATGTGGGCGCGGTACCTGATGTGGAACTTCGCCGGGCGTGAAAGCGACGTGGAAGGTGCCCACTACCTGACGCCCTTCTCAAGCAGCCGCAACCTGCCCGAACAGCTTCAGACCAACAAAGGCCGCGATAATTTCTACATGCTGCCGCTGCTATTGGCCCTGCTCGGGATTGTGTTCCAGGCGTTCCGGCGCGGTGGCGACTTCCTGGTGGTGTTGCTGCTCTTTTTCTTCACGGGTATTGCCCTGCAAATCTTCCTCAATTCGCCGCCCGAAGAGCCCCGCGAGCGTGACTACATCTACGTGGGTTCGTTCTATTTCTTCGCCATCTGGGTGGGCTTCGGCGTGATGTCGATTGCCGACGGGCTGAAGAATTTTGTGAAAAATGCCGCCGCACGAAATGGGCTGGTGGCTGGCCTGGCCCTGCTGGTTCCGCTGATGATGGGCTTCAAGAGTTGGGATAACCACGACCGCTCGAACCGCTATCACTCGGTCGATTTCGCCAAAAACCTGCTCAATTCGTGCGCACCCAACGCCATCCTGTTTACCGGCGGCGACAACGACACCTTCCCGCTCTGGTATGTGCAGGAGGTAGAGGGTTTCCGGCGCGACGTGCGGGTGTGTAACCTCAGCCTGCTGGGTACGGAGTGGTACATTCAGCAGATGAAGCGCAAGACCTACGAGTCGGATGCCCTGCCCATTTCGCTGGATATGGAGCAGTTCAATAAAGGCAAAAACGACATTGTGCTCTACTACGCCAATCCGTCGGTGAAAAGCGGGATCGACCTGAAGCAGTACATCAACCTGATCAAACAGAACAGCCCCGCCATTCAGGTGCCGCTGACGACGGGCGAGATGGCCAATACGCTACCGTCGTCGACGCTGTTCCTGTCGGTCGATAAGGCGGCGGTCGATAAGGCCAAATTTGTGCCGGCCGATCTGCGCCCCTACGTGAAGGATACGTTGCAATGGACGGTTGGCGAGCGCAACCTGTACAAGCCCGACCTGATCATGCTTGATATCATTGCTACCAACAACTGGCAGCGGCCCATCTATTTCTCGGCAACGCTGGGTGGCGAAAGCTACCTCAACCTGCGCGATCACATGCAGCTGGAAGGTTACGCCTACCGCCTGATGCCCGTGTCGATTCCGGGCGCGCAGGACGGCTACGTGAACACCGACGTCATGTACAACAACATGATGAACAAAATGGCGTGGCGTGAGATGAACAACCCCAAGGTGTATTACGACGAAACCTACAAGGGGTCGCCGGTGATTTCGGCCCGGATTGCGTTCTTCCGCCTGGCCGATCAATTGCAACGTGAAGGACGTACCCAGCAGGCGAAACAGGCGCTCGAGCGGAGCCTGACGGTCATTCCTGATAAGGCAATACCATACGATCAGGTATCGGCTACCTATGTCCGGCTGCTACTTGAAATTGGTGAGACCAAGCGCGCCGCCGAGATTGCTGATACCATGAGCCGCCGCGCCGACGAGAATCTGACGTATTACGAACAAACGGGACATACCGTCGCCGATACCAATGCCGATCTGTATGGGCTGCAAGTACTGGCCGAGGCCTATAAGGAAGCCAAACAGACCCAACAGGCCCAGAAATACGAAGCTCTGCTCCAAAAACACCTGGGCATTGTAGGGCAGTAGTGAGGTTCAACGGTAGATGTCCAAGGTTCAACGTTGCATTTGTCCACCATAATGGAAATTCGGGCAAGCAACTTTGAACCTTGGACATTTAACGTTGAACCCCTATTCCCCTTATCTTTGCGCCAACTTTCACTGATATCATGACACACGATACCATTTCGACCATCGGGACTCTTATTTTTTACGCCGTATTGCTGATTGCCTCGTTCATCACCGGTCGTTGGCTCGTAAGCAAAGAGCGTAACTACTAACACTCGAACCTCGATGCTCGGTGCGTTTTTAACCCGGCTGTATCACGCGCTGGGCTGGGCACTTGTAGGGCCACGTCCCAACGTACCCAAGGCGTTATGGGTCGTGGCTCCACATTCAACCAACTGGGATTTTCCGCTGGGTTTGTGGATCCGGCACGAGCTGGATATTTACATAGGCTATCTGGCCAAAAGTTCGCTCTTTACCTGGTATGCCGGGTGGCTCTTCAAAGCATTGGGCGGTACGCCCGTTTATCGCGACAAGACCAATAACCTGGTCGATGCTGTCGCCGATACGTTCAACCGGCATTCCGTGCTGCACGTCTGTATCACGCCCGAAGGCACCCGCAGTGACGTCAGCAAGCTCAAAACCGGTTTTTATTACATGGCCCTCAAGGCCAATGTCCCGCTCATTCTCGTTGGTTTCGACTGGACGCGCAAGCGCATCGTCTTGAGCGAACCCATGTACATGACCGGCGATTTCCAGCGCGACATGCTGCCCTTCTATCAGTTCTTCGCCCAACTGGCACCACCCCACAAAACGTGGCTGACCAACTGGATGAAAACGGGTATCATACCGGAGGGAAAATAGGGGGCTGATGCTCAAAGTTCAACGTCCAAGGTCCAATGCTCAACGGGGCTGTCGCAGGTGTACTACTAGCGCGACAGCCCCGTTGAACATTGGACCTTGGACGTTAAACTGATCCTTTAAGATCTTCCACGATCGCGGCGCCGGTGCGCTCAGAAGCCCCCGGATCGCCCATAAGCTGCTGCAACGTTGCGTAACCGGCTAGCATAGCGGCGCGGCCCTTGCCCGTTGGCAAAATCGCACTTAATTCGTGTGCAGCCCGGGTGGGGTTGAGTTCGTCCTGAATCAACTCGGTAACCAGCGGTCGATCGACGATGAGGTTGACCAGCGAAATGTAGGGAACCGCAATCAGCCGTTTGGCAATCGCATAACTGAGCCACGACGTTTTGTAGCAAACCACCTGCGGCACGTTGAGCAGCGCCGTTTCGAGCGTAGCCGTCCCTGAGGTCACCAGCGCCGCCACCGACTGTTTCAGCAGGTCGTAGGCCGAATCGGCCACACGCTTGACCTGCGGGTAATTGGCCAGCATCTCGTCGTAAAGGTCGGTGGGCAGGTTGCTCACCGTGCCCACCACAAACTCATAATCGGGAAACTGCTTGGCTGTGGCGAGCATAATCGGCAGCATGGCCGTGATTTCCTGTCGGCGGCTGCCGGGGAGTAACGCCACAATAGGCCGTGTCGACGTACCCAGCCTGCTTAGAAACTGCGGATCGGGCTGATGCTGGGCGAGCGCATCGAGCAGCGGATTGCCGACAAACTCAACCGGGTAATCGTACTTGTTGAAAAACGTTTTCTCAAACGGCAGAATAACAAACAGCCGGTCGACGTTGGCTTTGATCGCCAGAGCGCGGCGCTGATTCCAGGCCCACACTTTGGGTGAGATGTAATAGTAGACCCGAATGCCGTGCTTTTTGGCCCATTTGGCCATCCTGAGGTTGAAACCGGCGTAGTCGATCAGGATGAGGGCGTCGGGACGATTGGCGAGCACATCGGCCTGGCACTCGCGCAGCAGGCGGCGGATGGTGCCCAGGTTTTTGGCCACCTCCCAGAAACCCATAAAGGCCAGATCGCGGTAATGTCGCACGAGCGTGGCTCCGGCGGCTTCCATCTGCTCGCCGCCCCAGGCACGTACCTGCGCCGCCTCGTCGTGCTGCCGAATAGCCCGGATGAGGTTCGCCCCGTGCAGATCGCCCGACCGCTCGCCGGCAATAAGATAGTAGGTCATGGTAATGTATAATGTATCGCAGCGGCGGGCCGTGATGTATAATGTACAAGGGTAGAGTAGCCTAACGTACCTGCCTCTCTGGAGTCATTGTACATTATACATCACGGCCCGCCGCTGCGGTACATTATATTGTCAATTCACTCCCCATAATAATCCACAAAATTCTTGGGGGTTTCGATGAGGCGGATCTGGTAGAGCCGGGCTTCGGTGAGGGGTTGTAGCGCCGCTTCCAGAATCTTCCAGATTTCCATCACCAGCACTTCGCAGCTCGCCATTTTACCCTGCATGAAGGGCACGTCTAGATTGATATTTTTGTGATCCAGCTGCTCGATAATCTCGCGTTTGATCACATCGCCCAGCACCTTCAGGTCGATGACAAAACCCGTGTCGGGGTCCAGCTCGCCTTTGACCGTCACAATCAGTTCGAAGTTGTGGCCGTGCCAGTTGTGGTTGGCGCAGGGCCCAAAAACTTCTTTATTACGCTCGTCGGACCAGTTGGGGTTGTACAGCCGGTGGGCGGCGTTGAAATGTTCTTTACGACTAATATAAACCATTGGGTCTGGTTAGTTAACGGCGGTTACCAGACAACGCCGAGACATTGAGGCCGCAAAGGTACGTGTTTTGCGCTGTAACGGTAAAATGCAATCAAGAAGCAGCAAGGATAAGCCTTGGCAAAACAGGATTGTCTAAGAAAATAGGCGATCGATAAACCCGGAGTTAAAGCGATTTGCCAGTCCGGTTAACAAGTGATTAGTTATATAAAAAGCAATAATTGGTTGCTCTGAGTTGGAATAGTTCAATTTAATCTATAAATACGGTATGGTTTAGTACAAACAAAGCCTGTACCTTTACATCCGCTTTTTTGTATTCGATAGCCCTATCATCCTCGCTGTTACCGGTAAGACGTCTAACGAAAACTGTTTATGATCATTGTTACGGGGGCTGCCGGTTTCATCGGTAGCTGTTTGATTAGTAAGCTCAACCAGGAAAATTTCAATTACATTATTGCTGTTGACGACTTTTCAAATCCTGACAAAGAGCCGAACCTTGCTAACAAGCATATTCAGGAGTACGTTGACCGTGAACACTTTTTCGAGTGGCTCGACCGCAATTACCAGGAGGTCGAATTTCTGTTCCATATTGGGGCCCGCACCGACACCACTGAGTTTGACTATACGGTATTCGACCACCTGAACGTCGCGTATTCGAAGCAGATCTGGGAGAAGTGCGTTGAGTATCAGATTCCGCTGGTCTACGCCTCGTCGGCCGCTACCTATGGCCTGGGCGAGCTGGGTTATGACGACAACGAGTCGCTGGTGCCACAACTGAAGCCGCTGAATCCCTATGGGGAATCGAAAAACGAGTTCGACATCTGGGCATTGCAGCAGGAGCGCAAACCGTTTTTCTGGGCGGGCTTGAAGTTTTTCAACGTCTACGGCCCCAACGAATACCATAAAGGCCGCATGGCGTCGGTTATTTTCCACGCCCACAAACAGATTGGCCAAACCGGCGGCATGAAGCTGTTCCGCTCGCACAACCCCGACTATACCGACGGGGGGCAGATGCGCGACTTCGTGTACGTGAAGGATGTGCTGGATGTGTGCCTGTTTCTGATGCACCACCGGCGCAATTCGGGCATTTACAACCTCGGCAGTGGTACGGCCCGCACCTTCCTCGATCTGGCCAACAACACGTTTGCGGCGATGGACCTCGATCCACAGATTACATTTATCGACACGCCCGCCGACATTCGCGACAAGTACCAGTACTACACGCAGGCCAACATGGCCAAACTCCGCTCGATCGGCTACGAAAAACCCTTCCATTCTCTCGAAGCCGGCATCGCCGACTACGTCCGTAACTACCTGCAAGGAGGGAAGTATTTGTAAGTTCAATGTTCAACGTCCAATGTTCAACGGGCTGTCGCAAGTGTACTGTTAGTGCGACAGCCCGTTGAACATTGGACGTTGAACATTGAACTAACTTTTCCTGTATACCACGTCGGCGAAGTAATGGCGGCAATCGGTGAGCCAATGGGTCAGTGTAAAGCCCGTTTGTGAGGCAAGCTGCTCGATGCCGTCCCGCGTAAACTTCCGCGAAATTTCGGTGTGAATGAAGTCGCCATAGGCAAAGGAAACGGTCATGTCCAGCGCCCGAATGGTGACGGTCTGTTTGGTTTGGCTGATCAGGTAGCTGCGGGCTTCACCACTTTCGGGATCGTAGAGTTCGTAGTGGTCGAAAGTGGCCAGGTTGAAATTCGCGTCGAGGTCGCGGTTGAGGCGACGCAGCAAATTCAGGTTGAACGCTTTAGTAAGCCCCTGCCGGTCGTTGTAGGCGGCGTGAATCACAGCGGGATGCTTTTGCAGGTCGAAACCCGTCAGAACCAGGTCGCCTGGCCGAAGCTGCTGGCTGATTTGGCTGTAAAACGCAAGGGCATCAGCAGGCGTAAAGTTGCCGATGTTAGACCCCAGAAATAGCACCACCTGCCGGGGGGCGTCGGGGGCCTGGGTAGCCAGTTGGGCCAGCGCCTCGGTGTAGTCGCCCAGTTGCGGCCGCACGGCTAGCTCGGGTAATTTCTGCGCCAGATCGGCCGTCAGACCATCCAGCGCCGCCGCCGAAATATCGACAGGTACGTAGGTAAATTGCGCCCTCTGCTCGACAAAATGTGAAAGCAGCAGCTTGGTTTTCAGGCCATCGCCCGCACCGAGCTCAATCAGGTTGAAGGGGCGGTTGTCGGCTCCAAACAGGGCCAGGAGCTGCTCCTTGTTCGTATCCAGAATCTCATACTCGCTGCGAGTAAGGTAGTACTCGGGCAGGTGCATGATTTCGCTGAAGAGCCGACTCCCTTCATCGTCGTAAAAAAAACGCGACGACAATCGTTTGGGGTGACCCGTGAGACCCCGGCGGACTTCATCGGCCAGTGCGGTGTCGAGGGTGTTGACGTTAGGTTGGTCGAGCGTCATGGTTCGGTTAATGGGCCAGCCGGATGCCGGTGTATTGCCACTGTTTGTCGGGTTGAAAAAAATTGCGGTACGTGGGCCGAATCGACTCGGGCGGCGTGGCCACTGAGGCGCCGCGCAACACCATCTGGCTACTCATAAACTTACCATTGTATTCGCCCACGGCCCCCGGCGCGGTCGAGAAACCGGGATAGGGGAGGTAGGCCGAACCGGTCCATTCCCAGCGTTGGCCCGTGTTGGGTAGGCCCTGTAACCGAGCAGTCTCCCACTCAAACTCGCTGGGCAGGCGCTTGCCGCGCCAGCGGGCGTAGGCATCGGCTTCATAGAAACTGACGTGGCAAACCGGCGCATCGGGGTCGATGGGTTGCAGGCCCGCAAAGGTGTAGTGCTGCCACTGCCCATCGACAGGATGCCAGTAGAGCGGCGAACGTACCTGATTGGCATTGACCCAGGCCCAGCCGTCGGACAGCCAGTGCTGAAACTGCTCGTAGCCACCTGCTTCCATAAAGGCAAGGTATTCCGCATTGGTGACCAACGTACCTGACAGCGTGGTCGTGTTCAGGTACGTTCGGTGAGCACCCAGTTCGTTATCAAAGCAGAAGTCGTTGCCCTGATAACCAACCGTGTAAACGCCTTCCTCGATTGTGACAGACGCTGCATCAGGCTGTGGCCTATGCTCTTCGACGGGAATGTCGAGCGGCGGGAAGAGCGGGTTGTGGCCCAGCGTGTATTTGATGTCGGTGACGAGCAGTTCCTGATGTTGCCGTTCGTGTTCGATGCCCAGCGTAATCAGGCTGGTCAGCGCGGCGTCTTGGGTGAAGTCGGTCAGAAAACGGTCCATCTGTTCGTCGACGTAGGTTCGGTACCGGAAGACCTCGGCCACGGTAGGGCGGCTGAGGTTACCCCGCTGGGTACGTAGCGATCGCCGACCGACCGTTTCGTAATAGCTGTTGAAGACGAAGCTGAATTCGTCGTGAAAAACTTGGTAGCCCGGCAGATTGGGCTGAAGCACAAACGTTTCCCAAAACCAGGTAGTGTGGCCCAGGTGCCATTTGGCCGGCGAGGCGTCGGCCATAGGTTGTACCACGTAATCTTCGGTTTCGAGCCCGGCGCAGAGGCGTACCGTCTGGGCGCGAAGCTGCTGGAACGAAGCGGCCAGCGTATCGGAAGGGGCGAGGAGCATGAACAGAAAAGGTGGGCGATTCGGCCCGTAGCTACTAAACCCGTTAGCGGGTCGAAGTGTTACCGACACCAACTGCATTGGCAACCTGCCAGCCAGCGCCCAGGGTAAGCGCATCTTCTAACAGCGCCACGGCTGTATCGGGCAGGCCTCGGTCGTGGGTGAGGTAACGCCGTACATGAAAGAACGCAAACGTACCAACCAAGGCACCTGCTGCCCCTAATACGGCACCAAGTCGACTTGAGCTTCCCTGGGTCGCACTGATGGCTGCCCCACAAACGGCACCCGAGGCCAACCGGACGATAAGCTGCGGCGGCGTGGTACGGTCGGGGCCATTCGGCGCTTTATCGCCCAGCAGCTCGGTGCCTGCCAATACCGCTAACGTTTTGGATGCATTAGGCGTAGTTAGAAAGTGCAATCGGCTGTTGGCTAATGGGTTGCCGGCCGACTGGCTTAGGTGGCGACTCAGCAGCGCCGGGGCCGAAAGAGCACGCATACCGGCAACAACGCCGATCAGAAAGGGGGAAAATGAAGCTGTCATACGGAGATAAGATGGTAAGGGTTGAACCGCTGACTGACCATACTGTTCAGGTACCATAGTTTGTGGGCGTATCTTTGCTCGCGATCTATGCAACCTGACCAACCTCTCATTGCGTTAACCAACGCCACATTCCGGCGCGTTGGGGCATCGGCAAGCGGCAGCCCGTTTGCTTTATCGAACCTGAACTGGGCCCTTCGGCCGGGCGATCATTGGGCCATTTTAGGGCCGACGGGTTCAGGGAAAAGCCTGTTTCTGGATGCGCTGGCCGGGCGGATTGGCGTGGCGGCGGGCCAGCGGCGTTATGCGCCCGATCTGTCGCTGACGGCCATCAATCTGGTGCCACGCGATTTTTCGTTCGATCGGCGGGTGGCGAGTGCGGCCCAATTCTACCAGCAACGCTACAGTGCCGATGCCGCCCAACTGGCTCCCACCGTCTGGGCCGTGTTGCAGGAACAGGTGCTCCCCGTCGGGACGGTCGACCCGGCGTCGGTAACGCTGCCGCCACCGGCGCACCCGGCTGAGTGGCTGGCCGAGGTGGCCCAGACGATGCAGATCACGCACCTGCTCGACCGCCCGCTGACGTCGCTCTCCAATGGTGAAACCCGCCGGACGCTGCTGGCCCGGACGCTGTTGCGCCGCCCGCGTGTGCTGCTGCTCGACAACCCGTTTGTGGGACTGGATGCCCACAGCCGCGCGCTATTGCACGAAACCCTCAACCGCGTGGCCCAGTTGGGCGTGTCGCTGGTGTTAGTCACCGACGAGCGCGAAATCCCGACGGCCATTACCCATCGACTACACCTGACCGCGCCTACTCACGTCGACAACGTGCTGCCGACTCCCGAACCCGCCCGGCGGCAATCGGCGACGGTGGGTACGTTCACCAACGCCATCGTGCTGCGCGACGTGCGGGTACGTTACGGCGATACGGTGGTGCTGGACGCGATCAACTGGACGGTGCGGCGGGGCGAAAAATGGGCCTTGCTGGGACCAAATGGCTCGGGGAAAAGTACGCTGCTGAGCCTCATTACGGCTGATAACCCACAGGCCTACGCCAACCACGTCGAGCTGTTCGACCGGCGGCGCGGGGTGGGGCAGAGCATCTGGGCGGTGAAGCAACGCATGGGTTTTGTATCGCCCGAACTGCATCTGTATTTCGACCGGAACACCACCGTCTGGTCGGCGGTGGCGTCGGGCCTGTTCGATTCGATGGGCCTGTTTCGGAAACTGACCGATGAACAAACGGCACAGGTGACGGCCCAACTGCACGCGCTCGACCTTTGGCGACTACGGGGTGAGCCGCTGTCGGCCTTATCGGTAGGGCAGCAGCGCTGGACGCTGCTGGCGCGGGCCTTGGTGAAGCAACCACCCCTGCTGATCCTGGACGAACCCACGCAGGGTCTCGACACGCCGCATATCGATGCGTTCCGAACCCTCATCGACACGTATTGCACGCAGGCGCCCGATACGACGCTGGTGTATGTGACCCACTACCCCGACGAACTGCCCCGTTGCATCACGCAAACGCTCCGGCTGGAAAAGGGGAAAGTGGTTTAGCGTCTAACGTTTAAGGTTTGATGTTGGCTGACGCATAAGTATTGCTGACGCGTCAGCCAACATCAAACCTTAAACATCAAACCTTAAACGCCAAACCCTCCCTTATCTTCGCGCAACCATTACGTAGGGCATTATGATTCTTTTGGACGGTAAATTACTTTCTGCTCAGATCAAGCAGGAGATTGCGGCAGACGTCGCGCAGATTAAGGCCGAAGGCGGCAAAATTCCTCATCTGGTAGCGATTTTGGTCGGCACGGCTGGTCGGTCAGAGACTTACGTAGCCAGTAAGATGAAAAGCTGCGAGGAAGTGGGTATGAACTCGACACTGATTCGATTCGACGACGACGTGACCGAAGCCGAACTGCTCGCCGCTGTGACCGATGTAAATAACAACCCCGATATGGACGGGCTGATTGTGCAACTGCCGCTGCCGAAGCACATCAACCCCGACAAGGTGATGGAGACGATTCTGCCCGCCAAGGATGTCGATGGATTCCACCCGATCAACATCGGGCGTATGGCAAAAGGCCTGCCTGCCTACGTGTCGGCCACGCCGCAGGGCATTCTGGAAATGCTGAAACGCTACGATATTTCAACCAGCGGCAAGCACTGCGTAGTGGTGGGCCGTAGCCAGATTGTGGGTCTGCCCATGAGCATCCTGATGCAACGCAACGAGTACCCCGGTAACTGCACCGTTACCTTGACGCACTCGAAAACGCAGAATCTGGCCGAAATTTGCCGCTCAGCCGATATACTGATTGCGGCGCTGGGTCGTCCCGAATTCATCACCGCCGACATGGTCAAGGAAGGCGCCGTGGTGATCGATGTAGGTTTGGAGCGTGTGCCGGACGCGAGCAAAAAAAGCGGCTTTGCCCTGAAAGGCGATGTGAAGTTCGACGAGGTAGCTTCCAAAACCAGCTACATCACACCCGTACCCGGTGGCGTTGGCCTGATGACCATCTGCTCGCTGATGCAAAACACACTCAAAGCCGCCCGCCGCGAGGTGTACTGAGCTATACGCTTACGGTGCGTTGATGCGTTTTCGGGAAGATAAGCGCATCGACGCACGCCCAAATTCCCCGATTCCCTAACCCTAGCTTTATTCAACGTTAATGGCTGCACGTTTCCGCAACGTACTCCCTGTTTGGCTTGCTCTTTTACTGTGTGCGCTGTGCCTGTTATCCGGTTCCGAATCGCTGGCCCAACCCAAGCGTGAATTCCGGGCTGCCTGGATCGCCACGGTCAGCAATATCGATTGGCCATCGCGGCCGGGGTTGTCGGCTGATCAGCAGCGGGCTGAGTTTGTCACGATCCTCAACCAGCATCAGCAGGCGGGTCTCAATGCCGTAGTGGTGCAGGTACGTAGCGCCTGCGATGCGCTCTACCCGAGTGCGTTTGAACCTTGGGCTGAGGTGCTTACGGGTCGGCAGGGTCAGGCTCCCGACTACGACCCGCTGGCCTTTATGATTGCTGAATGCCACAAACGGGGAATGGAGTTTCATGCCTGGTTCAATCCGTACCGTGCCGTGTCCAACACACAGGTAGCCTCGTTGCATGCCGGCCACATCGCCCGCAAACGCCCCGACTGGCTGCTGGCGCAGGGTACGTTACGCATTCTGAACCCCGGCCTGCCCGATGTACGCAACTACGTGGCGGGCGTAATCATGGACGTGGTACGCCGCTATGACATCGACGGGGTGCACTTCGACGACTATTTCTACCCGTATCCGCCCGGCCCAGGTACGTTGCCGTTCAACGATGACGCTTCCTTTGCGGCCAATAAGCGCGGCTTTACCAACCGAGCGGCGTGGCGGCGCGACAACGTCAATCTCTTCATCAAACAAATGGCCGACAGCCTTCAGGCGACCAAACCGTGGGTGAAATTTGGCGTGTCGCCGTTTGGAATCTGGCAAAACAAATCGGCGGCTCAACCGCTGGGGTCAACGAGCCATGGCCTGCAAAGCTACAGCGACATCTACGCCGACTCACGGCAGTGGATACAGGCGGGTTGGCTCGACTACGTGGCACCGCAACTGTACTGGAACAGCAAGCAGACGTCGGCCAATTATGGGCAGTTGGTGCCGTGGTGGTCGGCGGTGGTGCAGAGCAGTCCGGCTACGGCGGGTATCAACCGACATCTGTACATCGGGCAGGCAGCCTATCGGGTGGGGGCTATCGGCGAAAGTGCGACCTGGAAGGTAGCGGGCCATATGCCTGACCAGCTTCGGCTTAACCGCAGTACTGTAGCCGTACAGGGCAGTATTTTTTATAGCACCTCGACGTTCAACCGGAATCCGCTGGGCCTGCGCGACAGTCTGCGCACGGCGGCGTTCTACGGACGCCCCGCCCTGCGCCCGGCCATGCCCTGGAAACACAATACGCCGCTGCCCGCTCCCTTGCAACTCCAGGCAGAGCGGCAGAACAATCGGGTGGTGCTACGCTGGCAAAAGCCCACAACGGGTACTGCCGAGCTGAACCGCATCCGGCAGTTTGCGGTGTATCGCTTTATCGACGGGCAGGTAGTGTCGACCGAAGACCCGACGGCCCTACTGGCCATAACGGCCACCGATACCACGGCGTTTGACGACACCAACGTACCTGAGGGGCGCACGGTACGTTACCTGGTTACGGCCCTGAATCGGCTGCACACCGAAAGCCCGGCTAGCAACGTGGCGGTAGCATCGGGGGGCGCCGACGAGGAACCGGAAGGTTTTGATCTGCGCCTGTCGCCCAATCAGGTATCTGAACGGGTCATGATTGATTATGAACTACCTACCGAATGCACGGTGCGGCTGGGTATCCGCGACACCGCTGGGCGACCGATCACCCAACTACCCGAACAGCGGCAGCCTGCCGGTACGTACAGCATTCTGTTCCGCCCGACTCAACTGCCCAGTGGGGTGTATTTTGTGGTGTTGCAGGCCAACGGCCATCAGCTCTCGCGCCGGATG
Source organism: Fibrella musci (assembly GCF_041321105.1). Classification (NCBI taxonomy): domain Bacteria; kingdom Pseudomonadati; phylum Bacteroidota; class Cytophagia; order Cytophagales; family Spirosomataceae; genus Fibrella; species Fibrella musci. The sequence goes on along the minus strand of NZ_JBGGWD010000001.1, from coordinate 649,410 downwards.
CTGGTGGCGCATTAACGCTTATTCCCAACCGCCACCCAGCGCACGATACAGATCGGTCAGGGCCAGGAACTGCGCCTGTTTTGTGTTAATGAGCGCCAGTTCAGCTTCCAATACGCTGCGTTGGGCCGTGATCACCTCCAGATACGAGGCATACCCGGTAGCAAACAGATCGTTGGAGGTGCTCACGGCCTGCCGAAGGGTAGTCACTTCCTGTGTTTGCCAATTGGCCACTTGCCGGAAATTATCCACAGCCTGTAGCTGTGTACTCACCTCACTAAAGCCCGTCAGCACGGTCTGCCGGTAGCGGAAAAACGCCTCGCGGCTTTGCGCGATCGACCCGCGATAATTGGCTTTCAGGAAACGACGATTGAAGAGCGGGGCCGACAGCCCGCCCAACAAACCGGCGGCAATGGAACCGGGATTGGCCAGGGTGGCTACGCGGAAAGCGTTGAGACCGAGGTAAGCCGACAGGTTGAGGCTGGGCAAAAACTCGGCCCGCGCCACCTCCACATCGACGTTGGTGGCCTGAAGCTCCAGTTCAGCCTGCCGGATGTCGGGGCGACGAACGAGCATCTGCGTAGGCAGACCTGCCAGCGCCTGACCCGGCAGTTCGCGGTCTTCCAGCGACCGGCCGCGGGCAATGGGTTGCGGGTATCGCCCTAGCAGCTGATTTAACTCGTTTTCGGCTTGTACCAGTTGCTGACGTACCTGACCCTGGCGGCTACGCGTATTCAGTAACTGGGCGGCAAACTGCTGCACGGCCAGCTCGGTAACCCGACCCGCCTGTTTCTGTACCCGCACCAGTTCGAGTGCCCGTTGCTGAAAATCAATGTTCTCCTGAATGATGTTAAGTTCGCCGTCCAGCGCGAGCAGAGCGTAGTAATACCGCGCTACCTGCGCCACCAGACTCGTCACCACGGCCTGCCGCCCCCGTTCAGAGGCCAGCAGCCGCAGGTAAGCGGCCTTGCGCCGGTTGCGGAGTTTGCCCCAGATGTCGAGTTCCCAGGTGCTGCGGAAGCCGAGAAAATAGTCGGGCGTGGGGTTCGGGATGAGCCTGCTCCCGCGAATGTTGTTCGACAGGTTCGTGTCGAAGTTACCCACGCCATTGAGTGTGTATTGCCCGTAACGATCGACACCCGCCGACGCCACGGCGTTGATCTGCGGCGCCAGGAACCCCCGGCTGTAGTCGAATGTAGCTTGCGCCTGCTCAATGCGTTGCAGGGCGATGCGTAGGTCGAGGTTATGGACCAGCGCCGTGTCGATCAACGCGACCAGTGCCGGTTCGGCGAAAAACGCCCGCCACGACTGACTGGCTATCGTCGTTGAATCCGTACCCGGCTGATCGCTAAACGAAGACGGCACCGAGGTGTTGCGGCTATCGTTGAGCGGGACGGCGTCGGGCTGAAACAGGGGTTTTACCGACTGACAGCCCGCCAGCAGCGCGACCGCCGCCAGATAGCCGGTTTTTTTGACAAACTCAGGAATGAACAATCGTACCATTAACGTGCTGTTGTGTGGACACTGAATGCAAAGGCGCATCGTCATCTTCTTCGTCGTGCGTCGTTTGGTTGCCGGAGCGTTCACCCAGTTTAGCGAAGAAGACATACAGACCCGGAATAAGCACCAGCCCGAAGATCGTGCCGATGAGCATACCCCCGGCGGCAGCCGTACCGATGGAGCGGTTGCCCAGCGCCCCGGCCCCCGATGCGATGCAGAGTGGAATTAGCCCGGCGATGAAGGCGAAGGAGGTCATCAGGATAGGGCGCAGGCGCGAGACGGCTCCTTCGAGGGCGGCGTCCAGAATGGAGGCCCCTTCCTGCTTGCGCTGGTTGGCAAACTCAACGATCAGGATGGCGTTTTTACCCAGCAGCCCGATGAGCATCACCAGCGATACCTGGGCGTAAATGTTGTTTTGCAGACCCGCCAGTTGCAGGCACAGGAAGGCGCCAAACACCCCCGTTGGTAGCGAGAGCAGCACAGGCAGCGGCAGCAGCAAACTTTCGTATTGGGCCACGAGCAGCAGGTACACAAACACCAGACAGATGGCAAAAATGTAGATCGCCTGATTGCCCGACAGCACCTCTTCGCGCGACATGCCCGACCACTCGTAGCCAAATCCTTTGGGGAGCGATTCGGCGGCTACCTCCTGAATGGCCCGGATGGCATCGCCGCTACTGTAGCCGGGTGTGGCGTCGCCGTTGATCATGGCCGAGGTATACATGTTGTAGCGCGTGAGCTGCTCGGGACCGTAGACCCGCTCCAGCCGGACGAAATTGGTGTAGGGCACCATCTCGCCCTGATCATTCTTCACGCGCATGTTCAGCACGTCTTCGGGCTTGGAGCGGTAGCGCGGATCGGCCTGCACCATCACCTTATACATCTGCCCGAACCGGATGAAGTTAGAGGCGTAATAACTACCCATCAGCGTTTGCAGCGTGCTCATGGCGTTGTCGATGGAAACGCCCTGTTGCGCAGCTTTTTCCTGATCGACGTGGAGCAGATACTGCGGAAAACTGGGGTCGAAGCTGGTGAAGGCATCCCGGATTTCGGGGCGTTTTTTCAGGGCGGCCATGAAATCTTTGGCGGCGTCGGCGGTCTGTTGCAGATCGCCGCTGCGGCCCCGGTCGAGCAGGCGAAGCTCGAAACCGCTGGAGTTACCAAAGCCAGGCACGGTGGGCGGCGGGAAAAACTGAATGCTGGCGTCGGTGATACCTTTGGTTTCTTCTTCCAGCCGGTCGATCAGCTCCTGTACCGATTCGGCGCGGTCTTCCCACGGTTTGAGGTTGATCATGCCCATGCCATACGATGCCCCGGCCCCGTCGGTCAGCAGGCTATAGCCGGCCAGCGTCGAGACGTTTTCGACCGCTTCCATGTCCGAAGCCACGGCTTCAATGGCATCCAGCACTTTCTCCGTCCGCGACACGGTGGCCCCGGCGGGCGTGGTTACGTTGACATAGATCATGCCCTGATCTTCGGTTGGAATAAAGCCGCCGGGCAGGATGGTACTGATTCCCCACGTACCCAGCACGAACAGCGCCAGGATACCCCAGGTAATCACCCCCCGGTCGATGATGCGCCGCAGCAGTGACTGGTACCACCGGGCCAGCGACTCGTAACCCCGGTTGAATCCGGCAAAGAACTGCCCGACCAGGCCCTTCTGCTCGCCGTGGTTGGCCCGCAGCAGCAGCGCACACAGGGCAGGCGTGAGCGTGAGGGCGTTAACCCCCGAGATCACGATGGCAATGGCCAGCGTCAGCGAAAACTGCCGGTAGAAAATCCCCACCGGCCCCGACATGAACGCCACCGGCACGAATACCGCCGACATCACGAGCGTAATCGCCACGATGGCCCCGGCAATGTCGCCCATGGCCGCAAAGGTGGCGGCCCTTGGTTTCATGTGGTCGTGTTCCATCTTGGCGTGTACGGCCTCGACCACTACAATGGCGTTGTCGACCACGATCCCGATGGCCAGCACCAGCGCGAAGAGCGTGAGCAGGTTGATCGAAAACCCGATCATGCTCATGAAGGCGAACGTACCCACTAGTGCTACTGGCACCGCTAGCGCGCAGATGAGCGTCGAGCGCCAGTCTTGCAGGAACAGAAATACAATGATGAACACCAGCACAAACGCTTCCATCAGCGTGCGCACCACCTCGTGGATAGAGGCGTCGAGGAAGCGCGACACGTCGTAGGCGTAATTGTAGGTCATGCCCGGCGGGAACGAACTGACTTTCAGCTCTTCCATCCGTTTCTTCACGTTGGCGATCACGTCGCGGGCGTTGGAGCCGGGCCGCTGCTTGAGCATGATGGCCGCTGATGGTCGACCGTCCGTTTTCGACAGCACCTCGTAACTGGCCGACCCAAACTCGACTTCGGCCACATCCCGCAACCGCAGAAAAGACCCGTCGGGGTTGGTTCGTAATACCAGGTCTTCGTATTGTTTGGGCTCGAAAAACTTACCCGTATACCGAAGTACGTATTGCAGCACCTGCGGGTCGCGGTCGGCACTTTCACCGGCTTTACCGGGCGCGGCTTCAACGTTTTGCCGCCGGATGGCCTGCACCACGTCATCGGCCGACACTTCGTAGACGGTCATGCGGTCGGGTTTGAGCCACACGCGCATTGAGTAATCGCGGTTACCCATGATGGCGGCAAAACCCACGCCGTCGATCCGTTTCAACTCGGCCAGTACGTTGATGTCGGCGAAGTTGTAAATGAATTTTTCGTCGACCGACGGATCACTGCTGACGATGTTGAGGTACAGCAGCATACTATTAACCTCTTTTTCGGTGACCACCCCGGCCTTGATCACTTCCTCAGGCAGTTCGTCGAGTACCGTCGTGACGCGGTTCTGCACGTTGACGGCCGCCAGATCGGGATCGGTGCCGACTTTGAAAAAGATGGTGATGAGCGTGGTGCCGTCATTCCCCGAAATCGACGTCATGTACGTCATGTCGGGCACGCCGTTGATGGCCCGTTCGAGGGGCGTGGCGACGGCCTTTACGCAGACGTCGGCGCTGGCACCCGTGTATTTGGTCGTTACCGTTACCGACGGCGGCACAATGTCGGGAAACTGGGTAACGGGCAGGCCGGTGAGGGCCAGTACACCCAGCAGCACAATCAGCACCGAAATAACGGTGGATAGTAACGGCCTTTTGATGAACGTGTTGAACATAGGGATATGGAGCATTGGCCATCCGCTCGGTACCGAAACGAATGGTCGACAATGAACAGGAAAGAGGCTACTGCATCGATGCGAAGAGAATCTTCAGGCTGTCGGCATTGAGCGGACGCGGCACGATTTTCATCCCGTCTTTCAGGCTCTGAATGCCTTCATACACCACGCGGTCGCCGGCCTTCAGGCCCGACTGCACGATGTAAAACTGCTCGACGCGGCTGCGGGGCACGAAAGGCCGAATCCGCACTTTGTTGCCCCCGTCGACGACATACACGAAGTTTTTGTCCTGCACCTCAAATACGGCTTTCTGCGGTACGAGCAGGGCGTCGTCAACGTCGTTACTCAGGCGAATTTTGCCCGTTGAGCCGTGCCGGAGCAACTGTTTCGGGTTCGGGAAACGCGCCCGGAACGCGATGGTGCCCGAGTTTCCTTCGAAAATGGTTTCGGTGGTTTCGATTTTGCCTTTGTGGCTGTAGGGCGTATCGTCGGCCAGCACCAGGTCGACCTCCCGAATGGTGGTCTTGTTGGGGTCGCTTCGTTTTTTGATGAAGGCCAGGTATTCTTTCTCCGAGACGTTGAAATAGGCGTACATCTCACGCAGGTCGGAGATGGTCGTCAGCAGGGCCCCTTCTTCGAGCAGGCTACCCCGTTTGAACGGAATCCGGTTGATGACCCCGTTGAAGGGCGCCCGGATGTTGGTGAGCGACATCAGCAACTGGGCGTTGGCCAGCGATGCTTTGGCCTGATCAATGGCCGCCCGGGCCGACGAAACTTTGGCGCGGGCCAGCTTCAGTTCGGAGGGCGAGATGACGTTTTTATCGACCAGTAGCTTGACCCGGTCCATCTCGACCAGTGCCGACTGCTCCTGAGCGGCCGCGCTTTCCATACTTGCCTGGGCCTCGGCAATTTTTACCCTGTACTCGGCCGGATTCAGCTGGAACAGTAACTGCCCCTGCTTCACCGATTGCCCTTCATCGACGAGGATTTTATCGAGGTAACCACCTACCCGAGCGCGTACTTCCACGTTTTGAACGGCTTCCAGGTTGCCGGCATAGTCGTGGTCGAGGGTGGCGTCTTGCCGGGTGAGCTGAACAACGGGTAATTCAGGGGCGGCTTCGGCCTGTTTGGTCTCTTGCTGACCCGAGCAGCCAGCCAATAACAGGCTAGAAAGCAAAACTTTTATCGTTGAGTTTGGTATCATGTGGTCGGGCCAGACTGGTGAACAAACACGTGGGTGGACAACTGTGCAGAAATAACCCAGTCAAGGCTATGCAATTAACTTTCTTTTAATTGTGGATGTCCTTAGAAAATTATTAGAAAGTGCTTAGAAAGCGTGTGAAAAAGGGGGTGTTACTTGTAATAGTACAAAAACATAAATACTTAATGATAAACGGTTGGCTGGCGTTCTAAACATTGCCTAATTGGCGCATTGGTGAAAACAAAACCGCTACCGTAGATCAGGCTTCGGTAGCGGTCGGCGTCAACAAACTGACTATACTTAACTGATCACACTTATTGCTCGTTGGCGTCGTCGGTATCGCTGGTTGCGATCTTCGCCAGGTCTTTATTGTTGGGTAGCCACGCGAGGCCCTTCTGGAGCCATTCGTTGCGGGCGTTGGCGTCTTTAGTCACCAGTTCATGGTACGAAATCAGGTACTTAAACGCCAGCGCGAGGTCCTTGCTGTACCGGGTACGTTCGTCGGGCTTGTCGGTTACCATCGTGATAAACTGCTCGAAGAAAGGCTTGGCCAATCCCCTGCGTACGGCTTCTTCGGGGGCATAGGCGTAATACTTGGCCTTAGCGCGATATAACACCGTAGGTACGTAGGTGGGCGATTGCTGCTGTGCCAGCGCCAGCGCCGAGTCGGCTTTGGCAAACCGGAGGGTATCGCGGGTGAACTTGCCGAGGCTGTCGCGGGCAAATCCGAGCGTGTAGTTGCTCATGCCGTACCGGAATAGATCCTGCACATCAGCCTTGAACCCGTGTTTGGTGGCTGAATCAAGCGCCGCTACGGCCTGTGGGTGTTTCTTGGCCCGGTAATAGTATTTGGCCATGTCGCTATACAGGTTGTCGGCGGTGTCGAAGGGGGCGGCTTTTTCCAGGTACGCTACCCCGATGGAATCGCGCTGCGCCTGCGTGGAGTCGGCGGCTCCGTCTTCGGCGGTCATGTACGCCCGGCCGAGGTATTTATAATCGTCGTAGATGACCTTCTGGGGCGCTTTTTCGATAAAGGTTGTCAGGCTCTGAATGGCTTTCTGCGGCTGTTTCAGCGACGCGTAGGCCCAGCCTTCCATGCGGTAGACAATCGGGTTCTGGCTCAGCACGGCCCGGTTGCTGTCGATGACATCAACGGCTTTCTGGTATTCGTTGCCCAGAAAATGAAACTGTGCCGACCGTAACAGCATCTCCGGGCGGGTGTCGTTGGCCACGCGGATGTACTGATCGGTGTAGTTGGCGGCGTCTTTGTAGCGGTTAACGAGGTAATACAGCTCGGCGAGCTGGCGGTAGGCCGGGGCATACGTCGGGTTGGCTTCGATGGCTTTCTTGTAGTTCTCGACCGCCAGATTCAGATTTTTCCCCTGCCAGTAGATGTCGCCGATGCGCTGATAGACCCGCGCCGGATTCATGCCTAATTCGAGGGCGCTCTCGTAGCGTGACACGGCCGTTCCTGCATCGCGATTGAGGTAATGGGCATCGCCCAGCGTCAACTGGATATCGGCATTTTTCTTGCCGCGTTCGCTCGCCCGATTGAGCAGGTCAATGGCTTTGGGCGCGTTGACGGCCTGCGGATAGCGGGGTTTGATCGACCCACTGTCGGGCGTAAGGTAGCCCGTGTAGGCCTCGCCCAGCCGATAGAGAATGTCGGCGTTTTTTCCTTTACTCCGCTTCAGCACGTCGTCGACTTGCGTGTTGGCTTGCGCGTCGTTTTGAACCAGGTACGTGATGGCTACACCGGTGGCGTTGAGAGGAACTCGTTTTTCATCAAGCGCTTGCCCTTTTTTAAACCAGCTTCGGGCCGAGTCGGGTTGCCCGGCGCGCAGATAACCATAGCCTGCGTCGAAATAGGCCTGCATGGATGGGCTCTGCTGCGCGGTGCGGGTAAGCAGTTGAGTGGCTTCGCTGAACCGGCCCAGACTCATCAGGGTGTTCGGGTCGGCGGTTGGAGTCTGCGCGAGGGCGGTGGTAGCCAGCCCCGTCAGCAGTAACAGATTTATGTGCGTTTTCATGTCGTTGATGCGGTTTGGGTTCCCGACCGGAGTGGTAACCGGGAACCCCCGCAAATTGACATGCACAACTAAGAGCCGACTTAAGATCTACTTAGAATTCGCTTAGAGGTTGTTTCAGCCTCTATAACTCGACCAGTTCCGCTTCGTACCCGGCCTGCTTGACGGCCTGCATAACCTGTCTGGCGATTCGGTTGTCGGTGGTTTGTACCGTCAGCAGGCGGTCGGGGTCGGCGGAGTCTACGTTCCAGCCGTCGATGTGGTCAATGGCGTTGAGCGGTTGCGTAACGGCCAGGATAGCCTCGCTGCTGCGAAGGTTGGTTTTGAAATTGAGCGTTTCCATATGCAGAGACGTTGGTTTGGTATGTCAACCGGCCGGCGCGTGCTTTATCCCGGAAGAAGTAGGCACCGGGCTCCGTTAGTAAGCGAGCCGGCAACGTACCTGAGGCCCTACAACGTACCTGACGGGGTCAGTCAGCCGAGGGGTAGAGCCGCCGGATAAGCCGTTCCATCGTCAGGCCCTGCCCGATCACCGAAAACAGCACGACAACGTAGGTGATGGTTACGATGAAGGCTTTCTGCGGAATCGAATCGGGAATAGACAGGGCCATCGCTACCGACAGTCCCCCGCGCAACCCGCCCCAGGTGAGCATGAGCGGGGCATTGGTATCGAGGTCGAGCCAGCGCCGGGCCAGCGTGAAGGGAATCAAAATAGCAAAGTACCGCGACACCAGTACCAGTAGAATCACCAGCAGGTAGATGGTCCAGGGGCCTTGACTAAAGGGAATCACCAGCAGTTCGAGGCCGATCAGCACAAAGAGCAGGGCGTTCAGGATGCTGTCGATCAGTTCCCAGAATTTATCGACGTACTCTTCGGTCTGGTGGCTCATGGCATCCTGCCGGGCTTTATCGCCCACCAGCAGCCCCGCCACCACCATCGCCAGCGGCCCCGAAATATGCAGTTTTTGAGCCAGCAAATAGCCGCCCATCACCCCCGCCACCGTCAGCAGCACCTCCGTCTGGTAATGATTGATGGAGCGCAGCAGCCAGTAGAGCAGATAACCCAGCGCCAGGCCAAACAACACACCGCCGCCCGCTTCTTCCAGAAACGTCAGACCGACGTGGCCAATCGTGAGGTTCTCGGTGCCACCAACCACTATTTCGTAGATGGTAGCAAACACGACCACCCCAACGCCATCGTTGAAGAGCGATTCGCCCACGATGTTGATTTTGACATTTTCGGGCAGGCGAAATTTGGCCAGGATACCCAGCACCGCGATGGGATCCGTGGGGGAAATGAGCGCTCCAAACAACAGGCACAGGATGTAGGGCAGGTCGAAGCCCAACCCGTTGCCGACATAATAGAGCCCCGTACCGACGAAAAAAGTACTCAGCAACACGCCCACGAAGGCAAACAGCATAACCGACCGCCGCTCGACCCGCAGCCGGGCGGCGTCGGTGTGAAACGCACCAGCAAAGAGCAAGAAACTGAGCATGACATCGAACAGCACCTGCCCGAAGTCGATCTGCCCGACGGTTTGCCGCACCTGCACCAGCAGCGTAGGGGCAATGGCGTTAAGGCCGAGCATGGCGAGGGAAAACAGCAGCGACAGCACCATTACCCCGATGGCGTCGGGGAGTTTGAGAAAGCGGGTGTTGAGGTAGGCCAGTAACGACGCACCAACCAGCAATAGGGTAATTAAAGTAAATACGTTCATGAGAATGATGGGTTGAACATTCGGTTGCTTTTTTGTTTCAAGTATGGAACTGAGTTAACGTGACGACCCTACTATAACCGCCTATTGCACTGGAAATATGCTACTAGAAGACCCTAATCGCTCCCATGTGCCTGCCAAACGGAACGCTGTGCTCGCTCAGATTGGGAAGTGGCTACAAGATAGATTCAGCCTCGAGGAAGACAAGGAAGATGAAGTTGCCGTTATCGAATCGATTAGCCGGGGCATCGAATTTCGGGGTATCAATCTCTGGACACTCATCTTTGCCATCTTCATTGCGTCCATTGGCTTAAACGTCAACTCAACGGCGGTCATCATCGGGGCCATGCTTATTTCACCGCTCATGGGCCCCATCATGGGCATTGGGCTGGGCATCGGCATCAACGACCTGACGATGGTGCAGCGGGCCCTCAAAAACCTCACCATCGCCGTGGTGATCAGCTTGCTAACCTCAACTGTCTATTTCCTGCTCAGTCCGTTGCACTCGGCCCAGTCTGAACTGCTGGCCCGCACCTCGCCGACGCTCTGGGATGCATTCATCGCTTTTTTTGGTGGTCTGGCCGGCATCGTAGCAGGGTCGCGTCGCGAAAAAGTGACCAACGTGGTGCCAGGTGTGGCCATCGCCACCGCGCTGATGCCGCCCCTCTGCACGGCCGGTTACGGGCTGGCTACGCTGAACCTCTATTACTTCGCCGGGGCCTTCTACCTCTTCCTTATTAACGGGATCTGCATCAGCCTGGCCACGTTTCTGATCGTACGTTTCCTGGACTACCAGCCTAAGCTCTACCCAACGCTCGATGTAGCCAAGCGGGTACGTACCACCATCTGGGTGGCCGTGCTGATCGTGCTCATTCCCAGCACGTACCTGGGCTATCAGATTGTACGAAAGACCCTTTTCGAGCAAGCTGCCAAACGCTTCGTGACGACGGAATGTGATTTCGCTTACCGGCAGGTGATTACCTACGCGGCACAGTACAACCGCGAGCAGCCCCGCCTCGAACTGACGCTGGTGGGGGAACCGCTGCCGCCCGATTCCGTTACTATGCTTCGGGCCAGGATGCTGCCGTATGGCCTCGGCAATACCCGCTTAGTGATCAAGCAGGGGAGTTTCAAAGATGCCGAGATTGATGTGGATGCGCTGAAAAACACCATCACCGATCAGGTGATTAAATACAGCCAGTCGTCGATTGCCCGCAAAGACCAGACGATCGACTCACTGCGCCGCTACATCGAACTCACGCAGACGTCGCGCCTGCCCGTTACGGATCTGCGCGACGAGTTGAAGACGCTGATGCCTGACGTACAGACGTTCACGGCGGCCAATTCGCTGGTGATGAACGCGGGCAAAGCGCGGCCTGATACAGTGGTGCTGGTGTACGCCCGGTTTGCCCGAAAACATACGGCTGCTGAGCGGAACCGACTAGGAAAGTGGCTGCAAACCCGAACCAAAAGCCGACGAATCAAACTGATTGTCGAGTAGGCGGCGACCTGCTAGAGCGGCATAAAGACCAGCCCGGCCACAAGCAGCGTGATCATGAACAGCACGCCTACCATGATGAGGAGCCAATCGGGGCGTCGGGGGGGCTTTTCGTCGGGGCGTTGTGGCCGCAGCGGTCGCACAGGAGCGCTGGCAAACATGGCTGAGGGTTGCGGTGAATAGGCGAAACGGGGGTCGGAGTTGGTTAATAAGAGCATCGGCTAGCGGAAATGTGTTACGCAAAACTGATTCGCGTTGATTAAGCACTGCTGATAAACCCCTTAGAATTTGCTTAGAAAAGAGCCCTGCTAGCGGGGTAGCTCGATCGTAAAAACCGTGGGCGTACCCGATGCCGACTGCACGCTGAGCTGCCCCCGGTGCAGCCGTACAATCTGCTCAACGAGCGCCAATCCTACGCCATAGCCACGTACCTGATCGGCCGTTTGGCGGCTGCGGTAAAAGGGCTCGAAGAGATAGGGTAGTTCATCGGCCGGAATGGGCGGACCTTCGTTGGCGATGGTCAGCCTGACGCCATTGGGCGTGATGTGCACGGCCACCTGCGCCTGCCCGTCGGAGGCAAACTTGCAGGCGTTTTCGGTGAGGTTTTTCAGCGCCGTAGCCAGCAACGTACGGTTCCCCGGTATCGCCAGTTGGTCGGGTTCGTCGGGCAACGTACCCAACGTGACCGTAATCCGGAAGCGGGGGTTAAGCCCGCTCACCGCATCGCGAATGTCCCAGGCCAGTTCGTCGATACGAACCACGTCGGTAAGCAGCTGCACCGCCGTATCTTGTTGTACCTGCGAGAGTTGCAGGAGTTCGTGGGTCAGCGTTGCCAGCTCGCTTACGTCGTCGAGTACCGAACGGATGGTGGCCTGATAAGCGGCCGGTTCGCGTGGTTTGAGCAGGCTCACCTCCAACTGCGAACTGATTTGCGTAAGCGGGTTTTTTAGTTCGTGCGATACGTTAGCCACAAAGAGCCGCTGCGACCGAAACGACTCACCAACCCGATCGAGCAGCCGGTTGATGGTGCCCGAGAGCCGACTAATCTCGTCGGCATTACCCTTGACCGACAGGCGTTCGTCGCGGTTGTTCGGAAAGATATGGCTCAGGGTGCGCTCAATCTGTTGTACGGGCCGCAGGGCGTCGCCTGCGAAGATCCAGCCAGCCAGCGTAGTAATACCGATGATGAGCCCTAACAGTCCGGTCAGGGCCCAACGCAGACGATACAGAAAATCGTCTCCGTAGACGTTCTGGGCGCTCGCAACAACCACAAACGCCCCATCGGCCGTTAGGTAGCGGCTCCCCGACAGGTAATAGCCATCCTGCCGAAAGTCTTTTTGCTGAACACGCCGGATGTCGTCCAGCGTATTTTTGGGAATGGTGAGCGACAGCGCCTCGTTGGTGGCGAAGATGAGCGTATCACGCCCATTGTAGATCAGGATTTTCTGGTTGGGCAACTGATCGCGCCGGATGCGGTTGAGCTGCCGAATCAGGTCGGCGTCGAGGCGGTGGCGAATGAGCATATCGCCCATGGTGTTGGCTTTCCGGTCGAGCCGCCGGTAGAAATCCGACGAGATAAAATACCAGCAGAAGGCATAGATGCTGACAAATGTAAGCAGCAGGATGCTGGACACCAGCCCCGTAAACCGAACGATCAGGCGTCTGCGAATGGTCATCTATTCTTCCTTGAAAACATAGCCCATGCCAAACTGGGTATGAATCAGCTTGGTCGGGAAATTACGGTCAAGTTTCTTTCGTAAATAGTTGATATACACCTCCACGACGTTGGTGCCCGTGTCGAAGTTGAGGTCCCAGACATGCTCGGCGATGGTCGGTTTTGAGACTACCCGCCCCTGGTTGCGCATCAGAAACTCTAACAGCGTGAACTCCCTGGCAGTCAGTTCGATGGGTTGGCCTTCGCGCATCACGGTCTTAGCGTCCAGGTTCAGTTCAACGCCGCCATAGCGCAGGGTTTGGGCCGTCATCGACACCTGCGTGCCGCGCTTGGTGAGCGAACGTACCCGGGCCAGCAACTCGGTAAACTGAAACGGCTTGGTGAGGTACTGGTCGGCGCCGGAGTCGAACCCCATCACTTTGTCGTCGGTTTCGCCTAGCGCCGTCAGCAGCAGAATGGGCGTGGCCAGCCCTTCGGCCCGCAGTTGCTTCACCAGTTCAAAACCATTCATGCCCGGCAATACCACGTCGGTGATGATGAGCGCATAATTCGTTTTGAGCGCCAGTCGCCGCGCAATGAGGCCATCGTAGGCAACATCGACTTCAAACTGACTTTCTTCCAGCCCCTGCCGAATAGCCTGCACGGTCTTGGGTTCGTCTTCAACAAGCAGCAGTTTCATAGGCTGAGCTGATTTGTGTTCTAGCTATAACACCGGCCGGGCGCACTTGTCCCGGCTTTTGGTGCTCTAATTAAATTCTAAGTTTTCCTTAAGCCACTTCTTAAGGCGTCCGGCCTCCTTTGGGACAGTCTCTGCCAACACAAGCAGAAACGCCACCCATTATGCTGACGATCATCCTGATTAGTAGCGGTATTGGCCTGATCGGCGTGCTGAGTTACTTCACCAGCGCGAAGTTCGGCTGCCAGTCGTCGCAGACCGGCCCGCTGCCCCCGCATTACGAACACCTGCTGCGCCAACGTCGGCAGCTACCCCGGCCTACCGACGCCCCGGCCACCAACGCCACCGAAGCGGAACCAACTGCGGCCCGCCAACCGGCCAACGTACCCCGATAGCGTTTACAGCACGGGCGTAAGAACCTCGCTCATCTGCCGGAGCAGCGTTTCCACGTCGGGTTGCCGGGCCAGCCGGTAGCGGGCAAATGAAAGCCCCGGCCCCACTTTCAGGGTGTAGGCCCAGTTGGGCAGCTGCCGGAACATATCTTCGTCGGTGGTGTCGTCACCGATGCTCATGATAAAATCGTAGGGTTTCTGTTCGGCCAGCGCCAGCGCCACTGTGCCTTTGCTGTGTTGCGCCGGTTTCACCTCCACGACCTTGCTCCCCTGAATCACGCTGAGCGGCACTACCGAGGCTGACCCCCGCAGATTGGTCGCCAGATCGACTGCCCGGGCTTCGATATCGTCGGCCTCGACCATACGGTAATGCCAGGCAATAGCCGTTTCTTTTTCTTCCACGAACGAGCCGGGAAACAGGTTTACATATTGCTGCAAGGTGCCGCGGATGGGAGCCAGCCAGTCGGGTACGGACAGGTCAAGTTTCTCCCATGATTGCTCCGGTTTTTTCAGAAAGGCACCGTGCTCGGCCACCAGATACACCGGCAACCCCGCGAAGGTTTTTTCCAGGAATGATCGATTCCGACCGCTGATCACTACGAGGTCGCTATGCTGCGCCAGTTCGCCCAGCGTCAGGCGTAGCGTGGCCGACGGGCGGGCATCGGCCGGATTATTCACGATGGGGGCCAGGGTGCCGTCGAAATCGACCAGCAGCAACCGGCAACTGGCTTGCCCAAACGCCTGACTGAAGGTATCGAGCGGCAGATTGGTTTCCAGCGTGGGGCGGGGCGTCTGGCTTTCGGCGATGGCCGCCAGAAAATCGTGACTCCACCGAAATACATTGTGGTTTTGCAAATGGTGCCGCATCTGGTTCATACGCAGCGCCTGCTCGGGCTCGGGCATGGTTAGGCCCTGTTCGATGGCGTCGGCTACCTCCTGCGTATCGGTCGGGTTGATAATAATGGCGTCGGTCAGTTCCTGCGCAGCACCGGCCAGCTCACTGAGCACCAACGTACCCCGCTGATCGAACCGGCTCGCCACAAACTCTTTGCAGACGAGGTTCATACCATCGCGGATGGGTGTAATCAGCGCCACATCGCAGGCAGTGTAGAGCGCGAGCAGTTCAGTAAAGGTGAGCGAGGCGTAGGTGTACACGATGGGCCGCCAGCCAATGCCGCCAAACCGACCGTTGATGCGCCCCACCGTCTCTTCGATTTCCCGTTTCAGTTCCTGATACTGCCCGATCTGATCGCGTGAGGGCACCACCGTCATCACAAACGTCACCTTGTTATGCCAGTCGGGGTGTTGAGTTAAAAACCGCTCGTAACCCTGAAGGCGGTAGGTGATGCCTTTGGTGTAGTCGAGGCGATCGACCGAAAAAATAAGCCGGTTGTGCCCCAGCAGCCGCTGATATCGCTGCCGGATGCCGGTGACGGTATCGCTCTGGGCGCTGCCGTCAAACTTGGTAAAATCGACGCTGATCGGGAAATCACGTACCTGCACCGACCGGTCGGGCAACACCACGCGCTGTTCCAGAATGGGCAGGTTCAGCACCTCGGCCACACTTTGCATAAAATGCTGGGCGTAGTCGGTTGTATGGAACCCCACTACGTCTGCCCCTAACACCCCCTGAATCAGTTGCTGCCGCCACAAACGGGGCAACAGTTTTACGATCTCGTAGGTCGGGAAGGGAATATGGAAAAAGTAGCCGATGGTGGCATCGGGCAGCGCCTGCCGCACCAATTCGGGTAGCAGCATGAGCTGGAAATCGTGAATCCAGATGAGATCACCCGGCTGGGCAAGGTTCGTCAGGACATCCCTGAACTCGGCATTAGCCTGCTGGTAATGGGCAAAGTCGGCCTCCTGAAACGAGGCATACGACGGGAAATAATGGAAAAGCGGCCAGAGTAAATTATTGCTAAATCCCTCGTAAAACCCCTGATTAACGGCTTCGTCTAGAAAAACCGGGTGCGCGACAAACGCCTCGTTTTCCAGCACGGCGGGGTCTACGTCGCGCAACACGGAGTCGCCGTGTCCAACCCAGTGAATCTTGGTCGGTTGCCCATCGGCCTGGCTCAGCCGTTCGGCCATCGACAGCACCGCCGACACCAGCCCGCCCGAATTCTGATGAAGCGCCGGTCCGTCGGACGTTTGATGGATGGTAAACGGAAGCCGGTACGAAACAATAATCAGTCGGTTAAACGATGACTTCATGGTATGGCGAGTTTGTTGATACGAATAAGACATACCAACAAAAACGCCCGTCCGCTTTAGATAGACCTTAAGTAAACCTTAGAAAGTGCTTAGAGGCTGTTTCTGACGCCCGAAGAAGGCTCTAAGCAAGCGGGCAAATCGGTTGTCATACAGGTAGTCGCGGCGGTAAATCCGTTTCGCCGACAGGCGTGACGTATGATGGCTGGGGGCCGGGTTTTCCTGTACCAACTGCGGCTGATCGGCCGGGCAAAGAAACCGCTGGGTACGTTGCCCCCGTACCGTCACGGGCGAGGCCTCGCAATCGACCAGCAGGTAATATTGCCGACCCGTATGGGTAGTGAGCTGGTTCAGGGCGCGGCGCATGGCCCGGAGCGTCTGGTCGGGATGGGGCAGGCATTCGCTGTCGGCGAGTCGCAGGGCGTCGATATGAAAATCACTGAACCACATCAGCGCGTTGGCGATAATACGCGGCTGCCTGTCGGGCTGTTGTTGCAGGAGGCTGTAGTCGATGTCGAGGCAAACAGCAATGCCTTCGTAGTGGCAGACGTCGATAAAGTGACGGAGTTGATGCGCCAGTTTGGCTGTCGGTTCCAGGTCGTTGTCGGCGAGCGCTTCCAGGCGACTGGCGGCGATGATCACCGTGTTGATCCCTTCCTTTTTAAGGCAAACGACCTGCTGCGCGGCGGCGTCCAACGTACCTGCGGGGGTAAACGTGGGCGGGTCTAGTTCGGCAATTCGGTATTCGTCGAAGGGCGGATTCACCCAACCACTGTCTTCCCAATAGAATGTGTTGTCAGTGTCTGGCCAATGGGGTTGCGTTGAACTGGGCATAACGTCAAGTCGGGTGCCCCGCCATGTATTGGCGGGAACACCTCGGATGGTTGTGCCGTAAATAGGTCACGCTAGTTTAGAACCAGCTTAATCAAACCTTAGAAATTGCTTAGAGACTAGCCGCCTGCAACACAAAGTCGTCGAAAACCGCCTGCTGATCCGAATTGCCGACAGCCGTCAGCCCCACCCGAACGGCGCGGTCCCAGGGCGGCAGGTAGGCCCCGTCGATGGGCTGTGTGGCCAGTGGCTGGTAGGTTTTGCCATCGGTGGCATAAGCAAACGAAAACAGATGCCCTTGTTGCGCGGTCAGGCGTAGCGTGACCGATTTGGAGCGGGGCAGGGGCTGAGTAGTGATGACGGTTCTCTGGCCTCGTTCCAGCTTCCAGAGCTGAATATTGTGGTCGGTAGCTGATACTCCCAGGGCATTGTTGTCATCGCCGATAGCCGCCAGACCGGCCTGCCCCGTCGAGCGTTTGCGGTTGATGGTCGTTGTGACGGTGTAGTTGCCCGTCAGGGTCCGTTGCGCCACCGAACTGCCCCCTTTGGCAGGTTGGGCGGCCAGATGCAAAGCTCCTTTGCGGAGCTGGTAAACCGGTTGCTGAAACACCGACCACTGCCACTGATCGGAGAGCGTTTTGCCTTTAAAAGAGTCAGAGAGCGTAGTGGGCGCGGGTTTGGTGCTGCCCAGCAGGGTGGTTTCAGGCAGGAAACGTACCCAGCCGTCGGCCATGAAGGTAAACTCTTTCAGCAGCGCCTGCCGACCAGTATACACGTTGGATTGCTTGTCGTAGGCGTGGTAGAGGAAATAGTACTTGCCGTCTTTCTCGATGGCCGTACCGTGGCCGGGGCAGCGCCAGGCGCCTTCGTCAGCCAGAATCGGGTTTTGGGCGTACTTCTCCCAGGGGCCGAGCAGGTTTTTGGCCCGCGCAACGCCGGTTGCGTAGTTGCAACCCGTGCCGCAACAGCCCGCCCCGGCGTAAATGGCGTAGAAATAGTCGCCATGCCGCAGCATCGATACGCCTTCCACGAGGTTGCCTTCCCAGGGAGCGGTGTTGCGGAAGATCTCCTGTTTTTCGCCGGTAAGGGCCGTACGCTCTTCGTTCATGGGTTGTGCCCAGATCGGCGTTGGCTGTCGGATACTGTTGCCGTCTTCTTTCCAGATCAGGTATAGTTTGCCCGACTCGTCGCGCATCGGGAAGCCGTCGATGGAGCCGTCGGCCTGACCAACCAGCGGACCATGATCGCGGTACGGGCCCTCGGGCCGGTCGGCGCTGGCGACGGCCACACAGAGGTTGCCGCCTTTTTTATGCGCTGTGTAATAGACGTATATCTTCCCCTTTTCCTGCGTGATTTCGGGTGCCCAGAAATAATAGTCGGCCCAGTCGGGAAGCTTCGTGAAAATGTTGCCAGCACTCTCCCAGTTGACCAGATCATTGGATTTCAGCAGGGGATAAGCCGGAAACCAGTTCGACGAGGTGGCCGATGCCCAATAGGTGTTACCTACCTGCATGACCGACGGGTCGGGGTAATCGCCGGGGATAACTGCCGGTTGTGCCCAGGCCGTCGTAGCCAGAGCGGTAGTGAGCAGGGTTAAGTGGAAGCGGGTACGTTTCATGCGTTGATTTGACGTTGGTAAATCGGCGGTCAGGGGTGAAGGTTTTGTATGTCGACCATGAGGAGACGCAAGGGATCATGAGGAGACGCAAGGGATTGCGTCTCTACAGTGCGTCAGCCACACATGCGCCCCACAAAACTACTCGCCAGAGGGCCGCTTGAGGTAATCGCTCAGGCTGACGGGCGTGCCAAAGTTAGGCGTGCCATCGGCTTTCCAGGTGAAGGGCTGGATGCGGGCCGAACGAAAATCGCCGCAGCCCTGGCCGGGTGCCGCGTTGGCGTGGTACAGCAGCCAGTTCTCTTTGCCGTCGCGCGAGGTGAAAAAACTGTTGTGCCCAACGCCGTAGGTGGTGCCGTTGGCGTAGGGGCCGAAGACCGGGCTCTGCGCTTTGGTCCAGACGGATGCAGTGGTCAGACTCGCGGTCGTATCGGCCGCAAGCTGGCCGAGGGCGTACTGATCGGTGCCGCAGAAACTCGCTGAGTAGATGACGAACACCTTGTTGGCGTGCACCAGAAACTGCGGCCCTTCGTTCACGCCGAACCCCTGCCGTTCCCAGGCCAGATCAGGGGCCGAAATCCGGGTACGTACCCCTTCGGCTGTGTAGGGGTTGGTCAGTTTGCAGAGGTAAAGCTGTTGCGAACCACCCAGATCATTCTCCCAGCCCGACCAGGCGCAGAACAACTGATTGTTAAGCTGAATCACCGTAGCGTCGATAGCCCACCGGTTCTCGGGCAGGTTCAGTTGCCCCCGATCGATCCAGGTGCCGGTGGTGGGGTCGGCTGCTGCGTTTTCCAGTACAAACATCCGGTGCGTAGCGTCGACACCATTGTTATCAGCCGCGTAATAGATGTACCACTTGCCATTGAGGTGATGCAGTTCCGGTGCCCAGATGTCCCGTGAGTTGGGGCCGGTGGCGGGCGGCGTCCAGACGGTAACGGGCCGGGCCGCACTGAGGCGACTCATGCTGGCGGTTTTGTAAATGCGCAGATTCCCGCCGGTAGTATGCATCACATAATAAAAACCGTCACGGTAGGTCACCCAGGGATCCGGGGCGGGGGTGAGGAGGGGGTTTCTGAACTTTCCCACCGTATCGACGGGCGTCACCGGCGTGGTCGTACCCGACGAGTTGTCGCCCGATTTACAGGCAATGAGATAAAGCGTGAGGAGCAGAAAGAGGTATTTCGTCATCGTTGAGAAAATGTTAACACAGAGTAAGATGGGGGTTCACCACCGAGACACGGAGCGCACAGAGAAGAAACTAAAATACCTCTGTGCGCTTCGTGTCTCTGTAGTGAACACCTGTCCTGAAGCCGCTAAAATGGTTTACCACAAAGACACGGAGCGCACAGATCGAAAACGAAACATACCTCTGTGTTCGCTGTGCCTCTGTGGTGAGCCATACTCCCGAAACCCAGTCGCGTTAATAATTTGGGTTCTGTGTCAGGTTGGGGTTCAGGTCGCGGTCGAGTTGCGGGATGGGCAGCAACTCGCTTTTCCCTTTCACGAAGGTCGAGAAGGCCGGGTCGCGGGTCGCCAGTTGCGGGCCGAGGTCGCCCCAACGGGCCAGATCGTTCCAGCGGTGCCCTTCGCCCGACAGCTCCGTTACGCGCTCATGCTTCAGTTGCGCCAGAAACTGCGCCTGCGAGAGACCGGGTCGGGCGGCAGTCAGCGTAGGCAGACCCGCCCGCCGACGTACCTGATCGACGTAGGCGTAGGCCTGCGTGGTTTTGCCCGTGGCGTTCAGCGCTTCGGCATACAGCAGCAATACATCGGCGTAGCGGATGTAGCGCCAGTTGTTGGGCGAGCGGTAACCTTCTTCGTTCTTCCAGTGGTCGTTCTGGAATTTACGGAACCACACCCGCTTATTGGTAGCGCCGTAGCGTTGCAAAAACGTCTGCCCGTAAATCTGCGTGAACGCCGGGCCGCGTACGTCGGTCGAGTCGAAGAGGAACGAGGCCTCCAGTCGCGGGTCGCGGGTGTTGGTGGTGGTTCGTTCGTTGAACTCGTAAATCGGCCAGCGGCTGGCTTCCCCATCCGACCAGCCAATGCCACTGGGGCCAAAAAACTGCGATAGCGAGGTGCCGTAGTTCTGGTTAGGCGTCTGGCTGTCGTCGTCCGTAAACTCGGCCGGGTTGATCTGAAACTGCCACTCAAACACCGACTCCCGGTTGTTTTCGCTCGTAATCAGGAAGTTGTCGCGGTAGTTGGGCATCAGCGCGTAAATGCCTTTGCCTTCGCCATCGGCCAGCCATTGCAGGGGCGTGAGCGCCTCGGTATATTTCTGCTGCTGCATCTGTGATTTGGCCAGTAACGCATAGGCCGCGCCTTTCGTCGCACGGCCCAGATCACCGCCGCTGTAGGTTGTGGGTAGGACCGCCGCGGCTTCGGTCAGGTCTTTTTCAATCTGCGCCCATACCTGTGCGATCGTTGCCGAAGCGGGCCGGTCGCCCACGATCGACGTTTGCAGCGTGAGCGGTACGTTGCCAAACAGCGTGACGAGGTGGTAATAGAATAACCCCCGCATAAACTTCGCTTCGCCTATGTACCGGTTCTTCAGCGTCTCGTCCATCGCGATGGTGGGTACGTTCTGAATCACCTGATTGGCCCGGTTGACGCCGATGTAATTGTCGTTCCAGACGGCATAGGCATTCCCGTAGTTGTAATCGGTGATCAGAAACTGATCCATGTTGTTGACGATGTCGGTAGCCGGGCTCTGGCTGCGCCCTTCGTCGGACCGGATGATGTAATAAAACGGCATCCACCGCGAAATGCCACCCCGGTGCAGGGTGCTGTAGACGGCATTAACGCCCGCCAGCGCGTCGGCGTCGGTTTTCCAGAACGATTCCGCCGTTAGCTGATTGGGGTTGACTATATCCAGATTTCGGTTGCAGCCCGTTAGCAAGGCAACGGCCGACAGCCCCAGACAGATGAGTATCTTTTTCATGATTGACGTGAGTAAGGTTGGTTAAAAATCGCCGGAGATCCCGACAGAGATGACACGCGGCGACGGCCAGTGGCCATTGTCGACACCGCGCTCCTGAATGTTGGCGCCCGTGATGTCGGGGTCGAGGCCCGAGTAGCTCGTGACCGTGAACAGATTCTGCCCACTGACAAACACGCGGGCGCTCCGTACTTTCGCCCGGCTCAGGAACGAAGCGGGTAGGGTGTAGCCAATCTCGACGTTCCGCAGCCGGACATACGAGGCGTCTTCGAGCCAGCGATCTGTGTAGGGGAAGTTGTTTGAAATAATCCCCTGATCACCCGATTCCAGCCCGATGCGCGGGTCATTAGTGCCGGTGTTGGTCGGTGACCACGGGTTCACGTCGGCGCGGAAGTTGGTATTCTGGTAGCTATCGAGGCCGCGGCGCACATCATTATAGACCGTGTAGCCAAAGACACCCAAGAATTGCAGGTTCAGGCTAAAGCCTTTGTAGCTGCCATTGAACTGGGCGCCCGCCTGTACTTTGGGCCAGGGTGAGCCTACGAACTGACGGTCGTCGTTCTGCGTAATCTGCCCGTCGCCGTTCGTGTCGACGTACCGGATATCGCCGGGTTTGGCGTTGGGTTGAATCAACTGTCCGTTTGGTCCGCGGTAGTTGTTGATCTCTTCCTGCGTCTGGAAAATGCCGTTTGTTTTCAGCACGTACCACCGCCCCACGGGGTTGCCCACCTGCGAACGCGTGTTGCCGCTCTGGATGTAGTCGATGTTCTGCCCCTGATTGCCGACGTTTTCGACCCGGTTTTTGATCGTCGTGAAGTTACCCGACACATCCCACCGGAAATCCCGCTGATTACTGCTGCGATACGTGGCCGAAAACTCGAAACCCTGGTTGCGGATCGATGCCGTATTCACGTACGGGTTACCCTGCAAATTGCCCAAGTAACCCGGCACCGGCAGGTTCAGCAACGCATCGGTCGACAGCGAGTTGTAGTAGTTGATCTCCGTCGTGATGCGGTTGTTCAGGAACGAGGCCGTGACGCCGTAGTTCTGCGACAGCCGCTGTTCCCAGCGCAGGTCGGGGTTGGCGAGCTGAGCCTGATAGGCCCCTACGTTGGCGGTTTGGTCGACCCCAAAAATGGCGCGGGGGTTGTTGTTGATGAAGGCCGTGTAGGGGAATGAACCGAGGGTCGGCACCACGATACCCAGCTTGCCATACGACGCACTCACTTTCAGATCGGAAAGCCAGTCGACTTTGAAAAACTCTTCCTGACTGATGCGCCAGGCCGCCGCTACCGACGGGAAAAAGCCGGTGCGGTAGTTGGCCCCGAAGCGGGAATCCTGATCGACCCGACCCGTCAGCGTAAGCAGGTATTTGTCGTTGTAGGCATAATTGACCCGGCCCAGGTACCCCAGAATCTTGTAGTAGGTGGGCGTGCCGCCGGCCGAATTGGAAATGCCCGATGCTGCGTCGATCGTGGGGAAATAGGTGCCGCCCGACGTAGCCAGATTGGTCCGTGACCCCGCCGTGTTGTCGCGCCGGGCGGTCTGCTGGCTGACACCCACCACGCCGTTGATGCTGTGTTTGCCAAACGCCCGGTTGAAGTTCAGCGTGTGTTCAAACAGCAGGCTGTAATACCGCGACCGGTCCTCACCAACGGAGCTAGGCACCACGGCGGCATTGTACTGATACACGCCGATCTGCCGCAGGTTCTGGGTGTAGTCGAAGCTTACTTCCAGCCCCGCGTTGAAGCGGTAACTCAGCCAGTCGGCAAACTTGACGTCCACATACGCATTCCCGACGGCCTTGGCAAAATTGCTCCGGTTACTGGCCAGATTACGGGCCGCGACGGGGTTAAACGCGTACGTCACGGCGTCTGGGTACGTGCCAATGCCGTAGCCCTGCGGATTGGTGGCGTTCACGTAGCGCGGGTCCTGCACCGGAATCACGGGTAGAAAACCGGCCATGTCGTAGATCGGGTTGCCCGCGGGAAAGTTCTGGATGTTGGAGTTGGTCAGCACCAGGTTTTCGCCCACAGTGAAGCGGCCCAGTTCGTTACGCGTGTTGATGCGCAGGCTGGCCCGGTCGAAATCGCTGCCGATGACGTACCCGGCGTTCTTGAAATAACTGCCCGAAATCAGGTACGTTCCCGTTTTGGTGCCGCCCGAGAGGCTCAGGTTATAATCCTGCAAGCTGCCCGTGCGCAGCACCTGATCCTGCCAGTCGGTGTTGATAGCCGGGTTGAACGTACCTTCGGCCACGCTGGCGGGCGGCGTCTGGCCCGAGTTTTGGTACTGCTGCCGTTGCAGGGCGGCAAACCCCGCGGCATCGGTTACGTTCCAGCGCTTATAAATGTTTTGCACGCCATATTTGGCCGAAAACGCCACCCGGGGTGCGCCCTCGCGACCCTGCTTGGTGGTGATGATGATGACGCCGTTGGCCGCCCGTGACCCGTAGATGGCCGCTGCCGAGGCATCTTTCAGCACCTGAATCGACTCGATATCATCGTTGTTGATGGTCGGGTTGGCGTCGGCGATCATGCCGTCAATCACGTAAAGCGGATCGGTGTTCAGAAAACTGGCCACGCCCCGAATCTGAATCGAGGCCTGCTGACCCGGAACCCCCGTATTGCGCACCGTTACGCCCGGCGAGAGGCCCTGAATGGATTCGGCCAGTGAGTTGGCCGTTACCTTGTTCGACTGGGCGGGATTGATCACGTCGTTGGCACCCGTCACGTCGCGTTTCCGAATCGTCTGATACCCGATCACGACCACCTCGTTCAAGGTCCGGTTGTCGGGTACGAGTTTGATGTTGAGCGTCGTCTGATTGGTAATGGCGACGTCCTGCGTCACGTACCCCACGCTGGAAATGGTCAGCGTAGCGGCGTCATCGGCCACGTTCAGGACAAAATTACCGTTGGCATCGGTCGAAGTCCCATTCTGCGTGCCCTTCTCAATCACCGACACGCCGGGTAGACCCGCGTTGTTTTCGTCGAGCACCTGACCCGTAATGCGTCGGGCAACCGCCTGATTACCAGGCTGGGTACGTTCATACGGGGTACGTTGTGTTGGCCCCGGCACTACAGCAGCGAGGCGGGCTCCGTCGCTGCGGGTGGCGCCCGGCGAGTAGGCAACCAGTGTCGGTTGAGCCACACTACAGAGGCTCAACCCCGTCAGCACGACGGATAAGGGTACATACCGGTTTTTCATAAAAATGAGCAATTTGATTGGTAGAATAAATAGATTTTTGGTGCTGAGAAACAGCGGACGCGCTTTTGGAACACAACCTGACTAGTGTGGCTTTGGCTGACGGCAGACTGTAGCGGATGGACGAAAAGGAGGCAAACGTTGCGGGGCGAGAATCGTGGTGCGAAATCGGATTTGCTGGCGTGACGCGAAGAGCGCGCTGGGAGTTACGTCCAGTAAAGCCTAGTCAAGCAGGATGTTGCTGCGTTCCGGCAATGGTCGCTAGGCATACAGAGAAAGGAAAACGAGCCGGAATGTTTCATTTTTAATAGAAAAAATTTAACTGGCTAGGTAAACAGTTCTGTGACAATGACTTACAAAAGCGGCGCTTCCAGCCATTCTGATCGATCTCATAGCTGGAAGCGATGACAAGTACGAATGTAGATTTTCGTCCTGAATACACCAATTCGCAACGATATTTGGTATCCCCGACTCAGCCAGCCATAGGCGGGTTATGGGGCTGTATTCAGTATAAACAGGCCTCGGTCTTTTTTGCTTAGTTATGAACCGTAGAGAAGCCATCTTGCAAGTTGCCATCGCGATGGGGAGTGCCCTGTCGGCCCCGTCAATGGCGTCTATTCTGGAAGGGTATGAGCCGCACCGCCGCCGAACGTACCCACCCTCGGACTTTACGCTTGGGCCTGATGAGCAGACGCTGTTGGCCGAAATCGCCGAGGTGATCATGCCCGCCACGTCGACACCGGGTGCCAAAGCTGCCGGAGTGCCTGAAACGATTCAGCTGATCCTGAAAGACTGTTACAAACCCGCGCAACAAACCCATTTTCGGAAGGGACTGAACGCGGTGGAGGCAGAGAGCCAGAAAGTGCACGGCAAACGGTTTGTGGAGTTGCCCATCGAGCAGCGCACGGCCATTCTAACCCAGTTTGAGCAACTGGCGCTGGCCGAAGCCAAACGCAAGCCCAACAAACAGGAAAAACTGGCTACCGACGCCGAAACGACCCTGAGCGCCGTAGCCGCGGCAGGCAGTGAGCAAACCGAAGCTAAACTGGTAGACGCCGAAACCGGCGTGGTGGTAAAAGATGCCGCGAAGAACCCGCCGCTGACGCCCTTTTTCACGCTGATGAAGGAGTTGACGATTCTGGGCTATTTCAGCTCGGAGATCGGCTGCACGCAGGCGCTGGACTATGTGAAGATTCCCGGCCGCTACGAAGGCGTAGTGAAACTCAAACCCGGCCAAAAAGCGTGGGCGACGTAACAAAAACTGTTCACTGTTCTCCGTTTAGAGTCTACTGTTAGGTTGTCCAGACGTACCTGAGCCAACTAACAGCGAACTGAAGACAGAGGACTGACTACTCATTTTTCATGAATCTGAATCTCGACGCGAAAAAAGACATGACCTACGACGCCATCGTGGTAGGTTCGGGTATATCGGGTGGCTGGGCCGCCAAAGAACTCACTCAGAAAGGCCTGAAGGTGCTGATGCTGGAGCGCGGCCCCGACCTGAAGCACGTGGAAGATTACCCCACGGCCATGAAAGACCCCTGGGAGTTTCCGCACCGGGGGAAAATTGAGCTGTGGGCGGCCGAAGAATATTGGGCCAATGCCCGGTCGGGCGGAAAGCCGGGCGAAGACCAACGCCATATGTTTACGCGCGACGTCGACGTGCCGTACATCGAAAAACGCCCCTACGACTGGATTCGGGCCTACCACCTCGGCGGCCGGTCGCTGGTGTGGGGGCGGCAGAGCTATCGCTTCAACGAGCGCGATTTCACGGCCAACCTCGAAGACGGCCACGGGGTCGACTGGCCCATCCGCTACAAAGACCTCGCGCCCTGGTATTCATATGTCGAACGCTTTGCGGGGATCTCCGGCAACAAAGACGGGCTCGCTGTGCTGCCCGACGGTGAGTTCGTGCCGCCCATGCAGATGAACAGCGCCGAACTGAAGGCCAAGTCGGGTATCGAACAACACTTTAAAGGGCGCCACCTGGTGATTGGCCGTCCGGCGATCATATCCGTCGCCCAGAAGGTTCACACCGATCTGGGGCGGGCGTCGTGTCAGTTTCGCAATCTGTGCGTGCGGGGTTGTCCGTTCGGGGCGTATTTCAGTACGCAGTCGGCTACCTTGCCTGCGGCCATGAAAACCGGACGGCTGACGGTGATTACGGATAAGATCGCGTATCAGGTCATTTACGACGACCAGAAAAACAAGGCCGTTGGCGTGCGCGTGATCGATCAGAACACGAAGCAGCATCAGGAGTATTACGCCAAAATCATTTTCCTGAACGCATCGACGATGAACACGGCCTGGATCATGATGCAGTCGACGTCGAAACGCTTCCCGAACGGATTGGGCAACGACTCTGATCAACTGGGCCGCAACCTGATGGACCACCACCTGGGGGCTGGGGCATCGGGTGAACTGGAAGGCATGCAGGACCTGTATTACTTCGGACGACGCGGCAACGGCATCTACATTCCGCGCTTCGCCAACTGGGGCGACGACAAGCGCAACGACTTCGTGAGGGGCTTCGGCTACCAGGGCCGTGGTGGTCGGCAGGATTGGGTGGCGGGTGCTTCGCAACCCGGTTTTGGTCCCGCGTTCAAGGACAACCTGACCAAACCCGGCCGCTGGGAGTTCAACATTGGTGGTTTTGGCGAAACCCTGCCCGATCCCAGCAACCGCATGCGTCTGGCCTCCACGAAAGACAAGTGGGGCCTGCCCATCATCGAGTTCGACGCGGCCTGGGGCGACAACACGGTTGGGATGCGCAAAGCGATGATGAACGACGCCGCTGAGATGCTGGAAGCCGCCGGTTTTAAGAACATCAAGACCCGCAACGATAACACGAAGAATCAGGGCATTGGTATTCACGAAATGGGTGCCGCCCGCATGGGTCGCGACCCGAAAACGTCGGTGCTGAACGGCTACAATCAGGTGTGGGGTGCGAAAAACGTATTCGTTACGGATGGTGCGGCTATGGTGTCATCGTCGTGCGTGAACCCGTCGCTCACCTACATGGCGCTCACCGCCCGTGCCGCCGACTATGCCGTGAAAGAGCTAAAGCGAATGAATCTGTAAGCTGGGTACGTTGCCGTAAACCTTATAGGTTTTGAACGGGGGTCTCCAGTTCTATGAGGTTTGATAGGGCAGTTTATCAATTGATTCTCAGAACCACCAAAAACGCCGAACCAACTGGTTCGGCGTTTTTGGTGAGTTCAGGTACGTTGCCTTTACATCGCGCCCGACTTGATGTCCTCGACCACGGCTGGGTCTAACAGCGTCGTGGTGTCGCCCAAGTTGTTGGTGTCGCCTTCAGCAATCTTGCGCAGGATGCGGCGCATGATCTTGCCTGAGCGGGTTTTGGGCAGCCCACTGACAAACTGAATCTTGTCGGGTTTGGCGATGGGACCAATGATGCGGCTCACTGTAGCGAGAATATCGCGGCGCATCAGATCGGCGTCGTGGCCGCCTGAGCCAGGGTCGCCTTCAGTGATGACGTAGGCGTAGATACCCTGCCCTTTGATGTCGTGGGGGTAACCGACTACCGCGCTCTCGACCACGCCCGTGTGCATGTTGATGGCGTTTTCTACCTCGGCCGTGCCGATACGGTGGCCCGATACGTTCAGTACGTCATCAACGCGGCCAGTGATGCGGTAGTAGCCGTCTTCGTCGCGCAGGCAACCGTCGCCGGTGAAATACAGGCCTGGGTACGTCGAAAAGTACGTCTGTCGGCACCGTTCGTGGTCGCCCCAGGTGGTGCGCAGGATACCCGGCCAGGGGAAGCGGATGCAGAGGTTACCACTCACACCGTTGCCTTCGATCTCTTTCCCGGCTTCGTCGACGAGCAGGGGCTGCACACCCGGCAGGGGCAGCGTCGCGTAGGTCGGCTTGGTTTTGGTGATGCCCGCCAGCGGCGAAATCAGGATGCCGCCGGTTTCGGTTTGCCACCACGTATCCACGATCGGGCAGCGACCTTTGCCGATATGCTCATTGTACCAGTTCCAGGCCTCTTCATTGATCGGCTCGCCCACTGACCCCAGCACGCGCAGGCTGCTCAGGTCTTTGCCCGCGAGTGGTTCGGTGCCAAAGCCCATCAGCGACCGGATGGCCGTAGGAGCGGTGTACAGAATCGTGACGCGGTGCCGGTCGACGATATCCCAGAAACGCCCCGCATCGGGCCAGGTCGGTACGCCTTCGAAGATAATCGACGTGCTGCCCGCCAGCAACGGGCCGTAGACGATGTAACTATGGCCGGTAATCCAGCCCACGTCGGCGGTGCAGAAGTGAATGTCGCCAGGTTCGACCTGAAATACGTTCTCGAAGGTGTACTGCGCATACACCATGTAGCCCCCGACCGTGTGGACCACGCCTTTGGGCTTACCCGTACTGCCTGAGGTGTAGAGGATAAACAGCGGGTCTTCGGCGTCCATCTCCTCGGCGGGGCAGTCGCTTGTGACCTGCTTCATTTCGGTCTCCCACCACACGTCGCGGCCTTTGCGCATGGACACGGCCGTACGCGTATGGGTCATCACGATTACGCGCTGCACGCTGGGGCAACCAATCAGCGCATCGTCGACGGTGTCTTTCATCGGAATGCTCTTGTTGCCGCGCGCCGCGCCGTCCGACGTAATCACGACCGAGCACTGGGCGTCGTTGATGCGGTCGGCGATGCTCTGGGCCGAAAAACCGCCGAACACCACCGAGTGAATGGCCCCCACGCGGGCGCAGGCCAGCACGGCCACGGCCAGTTCGGGCACCATCGGCATATAAATACAAACGCGGTCGCCTTTTTTCACCCCGTTGCGCTTCAGCACATTGGCAAAGCGGCACACGTAGTCGTGGAGCATCTTGTACGAAAGCGTCACGCTGGGTTCGGCGGGGTCGTTGGGTTCCCAGATGATGGCGGGCTGGTTGGGCCGGTCGCGGAGGTGGCGGTCCAGTACGTTTTCGGTGATATTGAGCTTGCCGCCCGGAAACCACTTGATCGAGGGTTCCTCGAAATTCCACTGAAGGGTTTTGGTCCAGGGTTTCCGCCACTGAAATTCCTGCGCGACTTCCGCCCAGAAGGCTTCGGGGTCGTCAACGCTGCGTTGGTAGGCGGTCTGGTAGTCGGCAAAGGTTCGGATACGCATAAGGGGTAATGGATAAACGGTTCGTGGTTTTAAAAGTAGGGCGACCGGCTGATTTTACGTTGACCGATTCTATCAAATTTGCTCAATTCCTGGAGATCGCTGTCTGGCTGATGGGGTCAGGCGTCGGCAAAGGCTACCCCAACGCGCGCCGACTGAAGGGCCTGCCGGATCTCGCCGATGATGGCCGGGTCGTCGATGGTAGGGGGGATGTCGAACGGTTCGCCATCGGCTAGTTGACGGATGGTTTTGCGCAGAATCTTGCCCGAGCGGGTCTTGGGCAACCGCTTGATGGTGAGCGCGTTTCGGAACCAGGCCAGCGCGCCGATTCGTTCGCGCAGCAGCGCCACCAACTCTTGTTCCAGCGCCGCCGGGGCGATGGTTTGCCCGTCTTTCAGGACGATAAACCCGACGGGTCGTTGCCCCCGCAGCGGGCAGGCAATGCCCACCACCGCGCACTCCGCCACGGCAGGATGGCTGCTGACCAATTCTTCCATTTCGCCGGTGGACAGGCGGTGCCCGGCTACGTTGATCACGTCATCGACCCGGCCCATGATAAACACGTACCCGTCATTGTCGACGTACCCACCGTCGCCGGAGAGGTAATAGCCGGGGAATCGGCTGAGGTACGCGTCGCGGAAACGGGGTGTGTCGCGCCAGAGTGTGGGCAGGCAACCGGGCGGCAGGGGGAGCTTCAGGCAAACGTACCCTTCTTCGTTGGGGCCCAGCGGCTGCCCAGCCTCGCCCAGTATCTGCAAATCGTAGCCACAAACCGGCCGGGTGGCCGAGCCAGGTTTTACCGGTAACGCCTCAATCCCCAACTGATTGGCCACCATCGGCCAGCCCGATTCGGTTTGCCACCAGTGATCGACCACAGGTACGTTGGTGACCTCTTGCAGCCAGGCCAGCGTAGGCGGGTCGCAGCGCTCGCCGGCTACAAAAACCGCTTGAAGGGTCGAGAGGTCATACTGTTGGCGAAGCGTGGCGTCGGGGTCTTCTTTCCGGATGGCGCGGAAGGCCGTTGGGGCCGTAAACAGTACGTTGGCACCGTGGTCCTGCACGACCCGCCAGAACGTACCTGCGTCGGGCGTACGCACGGGTTTGCCTTCCAGAATCACCGACGTACAGCCGTGCAGCAACGGCCCGTATACCGAATAGCTATGCCCCACGGCCCAGCCAAAATCAGAAGCCGTGAACATCACCTGGCCGGATTGCAGGTTGTAAATGGCTTTCATGCTGTAGACCAGTGCTACGGCATGCCCACCATTGTCGCGCACGATGCCTTTGGGTTTGCCCGTCGTCCCCGAGGTATACAGGATGTACAGCGGATCGGTGGCCGCTACCGGTACGCACTCGGCGGGCTGCGCCTGCGCCACCGTCGAGGCCCAATCGGCGTAGCGAGGCAGGCTCAGGTCGGCCGTGCATTGGGGACGCTGGAAAAGCAGGCAATGTGCGGGCTGATGCGTCGCGAGCCGAAGCGCTTCGTTGAGTAGTGGCTGATAGGGAATCAACCGGTCGAATTCGATGCCGCAGGAGGCCGTCAGCACTACCACCGGCTGGGCGTCGTCGATCCGGATAGCGAGCTCGTGGGGCGCAAAGCCGCCAAACACCACCGAATGCACGGCCCCCAACCGGGCGCAGGCCAGTATCGCCATCGCCGTTTCGGGGATCATGGGCATGTAAATAATGACCCGATCGCCCCGCCCGACGCCCAGTGCCCGCAGCGCCCCGGCCAGTTGGGCTACTTCGTCGCGCAGCTGCCGGTAGCTGATGTGCCGCACCACGCCCGTCACCGGTGAATCGTAGATGAACGCATCCTGCTCGCCCCGACCCTGCTCCACCTGATAGTCGACGGCGGCGTAGCAGGTATTGAGTTCGCCATCGGCAAACCAGTCGGTAAGGCCGTCGGCGTTGGTCGACCGGATGCGGCTGGGTTTCCGGCTCCAGGGAATGGCCTCAGCCTGTTCGGCCCAGAAACCGTCGGGGTCATTCAGGCTGCGCTGATACTGGCTGTTGACAGGGGGCAACGTGCTCATGGCGATAACGGGTTAGGTTCGGATTCAGCAGAAAAAAAGCGGTCGCTGGTCCACCGTGCTGACCCAGGACCGCTTAGTTATAACGGGAACGGGGCCAGTTAGTCGTCGTATTCGCCCCGCACGGCATAATAGCCGAATGTGGCCAGCCCGCCCACGATCAGGGGCATCAGCACAAAGACGACAATGATACCAAAAACGAGGTCGTCGGTTTTGGCAGAAACCAGTTTGGGAATGCCCAAGGCCGTTACGCCAAAATAACCACTGAGGGCTGCCAGTGCGAGCCAGACAAAGCCCAGTATACGTTTGAGTCGGTTCATTTAGACGGATCTATTTTCGAGTTGAGAAAAAGGTTAACGCCAAACGAGGCTAGTCGGTAGCCTGTGGGCGATTTTTGATGTAAAACAGGCCAATCACAAAGCTGACCGCCGCAATCACGATGGGATACCACAGACCTTCCAGATAAGGCGCGGCGTAGGGGAGAGCAGCCCCGGCTTTCGCCGCTGTGGCGTTGGCTTCGTTGGCCCCGGTGGCCAGGTACGTTGCCACAGCCGGCAGCAGACCGCCGAATACGCCGTTGCCGATATGATAAGGCAGCGACATCGACGTGTAGCGAATTTTAGTCGGAAACATTTCGACCAGAAACGCAGCGATTGGGCCATACACCAGCGTCACGAAAATAACCTGCACAAACACCAGCCAGATGAGCGTCCAGCGGTCGGCGTCGTTGAGGATAATGGTCTTCTTGATCTCGGGTTTGGCGGGAACGGTACCGGGATCGGCCGCTCGTTTTTGCTTCGTTACCTCGGTCAGTCGGGTGCCGTCGGTGTAATCGCGCTGGATGGTTTTGGTCATGATCGACACACCGGCTAGTTTGGGGTCGGCGGTCAGCACCGAATCCTGCGTGATGGTAGCGGTGATCGCTTCTTTGTTGGCCAGGTTGGTCGTCTGGTAGATTTTCTCGTAGATGGGGCGATAGGTGAAAATAGCCACTAACATACCCGTCAGCATAATGCCCTTCCGGCCGATCCGGTCCGACAGCCAGCCAAACACCACGAAAAATGGCGTGCCCATCAGCAGCGCGACGCTCATAAGGCTATCGGCTTGAATAGCATCGACGTTACACACCGTTTTGATGAAACTCATGGCGTAAAATTGCCCCGTGTACCACACGACGCCCTGCCCCATCGTAGCCCCAAACAGGGCCAGTAGCACAAACTTGAAGTTATACGTGTTGCCGAAGCTTTCTTTCAGGGGGTTAGTCGACGCCTTGCCCTCGGCTTTCACTTTGGCAAACAGCGGCGACTCATTCATGTTGCGCCGGATGAGGTATGAGACGAAGACCATCAGCACCGACACCCAGAACGGCACGCGCCAGCCCCAGTCATCGAAGGCTTCTTTCGACAGCGAGAGCCGCGTAATCAGGATCACGATCAGCGATACGAACAGCCCTGCCGTAGCCGTAATCTGAATCCACGAGGTCCAGAAACCGCGCTTGTCGGCGGGCGAGTGCTCGGCCACATAGGTCGCCGCCCCGCCGTATTCGCCACCCAGCGCCAGCCCCTGCAACAACCGGAGTATCAGCACCAGCAGCGGTGCCAGAAAGCCGATCGTCTCGTAGCTGGGTACCAGCCCAATGGCAAAGGTGGCTCCGCCCATGAGCATCAGCGTAACCATGAAGGTGTATTTGCGGCCGATGAGGTCACCCAGACGTCCGAAGAAAAGAGCCCCGAATGGGCGCACCACAAACCCGGCGGCAAAGGTGGCGAGGGTCGACAGGAAGGCTGCTGTGGGGTTGCCTTCCGGGAAGAATTTGGTCGCCAGAATAGTGGCCAGCGAGCCGAAAATGTAAAAGTCGTACCACTCGATGAGCGTACCAACCGACGAAGCGCCAATCACGCTGATCAGCGAACGGGCTGAGGCGGTTTGGGGCTGTTGTTCTGTGAGCATAAAAAAGAGAAGGAGGGGGTTTCAGGAAAGCTGCTGATGCCCGACAGCGTGGCATCTGAAGCCATACTAAACTGCCGGCTTGCGCCATATTGGGAAGGAAAGCCCAGGCTAATCATACTCACAGCCGCTCACGCAAAAAGGTGTTTAGCATGCCTCCAGGGGCGGTTGCGACCCCGCCAACGGGAACTGGCCCGGATCACCCTAACCAGGTGGCGTGAATGAGTTTCGAGGAAGACTACTAAACCACTAGGTTTTATTTGCAAACAGTCGGTTAACCTGGCTGTTAAAACGAAGGTACAAACGAACCCAATGATATGGCTACTGAAGAAAACGACGACATTATCCGGGCCAAACAGGCCATTTCACCCGCCGGGCTGGGCGATCAATCAGCCGAAGGCAACAGCGGTCCCGGTGCCGAACTGGACGCCCCCGAACTGGCCCCCAACGAGCTGGAAGACACCTACATGGACGGCGATGAACCGAGTGCTAACGCGCCCATGAGCCACCCCAACCGCAATGCAGACGGGAAGGCCGAACTCGACAAGCCTGGCTACGGCGGCGGGCACTAAGTGAAAAACGCATTGCGCTTTATTGGCCCGCCGTCGGTGTTGGTGATGTGCCAACCCGATCGGTGGGCCTATCCTGTTAACACAAATCTCAACGATCATGAAAAAACAACCTTCCGACTCGCTGCTTGAGCAGCGTGACCCCGTTGTCGCTCCCGCCGACAACGAGTCGGGCCTGAATGCCCCCGAGGCAACGCCCTACGACGTAACCGACGACGTGCTAGGCCTGAAAACCCTGTTTGTTAACGTGTTTTTTGTGGGGAAACCCGGTCCCGGCAACGACTGGGTGCTGGTCGATACCGGCTTCATGGGCTACGCCGATTCGGTTCGGCAACGGGCGGCATCGCTGTATGGCCCCGGCACGGCCCCCAAAGCCATTGTGCTCACCCACGGCCACGCCGATCACGTAGGTACGTTGCGGGAACTGCTGAAACACTGGGGCAACGTACCTGTCTACGCGCATCCACTCGAACGCCCTTACCTGACGGGCGTGTCCAGCTATCCGCCGCCTGACCCGGCTATCGGTGGGGGCATGATGTCGCTGATGTCGTGGATCTTCCCGATTGGTCCCGAAGATTTCAGCGATGTGCTGCAACCCATTCCGGCATCAGGCAAACTCGATGAGTTACCAGGCTGGCGCGTCATTCATACGCCGGGTCATGCGCCGGGCCACGTATCGCTCTTCCGCGATGCCGACCGGACGCTGCTGGCGGGCGATGCCTTCGTGACCACGAATCAGAATGCGCTGTCGGCAGTCATCAACCAGACAGAAGAGCTCCACGGCCCACCGGCCTATTTCACCTGCGACTGGAAAGCCGCCGAAGACTCGGTGCGGAAACTGGCCCTGCTGAACCCGCACAATGTTGGCACGGGCCATGGCCATGCCATGCGTGGCCTCGATCTGCAACTCGAGCTGGGCCGCCTCGTCAGCAATTTTGCCGAACGGGCCATTCCGTCAGAGGGTCGCTACGTGAAAGAACCGGCTGTCACCAACGAAAACGGGATTGTTTCGATGCCATCGCCGACCTCCTTTCTGGTAGCGCGTGCCCTGGGCATCGGCCTGCTCGTCGGCCTGACCGTCTGGGCTGTGAGAAGGTGAAGTGAATGAATAATGCACAATGTATAATGGACAATGTACAATGGGCCGGTCGGCGAACCGCTGACGCAAACCCATTGTACATTGTCCATTATTCATTCCTACGACTCTCCCGTAATCACTTCCCGGATGGGTTCGTAGCGCGGGAGTTTATACTTATGCTGTGTGACATCGCGCAGTTCGTAGTCGATGCCCTGCAAAACGGCTTTCTCGCGAAAATCGAGCAGAATGTTGTAGATGTCCTGATCGATGAAGTTGGCATGCTGGCCATCGACCACGACCGAATCGCCCGGACGCAGGCTCCGGAGGGTTTCTTTCAATTGGGGTTTGCTCAGGAAATACAGGTCTTTCTGGAATTCGATCAGCACGTTCTTGCCATTCCGGACGACGAGAAACGTAGTCTGGAAGTTCGAGTACAGAATAAAGACGATGCCCACAACCGTTCCGAGCGCGATGCCCACGAGCAGGTCGGTGAAGACAATGCCGAGTACCGTCACGATGAACGGGACAAACTGGTTGAGGCCGTCGCCCCAGGTTTTGATGAAGATGGTTGGTTTGGCCAGTTTATAGCCCACCATAATCAGCAGGGAGGCCAGACAGGCCAGCGGAATATGGTTCAGGATGGAGCCTGCCAGAAAAACGGCTGCGCACAGCAGCACACCGTGCGTGATGGCCGATACGCGCGTTTTCGCCCCGCCGAAGACGTTGGCCGAAGTCCGCACCACCACCGACGTAATGGGCAGCCCGCCAATCAGTCCCGATACCAGATTGCCGATTCCCTGCGCCAGCAGCTCCTGATCCGGCGATGAGGCGCGTTTATAGGGGTCGAGCCGGTCTGAGGCTTCCAGGTTCAGCAGCGTTTCCAGACTCGCCACCAGCGCAATCGTTGCACCAATGGTATACACGTTCGGGTTGCTCAGTATGCTGAAATCGGGAAAATCGAAGATCGAAAAGAAGCTGTCGCCCGTTTTGACCAACGGAATGCGCACCATGTGTTCGTTGGAGTCGCCCAGATACCAGTCGGGCATATGCAGGCCAAACAGGTAGTTGAGCCCCACGCCCAGAAACACCACCGCCAGCGCGGCGGGTAGGTTCTGGAAAAACTTGACGCCCCGGCCGGCCGTGCGCTCCCAGATAATCAGCAGCACCAGCGAAATCAGGCTGATCACCACGGCACCGGGGCTGGCCGTCGCGATGGCCCGATAAATTTCGGAGAGCGTATTTTCGCCGTCGGCCAGCTGTTGAAACTCAAACTCGCCTTCGTAATCGTTGTCCCGGCCCAGCGCGTGCGGAATCTGTTTCAGGATGATCACCAGCCCAATACCCACCAGCATGCCTTTGATGACGGCATCCGGGAAAAAACTGCTAAACCGACCGGCTTTGAGCAGACCCAGCCCTAACTGAATCGCACCGGCCAGCATCACCGCGACCAGAAATGCCTCATAAGACCCTATTTTTAGGATCGAATCGGCCACGATAACCGCCAGGCCGGCGGCCGGGCCGCTGACGCTCAACTCAGAGCCCGAGAAGAAACCCACAATCAGGCCACCAATGATGCCCGCCACCAAACCGGCAAACAGCGGGGCACCAGATGCCAGCGCAATGCCCAGGCAAAGCGGCAGGGCGACCAGAAACACAGCTACGCCAGCGGGAAGATCGTAGCGGAACCATTGGGGCTTATAAGCCGCCAAACTTTTAAACGGATTCACAGAAACGGAAAGGTTATCAATTTGTGTAGAAAAGAGAGTAGGAATGCATAGTCGCCGGGCCAACTACCCAGCCAGACGATGGACGGATAGCGGCGCACATGGCATAAATTAAAACGATATTAAAGGTAACTGGAATTACCTGCATAAACAGTGTATGGCTCGACTTCTTACGGCTGCCGAACAAACGTTTGTTACAACCCACCTGACGCATGACGTGCGGGCACTGGCCCTGCAAACGGCGAGGCGAACCGACATCGACGGACCAGTGGTCGTTGCCCAGATTCAGGCCCGCCAAAAAGCCCGTAGCAAACTGCCCAACTGGTATGCCAACCCAGCGCTGCTATTCCCGCCGCCGCTCTCTGTAGAGCAGGCCTCGTCGGAGGCTACGGCGGCTTATAAAGCTTCGCTGGTAGGAGGGAGTACCTTACTCGACCTGACGGGCGGCATGGGGGTAGACGCCGCCGCCTTCGCGGCACAGATGGCGCACGTAACGTACCTGGAACAACAACCCGCCGTGGCGGCGGCTACGGCCTACAACCTGACGCAACTGGGCCTTACCAACGTCGACGCGCAGGTTGGCGACGGCTTGGCGTACCTCGGGAACGTACCTGAGCGGGCCGATTGGCTCTATCTCGACCCGGCCCGCCGCGACGATCGGGGCGGGCGGGTCGTGGGCCTCGCCGACTGTGACCCCGATGTGCTGACGTACCTGCCATTATTACTGGAAAAAGGCCGAAACGTCCTGATCAAAACATCGCCCCTGCTCGACATCGAGGCCACGCTGCGGCAGCTGCCCACCTGCCGGGCGGTACACGTGGTGGCGTTGCAGGGCGAAGTGAAAGAGTTGCTGTTTGTGCTCGACCAAATCCAAATCGAGCGGCCCGCCAGCGCCGTAGGGCTTGTGGCTGTTGATCTGCGCCACGATGGACCCGTTACGTTCTCGTTTGAGCGGATCGAAGAAGCCAACGCCACTGTTTCGCTGGCCGATTTCGGAACCGGCTTACCAACGCACCTGTACGAGCCTAACGCGGCGGTGTTGAAAGCGGGAGCCTTCCGGCTGGTTGGCGAGCGCTTCGGGTTGGCCAAACTGGCCCCCCACAGCCACCTATACACAGGCGATAAACTCGTTGGTGACTTTCCGGGGCGGGTGTTCCAGATTGAAGCGATCTGCAAAGCCGACCGCAAAACCTTGCTGACATACGTACCTGGCGGGCGAGCTAACCTCACGGTACGGAACTTTCCGCAGTCGGTCGATATGTTACGCAAGCAACTGAACTTGCTTGAAGGCGGCGAGATCTATGTATTTGCCACAACCCTGCCAACCAACGACAAACGGTTAATTATAACCCGCAAAGCATTACTTTGACGGATAAAACGGGTCTAACACCAACGATTTGGGCGCAGAAGGCCTCCTGTGTAGTAGCCATTAGGCCGCTGTGTTCAGCAACGAATAAACTCATCTACACACAACTAACTATGCGTAACGTACTGATTAGCGCCGGGCTTTTCCTGACCACTTTGCCCGCATTCGCCCAAACCATCTATGCGGGCGACCAGACCATCGACAAGCAGACGTACAAAGGCCTGTTTCTGACCATCCCGATGGCCGACCGGCAGGTCGAACGCGACTGGGAAGAGCAACTGAAGCAATACGGCCGCCTGACCACATCGCGCAGTGTGTACCGCGTCACTACCGCCGACATCCGCGACATTTCGTCGGAGCCCGTCAACCTGACCAGTCAGATCAAGGGCAACAAAAAATCGACGACGATCTTTGTGGCCTTCGATCAGGGTAGCGGCAACTTTATCTCGCCCGGCAATGGGAATTACAGTGCTGCCGAAACGATGCTGAAAAATTTCGCCGACAAAACGATTTTCAACGACGAAGTGCGGGGTGCCGAAGGATCATTCAACGAGGCTCAGAAGGCGCATCAGAAGCTAGTGAAACGTGGCGAAAGCCTGGTGAGCGACATCGAATCGAACCGGAAGGAAAAAGAACGCCTGCTCCGTAAAATCGACGAGAACGCCAAAGAACTGGAGCAGTTGCAGAAAGACGTCGAAACTAACAAAACCGATCAGGCCAATGCCCTGACCGAGATGGATAACAAACGCAAAAACGTCGAAGCCGTAAAAGCGAAGAAGCAATAGACAGGAACATGGTTTGCTGTTCACTGTCCTCCGTTCGCTGTCTTCTGTTGGCTGACGCGAACGTATGCAGGCGTCAGCCAACAGAAGACAGTGAACGGAGGACAGTAAACAGTAAACCGTGAACCGGAGTTGACATAACGTAATCAACTTATTCGATCAACGTTATGCAGTATCCTGAATTCATCCATGCCGCCAAGGCTAAACTTGGCGTCGACACGGAGCAAGAGGTGCTTGATGTCGCTCGTGCGTTTCTGCACACCCTCACGACCCACTTGGCCGGTAACGCCGCCGATAAACTGGGCGCGCAGTTGCCTGGTCCCCTGCTCGATATCATCCGCGAAATTCCGCCCGAAGAACGCGATCAGGGCGAACGCTTCAAGCTCACCGAGTTCTACGAACGGGTAGGCGACCAACTGGGCGTTGATGCCGAAGCCGGCAAGCAAAAGACGCATCAGTTTATGGAACTGCTGGGGCAGATGATTACCACCGGCGAGTTGCACAAAATCAAAGTCACCCTCTCCGACGACTACGCCCCGCTGTTTGAGGGCATGGTGGTGTAAAAATCAGTGTACAGTGAGCAGTATGCAGTAGACAATGAACCGCGATCATGCTGTACTTTGCCCGGTAAGCTGTCTTTTTTAAATCCACTGCATACTGTTCACTGTACACTGTAAACTGAATTCCCCCCATGCCCCTTCCACTCGCCACACCCGAACAGGCCGTTTCGGCCATCCAAAGTGGTAACCGCGTCTTTATCCATAGCGTAGCGCAAACGCCCCATGTCCTGATCCGGGCGATGGTAGCGCAGGCTGATCGCCTGACCAACGTCGAGATCTGCCACATCCACACCGAAGGAGCGCTGCCGTATCTGGAACCGCAGTACCAGCACGCCTTTCGGCCCAACTCGTTCTTTATCGGGGCCAACATGCGGCGGCAGCTGGCACAGGGCATCGGCGACTACGTACCCATCTTTCTGAGCGAAATCCCGCTGCTGTTCAGCCGCAACATCCTGCCCGTCGATGTGGCGTTGATTCAGGTGTCGCCGCCCGATGCGCACGGGTATTGCTCGCTCGGTCCCTCGGTCGACGTGTCGCTGGCGGCCATTCGGGCGGCCAAGTACGTCATTGCGCAGATCAACCCGCGCGTACCACGTACCCACGGCGACGGCCTCATTCCCGTATCGATGCTCCACGCCGCCGTGGAAGTTGACGAACCGATCTACGAAGTCAAACCCGGCGAGATCGACGCCACCGACCGTAAAATCGGGCAGTACGTGGCGAGTCTGGTCGAGGATGGCGCAACGCTGCAACTCGGTATCGGCGGGATTCCCAACGCCACGCTGGCCGAGCTGATTCATCACAAAGGACTGGGTATTCATACCGAAATGTTTACCGACGGCATCATTGATCTGGTGGAGCGGGGCGTCATCACGGGCGAACACAAAACGGTGTTGCCGTATCGCATTGTGTCGAGTTTTGTGATGGGCAGTCAGCGCGTTTACGATTTCATCGACGACAACCCGGCCGTAGCCATGAAACAGGCGAGCTACACCAACGATACGGCCATCATCCGCCGCAACCCGAAGGTGACCGCCATCAACAGCGCCATCGAAATCGACCTCACGGGGCAGGTCTGCGCCGATACCATCGGCACCATGCAGTATTCGGGCGTGGGGGGGCAGATGGACTTTGTGCGGGGTGCTTCGCTGTCGGAAGGCGGCAAGCCGATTATCGCGCTCCCGTCGGTCACCAGCAAAGGCCTGAGCAAGATCGTACCGTTCCTGAAAGAAGGCGCCGGCGTGACCACCACCCGCGCCCACGTACACTACATCGTGACCGAATACGGCATTGCCAATCTCTACGGCCAAAACCTGCGCCAACGCGCCCGCGCCCTCATCAACATCGCCCATCCCGACCACCGCGAAGCCCTGGAGCGGGAAGCCCACGCTCGATTCGGGCAGTTGGGATGAGGGTTGGCGTTTCGAGTTTTATGTTTCGAGTTTACAGTTGGCTGACGCAAGCCGACCATGCTTCAGTCAACTTTTAACTGTAAACGCCAAACGGTAAACTCAACCGTTAATCTCTATGGCGAATCAAAGTACTTTACTGCACTTTTCAAGGAATTGGCCGGGGTTCAAATCCCGGCCTTTATTTTTACACCTTGTTTTACAGTTTATTACCATTCAGGCTATCGTACGTCAAAACGTCATGAGTGCAGAAGCAGAAAAATTGCGGATTTATGACCGGGCCGATAACAAAGGCTGGAAAAAGTGGGGACCTTATCTCTCTGATCGCTCATGGGGTACCGTGCGCGAAGATTACAGCCCCTACGGCGATGCCTGGAATTTCGTCAGCCACGACATGGCGCGCTCGCGGGCCTATCGGTGGGGTGAAGAAGGCATTGGCGGGATTTCCGACAACAAAGGACATATCTGCTTTGCACTGGCTTTCTGGAACCACCGCGATAATATCCTGAAAGAGCGGTTTTTCGGGCTTACCGGTCCCGAAGGCAACCACGGCGAGGATGTAAAGGAACTGTATTATTACCTCGACAGTACCCCCACCCACTCCTACATGAAGATGCTTTACAAGTATCCGCAGCAGGAGTTTCCGTACAACCAGTTGGTAATCGAGAATATGCGCCGGAGCCGCCAGGAGCCCGAGTACGAGATTCTGGATACGGGTGTTTTTGATCAGGACGAATACTTCGACATTGTTATCGAATACGCCAAAGCCGATCAGAACGACTGGCTGGTGACCGTAACGGCCCACAACCGGGCCCCGGTCGATGCGCCGCTGACGCTCCTGCCGACGATGTGGTTTCGGAATACCTGGTCGTGGGGCTACGAGAAATACAACGTGCGGCCCATGCTGACGGGGCTGGCCACGAGTCAGATCGAGGTAAACCACCGACAACTGGGCAAATACAAACTGTACTGCGAAGACGCCGACGAGTTGCTCTTCTGCGAGAACGAAACCAATACCGAGCGCCTCTATGGGCGGCCCAACGTAACGGCCTACCCCAAAGATGCCATCAACAACTACCTCATCACGGGGCGGCCCGAGTACGTCAACCCCAACCGGATTGGCACCAAAGCCTCGGCCCGCTACACCCGCAACGTACCGGCGGGCAAAAGCGTGAGCATCCGGCTGCGGTTTAGTGATCAGACCCACCTGACCCAGCCGTTCGGCGATTTCGACGCCCTGTTTGCCCTGCGTAAAGCCGAGGCCGACGAATTCTACGATGACCTGCAGGCCAGTGCGCATACCGGCCCCAATGCCAGCCCCGATCTGGTCAACATTCAACGGCAGGCCTACGCGGGCATGCTCTGGAGCAAGCAGTTTTATTACTACAACGTCAACGAATGGCTGAAGGGCGACCCCAATATGCCCATTCCGTTTCAGGGACGTGTGTATGCCCGCAACGAGCAGTGGCGGCATATGTACACGGCCAACATCCTGAGCATGCCCGACAAGTGGGAGTATCCTTGGTTTGCGGCCTGGGATCTGGCTTTCCACACGCTGACGCTCGCCCGCCTAGACCCCCACTTCGCCAAACGGCAACTCGCCGTTATCCTGCGCGAGTACTACATGCATCCCAACGGACAGATTCCGGCCTACGAATGGAATTTCTCCGACGTAAACCCGCCTGTGCATGCCTGGGCGACCTGGAAGGTCTACGAGATCGACAAGCAGATGAACGGCGTGGGCGACGTGGCGTTTTTGGAGCGTGTGTTCCATAAACTGCTGCTCAACTTCACCTGGTGGGTGAACCGCAAAGACGTCGAAGGCAACAACATCTTTGGTGGCGGCTTCCTTGGCCTTGATAACATCGGGGTCTTCGACCGGAGCCAGCCGCTGCCGATGGGCGGGCGCATCGAGCAGGCCGACGGCACTGGCTGGATGGCCATGTACACCCTGAATATGCTCCGGATTGCCTGCGAAATCTCGCTGGTGCGGCCGAGCTATCAGGACATGGCCAGCAAGTTCTTCGAGCACTTCCTGCACATTGCCTCGGCCATGAACAACCTGGGCAAGCAGCACATCAGTCTCTGGGACGAAGAAGACCAGTTTTATTACGACATCCTGCACACGCCCGACAAACAGGCGCGGCTGCTGAAAATCCGGTCGATGGTGGGTCTGATTCCGCTCTTTGCCGTGGAAGTCATCGACGACGAACTGCTCTCGAAACTGCCCGATTTTCGACGCCGTCTGGAGTGGGTGCTCACCAACCGCCCCGACCTGGCCTCGCTGGTGTCGCGCTGGCACGAA
Organism: Fibrella musci; assembly: GCF_041321105.1. Lineage (NCBI taxonomy): Bacteria > Pseudomonadati > Bacteroidota > Cytophagia > Cytophagales > Spirosomataceae > Fibrella > Fibrella musci. Next base: position 605,841 of record NZ_JBGGWD010000001.1, on the reverse strand, counting down.
CCGGGTAAAGGCTCGACCCACCTGCTGAGTTTGCTACGGGGCCACCGAATGAAAATGCTCATGCGCCGTATGTTCGACGAAGCCGAGTTCCTCTCGGACTACGGCATCCGGGCGCTGTCGAAATTCCACGAGAAGCAGCCTTACGAACTGCACATGAACGGTGAGGTCCTGCGCGTGAAATACGTACCGGCCGAATCGGAAACGAGCATTTTTGGCGGAAACTCCAACTGGCGCGGGCCCATCTGGTTCCCGCTCAACTTCCTGCTGGTCGATTCGCTGCTGAAGTTCTACCAGTATTACGGCGACGATTACGAGGTAGAGTACCCCACGCATTCCGGACAGGTGATGAGCATCCGCGACGCGGCCATGCTGGTTGCCGAGCGACTCATCAACCTCTTCCGCGCCGACGCCACCACCGGCAACGTACCTGCGATGGGCGACCTGAACCGCTTTGCCAACGACCCGAATTTCAAAGACCTGCTGCTGTTCTACGAATACTTCAACGGCGACAATGGCAGTGGCCTGGGTACAACCCACCAAACCGGCTGGACCGGCCTCGTCGCCGACCTGATCGAGTATTACACGCAGTTTCAGTCGGTGAAGCAAGCCGTGCCGGTCGGGAAATAATGGAGTGACGGATGGCTCTGTGGTGTATCTTGTGTCAGCAGATATACTACAGAGCCATTTAGTGTCCGGCCGCGATTGTATGAGAGAGCGTTGAAAAACGCTTGTACTGAACTGTCAATCAATCGATTGTGTATTCGGAAAAAGCCGAAAATTTGCTTTGAAAAGCGTTGTTTGACCGACTGAAATACCAAAAAAGAGCCAGAGTAAATAGCCTGTACAGGGCTGACTATGAGTTGCTTATCTCAAAGTACGGCCTTAACGTACCTGATCCAGAGCAAGATGGATTGAAACATCCCGCCGGTAGAAGATACTAGTTCCACTGTCGCCCTTAACGTACCTGATCCAGAGCAAGATGGATTGAAACAATCGGGCAGTTGTCAGCTCATTGCCATCAGCGTCGACTTAACGTACCTGATCCAGAGCAAGATGGATTGAAACCTGCGTTGCGCCGGCGCTGCCGAATCCCTGGAATGCCTTAACGTACCTGATCCAGAGCAAGATGGATTGAAACGAGTGTCCCGCAGCTCCTCGGGAGGGTCAACTTCCAGATGTTGCTTGATGGAAGATAGCGGAATCCTGTCGAAAGCCAATTGAACCCCGCGACAGCCACGGGTGTTTACCCAGCGAAACGCCGAATGAGATGCTGAACGTAACACCGGATAATAAACTGAAACGCCTGCTCGTAGTGGGCGACCGCGTCCTGATCAAACCCAAAGGCCCGAGCGAACGTACCTCGTCGGGCCTGTACCTGCCGCCAACGGTGCAGGAAAAGGAACAGGTGCAGTCGGGCTACGTGGTGAAAGTGGGGCCGGGGTATCCCATCCCCGCCGCCGTCGATGACGAGCCCTGGCGCGAAACCGAAGAAAAAGTGAAGTACATGCCCTTGCAGGCGCAGGAGGGCGATCTGGCCATCTACCTGCAACGTAACGCCATTGAACTCGACTACGAAGGGGTGCCGTACGTAATCATGCCGCAGCAATCCATTCTGCTGCTCGAACGGGCCGACGACCTTTTCGATTAAACCGATAAACATCATGCGACGACTCGGGTTAGTAAGCATATGCCTGCTGGCATTCATCTTACTCAACATCATGGAAAGTGTAGCCAACCAGAAGAAGTCGCTCAAAGCGATTCTTGACGAAAAAAAAGACCATCGCCGGGTGGTGTTGCTCTACGGACGTGACATCAATCAGGGCCACCTTATTGAACAACAACAGGCATTCATGGCCGCGCAGGAAGGACTGACCGAGCGCGACGTTGATGTGATCGTGCTCATCAACAGCGAGCTGGCCGAACCCGACCGGCAGTACCTTATGAGCCACCACTTCGAGTTTGTGCCGTCCGACGATTTTGCCGGTTATCTGATCGGTAAAGATGGGTTGATGAAGAAAAAATTCACGCACCCCATCGCTGTCGACGACCTATTCAAAACCATCGACGCCATGCCGATGCGGAAAGACGAAATGAAGAAAAGCTAAGGCCTGCTGTCGGCCTGACAAAACGCCTCGCCCCGATCTGAACAGACCAGGGCGAGGCGTTTTTTGTAAGCAACTCGTTCGGCAAGGATATACAGCTTTGCGTGTTACGAACCAACTGGTAAGTATGTGTCGGAAAGCTGTAACTTGGTAGCCTTCTATTGGCCACCGTATGAATCGACTGTACTACCTGACCGTAACCATGTTGCTGTCTATTGGTGCCTATGCCCAACAGCCCGTTCTGGGCAATGAGTGGATCAACTACCAGCAGACGTATTACAAAATTCCTGTCGCCCAGAAAGGGCTCTATCGGCTCACCACCAGTGATTTGCAGAAAGCGGGTGTGCCGGTCGCTACGCTTGATCCGCGGACCCTTCAGTTGTTTCACCGGGGCGTTGAGCAGGCGATTTGGGTGGAAGGGGAAACCGACGGCACTTTCGATGCAGCTGATTACGTGGAGTTTATTGGCCGTGGCAACGACGGCCTGCCCGACTCGGCCCTCTACCGCCCGACGTCGGCGCAACCGCATCCCTATTACAGCCTGTATTCCGATACGACGGCCTATTTCCTGACGTCCCGCCTCGACGCCAAACCCGGCAAGCGCATGGGCCGCTACACCGATCTCGACGCGGGCAGCGGCGCAACGGCCCTCTTGCCCGAACCGTATGTGTGGGTGGACGAGCGGCGGGTTTTTACCGATCAATACCCGGCGGGCAATATCTACCCGATGGGAGCGGGCTACAGCAACGGCGCCATCCTGAGCAGCTACGACGTGGGCGAAGGCTGGATGGGCAACAGCATCAAACCCCAGAGTACCTACAGCCAGACAATCCCGCTCAGTCGCCTGTATAGCAGCCCCACTGCCACTCCTCGGCTCGACCTGATCGTGATTGGCCGCACGCCAACCAACCACCTCGTGCAGGTGAGTGTGGGGGCGGCTGGCCGGCAGCGAACGCTGGCCCCGTTCGAGCTGATGAACTACGATACCAAACGGCTGACGGTGCCACTGTCTGCCACCGAGGTGCCGGGCGAGGTGGCGTGCAGCCTGAGCCCGCAGAACGACAACGACGAGATTTCGCTGGCCGTATTGCAGGCAACGTACCCACAACAACCCGATATGGGTGGCTACACGTACCGCGAATTTCGGCTGAATCCAGTGGCGGGCGGGAGGGCGCTGCTCCGCCTGACCAACGTGGGGGCCACCGCCCGCCTGTACGACATCACTACGCCCGAGCAGGCATCCGTGGTGTCAGGTACGTTAGTCAACGGCACCTTTACGAGTGTCGTTCGGGGAGCCAACGTGGCACGGAACCTGTTGTTGGTGAGCGAGGTAAAAGCGGTGCCGTTCATTCGGCCCGTGACCTTCCGGAACATCAACCCGGCCAGGGTGAATTTCGCCATCATTGCCCACCCGATGACCCGGCAGCCCATCGCCGAAACGTCCGGTGTCGCCGCCGCCGATCCTGTAACCGCCTACGCCGTCTACCGGGCCTCGAAAGCCGGGGGGAGCTACGACACCCTGACCGTTTCGATTCACCAACTGTACAACCAGTTTAACTACGGCGAACGGTCGCCCCTGGCCATCCGCCGGTTTGCCGATTTGCTGGCCCGCGCCGGTGGCCCCACCAAACACCTGCTCCTGATTGGGCGGTCGTATGACCCGCAACGGTTTCGGAAAGAGCCACAGATCGACACGCTCGACATGATTCCCAACGGTGGCTGGCCCGGCTCTGACCTGTCGATGGTAACGGGCATTGCCGGTCGGCCCGCCTACGTACCTGGCATTGCCATCGGCCGACTCAACGTAACGCACCCCCGGCAGGTGCTCGACTACCTCGGCAAGCTGAAAGAACACGAAGCCGCCCCCGCTACGGCTCCCTGGCGCAAGCAGATGCTGCACCTGAGTGGTGGCAAATCGGCCTACGAACTGGCCTTATTTCGGTCGTTCGTCGATGATTTTGGCCGACGCATCACCGGTCAGTACAGCAGCGCCACGGTCGAGACGGTGTCGAAGCAGACCGACAACCCTACCGAGGCGATTTCGGTGGTGGCGCAGGTCAACCGGGGGGTGGGCATTCTGTCTATGTTTGGCCATTCGAGCCTCGACATCGCCGATATCGATATTGGCTATGTGAGCAACGACCGGCTGGGCTACCGCAACAAAGGCCGCTACCCGCTCGTCATTGCCAACGGTTGCGCATCGGGCAATTTTTACTTTTACATCAATGGCTTCCGCCCCTTTGTGACCGACTGGGTACTGACGCCCGACCGGGGGGCAATTCTGGCGATTGCTCATACGCACAATGGCTTTGCCAGTGCCCTCAAAAACTACTCCGATCATCTTTACACCGTGCTGGCCGACAGCGCCTGGATTGGTAGCACATTCGGGGCGATTCAGGTGGAAACGATACGTCGCTATCTGGCCGAAAATGGGTCAGTATACGACCTGGCCAACGCCGAGCAGATTACCTTGCAGGGCGACCCGGCGGTGCGGCCATTTCCGTTCACCCGGCCCGATCTGAGCTTTTCGGAGGGCGGTATTGCCGTGAAAACAACGGGCAATGCCGTGACACTGCGGGCCGTGGCGCTCAACCTGGGCCGGGCCACCCACAAACCCGCCGAGGTACGTATCCGAGCCTATGATGCCGACGGACGCATTCTGTTTACGACGAACACACGCATCGATGCCACGCGATTTGCCGATACGCTCACGGTGTCCCTGACGCTACCCCCCGCCACCACACCCTACTACGAGCTGTATGCGGATGCCGACGGGATGCTCGACGAGGAGCGCCGCGACAACAACAGCCTCCGCTTCGACGCCACCGGCAAACTGACTGATCTGCCGTTTACGATCGACAACACCCCACCTGTGGTGGAAGTGGCGTTTGATGGCCGACGCCTCCGTACCGACGAACTGGTGGCGCCCCAACCCACGATTGAGGTGCTGGTGGCCGATGAAAACACGCGACTGGCCGCAACCGGCCCGCCCACGGTTGAGCTGTATCTGCAACGGCCCTGCGCGCAGGCGCCTTGCTCGTTTGAACGCCTGACGATCAGCCCACCAGCCGCTACCTGGACCAAACGAGGGAATGACTACGTGTTGTCGTACCGCCCGGCGCAGCCGTTTGCCGATGGGGTCTACACGCTGGAAGCCTATGGCAGCGACCTGAGTGGCAACCGGGCGCAACCTTACGCCATCCGCTTCACCGTGCGAACCGAGCCAGTCGTTACCGAGGTGACCGCTGCACCGAACCCCTTTGTGGCCCAAACGGTCGTTCGCTACACGCTGGCGGGTGCCCAAACCCCGGCACCGGCCACGCTGCATATCTACGATCTGTCGGGGCGGGTGGTGCGCGCCGTTCGGCTGGCCACCCATATCGGCAACAACGAGTTTGTTTGGGACGGCACCACCGACAGCGGTGCCCCGGCGGTAGCAGGCACGTACCTGTACCGCCTCGATTTGCCCGGCTACGAGGCGTATGAAAACGACGCACAGCGTAAACTGACGGGTAAGCTGGTGCTGCTGCGATGAGGCTCGTTGGGCTATGGCTCCTGCTGACGGGCCTCATCGCCGCCCTGGCGCTCGGTAACCCCAACCATTTCCTCAGCGTTGATTCACAGTACTACCTGTCGATGGCGGGTTGGTTGGTGGGGCTCAATGGCGATCAGTATGGCCACGTCAGTACCGGTTGGGACAGTACCTTCCCGGTCGGCTATCCGCTGCTCACTGGTGGGCTGGCCCGGCTCACAGGTACGTCGTTGCTGGCGGCCTCAAAAGGGTTGCAGAGTTTGCTGGTTGGGGTATTTTTTTGGGTTTGGCGGCGACGGCTGGGCAGCACCACAACGGGCTGGATGGGGTCGGTACTGTTGCTCGGCGGGTTTCTGCGGATACTGGCCTATACCTGGTCGGAGTGGACGTTTATGGTGCTGCTACTGGAAGGTTACTGGCTCGTTAGCCAACGTACCCAATCACCCAGTTATACCTATGGCCTGCGCCTGTGGATGCTGACAATGAGCCTATTTCTGCTCAGGTACGTTGGCGGGTTTGTCGTAATTGCGTATGGGCTGCAAGCTATTGTGACCTATTGGCGCGAAGGCCGCCCCGGTATCTGGCGTCGCATTGGTCCCGATTTATTGTACGTGGGGCTGTCGGTAGGGGGGATGCTGGCCTACTTCGGCCTCAACCTGCACCTGACGGACTCCCCCTTCGGCGGCGAACGGTTCATCGAAACAACCGAACCGTTGTGGGCTACCCTGTCGCTGATCGCCCTATCAGTAAGCAACGAATTACTTTTGCTCCGCGACTACGTACCTGGCGAATCGGCCACGCTCGTCTGGGTCGGCTTGCTGATTCAACTTGGGCTGGTGGTTTGGCTGTGGCGCATCGTCAGGTCGCGCCGCGAAACTATCCTGCCGCCCGACGAACGACTGGCTCGGCTGCTGTACGTGTGGATTTGGGCTTCGGCAACGTACCTGGCCATGCTGTTTGGCATGCGGCTGGTGAGTCCGTTCAGCGGTCCCAACGCCCGTATGCTGTCCGTTGTCTCGCTGCCGTTGCTGATGGGTGTCGCGGCCTGGGTAAGCCGTTTCCCCAACCTGACCCTCCGCCGTCGGCTAGCCCGTTGGTGGGTGGTCCTGTTGCTGGCCAGCTGGCTCCAGCTTCTACCCCAAACAGATACGGCGGGCAAGCTGAGTCAGTATTTGTTTGGGAACGCAAAGGCGCAAAGGGATCGCTAAGAGCGCAAAGAATGGTGATAATCAACTCTTCTACAGGATTGATGAGTAGCTTCGCGCTCTTAGCGATCCCTTTGCGCCTTTGCGTTCTAAAATCTACCCGAAGAACTCCGGGTTGAAGTTCATCAGGAAGGCTTCGTCGGTAGAACGGGTGAGAGCCGTGTAAAGCCAGCGCACAAACTCCTGATTCGACTGGCCTTCGGGCAGGTAACCCTGATCGATGAAGACCGCGCTCCACTGACCGCCCTGCGCTTTGTGGGTGGTGAGGGCATACGCAAATTTCACCTGCAAGGCACTCAGATACGGGTCGCGGCGGATGGCCTCGGACCGTTCTTTCTTGTTGGTGATATACATGTAATCCTGCGCTACGCTTTCATACAGAGCTTTGTTTTGCTCCTGCGTGAGCGAAGGGGCCGCCGAGTGCAGCGTATCGAGGATGATCTTGGCCTCAAAATCGGGCTGATCTTCGTAATCGACCATGTGCAGCGTCACGGTAGCAAACCGGAAGCCGTGCATCTCTTCCTGCCGCCGCACCTTCTGCACTTCCACAAACTCGCCGTTGGCCAGAAAGCCCGCCGGTGAGTCGTCGCCCAGAATGGTATAGTTGTTCCGGGCGATCATGAGCATGTCGCCTGCGTCGAGTTCGTCTTCGCACTGATCGATCACCCGCCGGATAAACTGATTGTACTGCACGGCCATCTTATTGGACCGGCACAGAATCGCCGTGTTTTCGCGACCGTATTTGTTGTAGGCGTACCGAACGCCGTCTTCCAGCTTGTTCAGCGGCATTTTGAACAGATCCCCAAATGGGTTCGTCACAATGCGGATCGACGTGGCGGGGGAGGGGGGCTTAGGTACGTCGTCGCTGAGTAAATGCTCAAACGAAACGGCCTTCGGCTCACCACCGCCGGGGTTCAGGATCTCATCGGAAAGCAACTTGCGCAATTCAGTGGCGTTATACAGAATGCCCGACTCCACGTCCTGCCGCATTACCTCGGTCAGCTCCTGTTCGTAGACAGTCATGTCAAACGCCCGCGCCAGAAACCCCCGATCGAGGGCGGGGCTGTAGTCGCGACCAACGGGCGGGAGCTGAGCCGTATCGCCCACGAGCATGAGCTTATTGCCTTTATTTTCAAAGACAAACGAGATCAGATCGCTCAGCAGGCCTTTGCCGCCAAACTCGGCTTCGTCGGAAATCATCGAGGCCTCATCGACGATAAAGAGCGTGTCTTCGTGGTAGTTTTTCTGCCGCTGAAACGCCAGCGTACCCGACCCCTGCTCGGCGACTTGCCGGTAAATTTTCCGGTGAATGGTCTGCGCCTGCTTCTTGGAATAATTACCCATCACTTTGGCCGCCCGGCCCGTGGGCGCCAGCAGCACCGACTTCATGCCAAAGCGGGGCAGCACTTTAATGAGCGTACTGATAAGGGTGGTTTTACCCGTACCGGCATACCCCCGCAGCAGAAAGCAATCACGATAATGCTCGAACTCCTGCGGAGTAATGAATCGGCCAATCTTGTCGAAGAAGGAAAGCTGCCCCGGGGTGGGTGCAAAAGGAAAGCGTTTTGCCAGCAGTTGCGCCGCTGTTTGCGTCTCATTCATATCCTCTAATTTACGCATTTTCGAGGAGAAAGTAATGCCCCGCGGATGACACGGATGGAGCGGATGAGCGTGGCTTTTTAGGTACGTGTATACTCAGATTAAGAGGATGTGGCAATCAGATCCGTTGACACGCAACGCTAGAAAATCCGCGCTCATCCACTCAATCTGTTTCATCTGCGTGCCATCCGTATTTGCGATTGCGTTGAAATTCACTTACTTTTTCCACTCCTTACATAAATGCTCCCTTACCATGAACATCCGGCAAATCCTTCAGCGTAAATCCATTAACACCATCTATTCAGTCGCGCCCGGCGAAACCGTTTACGAAGCGCTGCAACTCATGGCTGCCAAAAACATTGGTGCCGTTCTGGTTCTGGACGGCGGCGATCTGGTGGGTATTTTCTCGGAGCGCGATTATGCCCGGAAAGGTATTCTACAGGGACGGGCCTCGAAAGACACGCTCATCCGCGACGTCATGACGAGCAACCTCATCACCATTGCGCCCGAACAGTTATTGGAATCGGCCATGCTGACGATGTCGGAGAAACACATCCGTCACCTCCCTGTGCTGGAGGGCAATCGGCTGATCGGTATCATCTCGATCAACGACGTGGTCAATGCCATCATCCACGACCAGAAAGCCCGCATCAGCTCGCTCGAGAGCTACATCTCGGGAAGCTCTTACTAACCGGACGTCTGGAATATCCTGTTGATAGCAGTACATAAGTCTGGAGAGTCATACGGCTGTTGCTTCGTCGGGGCAACCTGTCCGTTGACTTTCCAGACTTATGTACTGACCCCGAATGACTTTCCTACCTTCTCTCGCTTATCTTTGCGCCTCTTTTTAACCAAACACTACCGTAATTGTGACAAACGTTCTGGACGTGCCTCGTCAGCAAGTAGTCAAATTATATGGCAACCGGCTGCGTACCCGCGTGTGTGGCCTATACCGAGAGGGCGACCGCCTGCTCATGGTACGCCACCGGGGTATTGGCCCAACGGATACCTTCTGGTGCCCACCGGGTGGCGGCGCGCAGTTTGGCGAAACGGCCACCGACGCCCTCAAGCGGGAGTTTATTGAGGAAACTGGCCTGCACGTGGCAGTTGGTGGCATGTTGTTTGTCAATGAGTTTCTGGCACCACCCTTGCATGCGCTCGAACTGTTCTTCGAGGTAGAAGCCATCGGGGGCAGCCTGAGCATGGGTATGGACCCCGAAATGGACGCCGAGGGGCAGATTATCTCGGAAGTGCGCCTAATGACGTTCGACGAGATTAAGGCGTACCCGCCCAACGAAGTACATACCCTGTTTGCCCGTTGCGAATCGCTCGACGATGTGTTTCGGCTGCGGGGATACCTGAATTAAGCTGGGGCAAGAATCCCTGATCCCACGGCCCGCAGACTACGTCAAAGACTACGTTATGATCGTTATGCCCACTTTATCACCAACGGTTTCGGTCCGCCCAGATGCCCTCACAGCCGGGCAGGCCGAAAAGTCGATTTTATGCCTCGACCTGGCCCCCCAACGGCTCCGGCTGACGCTACTCGACCCCCAGCGGCGGATGGTGTGGCTCGACGAATACGCGCAGCCGACCCTGCTGACCGAAGAGTCATTGCTGACTCAGCTGCCCGCGCTGTTTGGCGATCATCCGTTGTTGCATTATAGCCAGTTTCAGCAAATCCGGGTGGCGGTCAATGCATCGGCGTTCACGCTCATTCCGAACGAATTATACCGGAAAGAATACGCCAGCAACTACCTGACGCTCATGCGCGGCCATCAGCCCCCGCCCAACGAAATCGCGTCGGCATACGAACACAACGAAGGCTTTACGGTGGTGTTTGGTCTCGATCGGGCCATTACCGAGTTTGTGGGCGGGCAATATCCGTTGCAACCTATCACCTACGTGCATCAGGCCAGTACGCTCATTCGAGCCACACAGCCCATCGACCGGCAGCAGGCCGAGACGCAGAACCTGTTCCTGCATTTTGAGGAAGAATTTGCGTTTGTGCTCTTCCGCGAAGAACGCAAACTGCGCTACTGCAATCGATTTGGCTATAAGAACGTGCAGGATCTGGTCTATTACGTGCTCTACGTAGCCGATGAGCTTGGCGTTGACCCCGATTCGCTTAACGTGCTGGCATACGGCGAGATTACCCCCTTTGCTGAGGCCTACATCGCCCTGTCGCGGTTTCTGCCTAACCTGCACATCGGTATGCCGCCCACCGGCCTCAACCCCGCCCCTGACCTCGCCGACCTGCCCGAGCACCGTTACCTCGACCTGCAGGGACTGTGTTTGTTAAGCTAGAAAAGAAGTTCAAGGTTCAATGTCCAGGCGGCGGGCCGCTGCGGTCCAATGTATATTGCTGCAATCGCGTTGAACATTGAACATTGGCCATTGAACTGTTACTAAATGTCCCGTATTGCGCTTTTTCCCGGCTCGTTCGACCCCTTCACTAAAGGGCATGAAGATATCGTTCGCCGGGGCCTGTATCTCTTTGATGAGATCATCGTCGGCATTGGCCGCAACGCCAGTAAACAACGTTATTTCCAACTGGAGCAGATGATCGGCTGGATCGAGCAGACGTTTCAGGACGCCCCTCAGGTACGTGTCGTCGCTTACGACGACCTGACGGCCAACGTCGCCCGGCAGTTAGGAGCCCGTTTTCTGCTGCGGGGGCTACGCAACACCACCGATTTTGAGTACGAAAACGGCATTTCGCAGGTAAACCGCTTCGTCTACGAAGAAGTCGAAACGGTATTTCTGATTACCTCGCCGCACTTGGCCCCCATCAGCAGCAGCATCATCCGCGACCTGCACCGCTATGGCCAACCCGTCGATGCCTTCTTGCCCTATAAGCTGGCTGACTAATGTACAATGAATAATGAACAATGTACAATGTACAATGATCCTGGCAGCGGAATGCTGGCGCGAACCATTGTACATTGTTCATTATTCATTGTGCATTATACATTGTGCATCGTACATCATTCATTGTCTTTGAAAAAGCTCCCGTTGCGGGTCTCCAGAAAAGCCTGGAACGGAATCATTTCCTGCTTGAGAAAACCCTGTTGCGGCAGTTGCTCGTCGGCGACTAGCTCGACTACCGCCGCTACCGAACCGGCCGTGGTCCAGGAAATGGCCCGCCACGACTGCCCGTCGATCTGGCGGGGGTGATAGGCCCGGTAGAACTCCTCACGAGCCAGTTGGCCGTTGCGCCAGCCTTCCACCACGGCATAGACATACACCACGTCGTCCTGCACGGGCGGCTTGGCTTCGGTCAGGATTTGCTCGGTGAGTTCGCGCTGATTTTTCAGAATCAGTTCATACAGCAGAAAACGCATGAGCTTGCAATGGCCGGGGTAGCGGATCGTCTTGTAGTTGAGCGTATCGACCTGCCCTTCGTAGGTTTCGCACAACGTACCCAGCCCGCCCGACGTACTGAAGGCTTCAAACTCCTGCCCTTCGATGTTGATCAGTTCGATACCATCAAGGGCTGGTACCATCTTGCGCTGCCCGTTGGCGATCACCTCGCAGTCGTTGAGGTACTCGTTGATGACCCCCGCCGGTGACCAGGTGAATGAATAGCCCAACAGGCCGTTGGGATAGCGGGGCAAGGCCCCCACGCGCAGTTCGATGTCGCGCAGCCGGTCGAATCGCTGCGCCAGATCGGCGCCCACAATCCCGATGAGACCCGGAGCCAGTCCACACTGTGGGGCCATTACCCCTTTCGCGGTTTTGGCCATTTCCCGAATGGCATCGGTCGTGGGTACGTCCTCGGTCAGGTCGAAATAATGAATACCCAGTTGGTGCGCAACGCGGGCAATGGGCAGGTTCAGGTTGTATGGGAGGCACGAAACGACCCCGTTGGCCTCGCGGAGAGCGTCCTGTAGCGCATCTATATCCGTTACGTCGCCCTGCCGAACGGGGAAGGGTAGGGCGTAGGCGGGTGCCTGCCGGTCGAACCCGCTCACATTGAAACGCTTACTCAATAACAGGCCCACCAACGAGCCTACTTTACCTAAACCAACAACGACGATTGTCTTCATGAAAGGCAGGGAAAAGGTTGATGAATGGGGGCAAGATACACAAAAAGCCGCCCCAGACGGGACGGCTTTTTGTGTATCTATTAGCTCGAAATGGCGTTCAAGGTCTAAGATCCAACGTCTAAAGCCATTGCTTTCAATATTGAACTTTGGACCTTGAACTGTATTACTTACTTGGCCACCTGACCACGCAGTGCGCGCGGGATTTCGATGCTGGCTACGGGGTTCGACGCCTGCTCCAGCATTTCGATGCCGTCAACGGGGATCTGACCCACCCGAACTGACTTACCCAGGTCGAGGGTTGATACGTCTACGTCGATGTACTCAGGGATGCTGTCAACGGGGCCACGTACGCGCAGTTTGCGGATACGGGTTACCAGTTTACCACCTTTCTGTACACCGGGGGCATTACCCACCAGCCGAACCGGCACGGCTACTTTCACCGCCTTGTCTGACACTTGCAGGAAGTCGGCGTGAATCAGCGCGTCGCTAACGGGGTGGAACTGTGTTTCTTGCAAAATAGCGCGGTACTCAGCGCCTTCGATGTTCAGCGTAACGTCATAAACGTCGGGCGTGAACAACAACGGACGGAACAAAATAGCGGGGGCGTAGAAATGCACCTGCTGACCATTTCCATACAACACACAGGGTACATTACCCTCGGCGCGAATGGCTTGTGATTCCGTCCGGCCGAGATTCGCTCGTTGATACCCTACAATCTCGATTTTTTTCATAATTCGTAGTGCCGAACGTCCACGTTCAGCTTAAAAATGATACGGCCGGACGTGGACGTCCGGTGCTACTTAGTAGCGTATAAACAGGGAACTAATAGATTCGTGATCACGGATGCGGCCGATTGCTTTGGCAAACAGTTCGGCAACGGACAGCACCCGAATTTTGGGGTTGGGCTGGCTCAGTGGCAGCGTATCGGCTACGACCAGTTCCTCCAGCACTGAGTTAGCGATGTTCTCGTGCGCTTTACCCGACATAACCGGGTGCGTACAGATCGCCCGTACCGACTGAGCGCCTTTGTCGAGCAGGATTTGCGCGGCTTTGCAAAGCGTGCCGCCCGTGTCGATTAGGTCATCCACCAGCACCACGTTGGCCCCTTCCACGTCGCCGATCACCTGCATCGAGGCAATCTCATTGGCCCGCTTGCGGTGTTTGTCGCACAGCACGATTTCGGCGTTGAAGTGCTTGGCAAACGTGCGGGCGCGGTTGGCGCCACCCACGTCGGGCGAGGCGATGATGAGGTTTTCCAGACCCAGGCTACGGATGTAGGGCACAAACACCGACGTGCCTTCCAGATGATCGACGGGGAAATCGAAAAAGCCCTGAATCTGACCCGCATGCAGGTCAATCGTCATCAGCCGGTCGGCACCCGAAGCGGCCAGCATGTTGGCTACCAGTTTGGCAGCGATCGCCACGCGGGGTTTGTCTTTCCGGTCCTGCCGGGCGTAGCCAAAGTAGGGGATGACCACCGTCACATAGTGAGCCGAGGCCCGCCGTGCCGCGTCGACCATCAGGAGCAGTTCCATCAGGTTATCGCCCGGCGGCGGGGTCGACTGAATCAGGAACACGTCGCAGCCCCGCACCGACTCTTCAAACGAAGGCGACATTTCGCCATCGCTGAACCGCCGACAGGTGTAGCCACCCAGATCTTTCCCGTAATAGTGGGCAATCTTCTCGGCCAGGTACGTCGATTGACTGCCGGAAAAAATCTTGACGGGGTTGAACGATGCCATGGGGGTGCGCCTGAATTTTCCGCAAAAGTACGGTTTTCTGCGCAGGAAAGGAAGTGTTGGGATACAAAAGAATGGACGCAGGTATAAGAGATTACTCAGCTTACTACAAAAAGTGATCCGTCGTAAAGCCGATAACAAAAAAGAGGGCCAGTCTCTGGTTAGGATAGCTATGTAGATATATATTGCTAAAAGTGTACTAGCGAGGAGAAGGAATGTGAACTGTAACGATTAGCGCCCTGCCCAAAGTAGCCCATCATTTAGGCTTTAAAAACCATGATAATCCACCAAAATAAAATAGGTAAATGCGAGCCGGAAAGATAAGAAGCAGACATTCTATTCGATGGGTTGTCCTTGGTTGGGCAATGTATCTGTCGATGAGCGATTTATATGGGCAGCAGTACGAGAATGCTGTTTTCACATATACGAATCAGGATTCTAGTTCATATCTGACGTTTGCGTACTCACCTCCGAAACGAGTGGTAAAAGAGTCAGCAAATTTCACGGCACTCTTCTTTCTGAATGAGTTAAATGCTAAGGAACCCAAAGCTATTGAGGTTCCTCTACAACAGGAAAAAACGCATTGGGTGGGTCAGCTTTATCTTCCTAAAAAAGTAGTTAGTTTAATGGTTGTTGTTCAGGATAGCGCTGGTAACGTTGATTCAAATGGTGGGTTAGGGTACTATATGGCCCTTAAAGAAAACGACCGATTTCGTTCGGGTGCACGAGCGACCATTGCATATATGTATGCAGGTGCATGGGATGCAAAACTATATCGAATCGAGCAGCAACTCACCGTAGCCCGTCAGTTATACGAAGCAGAATTTGCTGATTACCCCGAAGTAAAAAGAAATTATTGTCGTTATTACTTGTCGACTATAAAGCAGAGTAACGGAGCTGAAATAGGAAAATTTAAACGAGAGTTGGCAGCATACGGTGCTTATAAAGATCTTTCAGAATGGGATTTATCAACGATAAGTAATTTATACAGAGCGATAAACGATACGGCAAATGCTAATTTATTTAATGGGCGGATTTTTAGTGAATTTTCTAAGGGCTGCTGGGCTACACAAATGAATTCGTTGCCTTTGCAAAAGGCGTTTTGGAAAACAGATAATTTTAACGAAAAAAAACGTATATACGACGAGTTTAAGGGGAAATTCAAGGATGCTGCTGATGAGGATACGAGGCGTTATCTGGAATTACGCAAAGGCATTACTATGCTCAGTCGATTACTGCCACATTACGAACAATACGACATGCAAGGGCAGTGGATGATTGATGTGAACGAACTGAGCGACGAATTTAAAGTGCCTACCTTAGCCTTTGGTGCCAGGTCGTTGAATGAGGCTGGCAAGCCCGAATTAGCAGAGCGCTACGCGAAACAAGCAGTAGACATGATGATAGACTACATGGGCAGGCCTACCAGAAAAATAACGGAGCGCCTATTCTATACAGACCGAGAAGTAGCTGATATACGCCAAGCGCTACTGGCCGATTACCTCCACATTTATGGTACAAGTTTGTACCGGCAAAATAAGCATAAGGAAGCTGTTGCTGTATTAGCCGAAGCAGCAATAACATACGGCAAGAGTCTGGATATAGCGAAGAACAGACTTTACTTGGAATGCTTGATAAAGCTGAAACGTTTTCAGGAGGCCGCTCAAGTTATGAAACAGTTCACCGCCTTAGGGAAAATTGACGCCCAAATGGCTGATATGATGAAAGAGTTGCCTATAGAGAAAGAAATTACTTACGATGCTGGCGAAATTATGAAAAACCATTATGCCAAGAAATTGAAAGCCTTACTAGTCGATGAGCAGATGCCAGCTTTGACATTGCGCGATGCTGCAGGTAATGAGGTTGCGCTCGATGCATTCAGGGGGAAACTGGTAATTGTCGATTGTTGGGCGTCTTGGTGCGCTCCCTGCCTTAGTGGGCTTGCTATTCTCCAACAGTTTACGGCTAACTATCGAGGTAAAGCTAATTTTGTTGTCGTCGGTATAAATACGCTTGAACGAACGAATGAAGCCAGAAAAAGGGCAGCAGGCATAGCCGAACGATTTACTTTCGTCAATTTGTTCGATGAAAAGTCAGTCCTTCCTTCGCTGACGAGGTTTTCGTCGTTGCCAACTCGACTTTTTATTGACAAAACGGGGCGGCTTCGGCTGAGGCAGTCAGGGCTGGAAGGAAATACTGATGAACAACTCGCGCAACTGGCAGCTATTGTTGATTTACTCGACTAATAGTCGCTTTCCGGTCAATCTTCCCCGTGGCGGTTTCGGCGAACGTACCTACGACCTGCCATGCCTTCGGGACGGCGTAGGGGCCAATACCTTGTCGGATCGCCTGTTGCACGGCCTGCCATTGATCGTCGGTCAACGACACACCTTCGCTGAACACCACAACCCGTTGCCCCAGTCGCTCATCGGGCAACCCCGCCACGAACAGGCGGGGAGCGAGGTGCCAATCGGCCAATTGTCGCGAGATAATTGCCTCGACGGCTTCGGGCTGCACTTTTACGCCGCCGGTGTTGATGATCGAGTCGGCGCGGCCCAGCAAGCGGAAACGTACCCCGCGTGGATTCGCCTGGCTATGGCTATCTGCCGGTAACAACTCAACTACGTCGTTGGTCTGTATGCGCTCGTGGTTGGTGGCGGCGGCGGTGATGTGCAGGCAACCCCGTTCGTCGGTGCCCACAAGCACACCGGGCAACACCGTAAACAACTCGCTGCGGTCGGGGCCGTTAAGCCGCCGGATAGCAATGTGCGACACGGTTTCGGTCATGCCATAGGTGCTGTACACGGGTGCGTCGATCACCTGCAACGCCTGCTCCAGGGCCGGGCTGGTGGCGGCTCCACCTACCAAAATTGCTTTCATGCCGTTGAGAATCGGTAACACCTTCGGTTGCCCCGACGTACCCACGTCAGCCAGCATGGTTTGTAATTGCAGCGGCACAAAGGCGGCAAAATCGAAGTGGGTCGTAGCGGGGTCGAACGTACCCAGCGGGTTGGCTGATGGGGCAACGAGGGTCAGGTCAAAGCCGAGTACTTCGCCCCGAACGAGCATCATCACCCCGGCAATGTAATCGGTATTGAGGCAAACCAGCGCCCGGTCGCCGGAGGCCAGCCCAAATGTCTGCCCGGTGAGGCGGGCGCTGGCTTCCATCTGCGAACGGGTCAGGCAAATAGGCTTGGGCGTACCCGTCGATCCCGAGGTTTTCAGGATAAATTGCTGCTCGCCCGATCGCCAGGTATTTATGAACAAATGATTAAGTGTCATAGTGACGAAAACTATTACTTTTACGCAATAACTACTTACGAAAAAAGTAGGTGCATATCCTATACCTTTACTTCACTAACAGCAAACTAACCCATTTGGTGAAATTTTTACCGTTTCTAAGTCTCCTGCTGATGGCACTGCCCGCGTTGTCTCAAAAGAAGAACGAGGCGTACCAGTATCACATTAAACGGACCAACATACCTGTTGTACTGGATGCGTCGCTCGACGATGCGGCCTGGCAGGACGCGCAACTCGCCTCTAACTTCTGGATGGTGTTGCCGATGGATACCAGCCGTAGCCGGTTGCGAACCGATGTGCGGATGACCTACGACGCTCAGCATATCTACCTGAGTGCCATTTGCTACTACGATAGCTCGCTGATCGCCCGCAATGCCCCCCCCTACATTGTCGAGTCGATGAGGCGGGACTGGAATTTTGGCCGAAACGACAATTTTCTCTGCTTCATTGACCCCTTTGATGACCAGACCAACGGCTTTGCGTTTGGGACAAATACGGTGGGGGCGCAGTGGGACGGCCTGATGTATGAAGGCGGTAAAGTCAACCTGAGCTGGGACAACAAGTGGGCGTCGGCGACGCGTAGCTACCCCGATCGGTACGTGATTGAAATGGCGATTCCGTTCAAGACGATCCGTTACAAGCAGGGCATCAGCCGTTGGGGCATCAATTTTAGCCGCAATGACCTGAACTCGACCGAAAAATCGGCCTGGGCCCCCGTTCCGCTTCAGTTCCCGACGGCTTCATTGGCCTACACAGGCGTATTGGTCTGGGATCAGCCGCCACCCTCGCCCGGCCCCAATATCTCGGTTATCCCTTACGCGCTGAGTAGCCTCAATGCCAACTACCAGGGCAACGTACCTACGGAAGCCAAATTCAATGCGGGGCTCGATGCGAAAGTGGCCGTTACGTCGTCGCTGAACCTCGACCTCACCGTGAACCCCGATTTCTCGCAGGTCGACGTCGATCAGCAGGTAACTAACCTCGATCGGTTCGAGTTGTTCTTTCCCGAACGGCGGCAGTTTTTTCTCGAAAACGGCGATCAGTTCACCAACTTCGGCTACGCCACCATCCGCCCGTTTTTTAGCCGACGGATTGGGCTGGGGGGCGTCCCGATCCGGTTTGGCGCGCGGCTCAGCGGCAAGCTCAACAAAGACTGGCGCTTTGGCCTGATGGATATGCAGACGGGAGCCGTGCCCAATTCGGGACCGGCGGGGGAGACACTGCCCGCCCAGAATTTTGCGGTGATGGCCCTGCAACGCCGCGTTTTTTCCCGCTCCAACATCGGGGTGTTGTTTGTCAACAAGCAGTCGATGAACTACAACCCGGTTGGCGACAGACCCCTGTACTCGGCTTACAACCGCAACCTGGGGTTCGAGTACAACCTGGCATCGACCAATAACCTCTGGACCGGGAAGCTGATGTACGTCAAGTCATTTAGCCCGGGCGTGGTAGGGCAGGATGCCGTGTTTGCGGGTAACCTGCAATACAGCAGCCGAAACTGGTTGCTCAATGGCCAATGGGAAACCGTGGGAGCCAATTACACGGCCGAGGCTGGGTACGTGCCGCGTCGGGGCTACAGCCGGGCTGTCGGCACCGCCAACTACTCGTTTTTCCCGACGGGTACGTCTATTCTGTCGCACGGGCCGCAATTATCGGGCTTCTATGTCGTCGACCCGGCTGGTCGTCGGAGCGACTACGAAGGAGTGCTGGGCTACCAGTTCGTCTTCCGGTCACGCAGTGCGTTTATGGCCTGGGCGGCTACCGATTACGTGCGGCTGCTACAACCCTTCGACCCCACCAATACGGGCCGCGAGACCCTGGGCACGGGTTCTGCCCACCGTTGGCAGGCGTGGGGAACTACATTCATCTCCAAGCCACAACAGCTGTTTACCTACGGTTTTTCGACACGCTACGGCGGTTACTACGCAGATGGCACCCGGCTGAACGTCACGGCCGACCTGGGTTACCGGTTTCAACCCTACGTGAGTCTGGCGGTCAACGTCAACTACAACGACATCCGCCTGCCCGCCCCCTGGAACGACACCAAATTCTGGCTCATCGGTCCGCGTTTCGACCTGACGATGACCAACACGCTCTACCTGACCACGTTTATCCAATACAATGAACAGCAGCGTAATATGAACGTGAATGCCCGTGTTCAATGGCGCTATAAACCGGCTTCCGATCTGTTTATCGTTTTTACGGATAACTACCTGCCTACCAGCGGCTTGCCCAACATGGATGCCGCAGGGCCATTTATTGTGAAAAACCGGGCTGTCGTCCTGAAATGGACCTACTGGTGGAATCTGTAAAAGTCAGTTTAGTAGTTTAGCGTTTTCAGTTTCCAATTGGCTATGACCTGGGCAAGCTTGGAGAGCCAACTGAAAACTGAAAACACACAAACTGAAAACTCAATTTTGCAGTTACCTTTTGCATGGAAGAGGCCAAAATCGTCAATCCGATCTCGCCTGATAAGGTGACCGATCGTCCGGGTTTGCTGGAATACGCACACACAGCGGGCGGGGCGGTCATCAGGCCGGAAGACAAAGGCAAAATCACGGGTCGGGCCGTAACGGCCATGCGCGAACAAACCGACCTGCAAATCGCGCAACTGTACAAACAAATGCAACTACTGGCCGAACAGGCCACTGCCATTCGTCACCGGGTCGAGGTTTCGGAGCGTATCTACAGCGCGCACATGAGCTTCGAGCCGATCGTTGGCCAGACCTATTACTTCTACCTCCGCAAAAACGGCACCGACGTGCTGTCGATGGTAGCACCGCACGAATGGGGCCGTAAGTTTCCCTTTGAACGTTGTGTTGCCACCGTCCGGATGCTGGCCGACCACACCTGGGACGTTACCTACCACGAAACACCAATGAGTGAATGAGTAGTTGAGTGAATGAGTGAAAAGCCTGTCGCTTGGTTTCACTCAATCACTCAATCACTCAATCGCTCATTCCATTTTATGAGCACCTATAACTGGACACCGATTCGCGACTACCGCGAGATCAAGTTTGAGTACTTCGAGGGCATAGCCAAGATCACCATCAACCGCCCTCACAAACGCAACGCCTTTACGCCCCTGACTGTCAGAGAGATGTCGGAGGCGATGGAGCTGGCCCGGCAAGACGAGCGCGTGGGTGTGGTGATCCTCACCGGCGAAGGTCCTGATGCCTTCTGTAGCGGGGGCGATCAGTCGGTACGTGGCCATGGTGGCTACATCGGCGAAGATGCCGTGCCCCGGCTCAACGTGCTGGATTTGCAGATGCAGATCCGGCGCATTCCAAAGCCGGTCATTGCTATGGTGGCGGGCTATGCCATCGGTGGTGGGCACGTGTTACACGTAGTCTGCGACATCAGCATCGCGGCTGACAACGCCCGTTTTGGCCAGACCGGTCCTAAAGTTGGGTCGTTCGACGGGGGCTTCGGGGCATCGTATCTGGCCCGCGTGGTTGGGCAGAAGAAGGCCCGCGAAATCTGGTTTTTGTGCGATCAGTACAATGCACAGGAAGCGCTGGACATGGGCTTGGTCAACAAAGTGGTTCCCCTGGAACAACTCGAAGACGAGACGATTGCGTGGTGCCGGAAGATACTCGAAAAGAGCCCGATTGCCCTGCGGATGCTGAAAGCCTCGTTCAATGCCGAGCTCGACGGTCAGGCGGGGATTCAGCAACTGGCCGGCGATGCGACGCTGTTGTACTACCTGTCGGAAGAAGCTAAGGAGGGTAAGAACGCTTTCCTCGAAAAGCGCAAGCCGGACTTCAGCCAGTTTCCTAAATTCCCATGAAAAAAGTTTAACGTTTGATGTCTCCTGTTTAAGGTTGGCTAACGCCAGAAATCAAGTGTAAACCAGCCTTAAACGGGAAACATCAAACATTAAACGCGCTACTATGATTGTTGACGTATTATGCATCGCGGCGCACCCCGACGATGTGGAGATGACCTGTGCAGGTACGGTGCTTTCGCTGGTCGATCAGGGAAAAACAGTTGCCGTGATCGACCTGACCAAGGGGGAGCTTGGCACCCGTGGTACGCCCGAAATCCGGTTGCAGGAAGCCGAAGAAGGCGCCCGGCTGATGCGGCTGTCGGCCCGGCACAATATGGGCTTCAAGGATGGATTCTTTCAAAACGATGAAGCCCACCAGAAAGCGCTCATTCCCTGGATTCGTCATTTTCAGCCCAAAATTGTGCTGACCAATGCCGTCGACGATCGCCACCCCGATCATGGGCGGGGGGCCGCGCTGGTAACCGAGGCCTGTTTCTACAGTGGCCTCCGCATGATTGAAACCACCGACCCGGAAACCGGCGAGGCGCAGGCTGCCCACCGGCCAACGTACCTGTACTCATTCATCCAGGATCGGTCGTTGGTGCCCGATTTTGTGGTCAACGTTACGCCGTATTGGGAGCAAAAACTGGCGTCGATCAAGGCGTACAAGAGTCAGTTTTTCAACCCCGACAGCACCGAGCCGCAGAGCTACATTTCGGGTGAGCCGTTTATGAAGTTTCTCGAATCGCGCCACCGCGAACATGGGCACATGATCAACGTCGAATTTGGCGAAGGCTTCATGAGCAAACGCATGCTGGGTGTCGACGATTTGTTTGCCCTGAAATAGGTGAGCGATTAGCCGACAGACACCTTACGTCGTTCAGGTACGTTCCTCCGCGTCAGTGACCGGCCAATACCCGGGTGCTGATGCGGCTGTAGGGTGGTAGATCGACGCCTTTGCGGCTACGGAGGGCTGTGCGGGTTTGCCACGGGTAGTTGAACACCAGGTGATTCTGCGCCCCACTGACCAGACTCACCCGAACCCGCAACGTCGTATTACCGTCGGTCCAGCGTAAATCGCTGGTGTCGGGCGTCAACGTTATGCGTTCCTGCCGAACAAGTTTGCCTGACTGCTCGACCGCCCGGATGAGATCGAGCGAAGAGAGCGCTGCCATCGGCTCCGAAAAACGAACCATCAGGGTCGCCACCGTATCCGCGATGGTCTGTTTATCGAGGTTGCAATCAATGATTTGCGGCTGACTCAGCGTCGAATCCAGCGCGCCAATCCGTTGAATGAACGCCGGATAAAGCTCCTTGAGCGTCTGGCCCGGCCGCCGGGCGTTGTATAGCTGAATCAACTCACGACTGAAGACCGAACTGGCAAAAAAGCCGCGCGTTTCGTTTTGCAGCGCCCAGTCCTGGCTTACAGCAGCGGCCACGTCGGGAAAGTGGGTTTGCAGGTAGAGGTCATGCACAGCCCAGGTCATGTACTCGTTAAACACCCCGGCGCTATCCCGGTCGTATCCGCTGCCCTTGTCCCATCGGCTGGCGGTGAAATTGGTCCTCAACAAGGATCGGTACTGCGCAGTGATGGGGTTGACGAAGGCGTGATCCAGTTCCGTAAACAGCATATGCGTGCCCGATGCGACCTCAGCCCGCGTGGCGTTGTTGACGGCCCGGCCATTGAGCAAAAAGTCGGGAAGGGAGATGAAATCGGTTCCCACGTCCGCTACGGTGCGGTGGCAGTTCATACGCCCGACCAACGGCGAGAGCACGATGGCGTAGGCCGCTAATTCCTCCCGTTTTCCCAGTTCGTTTTCCAGAAAACCCCGCATTTCATCATAGCATTGCGAGGCCAGGTACGCCGTTGCCAGTTGCTGGTAATAGGGGAGGTGCGCCCGATAAAATTGGCGGAAGCCGGTTGTTCCGACAAAGTCTTCAATCAGGCTCAGGTGCTCCTCAAACGGATTAAAACCCGTGTTGGTCCGAAAATCGACGGTCCTGACCAGGCGGTTATTGGCCTTGAAGCTGAAGGCATAGGCGTCCGTTCGGAAGCTCAGGTAGCTTTCCCATTGTTCGCGCGAATAATTTACGGCGGTCAGCAACGGGTGACGGGCATACGGGTCGAAGTGCGCCCGAACGGCTTTGTAATAGGCCGATTGCTTGGCTACTTCCCAGGGGTCGGTTTTGCCGTAGTTGGTCAGGGCCAAAATGATGTTAGCCAGCTCGTAGGTTTCCGATAACCGGACCGGATTGGGACTAGTCTGAGCGGTAGCCCGAGAGCCGAAACCGACCCAAAGGAGCATAGCGGTAGCTACTGACAGGCGCGTCAGGATAAGGGTTTTCATCTGTGTTGTTTGTTGCTTAGGAAAGGTTCAGGGCTTGCCTGATGGCGTCTTTTTTGCCTCGTGAAATCGGGATTTCGGCACCGTCGGTCAGAAGCAGGAAGTCGCCAAACTCTTTTTTCCAGCTCCTGATCCACTTTCGGTTGACGAGATGCGACTGATGGCAGCGCAAAAAACCATACGCTTTCAGCGAAGCCTCGTATTCATAAATAGGCTTGCACACCAGCAGGGCTTCGCCATCGCTCAAGAAAAAAGTCGTGTAGTTGTTGGACGATTCACAACGGATAATGTCGCTCACGTTGACCAGCCGGGTTTCTTTCGCCGTAGCGAGGGCCATACGCGGTGCCTCGTTGGTCTGTTGTGCCTTCAGCAGTTGCATCAGGTGCGCCAACTGTTCGTTCTGTACTTTCAGCCGGCGTTGCTTTACGGCCCGGTCTACGGCCGACTGCAACTCACCGATGTCGATGGGTTTCAGTAGGTAATCGACCGCAGCGAACCGCATGGCCTGAATGGCGTACTGATCGTAGGCCGTGACAATGATCAGCTCAAAGTCGTAGGTCGGCAGGCTACGCAGCAGATCGAAGCCCGTTTGACCCGGCATTTGAATATCCAGAAAAACCAGGTCGGGCTGATGCTGATACAATAAGTCCTTCCCGGCTTCTGCGTTCAGAGCGGTGGCGCACACGGTTACCTGCGGGCAGTAGCGCTGAAGCAACGCCTGTAGATTGTCCAGATTGGGCTGTTCGTCGTCGATCAGGATGGCTTTCATGCAAACCAGTGGTTAAAACGGAGCGTCAGGGTTGTGCCCGCAGGTGAGTTGGCCGCTATATCGAGCGTAATCGGCTGTTCCCGGTTCAATTCGGTCAAGAGCTTGATGCGGTCGCGGGTGAGTTTCAGACCAAAGCCGCCCGTTGGGGCATCGGCCCGAAAACCGTTTCCGTTATCGCTAATCTGAACCAGCATCGTGTCGTTTATACGGTCGAAACGTACCTGAATCCGGCCAGCCTCGCCCAGAGCCGACACTCCGTGCTTGACCGCATTTTCGACCAGCGGCTGCAACAACAGGGCGGGAATGCTGCTTTCGTAGGGATTGATCGAATCGGCCAGCGTAATCTCATACTGAAACCCGAATCGAAGCTGTTCCAGCTTCAGGTACGTATCCAGTGTCTGGCGTTCTTCGTGAAGCGAAATCTCGTCTTTGTTGTTGTTGGCCAGCGACTCACGCAGCAGTCGCGCAAAATCAGACAGGTAGTTGTTGGCCCCCTGAATATCCTGTTTGTTGATAAGCCCCTGAATCGAATTCAGCGCGTTGAACACAAAATGGGGATTCAGTTGCGCGTAAATGGCTTTTAGCTCAAGTTGCAGCTTCGTCTTTTTGGCCAGTTCTGCCCGGCTTTTCTGTTTCTGCTGAACATAAAGCAACAGAAAAAGCAAGGCTCCCAGGCAGGCGGCAACCACGATGCCCATCATGATCTTAAAGCCATAAGACTGATACCAGGCTGGCTCGACCACGAACGGATAACTGGTTACGTGTAGCGGCTGAGCCGTGTAGCGGATGTTTAGCTGATACGTACCCGGCGCGTAGTCTCTGAGCCAGACAAAGCTGTTGTCGTACTCGTTGTTCTGCCAGGGAATCACAACCTCATCATCCCGAATGAGCTCATACTGAACTTGTTCCTTATGGTAAATCGCCGCATTCAGCACCAGTACCAGATTGGTGTTGGTCGAGGGTAGCGTGAGTGGCTCACCGGGTTGCTGAAGGGGTGACCGCCTGGTTTCCCTGGCCCAGGGATACTGGAGCTTTTTCAGGAAATCGTTCAGGTTGTCAGACGTATAAACGCTACTAATCGAGGGTTTTATCGCGACCCAGGCAATGAGCGACGACGCGATGATCTGCCCGGAACCGACGTTGCGGACATCCACAATCAGCGTGTGCTGAAGTGGCGCTTTAAAGCCACCCAGATACCCCATCTGGGGTAAGCCGGCCCGTTGGTTAAGTGTGTCTTCTGTAAACCGGTCGATCTGTTGCCAGGGTACGACAACGCGGTTTGTTGGGTAGTCAATCACCCGAAACTGATAGGCAGCGGCATTTTTAGGCGTGACGCCGTGCAGAAAAAACTGGGCACGGGCCGTATCGAACGTCGTGCGGGTCACCAGATGGGCAGGACGTACCTGTCGGAATGACGAATCGTTGACCAGTTTGTCCAGCTGTGGGCATGTTTCGTGCAGCGTCCAGAAGGAGTTGTTATTCATCGGAATCGCCAGTATGAGAGCGACGGTAGCTGGGTTATCCGTTGCCCCGTCCAGGAAGCTTTGGGAATAAGCACTCCAGTCGATCTGCCCGCAAGCAGGCTGGGTCAGCCAAAGAAGTAAAAGCAGTAGTGCGATCTTTTTCATGCCGTAGCAAAACAACAGCAAAGGTGGGCAGCACTTTTCAGACCCGACTTGCCACTGTGAATTTGGTAGGCCCGGCTGTGAAACTGGCGTACGATTCGGAGCGGCTTTTCGACGGTTCATGTGGCTCTTTCGCTCGTTGGCTGGTAAGAGAAATCCTTCTCAACGGCCTGGGTCATACGTTTGCAAGGTCTTCTCAACGACTCAAACAACCAGATCACAATGAACTGTAGACGAGGCCACCGGGACCTGTATTAGCCTAGGTGTTATTGCCCTGCTTTCAGGCTGTTCGCCCGAACCGGCGCCGATAACCGAACAGCCCGGGCAAGAGGTAACGCCTCCTGACAATGGTACTGTAATCGCACCCGGTAATGACATAGGTACTTCGTTGCGCACAGCAACGCTCCACTGGGGACCGCTCGACCTTCAGGAATGGACACACGATGCCGCCGGGCAATGGATCCGATACGTTAGCCAGTGGACTTGGGTAGAGAATAGCGCGCAGGTACGTCGGCTGACCTACGATTTCATATACGGGCAGGATGGTCGAATAGAACGGCTAAACAGGAGCGAGGGCAACCGACTGGTTAGTTACGTGGAATACTGTTACGCGCAAACGCAACTGACCATGTGTAACGAGTACTCGGCCACAGGTACGTTGTTGGCCAATTACCGTTATGAGTTTGATGATAGGCGATTGCGCGAACAGACCGAAACTCACCTTGTACATTCACCCCGCCAGGTACGTAAGCTTTTTACGTACGACGCCAAGGCTAATCTGACGGAAATCAGTGAGTCGGTTCGGATGGAGGGCGCCAACACGTTTATCCCGACCACACGGCTCTAGTATGATCAATATGACAACCACCCGGCCCTGCCGACGCAATCGCTCGAAACGTACCCGTACTTACCCGGTGTACGTTTCCGGGTTAACAACCCCAGCGTTAAACGGATCATTGACACCGACGGGCAGCCACCCTCGGGAACCGAACAATACGCTTATACTTTCGGGACAGATGGAAAGCCGGTTAGTCAGACCATTAGCGGTGCTGGAGGTTCGCGAACCGGACGGTTTCGATATAGTCCACAGTGGTAGTATACCCGCTTGACTAGGGCAAAAGTAGAGGCCAGTACCACCGTCTATACTCTGTACAGCAGATGGTTTGCTGCTCTGAAGAGCTTCAATGGAGTAAACAAAAAAGCCGTTCGTAAATTGAACGGCTTTTTGTTTGGGAGCCCCCAGTCGGGATCGAACCAACGACCTACTGATTACAAGTCAGTTGCTCTACCAGCTGAGCTATGGAGGCTTTTCCGCTTCACGTTGGCCAGGCCAACCGCGAATTGTGATGCAAAAGTAGGCCTTCAGGGGCGTTTCTGCAAGCATTTACCCATAAAAAAACGTCCGATTGATTGATCATCAATCGGACGTTTTACTAATTAATTGGCTATCAGAAACCTAGCCGTTGGTCAGCTTACTGATTCCGTAGGGCGTCGAGTTGCTTCTGCGCATCGGCAATTTTCTTTTCGATATCGGCCCGGAGTTTATCAGCGTTTTTCGACCGTGCGAAGAACTCGATGTTGTTCCGGTACGTAGCGATGTCGTTTTCGAGCGCGTTGATGCGGCGGCGGGTTTCGCTGCCACCACCTTCCGTACTGCGACGGTACGCTTCGAAATCGCCACTCTCGCGGTAACCCCCTTCGTTGCGGCCCCGATTCTGATCCCGACGGGGACCCCGGTCGCGATTTTCGCGGTTGCCGCCGCCTCGCGAATCGCCCCGCGAATCGCCCCGGTCGTTGCGGTTGAAATCGCCACCACTACGCGCACCCCGATCGCCCCGCGGGCCGCCCGACCGAGCCACTTCGGCTTCGTTGTCCTGCATCGCCCGTTCTTTCTCAGACGTCGAGAGGGTACCGTTGGCCCGAACCAGGGCATTGATCGCGGCGATGTAGCCTTTCTGAATCCGCTCCTTGTCTTTCTTGGGTACAAACCCGATGCCGTTCCACTCCTCTTTAAAGGCGTTGAGCTGCGACAGGTCGGCGTTTTCGGTCGCGGCCGCTTCAATCCGACGGATCAGGTCTTCCTTCTTCGCCAGGTTGGCTTCAAACTCGCGGTCGGTGTCCTGATTGCGATTGCGTTTCTTATCGAAGAAGGCATCACAGGCGGCTTTGAAGCGATCGAAAATGCTGTTTTTCTGCTTCTCGGGAACCTGTCCCACATTCTTCCACTGCTTTTGCAACTCGATCACCCGCTGAGTGGCATCGCTCGATTCATCGCCCGACGCCAGAATGGCTTCGACCTGCTCGCAGAGGGCCGTTTTGGCACGGAGGTTTTCTTCGCGCTTGCTTTCCAGCTGCCGGAAGAACTCACCTTTGTTGGCGAAGAACGTTTTGAGCGCCGCCCAGAATTTCTTGCTCAGCTCTTTGCCTTCTTCACGGGGCATCGGCCCTTTGATGGCATTCCAACGATCCTGAATCGCCATGACCTCTTTGGTCTTGTCGTTCCAGTCGTTGATGCTCGATGAGCTAAACGAGGTGAGCGGAATGAGTTCTTCGTAAATTTTCGACTTTTCTTCGTACAACTGCGCCGATTCCTTGCGCTGTTCTTCGTTCTGACCGCGGCGTTTTTCGTAGAGCGAGTCGAGGGCCGCTTTCATCCGTTGCCACAGCACTTCCTGCTCGGCTTTAGGGGCCGGGCCAATGTGCTTGTATTCTTCGAACAGCGTGTTTGCCTCGTCGATCGTCTGCCGCGTCACGGATTTGTCTTCGTACGCTTTGGCAATCGCCTCAACCTTTTCGATCACCTCCATTTTCTGGGTGGCGTTCTTCTTGCGGTCGAGTTCTTTCAGTTCGAAGTAGATGTTGCGGTTGCTGTAGTAACGGTCAACCAGAGCGTGGTACGTCGCCCAAAGGGTGGCGTTGTGCGGGGAGTTGATGTTACCAGCCGCTTTCCACTCATCCTGTATCTTTTTGAATTCACCCCAGCTCGTTTTGGCGTCGCCCGCGTTGGCTTCATCTGATTCCACCAACTCGCGCAGACGGCGCAGCAGGTCGGTTTTCGAGTTGAAGTTGGCGTCTTTGGCTTTGTCGAGGGTCTGGAAATACGTGTTTTTCTGCGACTTGATCTGCTTATACAGCTCTTCGTAGCGGATAGCCAGGTCGTCGGTCCGGAACTGGAAGCCTTCTTCAGCGCCTGTCTCGGCAATGTATTTATCCAAAGCGGCCTGCCGTTCAGCGCGCTTGAGCTGATCCATGGCTGGCTTGGTCTGCTTCAGAATCTCATCGGCCTGCCGATACTGGGCGGGCGTCGCGGTTTCTGCTTTCAGGTTGTTGGCCAGTTGGTCGAGGGCGGCTACCAATTCCTGCTTCGAGTAGGTGCTGTAGTCCACAACGGGTGCGGCTACTTCCTCTTCGGCTTCGTCGGTATGCTCGGCTTCACCGTAGGAGGCCGTTATCTCTTCGGCCACGGCGGGGGCCAACTCCGTCAGGTCGCCCTGCTCGGTGTCGGGTGTTGCGGTCGCCTGGGGTTCGGGAGTTTCGTCGGCTGGGGTTGTCGCCACGTCGGCTTCCGGGGCGTCGGCTACAGGCTCAGTCGCCGCAGGTACGTCGTCGGCCGTTGCCGCTGCTACGGGCTCAGCCTCGGGTGCCTCGTCTGTAGCGGGTACGTCGGCCTGCGCGGCCGGTTCGGCCACGGGCTCGTCGATAGCGGTTGGTTCAGTGGACGGTTCGGCCACGGGTAGAGCGTCCGCCGATTCGGTTACCGATTCGGACACTGCCGGTTCAGAAACCTCAGATGCGGGCGCGGAAGCAACTTCATCAGTTGCCGGAGTCGTCTCGGTCAGGGGTGCGTTGGTCTGGTTCGCAGTCTCTGGCCGATCGATTTGCTGTTCTTCGTTTGTCATGTTGGTTACGCACCAATTACTTTGCAAAACTAAACATTTATACGCGGATTATACCTTTTTTTAGGCCTTAGCCCGCTTTCCAACCAGCTTATGGCCACCGAACTTGCCGATCTTCGTAAAGAGTATACGCTAAACGGTCTTGACGTACCTGATGTTGCGCCAGACCCGATCACTCAATTCCAGGTTTGGTTTAACGCAGCGCTGACGGCCAACGTCCACGAGCCCAACGCCATGCACCTGAGTACCGTCGGGAAAGACGGTCGCCCCGCGGGCCGTATCGTGCTGGTGAAAGGTGTCGACGAACGCGGGTTTACGTTCTACAGCAACTACAGCAGCCGGAAGGGCAACGAGTTGCTGGCCAACCCGGTAGCCTCGCTCACGTTTTTCTGGCCCGAACTGGAGCGTCAGGTACGTATCGAGGGGTACGTTGAGCAGGTAAGCGCCGCCGAGTCCGACGCGTATTTTAATAGCCGTCCCCGCGGCAGTCAGCTCGGGGCATGGGTGTCGCACCAAAGTGAGGTGATTGCCGGTCGCCACGTGCTCGAAGCCGAGCAGCAACGCCTGGAAGCGCAGTTTGCCGGGCAGCCCGTGCCGCGCCCGCCGCATTGGGGTGGCTTTCTGATCCGTCCCGATGCTGTTGAGTTCTGGCAGGGACGTCCCAGTCGCCTTCACGACCGGATTCGCTACCGCAAGGCGGGCGACAACTGGCTCATCGAGCGGCTGTCGCCCTAACAGATTCCGGTGGGCTTAGGCGGCTAATGCCTGTTCCAGATCGGCGATCAGATCATCCGCGTCTTCGATACCGACGCTGAGGCGGATGAGCGTGTCTTTCAGTCCGTTTTTCTCGCGTTCTTCTTTCGGAATACTGGCATGGGTCATGCTGGCCGGATGCGTACAAAGCGACTCGACACCGCCCAGCGATTCGCCGAGCGAAAACAGCCGGATGCTCTCCATGACCCTGATGGCCTCGGGGTATGAATCGCCTTTTAGCTCAAAGGACAGCATTCCGCCGAAACCGCGCATCTGCCGGGCAGCCAGTTCGTGGCCGGGGTGGGCGGGCAGGCCGGGGTAATAGACCTTGCTCACGCGGGGGTGCTGTTGCAGGTATTCAGCCACGCGCTGGGCATTCTCGCAGTGGCGCTGCATCCTGACGTGTAGGGTCTTGATCCCCCGCAACGCCAGAAAACAGTCTTGCGGACCTGGCACCGCTCCGCAGGCATTCTGGATAAACCGCAGTTGGGCGGCCGTATCATCGTCGTTGGTGATGATGGCCCCCATGACCGTATCGGAGTGGCCGCCAATGTATTTAGTGACCGAATGCACGACCACGTCGGCACCCAGATCGAGCGGATTTTGCAGGTAAGGCGACGCGAATGTGTTGTCGACAACCAGCCTGATGTTGTTTCCCTGCGTACGGCTGGCAATGGCTTCGATATCGACAAGCCGGAGCAGCGGGTTGGTGGGCGTCTCGATCCAGACCATGCGGGTACGTTCCGTCAGGGCAGCGTCGAGGTTGGCAGGATCGTCGAGTGAGACGAATTTAAACGTCAGGCCCAGTGGCTCGAACACCCGCACCATGATCCGGTAGGTGCCGCCGTATAGGTCGCTGCTGGCGATGATCTCGTCGCCGGGTTTACAGAGCTTCAGGATGGCATCGGTTGCGGCCAGACCCGAAGCAAAACAAATGCCGTGCTGGCCATTTTCGAGTGCCGCCAGATTGGCCTGCAGGGCGTCGCGGGTGGGGTTCTGCGTGCGGGCATATTCATAGCCCTTGTGCTTCCCCGGCGATTCCTGTACATAGGTCGAGGTTTGGTAGATGGGCGTCATAATAGCGCCCGTAGTGGGGTCGGGGTGTACGCCCGCGTGGATGGCTTTCGTTCCGAATTGCATAGATGAAGTCAGGTACGTCGATGGCACGAAGCTACTTCATTCGGCGCAACCACCCGCATCGTCGTCCTTGTTTCCAGCCAGTGACCCCACAGCCCACAAGCAAACGCCGCCGATCGACTTATCGACCGGCGGCGTTTGCGTATAAACAGGAATGTGTATCGACTAGAGCAGGCTGCGGAGTAGCGTCTCGACCAGCGAGGCTACGTCTGCCAGGCGGGCCGCCACCCAATTGGCTACGCTCAACTGGCTGTTGTGGGGTAGGCTCAGCATGGGCCGCTGGGCTGCTGCCGGTTGCAGAATACGCAGGGTCATGAACCCCGCCAGCATCAGACAGTTCAGGCTCAGGGTGAGCAGGGTCTTACTTCGTAGCAGTTGAGCAAGCCAGTTCATGAGTGTGTTGGTTGACAGGCACAAAGATAATCAGGCTGTCGAAATTACCTATTTTGCGATCACCTTTATTAGCGATCCCTGTTGCACCTGATCGTCGTTTTTCATGCTGTTCAGTACACCCAGTTCTTCCAGCCGGCTGCTAGGCATCCCGAGGGCCGTCATGGCGTCGCGGAACGTACCTGTGCGGGGCACCTGCTTCACATAAACCCGGTCGGGTTTGCGGTTCAGTTTATCGGGGTCGGTGAGGGGGCGGAAGCTTTCCGATACATTTTTAAACGAGGGAAAAGCCCGTTGAAAATCACTGGCCGCCGACAGGCCATGCAGGGCGTAAATCCCGTTGTTATACTGGATCAGGTACGTTCCGATTTGCAGAGTGTTGGCCGCCGATTGCTGCTGCTGGGGCTGGCCCTGCTGTTGCTGTTGTTTCTGCTGCGAAATGACCACCAGCGCCGGCAGGCCGTTGACGGTGGTTTTGCCGTTTTCCAGTACCGTCAGGCTCAGGTCTTTGACCATATTCTGCGCGGCCTCGTCGAGCGAATTGCCTTTCGCCAGCATCAGGATCATCGCCGATTTGCCGTCTTTCGGCCCCATCTGGAACTGGGCTGGTGAATTCTGGTGCTGCCAGCTATTCGGCACACTAAACTGAAATTTGAGTTCAGGGTGGTAGAACATGTTGTTTTCAACAAAGCCTTGCTTGGGGTCTTCGCCGAACAAAATGCCGTTGATGAGCCGCAGGTACGTGTCGCGGTTGACCTGGTAATTGGCGGGGTTCTGGGCCTGGTATTCCTGCGCTAACTGATTGACTCGTGTGAAGCGGTTACCCGGATCGGGGTGGGTCGAGAGCATGTTCGGGACGGCCTGCCCCGAGTTGTCCTGAATCCGTTTGATAGTGTTAAAGAAATTGGCCATCTGCTTGGCGTCGTACCCGATTTTGCTCGAGTAACCTACGCCGAGTTGGTCCGACTCCGATTCGTGGTCCCGGCTGTATTTGAGGGTCAGTAACTGCGCGCCCTGCATGAGGGTTTCGCCCAGTTGAGGGACAAAGATGGACCCGGCAATGGCACCGAGGGTGCTAAACAACTGGCTGGTCTGCTGCCGAACGGAGTGGCGCGCCGTAACGTGCCCGATCTCATGCCCCAACACGCCGGCAAACTCGGCTTCGTTGTTGAAGTGGGCCATGATACCCCGAGTGAAGTAGACGTACCCACCCGGCACGGCAAAGGCATTGACCACCGGCGAGTCGACGATATAAAACTGATAGGGGAGATCGGGCCGGTGCGAGATGGCGGCCATGGCCTTGCCTTTTTCGTTGATATAGGCGGTCAGTTTGGCGTCTTCATAAAGGCCCATCGACCCAACAATAGACGGGTGCGACTCTTTGCCAAGGGCGACTTCCTGCTCGGTCGACATCAGGCTTATTTCCCGCTTGCCCGTGACGGGATTTCGGGCGCAGTGCGTAAGGGTCAGGGCTAGTCCGGCGATGGCCAACCGGGTAAATCGTGTCATAAACTGCATTGTGTGAACGGGTGATGTGTCGTGTAGTAGGTAGTAACGAAGTAGGTGGTGCGTATGTTTGCTGAGCAAATGTGCAATGGTTTCGGGAGTTTGTGCAAAAGGATAGTGCTTTTTGCGCGCAGGAAACTCACCAGCTTTCGGTGAAGTTGCCCGTCGTAGCCAACCCGTAACGGTGGTTCAGGCTACAAGATAAAGCCAAGTGCCAGCCCGCCCAGGATGAGCGCAAAGGGGGGCGTTTTGGTGAATTCGAGCAGCAGAATGGTGCCCATAACCACCGCAACGAAAGGCCAGTGGATGACCATCGGCTCGAAGAGGATAATGGCCGAAGCTGCCGTGAGGCCCGTACTGGCTGCGTTGATGCCATCGAGCGAAGCCCGCACGGGGCGGTGCCGTTTCACCTGATCCCAGAAGCGGTACACAAAGAAGATAAGGAACGTACCTGGCAGGAAAATGCCTACCGTAGCCACCAGGCTACCGAGCAATTGACCGTGGAGGCCTTCGGTACGCATGGCGAGGGTACCGATGTACGAAGCAAACGCAAAAACCGGCCCCGGCATCGCCTGCACCAGTCCCAGTCCTGACAGGAACTCTTCGCGGCTTACGTACTGCTTAAAGGCGACAAATTCATTGTAGAGAATAGGCGTGAGTACCTGCCCGCCGCCAAAGACAAGGCTACCGTTGCGGTAGAAATTCTCGAACAGCCGCACCGGCAACGACTGGGTGATGGCCCCCAACACGGCGGCTCCGATGAGTACACCCAGCCATAGAAAAAAATTGGCCCACTGTATCTGCATGGGCTTATGGGCCATCTTCTCGTGTTTCTGGTATTTGAGCGCGGTTGTCAGGCCCCCCACCAGAATCACAATAGGCGTCATAAATGGCGACCGGAAGGCGTAGGCTGCCAACGCCGCCAGCACCGCCAGCACCACCCCCGTCTGATCACGAATGACCTTTCGGCCAATCCGATACCCCGCCACCACCAGGAAACCAACGGCCATCGGCTGCACGTAGCGCGTGAATGCCAGCGAGCCGTTATGCTGCTCAACGTAAAAAATGCCGATGCCTGCCGCCGTCATCAGCACAACGGCAGGCAGGCACCAGATCAGTAACGTCAGATAAGCCAGGTTGGGTCCACCAATCTTGAAACCCAGCGCCGTAATCGTTTGCGTCGACGTGGGGCCGGGCAGCAGTTGGCAAAGGGCCGTTAGTTCCATCAGCTCTGCCTCGGTGAAGTACCGCCGCTTGCGCACCAGCAATTCCAGGAAGAGCGTAAGGTGCACCTGCGGCCCGCCAAACGACGTAAGGGCCAGCACCAGCACGTCCTTCAGGAAAATGAAGTAGCGAATCTTCCGAACGGGAGGCAGGGTAGAGGTAAACTTCATGCAGCAGGGGCAAGGGGGCACGGGGCTTAGGGCGCGGGGAAAAGATATCCTTGCCCCCTGCCCAAGCCCCGTGCTTTACTTTTTCTTCAAACCCAACTCCTGCAAACGCTCGTCCAGAAACTCGCCGGCTGTCATATCGGCGTAGAGTTTCGGGTTTTTGGCGTCGATGCAACTGCCGAGGCTGGTTAGGTCCATATCAGCGCGGGGGTGCATAAAGAACGGGATGGAATACCGCGACGTACCCATCTTTTCGCGGGGCGGATTCACTACCCGATGAATGGTCGATTTGAGGCGGTGGTTGGTGAGCCGGTCGAGCATGTCGCCCACGTTCACGATAATCTGGTCGGGCAGGGCTGTGATAGCGATCCACTGCCCATCGCGGCGGAGCACTTCCAGCCCATCGGCCGAAGCACCCATCAGCAGCGTGATCAGGTTGATGTCGCCGTGGGCAGCGGCCCGCACCGCCCCCTCGGGCGTGGTGTTGGGGTCGAGCGGGAAGTAGTGCAGCGCCCGCAGGATGCTGTCCCCATTCCGAACTTTATCCTCAAAATAAGCTTCGGGCAGGTTCAGGTAGAGCGCAATGGCCCGCAGCAGCGTTTTACCTGTGTTTTCCAGAATTCGGTAGGTATCAACGGAATACTTGCCGAAGCTGGGGAATTCGTCGGGCAGCACGTTGGCGGGCATTGAGCCTTCGGGTTCGGGCTGACCGATGTGGTAAAACTCTTTCAGGTCGGCCACTTTAAACCCTTTGGCCGTCTCTTTGCCTTTGCCAACGTACCCACGTTGTCCGTTCAGTTCCGGGTGTTCATACCGCTTTTTTACCTCATCCGGAGCCTGAAAAAATTCCTGAGCCGAGGCGTACAGGTGGTCGGTTAAATCGGCGGTGAGGCCATGATTCCGGATCGCGACAAAACCAATATTAGTAAAGGCGTCGCCCAGGGCCTGCACAAACTGAGCGCGGCGGGTGGTGTCGCCTGATGTAAAATCCGCTAAGTCGAGCGAAGGTATCTGGTCGTACAATGATAAATCAGCCATGGTCGAAGACGAAGTTGCTAAACAACAAAATTACGAAAACCGGCAGAAACCTCGTTAGTGGTCCTAAGCCAAGCAGGGGTATCCTTACTTTTGCAGCTTCTGCAAACACCCACTAAGACAGCCTGGTTGTCAGGGAAAAGACATCCACACGTACGTTTTACAGCGATTATTAACGTTTTATGCAACCACCTTCAGATGGGCCTGCTCCAGCCGACGACGCCACGGTCATCAGCTTAATGCAGTCCGCATTAGACCAGTCGGCAAGCGGTATTATGGTCTGCGAAGCCGTGCGGGGCAGCCGGAGAGAAATAAATGCCACGCGCGTGGTGCTGGTCAATCGGCGTGCTGAGCAATACCTGGGTCTATCCCGTAGCGAGTTAATTGGGCAGACTGGCGAAACCATTTTAGTTACCGCGACCAGCAGTGATTTATGGCCCAATGTCTACAAAGTGATCGAGACGGGCGAGTCGAACCGGTACGACGTTTTCTTAAATATTCGGCGGAGTGGGGTGGCCGCCTGGTTTGATATGTGCATTGAGCCGGTGGGCGATGGCGAGCGGGCGGTGGTGTCGCTGGCTGATATTACCGACATTCGGAATGCCAGACAGGCGCTCATCGGCGAAGCCATCCTGTTTAAGGCGCTCTCGTCGACGGTCCCTGAAATGGGCGTTATCGTTACCGACTATTTCAAAAAAATCGTGACCGCCAGCGGCCTCCTGCCCGACCTGCTGTCGAACACGAATCCCGATGAGTTGGTGGGTGGGTTGCTGGAAAACTTTGTGCTGCCGGAGTTTCGGCAAGACTGGCGCAACTACCTCGGTACGGCCCTGCGTGGCGAGGCACACTTCTTCTCCGACCACTGGGCGGGCTGGCGCAGCGAGGTGTATGTAGGGCCAGTTTATAATGATATGGGCGCCGTAGTCATGATTCTGGTCGTGTTTCGCAACGTTACCGAGCAATACCGACAGCAACAGGCGTTGATCCAGAGTAATATGGCGCTGGAACAATCGAACCGAAGCCTGGAACAGTTTGCCTACGTAGCCTCGCACGATTTGCAGGAACCCTTGCGGAAAATCAAATCCTTTGGCGACCTGCTGCGCACCAACTACGGCGACGCAATCGGGCAGGATGGAATCAGCCTGATCCAGCGGATGCAGTCGGCGTCGGAGCGAATGAGCAGCCTGATTCAGTCGCTGTTGGCCTACGCCCGGCTCAGTTCCGAGCAGCGGTCGCCCAGCGTGGTGCATCTGGAAGATCTGTTCAATGAACTCATCAGCGACCTGAGCGTAGCCATTCAGGAACGGCATGGCGTCGTGCGTCTGAAACCGCCGCTGCCTATTATCCCTGGCGATGAGCAACAGCTACGCCAACTGTTTCAGAACCTGCTCACCAATGCGCTAAAGTTTGTGCCCGCCAACCGAACTCCCATTATTACAATTGGGGCGCGGGTGGTCGAAGGGCCTAAAGTACCCCACGTAGCTGCCGCCGCCGATGCGATCTACGCTGAAGTTGATATTCAGGACAACGGGATTGGGATCGACAAGGAGAACTACGACAAGATCTTCGGGCTCTTCAATCGGCTGCATGCCCGCAAGCAATACGAAGGCTCAGGGATTGGGCTGGCGACGACCAAGAAAGTCGTCGAAAACCACAAAGGCGCAATCACCATCGACAGCCAGCTCGACAAGGGAACCACGTTTCACGTGTATCTGCCTATGAAAGGCGAAGGAGAACCCATCGAGGGATAAGGCCGGGGCGGTTCATTAAGTATGGAAAGTCGTGCATAAAAGAAGTCCGGAGTCTGGATAGTCTGATTAGATGTTATTTAGGCAAAGCCAACAACCAAAACAGACTATCCAGACTCCGGACTTTTCGCTACAACTAGCCAGACTTATTTAGTTACGACTGAAACAGCTTGCTGGCTTTGTCCCAATCGTACAGGTTCCAGGCCGCGGCTACGTAGTCGGGGCGTTTGTTCTGGTATTTGAGGTAGTAAGCGTGTTCCCACACGTCGAGGCCGATCAGGGGCGTACCTGCTTTCTCGGCCAGTTTCATCAGCGGGTTGTCCTGGTTGGGCGTCGATACGATCTCGACCTCGTTGCCCGATTTGATGAGCCATACCCAACCCGAGCCGAAACGGCCCGTAGCGGCTTTGCCCCACTCTTCCTTAAACTTATCGAATGACCCATACTTTTTGTTGATCGCATCGGCCAGCGCCCCTTTGGGTTGTCCGCCTCCTTTCGGCGACAGAATCGTCCAGAAGAATGAGTGGTTCCAGTGGCCACCACCGTTGTTACGCACCGCCGCTGGTGTTTTGGCGTCGATGTTCCGTACCAGATCGTCGATGTTCATTTTGGCCATATCCGTGCCGGCTACAGCCTTGTTCAGGTTGTCGACATAGGCTTTGTGGTGCTTTCCGTGGTGGATTTCCATCGTCATCTTGTCGATGTGGGGTTCCAGGGCGGCGGCATCATAGGGAAGGGCCGGTAGCGTAAACGGGCCCGCGGGTTGTTGCCAGGCAAAGCCAAACGAATTGGTAAACGACAGGCCGGCGGCGGCCCCGAATGCTATTTTTAGGAATTCAGCGCGGTTCATGGAGATGATTGATTGGGGTAAAGGCCCGCCAGAACGGACCAACTTGGGCAAAGAAAGCGGTTTTTGCGAAACGCTGCTCATGCTGATGAGCTGGCGCCTCGGTCATTCCAGTAAGAACATAACCGCTATTGAATGGTTTTGTCTGTGTAGCTCACTCAACGAATGCGGTTTCAGAATAAAGTTTGTTTGATCACGGGCGCTACGTCGGGTATTGGCCGGGCGGTGGCGCTGCAAATGGGTGCCGAAGGTGGTAAAGTGGCTGTAGTAGGCCGGAAACCCGATGAAGGCGACGACGTACTCGATGCCTTCGGGGAGTTGGCGGGCGAGGCCATGTTCGTTCAGGCTGATATTGCCGACTCATCGGCCATCGAACGAGCCGTGCAGCAAACGATCGATAAATGGGGGCGGGTCGATGTGCTCGTCAATAACGCGGCCAAAATGACCTTTACACCCATCGTTGACCTGACTATCGACGACTGGGACGACCTGATGGCGACCAACCTGCGGTCGGCGTTTTTATTCTGTAAATACTGCATCCCGCACATGAAAGGCGGCGCTATCGTCAACGTCAGCTCTGTGCATGCGCATCAGACCACGCCGAATGTGGTGCCTTACGCGGCGTCGAAAGGGGCGCTGGAAGCCTTCACGCGTGGGCTTAGTCTTGAACATCCCCGCGCTACCGTGCGCGTGAATTGTGTAGCACCGGGCGCGGTAGATACCTCTATGCTCTGGGAAAACCCCAACGTAAAAGCCAACCGGGAAACGATCGATATGACTGAGGTTGGCCAGCCCGAAGACCTGGCCGCCGTCATCTGCTTTCTGGCGTCCGACGAAGCGCGGTTCATCAATGGCACGACAGTAGTGGCCGATGGGGGCCGACTCGATAAGTTGTAGACGGCGTAGGGTTAGCCCGTCTGGGCGGCGATAAACGATCGGAATAGAATGGTCGACCGTTAGCAGTCGGCTTGGCCCACTGGCTAGAAAATAAGCCGGATATTTGTAGTGGGAAACATTTTAGCTTTATTTGCGTTACATTGATTACTGACGGAGTAGTTTATCTTTGTCGCTTAACGAAACGGTAAACCGTTGCCAACTGGACCGGTTTTTGTTCGTAACCTACAGGCAGTACACTTCGTTGCAGAATCAACCATCCGGTCAATCGCACTGGATGTGGCCAATCTAGCCAGTTAACTTCGCCGATTTCCTGACGACCCTCACTTAGTGCTTACCAACTCCTAGTTGCCGTTCGGGCCACTTACCAACGTTCCTTACGGGCGCGTTTACCCCGGTCATCTGCTCACCGACTGCGCCAACCCTTAGTATGTATACCTCCAGCGAATTGAATGCTAAGCTCCTTGCAGAGCTGCGCGGCCTTGCCAGTCAGTTTGGCATTGAAGACGCCGCCAAACACACTAAAAAAGAATTAGTTACGAAAA
The DNA here is from genome assembly GCF_041321105.1 of Fibrella musci. Classification (NCBI taxonomy): domain Bacteria; kingdom Pseudomonadati; phylum Bacteroidota; class Cytophagia; order Cytophagales; family Spirosomataceae; genus Fibrella; species Fibrella musci. Next base: position 565,665 of record NZ_JBGGWD010000001.1, on the reverse strand, counting down.
TTTTGGATACCCAAACCCAACCCCCGGCGGCTACACCTACCGATGCTTCCGCCGCGCCAGCGCCAAAGCGCTCCACTACCCGTAGCCGTAAAACTCAGCCCGACGCCGGTACACCCACCGAAGCCCTGCCTGCCGTTGAAGCCGATCCGCAGGCTCCCGTGGCGGTGACTCCGCCAGCCGATTCGGCCGAGGCTACCCCCGCCCGCCCAACCCGCCAGCGTGCTAAACGCACCGCCGACGTACCTGCCGAGGCGACTCAGGCTGTTGTTGCCCCCGAACCCGTAGCCCCCGTAACAGCAACAGAAGCGGCTCCAGCTGCTGGCAACGTACCCACCGACAACGTACCTGCACCGGCTACCAGTGAAGCCCCTGCCGACCCAACAACGGCCCCGGCAGGTGACGAACCGGCCGGACAACGGCGCGAACCCCGGCAACGCCTCGATGCGCCCCGCCCGGCCGATACCCGGCAACAACGCAACGGCGATACTCGGTTTAACGAAAATCGCCCCAACCGCAACAACGACCAGAACCGCAACAACGACCGGTTTCGTGATGCCAATCGCGATACCCCACGCGATGCGGGCAACGGTATGAATCGGCAACCGCGACCCGACAACCGGAGCGGTAACGATATGAACCGGTATTCGGGAAATAGCCGCGATAACAGCGGCTACAACCGGCCCGATAACGGCGGCCGTGGCAACGACATGGGTCGTAGTGATCGCCCGCAAAATCCGTCGCAGAACCCATCGAACCGCCCGGATCGCTTTAATAACCAGCCGCCGCTGTCGCGCAACGGGCAGGGCAACGACGCCAATCGGTCGGATCAGAACCGTAACCTGACCCGTCGGGAATTGCGCGAAAACTACCGGAGCGACGCCAACCGCCAGGACCCGAACCGGCAACAGGGCGGTGGTCAACCGACCAACCCAACCAACCAGCCATTTCAGAATCGCCGTCAGGTACGTGACGAAACGGCGTTTAATTACCAGGGCGAACCCGAGGAGGAGTTCCTGACGCCAACCGTGGTGTCGGACCAGACGCCCGGTCTGACCAACGTACCCCCGGCGCCAACGGATGAGGCAATGCCGGCCGTCGAAACCGATCCGCAGGCACCCGAAACCACCGACGATGGGCAGGGTGAGGGCCGTCAGCAGGCCGCGCAACCCAGCCGCGAGCAAACCGAGTACGCCGCCCGGATTCGTCGTCAGTACAATCAGTACGTTCGCGAGTTTGACGGCATCATCGAAAACGAGGGCGTACTGGAAATCATGCCCGACGGGAGCTACGGCTTCATGCGTTCGGCCGATTATAACTACCTCGCCAGTCCCGACGACATTTACGTGTCTCCGTCGCAGATCAAGCTGTTTGGGCTGAAAACGGGCGATACCATCCGGGGCACCATCCGGCCACCCAAAGAAGGGGAGAAGTATTTCGCCCTGCTGAAGGTGATCACCGTCAATGGCAAAACGACCGAGGAAATCCGCGACCGGATTCCGTTTGAATACCTCACCCCGCTTTTCCCCGATGAGCAACTGAAGCTCAGCCACCGGCCCGACCAGTATTCGACCCGCGTGCTCGATCTGTTTGCGCCGATCGGGAAAGGACAACGCGGCATGATTGTGGCCCAGCCCAAAACGGGTAAAACGGTGCTGCTGAAAGAAATTGCCAACGCCATTACCAAAAACCACCCCGAGGTGTACCTGATCATTCTATTGATCGATGAACGCCCCGAGGAAGTGACCGACATGGCCCGGAGCGTGAACGCCGAAGTGATTTCGTCGACCTTCGACGAGCAGGCTGATCGCCACGTGAAAGTGTCGAGCATGGTGCTGGAAAAAGCGAAGCGGATGGTCGAATGCGGCCACGACGTAGTGATTCTGCTTGACTCGATTACGCGTCTGGCGCGGGCCTACAACACCGTAGTGCCGTCGTCGGGCAAGATTCTGTCGGGTGGTGTCGATGCCAACGCGTTGCACAAACCCAAGCGGTTCTTCGGGGCCGCCCGGAACGTGGAGAATGGTGGTTCGCTCACGATTATCGCCACGGCCCTGATCGACACCGGCTCGAAAATGGACGAGGTGATTTTTGAAGAATTTAAGGGTACCGGCAATATGGAATTGCAACTCGATCGCAAGCTTGCCAATAAGCGGGTGTACCCATCCATCGACGTGATGACATCAGGTACGCGGAAAGAGGACCTGCTGCTCGACCGCGAAACGCTGCAACGTGTCTGGATTCTCCGCAAGCACCTGGCCGACATGAATCCGCTGGAGAGTATGGACTTCTTGCTCGACCGAATGCGTGGCACCCGCAACAACGAAGAATTCCTGATCTCGATGAACCGCTAGGTACGTCGGTCAGTCTGTTTTTCAAAAGCCCAGCCATACGTGGTTGGGCTTTTTTTATTGGGCTGCTCTGTACAATAATCGAGGCACCGGTAAGGGGTTGACTGTCAGTTTACTTTTCGTGTTGAGTGAGACTGATTGGCCACTAATGTAGTACGTCAAGTTGATCTATATAAACAGTAGGGTATTTGCTGGGTTCTACCCTTGAATTCGACAATCAACGTCTATGAAAAAGTTTGTTACCAGCCTGGCCGCGCGATTCAGCCCGTCGCCATCAGCCCGCTTTTTGCCTTTTGGAATCGTATTGGTCGCCCTGCTGACCGGGCTACTGAGCAGTTGCGACGACCACCGCGCTCCCCTGCCCGGACAAAGTATCCAATCAAACAGCCCTAAACCCGATTGGGGGCCGACTATCACACCGCAGATGCTGGCGGTCATTGAAGAGCTGGGTCGGCTGTCCCCGACGCCGCTCGAGTCGCTGACGCCACAGCAGGCCCGGCAGCAACCGTCGTTCAAAGACGCCGTCAATTCCCTGCTCGATAAAAACAATATTCCGCGCCCAACGGCCAACGTGACCATCAGCGAGCGCACGATTACGGGGGCTGATGGTGTGCCTATCCGGGCGGTTATTTACACCCCGCGTAACGTAACCGGACCGCTGCCGGTGATCGTGTATTACCACGGCGGGGGTTGGGTAATTGCCAATCCGGAAGTATACGAGTATTCAACGCTGGCTCTGGCCGAGGAAGTAGGTGCCGTTGTGGTATCGGTCGATTACCGGCTGGCTCCCGAAAACAAATTCCCGACGGCGCACCGCGATGCATTTGCGGCGTATAAGTGGGTGAAGAACAACGCTGCTGCCATCAACGGTAATCCCGATAAGGTGGCCGTGGCGGGCGAAAGCGCCGGGGGAAATATGGCCATTACGGTCAGCATGATGGCTCGTGATTCAGGGGTGGCTCGCCCGCTGCATATCCTGTCGGTGTTCCCGGTGGCCAACAACGATCTGTTCACCGAGTCGTATAACAAATATGCCAACGCCAAGCCGCTCAACCGGCCGCTGGTTCAGTACTTCACGACCAACTATTTCAATTTACCGACCGACGGTGATAGTCCGCTGATTTCGCTGGTGGATGTTGCCAACCTGCAAGGGCTGCCCCCCACGACGATCATTGGGGCCGAAATCGACCCGCTCCAGACGGAAGGGATGCTACTGCGCGACAGGCTACAGGCTCAGGGCGTACCGGTTACGTACCAGCTTTATACCGGCGTCACGCACGAATTCTTTGGTATGTATGCTATCGTCCCCGAAGCCCAGCAAGCGCAGGCTCTGGCCGCGACCCAGCTTCGCAACGCATTCCGTTAACGTAGGACGGTGTTTAGTTGGAGACGCAAGTGGTGGTCCGCCGCTGCGGTTGCGTCTCTACAGGTAACGTACCCAACGAAAAAGCCCGGCCAATATGACCGGGCTTTTTCGTTGGGTACGTTACTATTAAAACAGATTGGGGTAATCGGTGATGATGCCATCGACGCCTAGTTGCACCAAACTGTCGATCTCGGCTTTGGTGTTGACGGTCCACGGAATGATGGTCATGCCTTGCTGATGGCAGGTTTTTACCGTTTCGGCGGTGACCCCTTTGTAATACGGGCTGTACACCTGCGGTTTGAAACCCAGCACCGCCAGGTTTTCGTCGACCGATTTGGCGTTGCCCGTGAGGTAGGCGAGCCGGACGGTCGGGTACTGCTGATGAATCAGCTGCAGCGGCCGGGCATCGAACGACTGAATGTTGAACCGGCGACCTAACTGCTTTTGCTCGCAGATTTCCATCACCATCGGCACGAACTCGGCCGGCGTCGGGTGATACACGTTGTCGGTGGCCGGGCTCGATTTGATCTCGATGTTGTAGTTGGGCAGTGGCAACCCTTTCTGGCGGGCATAGGCCTCAACCGAGTCGATCAGTTCGCCGAGCAACGGTTTGTAGGCCGCCATTTTCTGCTGTTGAGCAAACTGCGGATGCGGTTTACGCCCTACGTCGTATGACTTAATCTGATCGTAGGTGAGCTGGTACAGGTTGATCTGCTTCTGCTCGTCGGCCGTTACGGGTGTGCCATCGGGTTTTAGCGTGATATCGGCGGCCATGTACGGGTCATGCGAGACCACCACCTGTTTGTCTTTAGAACTGACCACATCCAGCTCCAGCGTCTGTACGCCCAAGTCGAGCGCCTTTTTCATGGCCGGAATGGTGTTTTCGGGCATCAGACCCCGCGTGCCCCGGTGCCCCTGCCGATCGAGTTTGGTTTGCGCCAGCAGTGGCTGTGTACCCAGCAGCAACAGGCTTATGACGAGTGTTTTCATACGTTTTTTTGTTGGTATTTATAGTCATTAATGGTCATTTGCTGCGGCGTCATTGGTGGTCATTAGTTGAAGGCAATAAATGACAACTAATGACGCCGCAGGCAAATGACCAATAATAACGCGAAGCAACTAACTTAAAAACTATACCGTAGGCCAATCTGCACCTGGAATGGGTCGCCCGATGGTGTTACGGCACCGGTGTTGTTTACCCGGTAGTTGAAGCTGCGGGTAGCCTGGCTGAAACCCGGAACGGCGGCGGCTCCGTTGGCAGCCGGGATACCCAGCGCATACAGGGCCTGCGAACCCAGCGACCGGTTAACGCCCCAGTTGCGGTTCAGGAAGTTGGCGAAGTTGAAGATGTCGCCCGATACTTCGATGGCGCGGGTGCGACCCAACCGGAACCGCTTCAGCAGCCGGATATCGAATACACCGTAGAAATCATTGATACCGCCATTCCGCTCAGCAATGCGGCCCGAATAGGCATTGATGTAATTTTTCAGGCTGGGGCTGGCGTCGGGGTTGTCGAGCAGTGACTGGAGACCCGCTTTGATGTTGGCCGGTACGTTCTCGCCGTTCCGGTCGAAAACGAAAGCCAGGTCGTTGGTCGCCACAAAGTCGGCGTTGGTATTGGCCCCCGACAGTAGCGAATAGCGCGTGCCACCGATGCCCGAATAACGTACCCCCAGCGTAATGCCCAATACCGACGGCAACGTACCGTAGAATACGACCTTGCTCCGGAAGTGATTGTCGGAATACGTCATCTGGCTCAGGTTGCGCGGGTCATCTACTACGGGCAGCGACAACGTGGCCGTGTTGGCTACGTTCCCGTTATACGAAACATTGTCGCGGGTGTCGTTCCAGGTGTAGCTGGCCGTAATCTCCCCGTCGCGGAAGTATTGCCAGGTAGCATCGGCCACCACAGCAAACTGATTCACGCGGCCTTCGCTGTTCAGCTCCAGCACCCGGCCCAACCGATTGCTGATACGGCCCTGCTGCCAGTCGCCAACGCCGCTGGTCGGCATTGACGCCAGTGGTACGTATACGCCCCGGTTGGCTTCGTTGGGTAAGCGGAAGAACGGATCGGCCACCATATTCCGGTCTACGTACATATAGTTGTTGCGTCCCAGCGACATATATCCCGCGATGCCCACCTTAAGCTTCTCCGTCAGGAAGCGTGTGTACGACAGGTTGGCTTTATACAGCACCGGCACTTTGGCATCCGGCCAGGTCATGTTGATGGTCGGTACCTGAAACGCGGCCAGTGTCGGGATGTTGGCGTAGTTGCTCCGGTAAGCCGCAAAGTCAGGCGTGGGTACGTTCGGCGCCCGCACATCGACGGTGGCGTAGTGCTTGCCATCGAAGGTCAGGTTGTTGATCAGCATGTAATTGTTGATGTCCGACGCGAACACCCCTGCCCCAAAGCGGACGAAATCGCGGTGCTGCCCGTTGACGTCCCAGTTGATTTGCAGGCGCGGCTGAGCAATAAACGACTTGATGGGATTGTCGGTGCGCAGGCCCAGGTCGTCGAATACCACCTGGTTAAACTGCGCTTTTGGGTAGTGGGCGTAATCGAGGCGCAGGCCGGCGGTTAGTTCCAGGCCCGTAGCCAACTGAGTCGTCAACTGCCCGTAGAGACCCGCGTTGATCGTACTACCCACCACAGTGGGGTCGGCCACCAGCGGCACTTCGCGGTAGTAGCGGTATGGTTGCAGGTTGTTGAAGTTGTCGAGGGCCGATACCGTCGGGTTGGTCGTCGCGTTGTAATGGAACCGACCGTTTACTTCGCTGCCATACAGCGACTTGGCGTGGGTGTACATCAGGTCGAGCCCAAACGTATATTGCACCTTGTCGGTGTTGTAGTAGAAGTTATCGACCAGCTGGAGCACGTTGTTGGTGAAGCCTTCCTGCGCAAAGCGGTGGCCGCCCGTCTGGATGTTCGTCGAGAGGGTGCGCCCGTCAACCGTCGAGGTCACGTTCTCCACGATGTTGCGGGGAATGTTGGCTTCCGGAAGTTGATCGCCAGGGCTGCTTTTCTGGTAGGTAAACAGGTGTTGCAGCTTCAACTCGTTGGTAATCTGCGGTGTAATCGTGGTGCGCAGGGTGGCCAGCAGGCTGTTATCCACGTTGTAATCGTTGCCGTACGATTCGTAGAGATTGATCGCGGTGTTATCGGCCAAGCCCTGCTTGTTGCGGTCGTTGGTGTAGTTGTCGCGGATGGTCAGCAGGTTATTGCGGTTGATCTGCCAATCGAGCCGTAGAAAACCCGCGTCAGTTCCGCGGTTCCGGGGAAACGTACCGTACTGTTGTGAATTGGCCACGCCGTATTTGTTACGGGCAATGTCCACAAAGCGGTCGAGTGTGGTGCGGGTAACGTTGAAGCGGCTCTCATCAAGCGGCGTCTGTACGTCGGCGATAATCAGCGGGCGCGAATCCTGCTGATGATCCCAGACCATATAGTAATGCAGCTTGTCTTTGATAATGGGGCCACCCAGCGAGAAACCAAACTGATTGGTCGAGAACGGGACGTTCCGCAGGTTACCCCGGATGTCGTATTTGCTCGACAGCCAGTTGGCGCGAGTGTAGTTGAACACACTACCCGACAGCTGATTGGTACCCGCCTTGGTCACGGCACTCACGATACCGCCCCCGGCCCGGCCATACACCACGTCATACTGGTTGGTAATCACCTTGAACTCCCGCACGGCTTCGATGGAGATCGAGTAGGGCGCCCCGCTGCGGCTGGTGGTCGAGCCGGCCGAGGTGGGGTTTTTGGCGGTCATACCGTCGATGGTGAAGTTAGTCGATGAGCCCAGCTGCCCCGAGAGCGTGCCGTTGCTGGCGCTGAGCGGCGAGAGGTTCACCAACTGCGTAAAATTCCGGCCGTTGACGGGCAACGTCACCAGCGTTTTGGCGTTGATGGCCGTGGCCGCGCCCAGGTTGTCGGTTTTGTTTTTCAGGCCCGAGGCCACCACCTGCACCACCTGCAGCTCCTGGCCGGTTTCCTGCATCGTCAGGCTGATTCGAATGGCGTCGCCCTGGTTCACCGTATACCCCGAACGTACCTGATCGCCGTAGCCGACGAATGATACCTTAACGGTATAAGGCCCGCCCAGGGGTAGTTCTTTGAAGAAGTATTCGCCTTGTATGTTGGTGACGGTTCCGGTCGTGAAACCCGTCGATTCGTTACGTACCTGCACGGTTGCACCCGGCAGTGGTTTGTTCTGATTGTCGTTGATGACGCCCGAAATCGAGGCTTGCGTGGTCTGGGCAATAGCGCTGTTGGCAAACAGCCCGATGATTATCACCCAAATGAGACTAAAAAGAAGACGTTTGTTCATACTGCAGGTTGTGAAATTTCCTGCTGCAAAGAGAGTCTCCCTGTGTTATCCCCTTGTTACCGAAGTGTTAGCAAACTATAACTATTGCGAAGTGAATTTTATCAAATCGCAATGGATGATCCCCGTTTTGGTAAAACAAGGATAAAGCCCCACCTTGCATTCGCCGGTCGATCAGGCGTTGGCTGGTTTGAACCGGTACAGGTAGGGCGCTTTATGGGGCGTGCCCGCCCGCCGCTCCGAGAGGCGCTCCAACGTACCTGAGGCCATCAGTTTTTTGTAAAAATTGCGCGCATCCAGCGGCTGCCCCAGAATGGTTTCGTGCAGGCGCTGCAACTCGGGAATCGTAAAGGCCGGTGGCAGCAGATGACTGATCGGCTGATCGGCAAACTGCCTGCGCAGCGACGACAGCGCTACCGCTACGATGTGGTTATGGTCGAAGAGCAGCGCCGGGATGTCGTCGACGTTCCACCAGCAGCATTCCTCCGTCAGAAAATCGGGTGTGGGCACCACCTTCGAGTACTCAACGAGCGCGTAATACCCGATCGAGATAGTCCGCTCCGACCAGTTGACCTGTTGGATGGGCAGTTTGGTGCGCGCCCAGGTATCAACCTGATCGTAGCGCTCGGCTTCACCAAAAACGTGGAATTGTTGTAGGTACAGCTCGTCGAGGCCCGTTCGCTCGCGCACTACCCGCTGCGCCGCTACATCGACCGACTCCGTTTTGCGGATAAATCCCCCCGGCAGACTCCACTCGGTAGTGCCTTTCCAACGCAGCAACAGTACCTTCAACTGATTCTCGTGAAAGCCGAAAATGACCCCGTCGATAGAGAGGTAGTGGATGCACTGCTCCGAAACGTCCTGGTAATACTGAATAGCCGGATGGTTATACGCATTCATAAAATTTTACAACAAGTAATGGCGAATTGGTAGGACAATTAAGCGCTTTACGTACTTTTGACGTAAAGCTAATTAATCCTGACTGTGTACGCTGTTTGTGTCCTAAACCTACGCGCTCCTGGCGCCTTGATCGTGCTTTGTCGTCAAAAATTAGTTCAACCGCCGCTTTAATGGTCTCGTTATGCTGACTGCCTAAGCCAGCTGGCATTGGCTGGATAGTAAACGTCCTGTTCTTTCTATAACGTACTACCGACAGGGATACGGGCTCCTGATTTCGTTATGCAAAAAATACTAGTCGCTACGCTCTGTCTGCTAGCACTACCGGTTTGGGGCATTTGCGCCAGTGTCGATTCGCTCGACGTACCCAGCCGAGTCATGAACAAAAACATGCGGGCGGTGGTCGTGTTACCCGATTCGTATCGGTCGGCCACTGCCGCCAAAAACAAGACAACGTACCCAGTGCTGTATCTGCTGCATGGCGGCTTCGGGCATTACAACGACTGGATCACCAAAACACCGGACAAAACCCTGATTCAGCGGCTGGCCGATCAGTATAACCTCATCATTGCCATGCCCGAGGGTGAGGCGTTTAGCTATTATCTGGATAGTCCGGTCGTGCCGGGAAGCCAGTTTGAGACGTACCTGACTCAGGAAGTGATCGACAAAATTGACAAGACCTATCGCACTGTAAAAGACAAGCGGGGCCGGGTCATTACGGGCCTTAGTATGGGAGGTTACGGAGCACTATATCTAGCAACCCGCCATCCCGACCTCTACTGCGCGGCTGGCAGCATGAGTGGTGCGCTCAATCCCGATATGAACGCGTGGAAGCTGCCACCCGATGCCACTAAAAACATCAAGACTGCATTTGAGTCGATTTTGGGATCCTATGATCAATCGCCCGACGGTTGGGCCGCTTATTCAGTGATTGCGCTGGCGGATAGGATGAAAGCCAACGGACTGAAATTGGTAATTGATTGTGGTGTCGATGACTTTCTAATCGAGCCGAACCGCGAGCTACACCGTCGACTTGTGTTTAACCAGACATCACACGATTACAGCGAGCGACCGGGCGGGCATAGCTGGGACTATTGGCAAAATTCGCTGCCCTATCATGTCGTGTTTTTTACCAACGTGCTGAAAGCCAACGGCACATTGCCCCAATAACCCATGCGTCGTCTTATCGCTTCTTACCTACTCTGTGCCCTTGGCATACTGGCTGCCCGACCAACGTGGGCGGCTAAAGTCGATACCATCGACGTACCCAGCGCCCGGATGAGCCGCACGTTGCAGGCCGCCGTGGTGCTGCCAGAGTCATATGTGAACGCCAAAAAACGGGATCAACGCCCGTTTCCGGTGCTGTATCTGCTGCATGGTGGCACGGGCAGTTTCCGCGACTGGCTTACCAAAACGCCCGACAAAACGCTGCTGCACCGCCTGGCCGACCAGTATAACCTGATCATTGTGACGCCCGACGGCGACCCCACCAGCTATTACTTCGATAGCCCGCTGGTGCCGACGAGCCAGTTTGAGACGTTTATTTCGAAGGAATTAATCGAGAAAATCGACAATACGTACCGGACCATCCACGAGAAGAAAGGGCGGGTCATTGCGGGCCTGAGCATGGGCGGGCACGGGGCGCTGTTTATTTCGAGCCGCCACCCTGAACTTTATGCGGCGGCGGGCAGCATGAGCGGCGTGATGAACATCAACACAGTCACCTGGAAAGTGCCTGCTGACTTCGCCAAATCGCGCGCCGAAAACTTTGCCAAGCTATTGGGGCCACCCGCCCCCGGCGATGCACCCTATCCCGGCTATACGATGGTGACGCTTGCCGACAAGCTCAAAGCCAATGGCCTGCCGCTCATCCTCGACATTGGCGTCGACGATTTTCTCATCAACGGTAATCGCGACCTGCATCAGCAGTTGATGGCCAACCAAACGCCCCACGACTACACCGAACGGCCTGGCGCCCACACCTGGGAGTACTGGGGAAATGCATTGCCCTACCAAGTGCTCTTCTTTAGTAAAATATTGACTATCAAGTGACTATAAGCATCCAGTTTCCTGACCAATTTCTAGTAATCGAATGAAAACGCAATCCTTTCTAGTCGCGCTGGCGGCGCTTACGCTTCCTCTGCTGGCGGTGGGCCAGACCAAAAAAGAAACAGCCGCGCCCGTAATGGCCGGCAAAGACATCGCCGTTGTTCCGACCGAATCGGGAAAAGTGCGTGGGTACGTGCACAACGGTATCTATACCTTCAAGGGCATTCCCTACGCCAAAGCCGAACGCTTCATGGCTCCCACCAAACCCGATGCCTGGACGGGGGTACGGTCGTCGATGACCTACGGACCGGTGTGCCCCATTGACCCCACAACCTCCGTTTATGATGAAATCGAATTTCCGTTTCACCACGATTGGGGGTACATGAACGAGAATTGCCTGAGCCTGAATGTGTGGTCGCCTCAGGCCACGGCGGCTCAGAAACGCCCGGCGGGAGGCCGCCCCGTTCTGGTGTGGCTGCACGGTGGTGGATTCTCGGCGGGTTCGTCGGTGGAGTTGCCTTCCTACGACGGCGAGAACATGACCCGCAAAGGCGACGTGGTCGTCGTGACGGTCAACCACCGGCTTAATCTGCTCGGTTTTCTGGACCTGTCGGCCTACGGTGAGAAGTATAAAAACTCGGCCAACGCCGGTTTGCTCGATCTGGTGTCGGCCCTGCAATGGGTCAAAGCCAACATCAATCAATTTGGCGGCGACCCCAACAACGTGACCATCTTCGGCCAGTCGGGTGGGGGCGGCAAAGTGACCAGCCTGATGAACGCGCCCTCGGCCAAAGGGCTGTTTCACAAAGCCATCGTGCAGAGTGGCAGCTACGTGAGCAGCTTCACCGAAAAAGAACTGTCGCAAAAAGTCGGTGCTGCCATGCTGGCTGAGTTGAACCTGCAACCTAATCAGGTCGATTCGCTGCAAAAATTCTCGTACGAACGCCTGAGCGCTGCCAGCAAACGGGCGCTTCGGAAAGTGAATGAGTCATTGAAAGCCGAAAACCGCCCGTCTTTTGGCGTAGGCTGGGGACCCACCCTCGACGGGAGCTTTCTGCCGTATCAGCCGGCTGAACCGGCCGCGATGGAGCTGGCCAAAAACGTGCCGTTGCTGGTGGGTTCGACCAAAACAGAATTTGGCCCCTTCAATCCCACGAACCGCGTAGCCGATATGGACGCGGCCAAAGCCAACCTGCAAAAACGCTTCGGCGACAAAACCGATGCCTACCTGACGGCGGCTAAAAAGGCGTATCCTGAGGCCACCCAACCATCCGACTATGTTAACATCGACATCAACTTCCGGGCGGGCGCTGTGCGGCAGGCCAACCAGAAAGCGGTAGCCGGTGCGGCTCCGGTGTACATGTATCTGTTTACCTGGAATTCACCCGTGAACGATGGCATCTACAAGTCGATGCACTGCATGGAACTGCCGTTTGTGTTTGACAATGTCAGCCGCTGCGAAGAAATGACGGGCGGTGGTAAAGACGCCCACACCCTGGCCGACAAAATGAGCCGCGCCTGGATCGCCTTTGCCCGCACGGGCAACCCCAACCACAAAGGCTTACCCAACTGGCCCGCCTACAGCGCCGAAACCGGAGCGACCATGCTGTTCGACAACACCAGCCAGATCAAAAATCATCCCGACAAAGAACTGCTCGAAGTCGCCACCGGCAAGTCGATGTAGTTCCACGCTTCATCCCGACTACCTATGAAAGTCACCTTCATTTTCCTGATTGCGTTACTCTCCTCGTTCACAAAATGCGTGTCGCCCGGTGCTGATAGCCCGTCCGTCAACACCGCCGACCGCTTTACCAAAGTGAGTGACGTGGTTTGGGCGTCGCCGAAAGGTTTCGACCTGACGATGGATATTTATACGCCCAACACGGGCAAGGCGAGTTACCCGGTGGTGGTTATTTTCCACGGCGGCGGCTGGCTCATCAATACCAAAAGCATCATGAACGAGATGGCAACGTACCTGGCCAACAAGTCGGAATACTTGGTCTGTAACGTCAACTATCGACTCCTGGGCGATCAGGGGAATACCGTGAAGATGAACGAGATCGTCGAGGATGCGTTTGGGGCGGTGCTGTGGGTGAAGGACAACATCACGAAGTACAAAGGCGACGCGGGCAAAATCACGGTTACGGGCGACAGCGCAGGCGGGCATCTGGCCACGATGGTGGTGGTGCAGGGGCAAAACCTGGAGTCTGACGGCTTTGCCGGAAACACGCTCGGGTTCAAGCCAACGTACCTGCCCGCTGGTAAAACGGCCGAACAGGTGGCTGCCAGCAACGGGCTGGCGGTGCAGGCGGCGTTGATTAGCTACGGCGCCTTCGATCTCTATGCCAGCGCACTGGGCGGTTTCGAGAAGGAGAGTAACATCTTCTGGGGCATGGGTAAAGCCAAAGCGCGGGGTATTTTCGGCGAGGGTATCACGCCCAACAGCAACCCGGCGCCCTACAAGCAGGTGTCGCCGCTTTATGTGGTGCCCAAAGCGAGCGAGCGTAAACTACCCCCCATGTTCTTTTCGGTTGGCTCAAAAGACGACCTGACCATGCCCCAATCGATCGAAGCGTTTATTGGCAAATTGAAAGAAGCCGGGCATACCAACCTCGACTATTGGGTGTATGAAGGTCGGCCGCACGCCTTTCTGGACTCAGGCTCCAACCCCTATTTAGGAACGAGCTTCGAGAAAGACGCCCCCGTTGCCCTCGACAAGATGATCGCCTTTCTGAACAAGGTTTTTTACTGAACCAGTTATGCTCTCGTTCTTCGGGTTTGCCACCATTGCCCTGTTTTTGCTGCTCATCATTACCAAACGGCTATCAGTGCTAACGGCGCTGGTGCTGGTGCCGCTGGTGATGGGGTTGCTGGCGGGTTTTAGCCCGAACGAGTTGGGCGAGATGATGCTGGCCGGGATCAAGCAGGTAGCGCCAACGGGCATTCTGTTGATGTTTGCCGTGCTTTATTTTGCCACCATGCTCGATGCGGGCCTGTTCGATCCCATCATTGCCGGCATCATCCGCTACGCCAAAGGCGACCCCCTGAAGGTGATCGTGGGCACTGCACTGCTGACGATGATCGTGCATCTCGACGGCGACGGTACGGCCACGTTCATGATCGTGATGTCGGCGTTTCTGCCTATCTACCGGCAGCTGAACATCAATAAGCTCATCTTGCCGGGCGTCGTCGCGCTGAGCGTGGGACCGCTCCACTTGGTGCCCTGGTCAGGTACGTCGGCACGGGCGATTTCGACGCTCAAAGCAGACGCCACGCAGTTGTTCAATCCGAATATCCCGGCCATTCTGGCGGGTGTCGTCTGGGTGCTGGCCGTTGCCTACTGGTTTGGCCTGAAGGAGCGCAAACGGCTGGGCGTGACCGACCTGACGTATAGTCACCACGAGAACCTGACCGATACCCAGCGGGCGTTACGCCGCCCGAACCTCTTCTGGGTCAATGCCATCCTGACCATCGGCCTGATCGTTACCTTGATGAAAGGGTGGGTACCTACACCCGCCCTGTTTGTCGTCGCCGCCACCATAGCCCTGCTGCTCAACTACCCCAAATTGCCCGACCAACAGCAGGTGTTACGCAGCCATGGTACCAACATTTTCATGGTGTCGAGTATGATTTTTGCCGCAGGTGTCTTCTCGGGAATCCTCACGGGTTCTAAAATGATCGATGCCATGGCTACGTCGCTGGTATCACTCATCCCGGAGCAACATGCCACCTGGTTACCGACACTCACCGCCGTTACCAGTCTGCCCGCCAGTCTGTTGTTCACCCCCGACGCCTATTATTTCGGGGTGGTGCCCATTCTAAGCACTACCGCCGTACAGTTTGGTATCGACCCGCTCGAAATTGGCCGGGCGGCCCTGTTGGGCCAAATGACCGTGGGTTTTCCCCTGAGTCCACTGACGGCGTCGACGTTTCTGCTGGTAGGTCTGGCCGAAGTTGACTTGGGTGATCATCAGAAATTCACCCTGAAATGGGCCTTTGGGACAACGCTGGTGATGACACTGGTCGCGCTCTTAACGGGGTCCATCCATTTATGAAAACAACGGTTCGCATCGGCTGTGGGGCCGGTTTCTCCGGCGACCGGCTCGACCCGGCGGTAACGCTCGTCGAACGGGGGCAATTGGATTATCTGGTGCTCGAATGCCTGGCCGAACGGACCATTGCGCTCGCCCAGAAACGCAAACGGCAGAACCCGGCGCTGGGCTACGATCCGCTGCTGGAACGACGTATCGAAAGCCTGCTACCCGCGTTGCTCGACAATGGGGTGAGGCTGATCACCAATATGGGCGCAGCCAACCCGCTGGCGGCCGGCGAAACCGTGTGCGAGATCGCCCGGCGGCTGAATCGCTCCCTGACGGTAGCTGTCGTAACGGGCGACGATGTGCTGCATCAGCTGACGGGCGATGAGCCGGGCCTGGAAACGGGTCAGCCGCTTCGTCAATCAGGTACGTTGCTGTCGGCGAATGCCTACCTGGGTGCCGACGCGATCCTGCCCGCACTGGCCACCGGCGCCCACGTCATTATTACGGGGCGCGTGGCTGATCCTTCGCTGTTTGTGGCACCGCTGGCCCACGAGTTCGGCTGGTCGCTGGACGATACCGACCGGATCGGGCAGGGCACGGTCGTGGGGCATTTGCTGGAATGTGCGGGACAACTTACCGGCGGGTACTTTGCCGATCCGGGCCGCAAAGACGTACCGGATATGGTGCAGCTGGGGCACCCGTTCGCAGATGTGTCGGCGGATGGCACAGCGGTTTTCGGTAAGGTAGCCGGCACGGGCGGGCTGCTGAACACCGCTACCGCCAGCGAGCAACTGCTCTATGAGGTAATGGACCCCAGCCACTATCTTACCCCCGACGTGGTCGCCGATTTCACCCAGGTCCGGCTCGAGCAGGTAGGCCCCAATCAGGTACGTGCTGCCGGTGGGCGGGGCAGGGTAAGGCCCGACACGCTGAAGGTCAGTGTGGGCTACGACGCCGAGTACGTTGGTGAAGGCGAATTGGCCTATGCAGGTGCCAATGCGCTGGCCCGCGCCAAACTGGCCGGGGCTATTCTCCAGGAACGGTTGCTGAGGCAGTTTCCCGACCTGCGGGTTGACTATATAGGGAGCACATCGGTCCATCGCACGAACTTCGGGTACGTACCTGAACCCTACGAAATTCGCCTGCGAGTGGCCGGGCGTGCCAGTACGGCCAGCGAAGCGGCGCTGATCGGGGAGGAGGTTGAAGCGCTTTATACCAACGGTCCGGCGGGGGGCGGCGGGGCGCGCAAATACCTCCACGAAGTAGTGGGGATTGTGTCCACACTGCTGCCGCGCCACCAGGTTACGCCAACAGTCACCTTGTTACAGGTATGAAAACTAAATTGCATGAACTGGCTCACAGCCGGGCGGGCGACAAAGGCAATACCCTGACCCTCTCGCTGATACCCTACCGGGCAGAAGACTACCCGACGCTGTGCGAACAGGTCACCGCTGACGCCGTAAAACGACATTTACACGTCATTGTGGCAGGTGATGTGATCCGCTACGAACTGCCGAATCTGCCCGCGCTCACGTTTGTCTGCCAGCAGGCGCTGCTGGGCGGAGTTACCACGTCGCTGGCGATGGATACTCACGGCAAAAGCCTGAGTTTTGCCTTGCTGGAAATGGAGATAGAGATCGCTGGCGCAGTCGGCAGGTAGCTGGGTACGTTCATTCAGCCCCTCGGAGTCGGGTCGCGGTATGTTTTACGGCGCGTCGGGATCAAGACGTTCGTTTTTAGCGTATTTTCGGGTACATCAACTTCCTGTTTATGCTACCTGACCGTTTGCTGAATCGCTCGATACGCGTGGTTCCGCTCGCCCTCGTCTCCTGCTTTCTCGTTGGCCACCTGGCCAGCTTCGCGCAGGATGCCCCCACGTACCAGACGCCCCCCAAAGCACTGGCCGACCTCGTCACGGTGCCGCTCACGCCCGCCGTCAGCGTGTCGGATAAGGGTAATATGCTGATTCTGGAACAAGCGTCGGCACCCGGTATTGCCGAACTGGCGCAACCTGAACTGAAACTGGCTGGTCTGCGGCTCAATCCCGCCAACAATGGCCCCAGCCGGATGCGCTACGTAACGGGTCTGAAACTGAAAAAGCTGAACGCCCAAACCGAAGTAGCCGTAACGGGCCTGCCCGCGCAGCCGCTCATCAGCTACACCCAATGGTCGCCCGACGAAACCAAGATTGCCTTTGCCAACTCGACCGATAGCCGGATTGATCTGTACGTGGTCGACGTGGCGACGGCGGCGGCAACCAAAGTGGGTTCTGTTGCACTGAACGCCACCATGGGCAGCCCGTTCCGGTGGTTGTCGGATAGCAAGAGCCTGATCGTGAAAGCGATTCCGACAGGGCGGGGGGCAGCACCCGAAGTGAGCCGTGTGCCCGCCGGACCGACCATTCAGGCCAATATTGGTGGCAAACGTGGACAGGCGCCGACGTATCAGGATTTGCTGAAGAGCGCCTCCGACGAGCGTCAGTTTACCTACTATACCACCGCGCAGGTGATGCGTGTGGCGCTCGATGGCCAGAGCACGCCCATCGGAAAACCCGGTATCATCGCCTCAGCCGATCCTTCGCCGGATGGTCAATACGTGATGATCGAAACGGTTCATACGCCGTTCTCGTACCTCGTACCTGTTTACCGTTTCCCGCTTCGCACCGACATTTACGCTACCTCAGGTACGTTGGTAAAAACCATCAACGATGGCCCCTTGCAGGAGAGCGTACCCTATAGCCCCGATGGTGCGCCAGCTGGCCCGCGCGATTTCAACTGGCGCGCTGACGCCCCCGCTTCGGTCTATTACACGGTAGCGCAGGACAACGGTGACCCGAAAGTGAAAGCTGATGTGCGGGATAAAGTCTTTCTGATGGAAGCGCCCTTCGCCAGTCAGCCCAAAGAAATTTATGCCGCGCAGTACCGTTTCGAGGGCTTTGAGTGGGGCAACGAAACGATGGCGCTGGCTACAGAACAATGGTGGCAGACGCGCAAGGCCCTTACCAAAACGGTAAACCCCAAAACGTGGCAGACGGCGGTACTCTTCGATCGGTCGTACGAAGATCGGTACAGCAACCCCGGTCAGCCCGACACCCGGCATAACCAGTATGGACGCAATGTGCTGAACCTGCTGCCCAACGGGGAGATCATGATGGTGAACGGGCAGGGTGCCTCGCCTGAAGGCGACCGGCCGTTTGTGAGCCTGCTCAACCTGAACACCAAACAAACCCGCGAACTGTGGCGGTCACAGGCTCCGTATTTCGAGCGTCCCGTTGCCGTTCTCGACGCGGCCAAGCAGGTGATCCTGACTACCCGCGAAACGCCCGACGAAAACCCGAACTACTTCGTGCGCAACCTCAAAGCGCGCATCGCGCCGGTGCAGGTGACGCAGTTTGCGCACCCATACCCGCAGTTGAAGGGTGTGCAGAAACAGCAACTCCGCTACAAACGCACCGATGGCGTTGAACTGACAGCGACGCTGTATTTGCCGGTGGGTTACAAGAAAGAACAGGGGCCGTTGCCGACGTTCCTGTGGGCGTATCCGGCCGAATTTAAAAGCAAAGATGCCGCCGGACAGGTGTCGGGTTCGCCCTACCAATTTAACCGCATCAGCTACTGGGGCGCGGCCGCGTTCGTAACGATGGGCTACGCCATTCTCGACAACGCCAGCATCCCGATTGTGGGCGAGGGCGATAAAGAACCCAACGATACCTATGTGGAGCAACTGGTGAGCAGCGCCAAAGCGGCCATCGACGAAGGCGTTCGGCTCGGCGTAGTCGACTCGACCCGCGTAGGTGTGGGCGGGCACTCATACGGCGCGTTTATGACGGCCAACCTGCTGACGTACAGCAAACTGTTCCGGGCGGGGATTGCCCGCAGTGGTGCGTACAACCGTACCCTTACGCCCTTTGGTTTCCAGAACGAGCAACGTACCTACTGGCAGGCCCCCGATGTCTATAACAAGATGTCGCCGTTTATGAATGCCGATAAGGTGAAGACGCCTATTCTGCTCGTACATGGCGAGGCCGATAACAACACAGGTACGTTCCCGATTCAGTCGGAGCGGTATTACAACGCGCTGAAGAGCTACGGCGTCACGACCAAATTCGTGCTGCTGCCCTACGAAAGCCACGGCTATACGGCCAAGGAATCGCTACTGCACATGCTTTGGGAAATGAATACCTGGCTGGATACGTACGTTAAAACTCCCAAGCCCGGTGCCGTCGCCACCCAGGCCGACAAGTCGGGGAGCGGTCGGTAGTTCGTTCCTGACTGCGTAGGTCAACCAAGCCATCACCAGTTGTCTCAACACCCATTTTTGGGGAATGGAACAGCTGGTGATGGCTTATTTTTTTGCCTGGAGTTTGCGCATCGCCTCCGCGTAGCGCCGCCCCAATTCGCGGGCCGATGGGGTATCGAAATGCGTTTGGTCACCCTTGTCAGTCAGGCCGGTGGCTTCGATACAGGCTACGTGGGGTAGCCGGGTAGGCAGGTTGCGGAGTTGCGTGTTGATCTGGACGGCGGCGGGGTTTTGCGCGACGAAAAAGTCGCCCAACGTACCCACCACGACAGGTACGTTCGGGGCGGCCAATTCCTGCCGGAACCGGTTGATGAGCGTAACCAGCTTTTCGGTATAGTTAGCCACCAACTCCGGTTTGCTGTCGCTTTCGCCCTGATGCCAGAGAATACCCCGCAGGGTGCCGCTCGGCAGCGCTGCTTTTGCCCGCCGGAGCGCATCGTCGTAGGGGTAGCTTTTGGTTTGATCGTGATAGCCACCCGGCTGCCAGCTGTCGATTGCCGATCCACCCACCGCGACCGGGATCAGCCCGATAAAAGCGGTCGAGTCGCCAGCCAGCATAGCCCGCGCAAAGGCCAGACCGGGGCCAACACCGACCACCGCAGGCTTATCAAAATGAAGCGGCTCGGTGGCCACCACCCATTGATTGTTCTGATTGAGCATCAGAATGTGCGGGTTGGGTTGTTTGTCGCTGTCCGCTGGCTCACCGCGCCCGGCCATGTTCGACTGCCCGGCCAACAGGTATAGTTGAAGGTTGGCTGGCACTGCCTGAACGGAAGAACCCGATCGGGACTGCGCTACGAGTTGAACACTTCCAAGCAGAAAAGCCAGCAGTAGGAGAGGTGTTGACGACATCATCGGTATCGGTTAGGGGAAGCCGGTTCATAGCCAACGAAAAGCGGCTGGCTTCAATGGGAAGCAACAACGCGTCGTTTTTACCCATAGCACTCTTAGCTGCCAGACTGGCAACAAAAAAGCCCGACCAGATTGGCCGGGCTTTCGTAAAACAATGCAGCAGACTAGGCTGACGCAGGGGGCGTCGGTGTCGACGTAATGGGTTGCGTCTCCAGTGGTTCGGTGGCGGCGGGCTTGGCTTCGGCGCCGATTTCCTCCTTCACTTCTTCGCCGCGCTTCTTGTAGGCTTGGTAGGCTGTGTCGCGCTCGAACGGTCGGCGGCCGATCAGACGCTCCAGATCGTTCTGGTACAGGATTTCCTTTTTCAGTAATTCCTGCGCAATGATCTCCAACTGCTCGCGCTTGTCGGACAGCATGCCGGTCGTGCGCTGGTAAGCAACGTCTACAATCTTCCGAACTTCGTCGTCGATCTGACGGGCGGTTTCTTCCGAATACGGCTTGTTGAACGAGTACTCCGATTGCTTCGAATCGTAAAACGATACGTTGCCGATTTTGTCGTTCATGCCGTACATCGTCACCATGCTGTAGGCCAGCTTCGTGATCCGTTCCAGATCGCTCAGAGCGCCGGTCGATACTTTACCGAATACGATGTCTTCAGCCGCACGACCACCCAGGGCCATGCACATTTCGTCCATCAATTGTTCGGTGCGGTAGAGATACTGCTCGCGGGGCAGGTATTGGGCATACCCCAAAGCAGCTACGCCACGTGGCACAATCGTCACTTTCACGAGCGGATCGGCGTGTTCGAGGTACCAGCCCGCTACCGCGTGGCCAGCCTCGTGGTAGGCAACAATCTCTTTCTCTTCAGGTGAGATGAGCTTATTTTTCTTCTCCAGACCGCCAATTACCCGGTCCATTGCATCCTGGAAGTCGATCATATCAATCGACTCTTTGTCGCGACGGGCAGCAATCAGGGCAGCCTCGTTACAGACGTTGGCAATCTCGGCACCGGCAAAACCGGGTGTCTGAGCGGCCAAGTCTTTTGGCTCCACATCCGCCGAGAGTTTCAGTGGTTTCAGGTGCACTTTGAAGATCGCCTCCCGACCAATGATGTCGGGTTTGTCGATGCTGATCTGACGGTCGAAACGGCCGGGGCGTTGCAGCGCCGGGTCAAGTACGTCGGGGCGGTTAGTAGCGGCCAGGATAATAATACCCGAGTCGGTTGCAAAACCATCCATTTCCACCAGCAGTGAGTTCAGCGTGTTTTCGCGTTCGTCGTTGGCACCGGGCATTGATCCCCGGCCCCGCGAACGACCTACGGCGTCGATCTCATCGATGAAGATGATACAGGGTGCTTTTTCTTTAGCCTGCTTGAAGAGGTCACGTACCCGGGCGGCACCTACCCCTACGAACATCTCCACAAAATCGGAACCCGACAGCGAGAAGAACGGTACACCGGCTTCACCCGCTACGGCTTTCGCCAATAGCGTTTTACCCGTACCCGGAGGCCCAATCAACAGCGCCCCTTTCGGGATTTTAGCGCCCAGCTTGGTGAACTTCGACGGATTTTTCAGGTAATCGACAATCTCTTTGATCTCTTCCTTGGCTTCATCAAGGCCGGCCACGTCGTTGAACGTGATTTTCACCCGGTTTTCGGCGTCGAACAGCGCTGCGCGCGATTTACCAATGTTGAAGATCTGACCACCCGGACCACCCGTACCCGACATCCGGCCCAAAATGAAATACATGGCCAGGATCATGATGATAATCAGGCCGTACGTAGCCAGCGAACCCGCCCAGTCGGCACGGCTTTCGTAGCGGTCGTCGATACGTTGATCTTCGGGGACGCCCTGCTCGAGGCGCTCAAGGTCTTTCTTGAACGATTCGGCCGAGGGAACTTCAAAGGTATAGTGCGGCCCGCGTTCGTTGGCACCGAAATAAGGTTTCTCGGAGTTCAGCGCGCGGTATTCAGGCTTTTTAAGGGCCTCTTCGCGCAGCGTCACTTCGGCTATTTTGTCATTAACGATGATGACTTTTTCAACATCACGGTTCTTGACCATACGCTCAAACTGCTTGGGCGAGGTCTGCCGAACCGATGTGCTTTTACTCATGAAGGCGATACCAAGGATGGCGGAGATCAGCAGTACCACAATCCAACCCTGAAAATTCGGCTTGCGCGGAACACGGGGCAGATTTCTATTGGAGTTGTTATCAGACATTTCTACAGGTTATACGGAAGTCGGTTTGTAGGGGTAACACCGTTCAGAAAGCGAATGTTTTGCTAGCAAACGGTGAGTGGGAGCGGCAAAAACAGGGTGTCAGCCTACCCGTTGGGCAGCCGGAACGATGTCGTCGTCGGCAATATATTCGATCTCGGCATCCCCCCAAAGCTGCTCAAGATCATAGAAGGCCCGACGTTCTTTCTTGAACACGTGCGCGACTACATCGACGTAATCGAGCAGAATCCACTCGCGGTTGGCTTTGCCTTCGCGGTTGAACGGGAACGTCCGGCTTACTTTCAAAATCTCTTCTTCGATCGAACCGGCGATGGCATCGATCTGGGTATCAGAGCTACCCGAGCAAATAATGAAATAGTCGGTAATGGCGTTTTTGACACGACGAAGGTCCATCACGACGATGTCCTGCGCCTTTTTCTCCTGCATACCTTTCACGATCAGGTCGCGAAGCTGCTGGGTAGTTAGTTCGGGTTGTTTGGCTAAAACAGTGTTTTGAATCATGCTTTGAATGTAAACTTGTGTGGCAAACGGGGTAGCGGGTACGTTGCCAATTCGAATGGGTATGCGTAGAAACACTACCCGACCGCACCATACACCATTTGACATGTCATGGTCATGTTATAAACGTAACAATCTTTGCACAAAATCTGTCCCAAAACGCTATTCGTTGGTCAAAAAATAGTTTACCTGCCAAGCTGTCACTCTACCAACGACGAAGCGGCCGATTTACTGCTCACAACTGACGTATCGGAGGGTACGTTTGTCGTCACGGACCGGCAAACCCGCGGGCGCGGCCAGCGGGGTAACCAATGGGAAGCCCAACCGGGCCACAACCTGACGGGCTCGCTCATTCTATTGCCAACGTTTCTGGCCGCTACCGAGCAGTTCTGGCTGAATATGGCCGTCTCCTTGGCGATCAACGATACGCTGTCGCCGCTGCTGCCCAATGGTGGCCTGACCATCAAGTGGCCCAACGACGTGTACGTCTATGACCGGAAGCTCGGGGGCGTGCTCATTGAGAACACCTTACAGGGCTATAACGTCGCACAGTCGATCATCGGCATAGGGTTGAACGTGAATCAGACCGATTTTGGCCTGCCTACGGCGACCTCCCTACTGCTGGAAACGCCCATCGATGAAGGTTACCCGCTCCCGGCCTTTCTAACAACGCTCTGCGAACAGCTCGAAAAACGCTACCTGCAACTGCGCGCCGGGCAGCGGTCTGTGCTGCGGGATACGTACCTGAATCACCTCTATCGCTATCAGCAACCCCACCGCTACGACGCAGAAGGCCACACTTTCACCGGTACCATCGTCGACCTTGACCCATTGGGCCGTCTTGGCATCTGGGTAGCCGGTGAGGTACGCTATTTCGGCTTCAAAGAAGTAGCGTTTAAGTAGCTTTCATTGTCATTGGTAGTCATTTGGCTTAAAAAATCCGGCTCCAGGCGAAGCGGATGAGTAGCAACGTACCTACGAAACCCACGACGAGGTAACTGAACGGTACGTAGGTAAACGCCACCAGCCGAAGCCGGTCGACAAACCACAGTATACCGATGAGCGCGGCAATGAGGGTAAGAAAGCCCGACAGTCGCCCGAAGCCAGGTACGTACTCAAACGGTAGTTTCTGCCGTACCAGCCAGAGTGTCGCGATCATGGTCAGGATGGGCAACACCTGCAACACAAGGTTCATAGCCCAGATGCTCTGCCGCTCAAACAGAAACAGGTAGAGGTTGAGCGTCAGGGCGAAAACACCGGGAATGCAGGCGGCGTAGATCAGCGCGGCATAGGCGTACCGCCATTTCCAGATCGCCTCGGCGGTCTCGCCCGACCATAGGTTGATCAGAAACGTAAGCAGTGGGATCGCCAATAAAAAAAACGCCACCACCCAGGGCTGAGCAGCGGCATAATCGAAGAGATCACGGAAGGTCATTGGGTCGAATGATGAATGATAAATTATGAGTTATGAATTAGTCTCAGACGGGAGCCTATCCGCTTGTGTCAAAGCTATTTCACAACTCATAATTCATCATTCATAATTTTATTTAAGCGTCAGCAGGTAGCCGATGGTGAAGTTGGCGTCCCAGTCGAAGACAAATTGCTGGCAGCCGGTGGCGTCGGCGATGGCTTTGTAGATGTTGAGGCCCGCTTTCTGCTTGGCATTGTCGCCTTTGTAGTCGGCAGGGGCTTTCAGCACCGTGTAGCGCTCTTTGCCTTTCCGCACCTGCTTGGCCAGTTCAAACGGAATACCGCCGATGATGAAGCAGGTTTTACGTCGGTCGGCAGGCACGCCTTTCGCTTTGCTGTTGACTTCGCTGTAAACTTTGGCGTCGTCGGTACTCTCCTGGAAATACTTGGCTCCGTAGGTTTCCAGCGCCGATACATTACCGTTGTTTTTCCACGAAATCTTCGTGTTCCCCGACCCGATGTCGACCACAAAGGCGTTGTCGTCGAACTCCGGAGGCAGCACGGCCCGCAGCGCCAGCCGACCTTCCTGCTCGGGCGTCACGGTGTTCACCACGTAGTTGAGGGCTTTCAGGTTTCTGATGATTTTCTGTGTGGCGTCGGCCTTCAGGGCTCCCGAGCTCACTACAAACTGGATGTCGCGACCCCCTACACCAAAATTGAGCATATTGGCAATGTACTGCTTCAGGCCCGAGCGGATATCGAGGTCAGTCGCCATATTTTCCAGCACGAGGCTATTGCCAAAATCAGCCTTTTCGAGCTTCCAGCGTTTCTGGTCGTCGACCCGGACAATGAACGAGTTGAACCCGCTGGCACCTAGCTCGACTACGCCGCGCAGTTTGCCGCCCTGTGGTTCGGCCGCCTGGTAATTGAACGCGCTGCTGGCCGATGATGTGCCGTTCGACGTAGCCGACGACTCGCTGTCGCCCGTGCTTGAGGCTTCGCTGCTACCCGTGGCCTCTTCGTTTGAGGCCGAGTTCTCATTGTTGATCCCCCCTTGCGGCAGCGATGGCGATGATACCTGTTCGGTTTTGTTGCCGCCCCGGAATTTGTCGATCAGGTCGATACCGGCAACGTATTTGAGGCCCAAGTAAACAAGGCCCAGAATGAGCAGCGTGATAATCAGCCGCCCGGCAGTGGTTAAGCGATTCATAAAAGTAGTTTAACGTTTGGTGTTTGTCGTTTAACGTTGGGTGGTCTGTTGATTTAACATCAAACGATAAACACCAAACGTCAAACGGAGTGATTAGTCTAACAGATTACGGTACCCTTCGTCTTTGGGCGGGTTCAGCACACGAGCCTGCTGCGGGGCATCGAGCTGATTGGTTGTTGCCGGATTAAGCTGCACCATCGAAAACTCGCCCCGGTTGTAGGCCTCCAGCAACTGCTCGCCCTTGTCGGAGAGCAGGCCATTCTGAATATCTACGCCGTTGATGAAGTCCATCGAGAGGTCCATCGCCCGTTTCATTTCGCCCAGCTTCTTGCTCATGTCGTCCTGGATATACTCCATCGACTCATCGAAGTAGAACTTCTTGTCGGGGTTGCCTTTGAAGATGCTGACCGCCGTTTTAAGGGCATTCGAGCTTTCCTTCACAATCTTGTACTCCGTCTCTTTCAGCTTTACCTTGATGTCGGTTTCCTTGATCAGGTAATCGGCCGATTTGTTGACTTTTTCCATGAAGTCGAGTACCGTCTTCATGTTGCGTTGCAGCGGGAGCAACTTCTGGTTCATCTCCTGCAAACCGGCTCCTTCAATGGTCGCCAGCGTGGCGGCTTCTTTCATGCCGGGCTTGGTCGCCGCCATTTCGTTGGCTTTGTTAGCCTCGGCAAACTTCTGCTTGATGGTCTCGTTGTTCTCGTTGATCTTCTTGTTCAGCTTCACCAGTTGGCCGGCCAGCGTGTCGATCTGCCCCTGCATTTTCTCGCGTTTCTCACGCAGGTCCTGCACGTAGATCTTCATGATGGCGATGGGGTCAAGCTGAATGATGGTCCCGGCCAGTTTGCGCATGAACGTTTTGAACAGGAAGAATACCGCCGTTCTGACGTCGCGGCTCGTGAACAGAAACACCAACAGAGCCAGCACACCCAGCAGACCCGCCAGATAGAGCGTATTTTCGGTCACGCGGATCAGAAACTCAACGATCCGGTTGAAATAAACGAGGCCAAGCGCGGCCACGGCACCCAGCACCAACATGCCCGCGATGCCTTCGGGGCGGCTCCAAAACGACCCTTTGTGCGGGTCTGAGTCGGCATTGCCGCCAGCTAATTGTGAAAAGTCAGGAGAAGCCATATCGATATAGTTAAGGAGTCTTCAGTTCGCAGTCTTCTGTTGGCTGACGCCGGAGTAGGCTTGCGCCTACCAGCAGAGGACTGCGAACAGTAAACAGTGAACTCATTTCAGGTACGCTGCAATTTTAGAAATATCCGCTTTGATCTGATCCGTGAAGCTGGCGTAAGTGGTCTCGAAATTGGCCCGATTTTGGTTGATCTTGGTGCTTTGCTCGCTGATCTCACCGCCAATTTTGCTCAGCCGGTCGTTGTTGCTATTAACGCGCTGCTGTAGTTCGGCGATCTGTTTGGCGATCGCCTCGTTGTCGGCCTGAAGCTTTTTCTGCTCGGTCTGCAACCCGCCAACCCGCTCCTGCACGGCGGCTTCAACGCTTTTCAGGAAAGCATCGCGGTCGGTGCTCAGAGCAGCCAGATACTGGTTGGCCGCGTTGGCCAACGTACCTGGGTCACCCGTACCGGCCATTGCCTTGAAGCTGGCCCACGCCGCCTGGAACTGCTTTTCTTCGGTAAGCCCCAGATTAGACAGATTGCGCAGTATCTCGCGAAACTCGAAATAGTCGGGCCCCTGGAGGTTGGCTTTGCTCAGCACCCCCGCGAAGTGATCGACAAATTTGGTGTCGACGGTCCCCGTAGAGGGCGCAGCAGGCGCTGGCATCGGCGGGAGCGTGTTGGTGCCGGGTTGCATACCCGCGGGAGCGGGAGCAGGTGGCGGGGTCGTAGCGGACGTACCTGCGGTCCCGCTTTCGGGGGCGTCTTTGATGAAAAAGCCCAGCAACTTGTCGCCAAAACTCTTTTCTGTTTCTGCCATCGGTTGAAGTCGTGATTGACGTGACAATACTAAGTGCTTACGCCATTCACACAACGATCAACTCGTACAAACGGTTACGGGGGTCTACAAACAGGGGTTTTACCCTTATGAATTTTCTGATCCGCTCCAAACCGGGGTTTGAGTGGCTAGACGGCTATTTCTTGAACACCAGCGCCTTGACCGGGTCGATTCGGTTGATGATGAGCGTAGGCACCCACATTGCCAGCGCAATCATGGCCACCACCGCCCCATTGACCAGCCCAATCACCGGCCAGTCCCAGGCAATGGGTACGTAGGTCATGTAATAATTCTTGGGATTGAGCGGGATCAGGTGGAAGCGATCCTGTAGCCAGCACAGGCCAATGCCCAGCGTGTTGCCGATGAGCAGGCCCCACGCCACAATACTCAGCCCTACCACCACAAACAGCCGCCGCATCAGGTCGTTGGGGCTACCCAGGGCTTTTAGTAGCCCAATCATCGGGGTACGTTCCATCATCAGCACCAGCAGCACCGACCCCATATTGAAGCAGGCGACAAACAGAATCAGAATCAGGAAAACGGCCGTGTTGCGGTCCAGCAGCACCATCCAGTCGAAGAGCGTGCCGTATTGATCGGTAACCCGGATCAGGCGCATCTCGGGCGGAATCTGGTTCAGCACCGCAGAGGCCGTCGCGTTCAACTGGGTAAAATCGCGAACGAAAATCTCGAAGCTACCGACCGAATCGGCACCCCAGTTGTTGAGCCGCTGCACCAGCCGCCGGTCGCCAATGATGAATGTCTTGTCGCCATCTTCCAGCCCGGTTTCGTAGATGCCCACAATGGTCATCTTGCGGGGGCGCAGGCCGGTCGGGCTGGTGGGTGCTTCACCTTGTCGGGTTTGGCCCGTAAAATAGAGAATAGCCGACTGCCCTACGCCCAGCTTGAGCTGGTTGGCAATGGTGCGGCTGATGAGCAGTTGGGTAGAATAGCCGTTGGTGCTGGCCGAATCGAAGTTGGGCAACGTACCTGCGACCAATGATTCGCGGAAAAGGTGCCAGTCGTAGTCGGGGCCGACGCCTTTCATCACCACTCCCGAAAGGTCGTCTTCGGCCTGGAGAATGCCTGCTTTCTGGGTGACACCCTGAAGACGTTCAACACCCGGCAACGCCCGCACACGCGCCACGGCGGGCGATTTGAGCGAAATAGGGGGGGCGTCGTAAGAGACGTTGTTGGAAAACTTGATGACTTGCAGATGCGCACCAAACGCGAAGATTTTCTGCTGTATGTTGCGTTTAAAGCCGAACAGGATACCAAACGCGATGATCAGCACGGCAAGGCCAATGGCAACGCTGGCGATACCCACCCGCGTGACTGTCGCTGAGAAACTACCCAGCGGCGCATTCCGGACCCGATTGGCTAAAAAGACGGGGAGATTCAAAAAAGTTTGAGGTTTACAGTTTGACGTTTACAGTTGCTTGTCGGGCAACTGATCATTGCCCTCGCAAACTACAAACGTCAAACTGTAAACCTCAAACTTTAATTCAGCCTCTCACCTGCGGGAATTGCTCGACGATGCGCTCAACCTGCTTGGCCAGATTCTGACTGATGCGGGTCGGATCGCCTACGGCATTCTGCACGGCACCCCGCCAGACGAGGCGCTTGGTGCGGTTATCGACCATATCGACGACTACCGTTCCGGCTTCATATTTTTCCTGCGTATACTGCGGGCCAAAGCTGTTCCAGCCCCACCAGCCGGGACCCCAGCCCGAATAGCCCCAACGACCCCAACCCGCATAAGGACCATAAAAGCCGTAGGGGCCGGCGCCTGTGTTGTTGGCTACGGTGCGGGTCTTCTCTTCAACAAAGAAGTGATAGCCAATCAGCAGGTCGGGGCGGCGATTGGTTTCGCGAAGGCCCTTTTTAGACAATTCGGTAGCTACCGTTTGTTCGACCTGATCGGACGCCAATTGATTGTAATACACCGGGTTTTTGGTGCCTTTCACGTCGGAATCCATCCAGGCGAAGGTGCGGTATTTCGAGAAATCGACATTTTTTGCCTTGTCGACCGCCACACGGGGGGCGCAGGCTGACAGGCCCACCAAAAAGGCGAGCATGATGAATGCATTTTTCATAGATCAGTTGAGCATTGTTGTTCGATATATAACAGCTGTATGGTTAGAATAGTTAGTTTGTAGACTAAATAATGGTCGATGACTAAGACTGGCCAGTGGGTTGGCAACAACAGGGGTAAAGCTTGAGCATGGCCAAACACGTTTAGGTTAGAAACGCATACGCCCCACTCATCCATGATACAAAGCGTTTAACCCAAAAACACAGGGTACTGCAACCCGTCGGCTATTTTTACCGTACTTATTCCGTGTGCCGGGCGCTACGTCGACGGCTGTTACCACAATTCGTCTTTATGCGACAGTTTCTGAAATACTTGCTGGCTACCCTGCTGGGGCTGGTCATTTTCTCCCTGCTGGGAATCATCATTTTTGCGGGCATCATCGGGGCGGCTTCCTCAAAGGGAGACGTTACGGTAGCCGACAATTCTGTATTAAAACTTAAGCTCGACGAACCCATCCGCGAGCGAAGCCGCACCAATCCATTTGCCTCATTCAGTGGTGGCGATGATGCCAACGTAATGGGCTTGGTGGAAATCAAAGAAGCCCTGAAAAAGGCCAAAGACGATGACAACATCAAGGGCGTTTACATTGCGGCCGAAAACCCGCAGGCAGGCTGGGCTACGCTGGAAGAGGTGCGCAACGCGCTGATCGACTTCAAAACCTCGAAAAAGTTTGTCTACAGCTATGCCGAGGTCATGACCGAGAAAGCCTATTACATCGCGTCTGTCTCCGATAAAATATACCTCAACCCGGCGGGCGATATGGAATGGAACGGCATATCGGCCGAGCTGACCTTCTTCAAGGGATCGCTCGACAAGCTGGGGCTGAAACCCGAGGTGTTCCGGGTGGGAGAGTTCAAAAGCGCCATCGAGCCGTTTATCCGGGAAAACATGAGCGAGCCTAACCGCTTGCAGGTATCGTCGTTCCTGAACTCGATCAACGATCATTTTCTGACGAGTGTCGCTAAAAGCCGGGGCGTGTCGGCCATCACGTTACGGCAGTTAGCCAGCGATCTGACGATTCAGACACCCGCCGACGCGCTCCGCGCCAAGCTGGTTTCCAACGTGGGTTACTACGACGAAGTGGAGGGCGAAATCCGGAAAGCGTTGAAAATCGACGAAGAGAAGAAAATCGAATTCGTCACGCTGAGTAAATACAAGAACGCCGAGTCGGGTGATGAAGGCGACGATGACAACAAAATCTCGAGCAAGAACCGAATTGCCGTAATTGTGGCGTCGGGCGATATCAACACGGGGTCTGGCGACGACCAAAGCATTGGCTCCGACAAGATTGCCGGGGAGATCCGGAAAGCTCGGTTGAACGAAAACATCAAAGCCATTGTGCTGCGGATCAACTCGGGTGGTGGCAGCGCGCTGGCATCGGATGTCATGTGGCGCGAGGTGCAGCTGACCCGGAAAGTTAAGCCCATTATCGCCTCGTTCTCCGATTACGCTGCCTCGGGCGGGTATTTCATGGCGATGGGTTGCAACAAGATTGTGGCTCAGCCTAACACCATTACGGGATCGATCGGCGTGTTTGCGCTGCTGTTTAACACCGAAAGCCTGTTCAAAGATAAACTGGGCGTCACGTTCGACCGGGTACTGACCAACCCCCACGCCGACTTCCCCAGTTCCACTCGCCCCCTCACCGATTTCGATCGGAAGGTGTTACAAACGGGCGTTGATCGCATTTACGCCAGCTTTACCAAAAAGGTAGCCGACGGCCGCAAGCTGCCTATCGACAGTGTGCGGGCGATTGCCGGTGGTCGCGTCTGGACGGGTACGCAGGGTAAAGCCATTGGTCTGGTCGATCAGCTCGGTGGGCTCGACGACGCCATCAAACTGGCCGCTACCGAGGCTAAGCTCAAGGAGGATGACTACCGCCTGCGTTACATGCCTGCGCTGGAAAGCCCCGTTGAGCAATTCATGAAGTACTTTGGCGACTCGGACGACGAAGCCCGCCTGAAAGCGGTGCTGGGTACGTTCGCGCCGGCTGTTCAGCAGGTACGTAAGCTGCAAACGCTCCAGGGTATTCAGGCCCGTCTGCCGATGGAAATGGACATTCGGTAGTCGGCGTAAAGAACACCAGCCCAAAGCGGCGTTATTGATGACACACCAGGTTCATCGATAACGTCGCTTTGGTTTGATACCTGAACGGCTGTTGGACCTTTGGCTAACTTATCCGTAGTTTAAGTAGACAATACGGAGCATATTCGTGGGTACGTTGGTGACCCGGATGGGCATCAGGTAACACTCAACGGTATGGCGTCATTCACGGCATTTCTGGAAGTAAGCGGGAAACAGTACCCGTTGCAGCGGTATGAGTTGGGAATGCGGCAGGAGATCGACCACCTGGGCCGCCCAGCTTCGCCGGTACTGGGCGTAGTCATCAGCTGCACCTTACATTCGCCTGTTTCGTCTGATTCCTTTCTGTATCAGTGGATGCTCTCGCCCACCATGCAACAGGATGGAAAAATCAGGCTATTGCAGGCTGGGGCAAAGGCCACGGAAAAGACCATCAGTTTCTTCAATGCTTATTGCATCGATATGAACCTGAATTTCTTTCCGGGGCTGTCGGCTGGGATGGGCAGTAGCTGGCTGCAACTCCAGATCAGCCCGCAGCGGGTGGCCGTGGGGGCTATCGTGCACGACAATAACTGGCCGCTGGATAGCCACGGCGCAGGCGAGACGTTTAGTCTGGCAGCTTATCAGGCCAACAGCGTAACGGCCAAAGCCCCGAAGCCGCCCAAACCGGCGATCTGCGCTCAAGTTGCCGATGCCACCGACATGCGTAAGTCGAAAAAAGAGCGCTACAACGCCCGCCTGGCCGTGATCGACGCCAGTTCGGCTAAGTTAAAAGAAGTTGATTTGCAGCCTGAGCGAGCCGTGATGGCTGCTGATGCTACGCGGGTTGCTGGTGGCAAACCCAGTGGAAAAAGCACGCCCTCTTTTTCGGAAGCGTTGGCCGCGAACCGGCGGTTCGAGCTGAACAACCGGGCGATCGAGCGGGCTAAACTGACGAACGCCATCTACTTGCTGGATAAGAAGAAATTCTACGAAAGTCAGGATCCGCCGCAGCCGGAAAAGTTTAAGGAAATGCTCGCCGCCCAAACCTGGCCCACCGAAAAAAATGGCCTTCCAGAAGGGTGGGGTATGATCGAACGATCTGTACCGGGTAAAGAGCCCGTATACGCTGTATACCAGTCTACTTTCGAGCAAGACGCCAAGCCCATATTGGTTTTCAGAGGCACAGACAATGCGGTAAATGCAAAAGCCGACTGGATGACTAACTTATTACAGGGCAATGGTTTCGACACGAAGCAATACAATGGATCGATCAATTTAGCCACCAGGTTAGCAAGGAAGTATAACGCCACTGGCGGAATAGAAATAGCTGGCCACTCGAAAGCGGGCGGGCAGGCGGCCGCAGCAGGAATCATAAGTGGTGCCAAAACGTACACTTTCAATGCGGCTGGAGTACATCCAAGAACGCTGTCGCGCATGGGTAATTACTCGCTGGATATGGCCCGTAAGACTAATCGTGATGGACAACCGTTAGTCGATGCGTTTAATTTTCCACATGACATACTTAACAACTTACAGGATACAGCCATTCCAGCGCTCAAAGGCGGACTCATGGTAGCACCGTCACTCATTGGAAAGGCGGTGGGCGCAGGCCTGACGCTTAACAATACCATGCCAATGGCCGCTGGGGTACGTCATATCGTACCTGCACAAGATAGCTTGGGCAACAAGATTGCCAGTCCGTGGAATCCAATGAGACGGGTTGATTATCACGGTATGCCTTACCTAATTGATTCTATGGAAAAGCAAAAAAAAGATGATCTTAAAACGCTATCGGCCTATCTGGGTTGCCAATAAGCGCATCACTCACGTGTTTTTTATCAGCCTGACGCTGATATCTCTAGCCTGTGCTTCTGTTAACCAAGACAAAATGAACCCTGAACGGTACTTTGAAGGGCCCGCCCTGGAACTAGCCCGAGCGATACAGGCCGATCAACTCGATGAGGTGACCCGGCTGGCTAAACAAGTAGACCTCAACCGCTTTTACAAGGCTGACATGACGCCGCTGATTTGGGCGATGCTGGTCGACAAAGAGGCTTCGTTCCGGTTACTGCTGAAACTAGGGGCCAACCCCAATCTGAAAGACAGGGAGAAGATTCAGCCGGTGGCGCTGGCAGCCGGAGCGCGTGATAACAATACGTACCTGAAGATTTTGCTCCAGAATGGGGGCGACCCTAACAGCACACAACGTACCGAACCCGCTATTCATGTAGCGTTTGACAGTGAGTTTTACAAAAATCTGGATGTACTGCTTTCGGCAGGGGCCGACATCAATGCTCAGGATGAGCACGATGATACGATCCTCATAAAAGCAGGTTATCAAAACAAATTCGATAAGGCGATTGAATTGATTGAAAAAGGGGCTGACATTGATCGCTTATCTGATTCGGGAGGGGGAATAGCCTTAGAAGTGCAGGAAAGTACACCTGCCGTTGGATCGGAAGCTTACGACGCGCAAGCACGGCTCAAGAAGATCTTGATGACGCGAGGTGTAAAATTCCCGGTGCCTGACCCTTCCGCGAAACCGTACAGTGCCCTGCTAGATCGGTGGCATGATACGCCAGAAGGCCACCAATGGCAGCAGAAACGGCAAGAAATCGGGGCCGATCCGATGGGCTTCGGGCAACGGTGGGTCGAGGTAGATAAGGCGTCGTTTGCCGCGTTTAAAGCTTGGATGAAGGCTAATCACATTCCTGAGCCTATTCAGCCTCGTCCAAAGTTTATAGACCCTAATGAATAATTGCTGGCCGCTAACAACATTGAGCAGCCTGATTAATGGTGAGACGTGCGCCACACGTTTGCTCAAAACTATTGACCGTCAGTAAATTATCGGTCGGAAATAACGTTTTAGCACCTATACTGCTTCCAGTATTTAACGTCTGGATAAAGTAGACTGATGGGACAGCCTGCCGCACGAGTAGGGGATATGCACACTTGCCCAATGGTTACGCCGAGCGTACCTCCTGTACCGCACGTAGGCGGGCCTGTAATGCCACCCGGCCATCCTACCGTGCTGATCGGTGGTCGGCCGGCTGCTACGGTCACCAACCTGTGCGTGTGCGTAGGCCCGCCCGACGTGATTTCACAGGGTGCTTCAACGGTACTCATCAACGGGCTGCCCGCCGCTCGTATGGGTGACAAGACAGTTCACGGCGGGGTACTGGTGATGGGTGAGTTTACGGTCTTGATTGGCGGACCAACCACAGTGATTACGGGGCTAGGTGTTGATTTTGACGCCTTTGCCGCCCTATCGCCAACCCTGCAAGATCAGATACGTACCCTCCAGAGCCAAGGCTGGACATTTCAGTATGGCACTCCCGGCGGTGGATCATTTGCCGACCGGAGTACACAGACAATCACCGTCGATCCGAACGAACGAGGTAATCCTACGGCTTTGGGGCAAACGGTGTCGCACGAAACCGGGCATGCGTTATATCCGTACCGGGCCGATGTGTCGTCGCGCAATGCGTATGTACGTGGTGCACTGGCAGATGAAGGTGCGGCAACCCTGAATAATATTCGGATACAACGCGAGATTGTTGCCAACGGGGGAGCCGATATTGGGATTGCTGGCAACCCAGCCAATCAGCAGGCTTACAACAATGCGTATAACCAATATGAGCGAGACGGAAATGAGGCACGCGCACGCAATACCATCGGCGGTATTTTTGGCCGGGGCGAACGTACCTCCACGACAAATCAGCCCTACGAAGATTACTATGGCGGGTGGTATGACCAAAACTATCCGCCACCCCCGCCGCCCCGCCGACGACAGCCTTGAACCACCCCGTAAATGTGGCAAGATTACCCTTCGTCAGAACGCAATTCGTTACTTCGTGTTGATTATGGCCGCTGTGGCCGTTGCTGCTACTCCTATGTTTTCCAGACCCACACTTTGGCAGGTGGTACGCCAATTGGGCAATCAGGCCCCGTTTACGAAAGAAAAGCTGGAAGCCCAATTGGGCGTTCCACTCGTGCGGAAATCACAGAACGAGTTCTTCACGTTTTTCGAAGGAGGCCCGGTCAAACTGGCTAATGGCGTTGTAATTGGTAAAATTGATCTACGCCTGCGACACGACGGTCAGGCACATCCCGGCTTTCTGGTGCTAACCCTGGCTGGACAGTGTGTGACGGTACCCGAATTGCGGCAGCATTACAATCACCTGTCGTTACTCGACGTACCCCGCGGGCGGTCTGTCAACGAGGTGACTTCGGCTGAGTCGACGGAACCTTGGGGAACGATCAGCTTTGCCTTGCCCGTCACGAATCCGACCTGTATCGGTACTATTGCGTTCAAACCGAATCCGTAACCCGACGGCGGACGTTTGCAGGCGTGGTGATTTGCGTTACTTTAGCGGCCCCGACAACCGGCTTATTGCATGGACGCTACGCAACTGCTTGCCTACCTCGACGAACACGATATTCCTGCCATCAAATTTGCCTTCGCTGACATCGACGGTATTCTGCGCGGCAAACTCATCAGTCGCGAGAAGTTTCGGGCGGGGCTGACCGACGGGTATGGCTTCTGCGATGTAGTGTTTGGATGGGATAGTCAGGATGCCGCTTATGACAACGGAACCATTACGGGCTGGCACAGCGGTTACCCCGATCGACCCGTTCGCATTGATCTGGGTACGTTCCGCCGCATCCCGTGGCAGACCGAATCGTCGACGGAACAGCCGTTTTTTCTGGCCGATTTCAGCCACCCAACCGACCCATCCCGCGATTTGCCCGCCTGCCCGCGATCGCTGATGAAACGAATTGCCGCACAGGCCGAGCAGATGGGCTACCGAGCCGAGATGGCGCAGGAATTTGAATGGTTCAACTTCCGCGAAACACCACAGAGCCTGCAACAGAAAGACTTCCGCGACCTGGAACCGCTGACACCGGGTATGTTTGGCTACTCCATCCTGCGCCCATCGCTCGAAAATGCCTTCTACAATGACCTGTTCGACAACTTGAGTCGGTTTGGTATCCCGATCGAAGGCTTGCATACCGAAACGGGGCCGGGTGTGTACGAAGCCGCCATCCACCACGATACCGCCCTAGCTGCTGCCGACAAAGCTGTACTCTTCAAAACGGCGGTGAAAGAAATTGCCTACCGCCACGGCCTTGTCGCCACGTTCATGGCCAAACTGAGCGCCGATTTGCCCGGTTGCAGCGGCCATATCCACCAGAGCCTGTGGTCGGCAGAAGGGATCAACCTCTTCTACGATGCCGGCGCGCCGGATCGCCTCAGCACCCTGGCCAAGCAATACATAGCAGGGCAGTTGCATTGCCTGCCGCACATTCTGCCCATGTACGCGCCAACCATCAACAGCTACAAACGGCTGGTCGAAGGGGCTTGGGCGCCTACCACACTCACCTGGGGTTTCGATAACCGCACTGTGGCGATGCGGGTACTGAATCACGCTGAAGCCTATACCCGCGTGGAAATGCGTGTACCGGGTGCCGACTCAAACCCGTACTTAGCTATGGGTGCCGCACTGGCTTCAGGCTTATACGGAATCCGGCATGGCCTGGCACTCGACGTACCAGCTACTACGGGCAACGGCTATCAGAACGAGCAAAACGGGCGGCTGGCTCCCAGCCTGCGCGAGGCAACGTACCTGATGCGCGACTCGCCCGTTGCCGCTGAACTCTTCGGAGCGGAATTTGTGGCGCATTTTTGCCAAACCCGCGATTGGGAACATCGCCAGTATGCCCGGCACGTAAGCGACTGGGAACTGAAGCGATATTTTGAACTGATTTGACATTCGTTTGCCGTTTCTGGTTTACGGTTTGATGTCTCGTCGCCATTCCGATCAGCATCAGATGGTCAACCCGAACCGGCAAACCCGTACATATGCGCCTTATCGATTATACCACCATTATCCGCCAGGCCTGGGCGGCGTTCGATCCCAGCCAGACCGTGCAGGCGGTTGAAGATATCAGTGCCCGCGTGTCGACCAACCACGTGTTCCGGCTGACGCTCGACTCGGGCGACCGCGTCATTGCCAAGCTCTCGTACTTCGGCAAGTTTGAGCACTTCAAAGACGACCACCGCATCATCCACGCATTGGCCAACAACCTGCTCTACCCGTTTGAAAACGTGCTGGCGAAATCACTGATGAAAAACGGGCAGGTATTCATCTACCGGCATCAGGACGAGTTTATCGACGCCTGGGTGGTGTTCTACAACCCCATTCGCACGATGGAACGTCTGCCGCGCCGCCTCGACGAATCCCACATCCGAAAGTTGGGGAACGAAATCGCCCGTTTTCACTTAGCTTGCGCCCGAGCGTCGTCAGTGCTGCCCAAATATGCCAAAACGCTGCGATCCGACGTGCAGGGTCTGCTCGATCTGCTCGATACCGACGCGGGGCGTTTTGAGCATCGAATGCACATCGACACGCTGCGACGGCAATGCCATCTGTTTCTGGAAAACCGCAAGAAGCTGGTCGATAAAACGGTGGAAACCATGCCGGTCTTTGTCGACTGGAACATCGGTAACTTCTCGGTGACGCCCGACCAGAAACTGTTTTCGCGCTGGGACTACGACTGGTTCCGCATCAGTTACCGGGTGATGGATTTTTACTTTTTCAGCCGCGTTTGTTCCGACGCCGGCGACCGCACGGTGTTTTCGTACTACATTGGGCCGCTGGCCGAAGAGCGCTTTGGCTGGTTTCTCGACGAGTACCACAAGGTCTACCCGCTGACCGAGCGCGAAATCCGGTTTCTGCCCGAAGCCTACCGTTTCTTCATTCTGAACTACGTGATCAAGTACGGGCGTTATTTTTTCCACCGTACCTACGCCACCAAGCTTCAGCGCGAAGCCTACGACATTTATCTCCCCTCGATCGATACCTTCGACGTAACCCCCATCCTGAAGCGGTTGGGACTATAACCCATTCACAGTCCGCTGTTCACTGTTTTCTGTTGGCCGGCGCGTCAGCACTATACAGGCGCAAGCCAACAGAAAACAGTGAACTGAAGACAGCTTTCTTATGACTCCTTTCGCCACCCTGATTGACCAGTACAAAGCCATCTTCTTCGATGCGTATGGCGTGCTGAAAAATGCCCACGGGCTGATTCCCGGCATCGACGGCACCATCGATGCGCTCCTTGCCGCCGACAAGCCGTTCTACGTACTGACCAACGACGCATCGCGCAGCCCCGACCAACTCGCTGACTCCTACAAGCGGCTCGGCCTGCCAACCATTACCGCCGACCGGATTGTGTCGTCGGGGATGCTGGCGCGGGAGTACCTGCAACTGAAAGTGAACCATGGCACGGTGGCGTACCTGGGCACCGACACCTCGGCCCACTACATCGAGAATACCGACCTTCACGCTCTGCCCATCCGCGACGTCAACCTCGACGATGCCGCCGATATCACGGCGCTTGTGCTGCTCGACGACGAAGGCTTCGACTGGAATACCGACCTGAACAAAACGATTAACCTGCTGCGGCGGCGCAATATCCCCGTCATTGT
Organism: Fibrella musci; assembly: GCF_041321105.1. Lineage (NCBI taxonomy): Bacteria > Pseudomonadati > Bacteroidota > Cytophagia > Cytophagales > Spirosomataceae > Fibrella > Fibrella musci. The sequence continues at coordinate 526,524 of NZ_JBGGWD010000001.1, read as the reverse complement.
AGCCAATACCGACGCGACGTACCCCGTTCGTGGGCAGCAGGTGGCGGTGGCGATCGGGGCAGTGGCCGATATGCTCGAGCGCATTGTGGGTAAGCAGTTTATCCGGTTCGGCAAGCCCGATGCCCAACTCTTTATGTTTGCCTATGACCTGTTGCGCGACGCGGCCAATGGCAAAATGCCCATCAGCAAAAACGAGATTCTGATGGTGGGCGATACCCTCAAAAGCGACATTCTCGGTGGGAATAAATTTGGCTTCGATACGGCGCTTGTGCTGACGGGTAATACCCCCGTTGAAGACGTAGACCTGCGTATCAAGGCCACCGGTATCATTCCTACCTACGTCTGCGAATCGGCGGCGGTGTAGGTACGTTGCCCGGCGGCCGCCAACGTTGCCAATATCGAGATGTATCAGACTGGCCTGCTGTTGTTGCTGGCGCTGGTCTGGTGCGGGCTAAACAGTGGCGCTGGTTTTTGGGCTTTCGCTCGTTACGTTTGGGCTTATGGCGACCGTAGGCCGATTAGACGGCCTGATCAGGCACGAAGAACTGTGCACGGAAGGAGTTGATACCCCGCCATCACGACCCTGACAACGTACCCGGCAAACTCTATCATTTCATATCAGACAATTCCATGAGCGACATCGGACACCTGCACCACCACGAAGAACACCTCGAGAGTTCCGACATGATCTCCGACATTGTCATCGGTATGTCGGACGGCCTGACCGTACCCTTTGCGCTGGCGGCGGGACTGAGTGGAGCCGTGGCTAGCTCGTCGCTGGTCGTGACGGCGGGCATCGCCGAGATTGTGGCCGGGTCGATTGCGATGGGACTGGGCGGCTATCTGGCCGGTCGCACCGAGGCCGACCACTACGAGTCGGAGCGGCGGCGGGAGGTACGTGAGGTCGAAACCGTGCCCGAGCGCGAAAAGCAGGAGGTACGCGATGTATTTGCCGAGATGGGGTTGAGCCCTGCGCTTCAGGATGCGATTACCGATGAGCTGGTGAAAGACAAAACCAGGTGGGTCGATTTCATGATGAAATACGAACTGAACCTCGACGAACCCGACCCGAATCGCGCCACTAAAAGCGCCCTGACCATTGGCCTGTCGTACGTGGTGGGTGGGCTGGTCCCGTTGGTGCCTTATTTCCTAGTCGATGCGCCTCAGGAAGCGCTCTTGTATTCGTGCGTCGTCACACTGATCTGCCTGTTCATCTTCGGGTATTTCAAAAGTAAAGTAACGGGTCAGCCACCCGTTGGTGGGGCCATCAAAGTCATGCTGATCGGGGCGTTGGCCGCCGCTGCCGCCTTTGGCATTGCCCGGCTGGTTGGAGGCGACTAAATAGCGCACGGCTGCTGTGTCTTTAGCGCAGAGAGCCGCTCATTGAACCGAAAGGATTGTTTGTCCGGCTGGAGTTGTGCGTTACCGGTGAGAGTCATGAACGTAATTCGGTAATCGAGAGCGATATATTTTGCTTCGCGTGCCTTTACCCGGTACACCACTGCTGGTTTTCCAGGCGCTCCTTCTTTTGCAAGCTACTCAACAAGCGGCCGTTCCGCTTCAGACCCGACCGCATTATCCGCTCTTAGATGGCCTGCGAGGCGTGGCTGCCATTGCCGTGCTGGTTTTCCATTTCATGGAATTCGCGGAACCCGACTACCCCAAAAACTTTATTGCCCACGGCTATCTGGCGGTCGATTTTTTCTTTTGCCTCTCGGGCTTCGTTATCGGATACGCCTATGACAACAGACTGGAACAGCTCGGCGTGGGTACGTTCCTGAAACTGCGGATCATTCGATTGCAGCCGCTGGTGGTCATTGGTTCCGTGCTCGGACTAATCAGCTTTCTGGTCGACCCGTTCCGAAACTTCTATCAGACTCTGGGCTTCGGCAAAACCGTCTGGATGTTTATCGCGTCCTGCCTGATGATACCTGATCCGGTGCTGCCGCAACGCTACAACAATATCTTCCACCTGAACCCACCTACCTGGTCGCTGCTGTGGGAATACGTAGCCAGTCTGATTTACGCATTGGTGCTGATCAAACTCTCCAACAAAATGGTGTGGCTACTGACGGGCCTGGCGGCGATTGCCTTGTGCTATACGGGCTATGCCTACAAGAACATAGGCGTGGGCTGGAGCGGCGAAACCTTCATTGGGGGCGCGGCGCGCGTAGGCTTTTCCTTCCTGATGGGCTTGTTGATCTACCGGTCTGGCTGGCTGATCCCTACACGGTTGGGCTTTCTTCCCATCGCGATAGCGCTGCTAGTGATGTTTATGGTGCCGTTTCGGGATGGCCTCAACCTGGTGACCGAGCCGCTGGTGGTGATCGTCGGTTTTCCCGTACTGATCGCCATGGGCGCGGCCAGTTCGTTGTCGGCTCGTTGGCAATCGGTTTGCAAGTGGTTGGGCGAGATTTCCTATCCGCTCTACATGGTTCATTACCCGTTTCTCTGGATTCTTCTGAGTTACATGGAGGTACAGAAACCATCGCCAGACCAGCTGAAGGTTATCATGCCACTGATGGGCTTGGGCTTGCTTGTCTTCGCGTATGGCGTACTGATTTACGTGGATGCGCCCGTCCGAACGTACCTGACGAAACGATGGATCACCCCGCTCAAAAAGACGGTTCGTTGAGCGCCGTTCCAATGTTACAACAACGAGCCTATTCCCACGAATTAGCCCGTTATCCGGACCGTGTAAGGGCCAGTGTACCGGATTTTCCCGTCGAGCCGGATGTTACGCACGGTAAAGGGGGCGTCGACGGTGAGGGTATGTCCGGCGTTGACCCGCACGTATTCGCTGGGTAGTGGTTTGCGCCCCACCGACCAAACCGTGCGGTCGGCCCAATTGCCGGTTTTTACGGTTTCGACCATGTTGGAAAACAGCGATACCGTCGGGAAATCGAGTATAGAGGGCGAGGTTTTGAATAACAGCGCATTGGTTTTAGCGATACCTGCCCCAAACCAGTCGTTCAGGATGTCGCTATAAACGCGGCGGAAGTCGATCTGATAGGGAATGTTGCGGCTACCGTCGTTACCCACGATCAGGTTGCTCAAATCGGGGTTGACGCCGATGGTGGGGTGTTTGACCGGCTGCCCAAACACAAACATGGGGGCGGCCATGCCGTGGTCGGTACCTTTTGAGTTGTTGGAGTTGGCCCGCCGCCCAAATTCGGAGAAGGTCATGCCAATAACCTTGTCGGCGATACCCTGTAGCGCCACATCGTCCTGAAACGCTTTGATCCCCGCCGATACTTTTCCTAGCAGGGTCGCGTGTGCACCGATGGTGTTGTCGGTCGCGTCAACCTGCGCCGAGTGAGTATCGAAGCCACTGATCGAGACGAAGTAAATCTTCGTTTTCAGGCCACCGTGAATGAGCCGCGCTACAATTTTGAGTTGATCGGCCAGGCTATTGCTGGTTGGGTACGTTGCCCGGGTCGCCCCCGCGTCGAAGGCGGCTTTGATCTGACCCGCATAGCCCACGGCGAGCGTTTGCTGCTGCCGTATGTGGGCGATTTTATCCCCAGCGTCGCAGCAGGGGAGGTAGTCGGGCGGGGCATTGGTACTGCTGCCGACGAGCGTGTAAAAACTGTTTGGGTCGTTGATGGCTACACCCATCGACTGGATAGGGCCGAGCAGGGTGGTGCTGGTTAAAAACCCGATCTGCAATGCCAGCGGATCTTCCATGGTTGCGCTGGGGTAATTGTCGGGATAACCCGGAAAGCGATCGTCGAGGTAGCGGCCGGCCCAGCCTGTTTCGGCGTACTGGTTGCTCGACACGCCCGTCATCCAGATGTCGGCCGATCGTTGGTGCGACTGATCGGGGTTGGGATAGCCCACTGAGTGCAGGATCGTTAGTCGGCCATCGTTATAGAGGTCGCGTAGGCCGGTCATGGCAGGGTGGAGGCCGGTCGCATCATTGCCAGCCAATGCCAGCACACTGCTCTGCGGAATGGCGATGTTGCTTCGCAGCGAAGAATAGGCCGAATACTGATCGACCGGAATCACCATGTTCAGGCCGTCATTGCCGCCGTTGATGTTGATAATGACCAGTGCGCGGTCGGCAGCGACGGCGTTGGTACCCAGCAGCGAGCGCACCAGTACCGAGTTACGCGCCAAGGCATTGACCCTAAATCCATTGAGCGCCAGTGGCAGCGCCAGGGAGGTAGTCGTAGTCAGAAATTTACGGCGGTTCATAGGGGAGAGCGTGGGGCGTAGGGCATGGGGCTGTCTGTTGGCGCTACCCTGCGCCCCACACCCTACGCGTTTAAACGATATGATACTCGGCTAGCCGGAGCAGGGCTCGCTGAAGGGCCTTGAGGCGGTTGTTGACGGCGTTTTTGGCGTTGGTGATGGCCGAGGCGGTGTAGTTGGCTGGGTACGTTACGGTGCGGCGGTATGTGTTCCATTCAAACTCCCAGCTTGAGCGGGGTAGGCCCTGCATCATAATCGTGTCGATCAGGAAATCTTTTTGCACCTGAATGAGGTCGGTGGCCAGCAGGTTGGTAAGAAAACTGTCGAGTATCTGCACGCAGGTAATGGGCGGCGTGTTGGGAGCCTGCGACGTGCTGGCCGGTATGTCGCCAAAGCTGGGTTGCAGGGCCGTGGCGCGCGCCAGCGGGTTGATGTTCAGCAGCGTGGTTTGGTATACCGTATAGCTATTGGAAAACCGGTCGCTGACGTCGCTACGTACCGCCATCGTGTTGGTGTTGCTCCATAGCTTGGTGTAGCCGGTCTGGTAATAGGCATCATAGCCAAACACGCTGGGCTGGTCGAGCAAATCGAGTTGAAGGTCACGGAGTTTGTTGTAGACATACTCCATCGTTTTCCGGAAATTAATGACGGGCGTTGTCGGGGCGATAGGCAACTCGTAGAACCGGAGCATCCCTATGACGAAATCGGCGGGTGATTTCACCAGTGAGCCGACGTTGGCCGCGTCGAAAAAGACCTGGCTGGTGAGGAGTTTTTCGACAACCGGCTGAATCTGGTAATTGCTGCTAACCAGCAACTGCGCCAGCGGCACAATCACATTGGTCTCGACATCGGTCGTGACGGTGTCGTTGACATACCAGCGGTAGAGTTTCCGGCAAATGTGGCGTGAGGTCTGCGGGTGGTTGAGCAGCATCGTGACCAGATCGGCCAGTTCCAGGTCGCCCGCCGAGGTTCCCGTCCGGCCCGTGATTACCGTGTTGTTATATTTGGCCGAAAAGGTCTTGTTAGTGCTATCGTGCTTGCTACTGGTAAACGTCGTGGCAAAGCTGGTTGCCCCTTCTTTGTAATAATTGCTGTATTTCCAGCCCGTGAGTACGCGGGCCGCGTTGCGCACATCTTCTTCCGTATAATTGGGATTGCCGGCGGCATCGACCGCCCCGACCGTAAACAACTCCTGCAACTCGCGGGCGTAGTTTTCGTTGGCTTTTCCCGCCCCCACCTCGTTTTGGTCGCCATTGAGAAACCGCAACATGGCGGGTTCTTTCGTGACTTTCGTAACCAGTTCGCGAAAGCTACCTAATGCGTTGTCGCGCAGGAGTTTCAGGTACGTCCAGACGAAGCGGTAGTCGTTGGCGATCTCGCGGGTAGCCACAAAATGGTTCTGCCAGAAAAGAGTCAGCTTGTCGAGCAGATTCACCGGGCCGGGCTGAATCATCAGGTTCAGCCACCAGTACTTGATATAGTACCCGTACTTAAAATTATTGGCACCCACAAAGGGCAGGAACTCACCGCTGGGCGTAGCAGGGCCTTGCAGAAAGGGCTGTCCGGCTGTGCTGGCCGTGTCGTCCAGATCGATAGGGGGTGGTGGGGTATAATTGGCGTTGGCTATCAACATCTGAACCGCTTGGATGGCCGTTTGGCCCGTGAAAGCGGTGAGTTCGGCGGGCGTAAAGCCGAAAGTGGCCCGGCGTAGTAGATGAGCGGCGGTCTTGGCCGTGAGCGGTTGCGTATAACGGTCTAAATAGGGCATTCGTGCGCCTTTCGGCTGGGTACGTTGACGGTAGGTAGGCCACACAGGAAGCGGACCGACGGTAGTCAAGATAAACATGAATCAGGCCAGTAAAGACCAACGAAACCGTTTTCTGGAAAAAGGAGCGTGATAGTATAAATTTTTCTAATGATTTAAATACTATAGGTACATATTGTGCTATATAAAAACGTACGAATTAACCCACGAAGGCAACGTTATGAAAACGATTCGTCTACAGCTACTACCAGCATTGGCGCTTCTGTTGCTGGCCTGCTCGAAGCCCGATTCGGTACAACCGGCAACAGCTTTGATGGGTAGCTGGGCAGGGAAAGAAGCGCTTGAGCAGACTGGTGACTGCACCTGGAGCGGTGAGATTGCCATACTGGTTTCGGCTACCTGGGAGGTCACAGGCAACACCGTCAGGGCGACAATTAACCGAAAATACGATCAGCTGGAGGTGCCGGTTACGATGCAGGGTACGTTCATGGCCAATAAACTCAGCCTGACCGAGCGTCGATATGGCGTCTGCAATGGTGTGCCGCGCTCCTACAACAACCGATACGAGGGGGAAATCATCGGGAAAGAACTGGTACTGGTGGCGCTCGACACGATTTGTCCCGTTGAACGGTGTATTTTTAAAAAGACGATGACACTCACCCAACCCTGACAAGCCTGCTAGAAGCCGATCACCAATTGCCGACCGACTTCGCGCTGATCGATGGTGCCGTCGGTCGATTCGAGGTTCGAGAGTGAGACTCCCAACAGCCTGACGCCCTTGGGCAATGGGAGCTGGGTACGTAGCAATTCGTGCGTCAGGTACGTTAGCTGCGCCTCGCTGGCAATGGGTGAACCAAAACTGCGACTACGGGTGATTTGCTGAAAATCGGCAAATTTGATCTTGAGCGTAAGCGTCCGTCCGGTTGTTTTCAGGCGCTGGCAATCCTGCCACAGGTCAGCAATGGGGCCGTCGAGTCCGTCGGTAAGCTCATCCCACTCGAATAGATCGGTGGCGAAGGTCGTTTCGGAGCCGACCGATTTACGTTCCCGGTCGGGCCTCACGGGACGGTCGTCTATGGCGTGGGCAATGGCGTGATAGAAGTGGCCCATCTTGCCGAAATGCCGTACCAAAAAGGCCTCGGTCTGCTGACGGAGGTCGAGGCCGGTTGCGATACCCAACTGGTTCATCTTGCCCGCCGTGGCTGGCCCGATACCATGAAACTGGCCCACGCGCAACGATTCGACAAAAGCTAGCCCGGCTTCAGGCTTGATCACAAACAGGCCGTCGGGTTTCTTATGGTCGGAAGCGAGCTTCGCCAGGAACTTGTTGTAGGAAACCCCTGCCGAAGCGGTCAGGCCGGTAGCTTCCCGAATCTTGGCTTTGATTTCTCGGGCAATCTGGGTGGCAGATGAAATCCCCAACTGATTCTCGGTGACGTCGAGGTAGGCCTCATCGAGTGAGAGGGGTTCGATGAGCGGCGTGTACTCCGCAAAAATGGATCGGATTTGCTGGGAGACTGCTTTGTAAACTTCGAAACGAGGTTTTACAAACAGAAGATCTGGACATTTGCGGCGGGCGGTGCTCGATGGCATGGCCGATCGTACGCCGAAAACCCGGGCTTCGTAGCTCGCCGCCGCCACTACACCTCGTTCCCGCGAACCGCCTACCGCCACGGGCTTACCCCGCAACGCCGGGTTGTCGCGTTGCTCCACCGACGCATAGAACGCGTCCATGTCGATATGGAGGATTTTACGGACGGGCGCGCCTGTCATGCCGGAGTATCGTATAAGACAAATATAGTAGCTGTTTCAATCCAATGACAAACTGAAAAATGAGTTATTTCAATGGATCTTAAGCAGAATGATCGTCAAAATAGAGTCAGATACTCAGTGCCTCATGACGTTTGAAAGGGAAGTGGAGATGGACGTATTTTTACTTTAGTACAGCTATAGTGTAATATATAAATTTTTGCTTGATGCATTAATAATTTCGGTAACATAAATTGGGTAAATAATAGAATGTGGTTATTAATTATTTTCCATTTATTTTTCAATGTATATCTACATAAGTACCTTATTTTCAGATAATTACTTTAAAAGGAAGAATAGCTGACTTGGCAAGTTATTTGCTTGGTGGGTCGGTTTTTTACTATTACTGGCTGCTATTTGTCGTTAATGTGGTCATTTTCTATTTATTAGGCAACCGCGTATTTATACACATACTTATTGCATGGTTATTGTGTGCTCCCAAATGTTCAGTGGTGAGTAACTGTCGGGCGTATCCGGCTGTGTCATCCTTACACATCCATTCTATGCACACACGGTATACAATTGCTTATCGGCTCTGCTCTATCAGACAAATAAGTGTCTGGATGGTATTCCTGCTAACAACTATACACGCAGTTGGGCAGGAAGCGCGAAAGCCACAGCTTAGACAGCCAACTGCAGCGCAGGTAAAACTGGCGCAGCAAACGGTACGAAACCACGCCACTACTTTGGCGTTTGAAACCAACGTATTTGGCGGAGAAGCCAGTTACCTGCTGGCAACGCCTCAAGTCAATCTGGCGTTTATGGCTGACCGGGTCCAGTTTTCGGCGGTGCCATCGACGGAGACCTCCGGTCAGAACCCCGCTGCCATGAGTTGGAGCATGCGCTGGCTGGGAGCTAAGAATAGACAGCGTCCGGAGCCGGTCCATGAACTAGACGATAAAGGAGACTATCGCTTTGTAGACAAGCGCGGTAGCCACCCTATTGGTCGATATGCCGAACTATGGTATACCGATGTGTACGACCAGACAGACCTGCGCTTTTACGGACGGGGGCAAACAGACCTGGAATATGATTTCGTGGTGAAACCTGGCGGGCACCCCAACGCCATTCGACTGGCGATGGGTGGCGTGAGCGACATACAGTTATCGCCAGGGGGCGAATTGATCCTTAGCCTGCCGGTTGGCGATCTGAAAAAAGCCAAACCGTATGCCTATCAGACCATCAGGGGCGAAGAAAAGCCCGTGGCAGTTCGCTATAAACTACAACCCGACCACAGCATTGGCTTCGAAGTTGGTAGTTACGACGTTAGCCAGCCGCTGGTGATCGACCCGGTGGTAATCCTGTGGAGTACATTTATTGGGGGATCGTCCCGCGACTATAATGGTGGCATCTGGGTCGATGATCAGGGTTTTATCTACCTGACAGGGACCACCCGTGCTGGCTCAGGGTTTCCTACGACGCTGGCCAATAGTCTGACGCCCGGCCCGAACTATGCGCGGGTCTTTGTGATGAAACTGAACCCCAACGGTAATCAGATTATCTGGAGCACCATCCTGGATACGCACACGGGCGATTCCAATGGAAATGAATTGAATGTAGCGTTGGTCGTCGGTTCCGACAGCAAGCCCGTGGTGCTCATGCACACCACCACCACCACGGTGGGCGGTACCCCCGGAAACGTGCCCCCTTCCTACACGACATCGGGCGCTCTCCAGCCAGCGTCGGCGGGTCTCCGGGACATCTACCTGGCCAAGCTCTCGGCCGATGGTAGCACCGTGGAGTGGGGGACCTACTTTGGTGGGTCTGGCAATGATGTCGCTGTCTTTGGGGGTTCTGCGCAACCCTTTGGTATCGATAGCAACGATAATATCTACGTTGCCGGCACCACCACCAGCCTTGATTTTCCCATCACTACGGGCGCTTACCAGTCCTATTTCAAGGGTGGGGAAGATCAGTTCATGGCGTCATTCAGCGCCACCGGTTCGCTCCGGTGGAGTACCTATCTGGGTGGTACCGGAAGTGACCGTACGGCGGCGCTGGCGGTTGAGCCTGACGGAACGGCTTACGTGCTGGGAACCTCCGATGCACTTGCCAGCTTCCCCCTGACCCAAAGTAGTGTGCCTACGAGCTATAGCGCGCGCCCGTCCACCGTGACCAAAATGAGCAGCACGGGAGGGGTACTGGCTGCCACTGCCGTCCCCTATGATGTGTTGTCGATGCCGGCACTGTCAAATGCGAGTGGGGTAGGTGTATTTCCTATAGCCATAGATGGCACCGGTATCTATTTTGCGGGCCGGGAACTGTTGGTCAACGCCACCTTGATTCCGTTTACGGGGGCGCTTCCTCCTGGTGCCACGGCTACGTCGAGCGTAGCCCCGTTGATCGCACTGAATAAATCGGATTTGTCGTTCAGGTACGTTCGGGCGGCGGCCAATACCTCCCGGCCGCTGATACCGTCTATTGCAACTGATGGCCGGGGAAGCGTAATGCTACTGGTGCGGGGCCGCAGCGAAATCATGCAGGATAGTCCACAATATATATCCCCCGATGCCTGCATTGGTTCGAATACGCCAACCCCTAACACAACAACCAACCCCACCTACATCGCCACGTTTAACAGCGCGACGGGAGAGACGCAATACGGCAGCTTCGTGAATTTCGTGGGATTGGATAGCTACAATCCCACATCCCGTATTCTGTTGAAGGGCTGCAATTTGTATGTGTATTCGACCGCCGGTTCGAACTCCATCTATTATCCCTGGACACCATCGGCTTTCGACGCCAGTGGTAATGTCATTACAGGCTATACGGGCCCCAAAGCCGACAAGGAGTTGTTGCTGGTCAAATTTGGGCCGGTAAAGCTCAAGCAGAATACGCTCACCTTCACGGGTGGCAGCACAACCTACTGCATCAATTCCGCCGTACCCGCCATTACCGGCAACGACGCATCGCAGAACCTCGATATACCGGCAACGAACCAGGCGCCCCAATGCCCGCCTAAAGTAGCGTATCAGTGGCAGCAGGCTACCAGTGCAGGCGGGCCCTGGACGACGATCCCCGACGCGACCGGTAAAGATTTTGCGCCCACCTGTACGGGTAACAATACGTTTTACCGCCGAATTGCCTACTGCGCAACCAACTGGCTGGGCAGTGTCTGTAAAGACTCGCTGGTGAGCGCGGCCGTACAGGTCAACTGCGGCGGCAACGTGACACACCGGACTACCATCGACTCGAAACCTTATGTACACTGCCCCGGGCAGCCGCTGGCGAAAACGTTTGCCGTAGTGCCGGGCCCCGATGGAGCCAAACCCGTTTATCGATACCGGTGGGAAAAGCCCGACAACACGACTGTAGCCAGTGGCACGATAGCCGCCAACGGTACGTCGCCTATTCCGGCCAATTTCACGCAGGACGGTACCTATTACCTCTACGCCACCGATTCGCGGGGTTGTACCAGTGTAGATACGCTTCAGTTGACCACGCTGAGCTTACCCGCTGCTTCCAACACAACGTTGATTACCTGCGGAGCGCCCACTGTGAAACTAGGACCGTTGGATACGCCCGTCCTGTCAGACGATCATGCGCTGAGTTTCAACTGGAGCCCGGCTACCGGATTAAGTGGAACAAATATTCTAAATCCGACACTTAATACCGCCGTGATTCCGTCAGGCGGATCGGCTACCTATACACTCACTCCCACGCTGGATGGCGTGACCTGCGCGTCGACTTCGGTAGTCGTGGTGAACACACAACCCAGCCCGCTTCCAACGCTTCCCAGCCTGACCGTCTGCCAGGGTGTCAACCTGACGCTGGGCGAGGGCATCACGCAGGACCCCGCCTTCACCTACCAATGGTCGCCCGGCTCCGGCCTTATAATGAGCGATGTGGTTCCAACCACGTTGGCAACGGGTTCGCTGGCTCCCGCCGGCGTTAATACGTACACGTATTACCTGAACGCCTTGCAAGCCAGTTCAGGGTGTTCGCTGACAGCGACTCAAAGCGTAACGGTATATAAGATCGGTAACTATGCCGTAGCGGGTAATTATCCGGTTATTATTTGCCCAACCGACCCGAACAGCACCGCCACCTGGACCTTCGGCACGCCAGCAGAGGCAGGCGTTGGTTATACTTGGTCGGCAGTCGTGTCAGCCACGGCTACCGATGCCGGTACCCCCACTAGCGCCCAGGCTGTTGCCTTACTGAGCAGCTCGACTGCCAGCACCACCACCTTTCTGATTCCGGCGGGAGCAGCGTTCCCTACGGTTGGGAAATCGAAACTGCCTTATACGATCACCTACATTCGCACCAGCTACAACCTGGCTAATCCAGCCTGTAGTCGCACCGATGAAGTGATCATTCAATACGTACCTGGGTGTGGCGACGGGGATGTAACTTACTGCCAGCTGTCGCTGCCGGCAGGTGCAGCGGGCGCGTGTGCAGGCGCCAACACAACGATCGGGCCTGCTCAGGCAGCCAACGGAGTTCGTTATTACTGGGCGCCGCTCACCGGGCTTAGCGATGCCGTAACGGGAGTGCCCCTGAGCGGAACGGGCCCATTCTCTCCCTATGTCAAAGCCAATCCCACTTCGACAACGTCCTACACCTTGACAGGTGTATATCCGGGGGGGCAGGTGTGTACATTGGTTATCAAGGTGTTTGGGGGAGCGTCGTCATTGCCAAATCAGAATTTTCCTCAGAATGCCGTTACCTGCGCCGGACAGCCTGTTACAATTGGCGGGCCAGCCATTCAGGGGTATTCGTACCTGTGGACACCACCGACCGGCCTGTCGAGCACGACGCTTTCGCAGCCAACCTTTACACCCGGTACGTCTGTTTCAGGACAATACATCGTCAAGATAACCGATGAACTAACCACCTGCTTCATTTATGATACGGTCAACGTTACCGTTCGGACAGTAGCCATGCCCATTGGCGAGGGGGGGACCTTCTGCCGGACAACGGGTAAATCGGTGACGCTGGGTACGCCCGGCCCCACGAACCTGACCTATTCGTGGGCGGTTACGGCGGGCACGGCCACCATCGCTAACGCGAACAATAATGTTACAACGGCGACCATTCCGGCTCAGACAACGAACGTTGTATTTCAACTGACCACAACGGATCCGATTACGGGCTGCTCCGATGTGTCCAGCGTGACCTACACCAGTGTGGCCGCACCAACCATCAGCCTGAATACGCCGCTGGTCAGTTGCGTGGGCGGAACGATCAATATCGGTAGAGATGCCAACGATGCTACGCTGACCTACGCCTGGTCATCCGCTTCGGCCGGGAATGGGCTGACGCCGGCTGAAGCCGCTAAACGCAACCCAAAGGTGACACCAACGGGCAGCGGCCCCTGGACATACAGCGTGACGGCTTCTTACGCTGGCGCTTGCCCGACCTCGCAGAGTGTCACGGTTACCGCCGCACCGGTTCCGATCGTCAACACGGTCAGCGGAGCACCCTGTTCGGCCACGGGCGTATTGTTAGCGGTGACCAATACCAGCGCGCTGACGGGGTATACGTACAGCTGGTCGCCGTTTGCCGGGGTGCTGACAGAGCCGCTCGCTCCGTCGTCGACCGGCACCACCAGGAGTAGTATTCAGGTGTATCCGAGCGTGGCCACATCCTACACCCTGACGACCACGGCACCAGGTGGTTGCGTGCAGAAATTTGTTTTCAACGTACCGGCACCTGCCTACACTGCGCAGGCTAACCCAATCAGTATTTGCCTGCCCAGTACCACGAACCCAACCGTTGGGCTTAGCAACACGATTCCAAGCGGTGCCACGGTCTCCTGGACTACGGTAGCAGGTTATACGAACCCCACCACGGGCCGGATTTCCAACAATGCCTCAGCCACGCCAACATTTCTGGTGACCGACAACCCGCCAGAGGGCGTTTATAAGTACCTGATCACAGTGAATTATGGCAGCGGCTGTTCATCCACTGTCGAGCAGGAGATTACGGTCAGCGCCGTGGTGCTGGCAGCAGGCACCGACAAAACCATCTGTGCCAATACCTGCGTCACAATTGGTCCAGCCGTAAACGGACCTTATACCTATAGCTGGAAAACGGCCCCCAATACGGCGGCAGGAGCTGCCATGATTGATACGCCGACCAACTTTCAGACGCAGGTTTGTCCCACAGGCAGCACCATCTATGAACTGACGGCCACTGATCCCGCTTCAGGTTGTTCGGTTTCTGACCAGGTCGTCGTAACGGTGAGCCCTTCGCCCACTCTAGCTGTGAACGAGGCACTTACGGCCTGTCAGAATGCAGCGGGTACGGCAACCGTGAGCCTCGCGTCGGCAGTCGCCCAAAGCTCAGGTACGTTGAGCTACTGGCTCGACCCCAGCGCCCAGAGCATTCCGGTCGCCAACACGGCGGCAGTTGGATCAGGTACGTATTATGTCAGAGCGATGTTGAGCACAGGCTGTACGACCATCCGGCCGGTCTCGGTCGATCTCAGTCCCCTGCCTGCCATAGCGTTGGGTACGCCCGCCTGTCGGCCCAACAGCACGTTCACCGTACACTTCACGGTGAGTCCATCCAACGCAATTGTTACGGCTAACCTGGGTACAGTTCAGGGCGACAGTGTTATTAACGTACCTGCCGGTCAAACCCTGACCCTCACGGCCAGTCTGAGCGGCTGTGTGTCGTCGACAACCGTAGCAGCTCCGAATTGTTGTTCCATCGCGCCAGCCCTCACGTCGGCAACCATCTGCCGGGGGCAATCGGCTACATTGACGGCCACGGGCGGCACCAGCTATACCTTCACGGGTGGGATTGTGAACACCACAGGTACGTTAGTGGTGAGCCCTGCCAGCACAACTACCTATTCGGTAACGGTGGCCAATGCCAGTGGGTGCACAAGCACCACGACCGCTACGGTGACGGTCAACCAGGCACCCACGGTGTCGGCTACCTCTGCCACGGTTTGTCAGGGGCAATCAGGTACGTTGACGGCCACTGGAGCCAGCACCTACCGCTGGAGTACGGGAGCCACCACGGCGAGCATCTCGGTGAGTGTGGCCGGTACGTATTCGGTAACGGGTACGTCCTCAGCAGGCTGTTCGGCCACGGCTACCGCTTCATTGAGTGTCAATCCGCTACCAGTGGCCACGCTGACCCCAGCCACAGTATGTCCTGGCCAGTCGGCTACCTTGACCGCTACAGGAGGTACGAGTTATACCTTCACGGGTGGGGTTGTTAATACGTCGGGCGTGTTTGTAGCGAATCCCGCATCGACGACCACGTATTCGGTAACGGTAGCTAATGCCTCGGGCTGTGTGAGCACCACCTCCGCCACGGTGACGGTAGCCAACAATTTGACAGCTACGTTGTCGTCAGCGACCATCTGCGCGGGCCAGTCAGCCACCCTGACGGCCAGTGGTGGTACCTCCTACACCTTCACGGGTGGTATCACCAATACCACCGGTCGGTTGGTGGTGAGCCCGGCCACGACCACGACTTATTCGGTCACCGCAGCCAGTGGCGCGGGCTGCTCGGCCACGGCCACCGGTACGGTGAGTGTCAACCCGCTCCCCGTAGCCACGTTAACATCCGCCAGTATCTGCGTGGGCCAGTCTGCCACACTCAGCGCCACGGGCGGCACCAGCTATACCTTCACGGGGGGCACGGTCAACACCACGGGGCAACTGACTGTGAATCCGGCCACGACCACGACTTACTCGGTGACCGTGGCGAATGCCTCGGGCTGTGTGAGCACCACCACGGCTACACTAACGGTCAACCCATTACCAGTCGCTACGCTATCTTCGGCCACGATCTGCGTGGGTCAGTCGGCTACATTGACGGCCACGGGCGGCACTAGCTATACCTTCACGGGTGGGATTGTGAACACCACAGGTACGTTGGTAGTGAGCCCCACCGCGACGTCGACCTATTCGGTAACGGTGGCCAATGCCAGTGGGTGCATAAGCACCACGACCGCTACGGTGACGGTCAACCAGGCACCCACGGTGTCGGCGAGCTCAGCCACGGTCTGCCAGGGGCAATCAGGTACGTTAACCGCTGGCGGAGCCGCTACCTACATGTGGAGTACGGGAGCTACCACGGCGAGCATCTCGGTGAGTGTAGCCGGTACGTATTCGGTAACGGGTACGTCCTCGGCAGGCTGTTCGGCCACGGCCACCGCTGCGTTGACCCTCAACCCCTTGCCTTCTCTGGCCGTTACCGCCGTACCGGCTACCTGTCTGGGAGCTACCCCCAATGCCGACGCCAGCCTGGTGCTGGTGAGTAGTGCCAACGCCAGCCGCTATAACCTCAGCCTGGGCAGCGTCTTCAACCCCAGCCAGACGCTGTTGGCTAGCAATCAGCCCTTGCCGGGGGTAGGGGAGGCCTTGTTGAGCGGGCAAGCCAACCCCAGTCAGCCAGACGGGCAACGCTATACGGTTCGGGTCTATGGGGCGTCGGGCTGTGTGAGCGATGTGGTGGCAGTGCTACCGACTGCCTTCTGTGAGTGCCCGCCCAACCGTTGTGTTCCCATCCTGATCAAGAAGATCGTGCGGCCTTAGTGCGCCGTCTGGTTGAGCGCTAAGGCAAATAACGGCTGACAAGCCCCTTCAACACTACCGCCCCGGTCTGGCCGCTAATGGTCTGGGCTGGGGCGATATTGTTGAAGGGGCTGGCACCACGGCTTGTTGATTCTATTGATTGTATTGCCGGTAAATGATCAATTCAGATATGAATGCATGGAAATTTGTTTTGAGTAGCTGGCACAAAACTTGATAACCCGGGTGGCGCTAATGGCTTGGCTGCTGACTGGGCCGTCTAGTTTTCTGGTTCTAATCTAAGCGGCAATAGCATATTTATGGATTTTAGAATGGGTAAACTAGTATACGATTCTTATAAAAAGATAGATCATGCGGCACGTTGTTTGACCGGGGGGAAGGCAACAGCGTTGGCAGCTGGTGGTGGTGGTTCGTCTCAGTCAGCAGTGTAGAATCGGTTAGTTGTTTTTCATCGAATGGCCCTACATACTATTGGATACCGCTGCCAGTGACACTGCCCCTGAAAAAGTCGGTATATGAATCTATTTTACTCTTCCCTCTATTGCCCATACAGGAACAAGCTGGCTACCTGGGGGTTCTTTACCCTTCTGAGCGTACTTCTGTCGGTCGGTATAGCTCAGGCACAAACGCTTGAGTTAATCGCCACCGCCGACAAAGCGGATGTGTTAGCCGGCGAATCGTTTACCTACACCTTCAAGTATAAATGTGCCAGCATAACCGCCAACTGTACGGGGGTTAAGTTGACGGCCACCATTCCGGCCAACGCGGTTATTCCGACTCAAACCATCGGTCTACCCGCCGATGTACAGAGTTACACGATTGCTCCGGACAACAGAACCATCACCTTTACGTTCAAGGAACCGCTGATAGCCGGTAATACGGGCATTATCAACGTGGGTGGGCAAGGCAGTTTTGGGGCTATGAATAATTCGGTCGCTTCCATGACGGCGGTTCTGTCTTCCGGTGGGGTGCCCGGGTCAACCCAAATTGTCAATACGACGATTCATTCGGCCGATAAATTCTGCCCCCAAATCACGACTACAAATGGCTTTGCCATCGATAATACCACGTCTTATTTCAGCCGTCTTCAATTTGCAGGGAACGGGTATAGCACCAACGGCTACGGCGTACAAAGTCCCGGCCCTGTGACCTTCGAGCAGCAGTTTCCGGCCGGAACAATCATCGAGTCGGTCTCTTTTGCCACGATTGATGGGACACCCACGCCCGTTATTCCACCGAATTCCTATACGATAAACAATACGACTTCCAAACTGACCGTCAGTTTACCCGCCACCACCCTACAGGTGCAAAGCCAGTTTGCCCCGGCAGTAGAAGTCCGGGTTTTTGTAAAGTACCCTAGCCCAACCTTTAGCGTGGGTAGTAGCGTAACGACCAATGTTAAGGTAACCTATCAGCCCGATGGCGTGGCTACACCTATTGTCGTCACCAACGGCAGCACCAAAACCTTTGTCGATGGAACGACCTACGCGGCCCCAACCACAGGTAGTTGTACCGATAACCTCTCCAATACGACACCACTGGTAGCCCCTACAACCCAAATCAAAACAGCCAAAGTAGTCGATAAAGCGGCACTCAAGCCAGCCGAAGCATCCTACTACACAGTTCGGTTTGGTAATACGGGCAACACGCTCCTGACCAACGCCGTATTTGAAGACATTATACCGTATGCCGACATTACGGTCACAAACATAGCCCGGCCCGCTTTCAATAACCTGGCAGGGGATGAGGTCATAAAAATGTTTGTCAAAACCGTAAGCAATCCCACGTATACCGAGGTGCCGGCCAATGTCAATTACTATGCGCCCGCTCCTGGCGAGATAATAACGGCCATAAAAATTACCGCAGACAAACTGCCGACGGGGGCCAATACCGATAACATCGCGATGGGGATTAATTTTAATTTCAATGCCACATCGACAGCCACTAGTGTTCAGAACTGTGTTACCGCCACGGCAAGCAATTCGGGCTTAACGCCCGACCCGACCTCCACCCCCTGCGCGTCATTCACCGTGCTTCCTTCTGATCCATTCAGCACCCTGAGTGTGGCCAAGGTGATAACCTCAATTGCCAATAACGAATACGGTAGCTTTTACGGAGGGCCCATCAATACGGGTACTACCTTCTGGAATTTCATTCGCCTGACCAACCGAGGAGGTGGGCAGCCCCTGCAAAACCCGGTAGGCATGGATTTGCTGCCGCTGGGTCTTGATTATAATAACGGTATCGTTTACACAGCTGGCACTCCCAACGCCGACGTTACCGATATTATCCCCAATTACAATGGTACCGGCCGAACGCTGGTACGGTTAAAATGGAATAACCCCATGCCTGCCGGTGCTGAATATGGATTCAGCATTGCTGTGAAGGTAAACTCGCTGGCACCGGCCGGACTGGCCAGTTCGTATACGACTGACCAGAAGCTATACTCCCCTTACACAACCATAGGGGGTATCAAGAATACGGCATTCTTTACGGGTAGCACAGCCAGCCAGTGCTATCGATCACAACCCTCCATTCCCCGGTCTAACGTCGAGGCTACGGATCTAAATGACCTTAACTCAAATGGTGTAACCAGCGAAACAGTCTGTTATTCGTCTGATTATGTTGGAATTACATCGTCCGCGCAGCTTTCGTCGGTGAAGTGGGTGAAAGGCCAGTGCGACACCGACTACTCGAAATACCCGGCCTTTGGGCAAACCATACCGGGCGGCACGGCCAACTACAAACTGATCGTAACCAATACGGGGAACGCTGCCACCAGGAACATTGAAATTCTGGATATTTTACCCTGGGTAGGTGATCAGGGCGTTATTGACCCCACGGCCCGGCAAACCCAGTGGCGGCCAAACCTGGTAACCCCCATTCAGACCCCGGCAGGGATTACTGTCTATTACAGTACCGCCACCAACCCCTGCCGCACGGATTACGTAGCGTCTGGCCCGGCCGGCTGCACACCCGCCAACTGGAGTACGGTCTTGCCGCAGGACCCCACCATCATTCAGTCACTGAAGCTGGATTTCGGTAGCAAGGTATTACAGCCTGGCGATCAGATTGAACTTACCTGGGACATGCGCGCGCCGGTTGGTGCCCCCACGGCTGGCGAAATTGCCTGGAACTCCTTTGCGTTCAAGGCCGTGCGGAACGACAACAACGACCCTTTCCTGCCATCGGAGCCATTTAAAGTGGGTATCAAACTCAAGGCGGATGTGCTCGGCAGTTATGGCGACTATGTATGGCTGGATGCCAATAAAAACGGTATTCAGGATGCCGGCGAAACGGGTATCGACGGCGTACGGGTAGAACTTCACAAGGACAATGGCGACGGGGTGACCAACCCAAACTCCGATCCGTTGGTGGCCTTCACGTCAACGGCCAACGGGGGATTGTACCTGTTCCCCGGCCTTGAACCCGGCAATTATTATGCAGTCTTCTTTTTACCACCAGGATATGCGTCAACAGCAACCAATACAACGGCTGATGACAACGATTCGGATGGTACGGAAACGACCCTCAACGGCAATCGGCTAGCCATCGTGCCCATTACGACGATCAGTGCAGGCGAACACGACCTGACCTGGGATCAGGGCCTTTATCCAGCTAAAGCCGCTGTTGGTAATTACGTGTGGTTCGATGAAAACCAGAACAATATTCAGGACGAATCATCGGCCAATGGCATTAACGGGGTGATCGTCTGCTTATATACGGCGTCAGGTACGTTATCGGCCAGCACGGTAACCACCAACGACGTGTACGGGCGGCCAGGGTACTACCTGTTCGATCAGCTCGATCCGGGTTCTTACTACATTCAGTTCAAGCCAACTCCCGATAAGACCTATACCACCGGCAGTGGTACTGTTGGTGGCTCTACCAGCGACCCTACCGATTCGGACGCCGATCCGGCAACGGGCAGAACGGCTACATTCAACCTTGTTGCCAATCAGGTTGATTTGAGCTGGGATGCCGGCCTGATTATCCAGACCGGGTTGTATAAACTGGGTAATTACGTCTGGGGCGATGTAAACAATAACGGCAAGGTCGATGCTGGCGAAACGGGGATCAACGGCGTAACGGTCAATCTGTTTAATGACCGGAACAACGATGGTATACCGCAGGCCGATGAGTCGATAACGACTACCATCACCGGTACGGTAGCCGGTATTGACGGTATTTATACGTTTGACCGCCTGCCCGAAGGAAACTATATCGTACAAATTCCAGAGGCCAATTTTACAGGATCTTTAAAAGATTACACCTCCAGCACCGGAAACGACCCGGCCCCCGACCCGGATAACAACGTAGAAAATGATGACAATGGTAGCCCGGTAGCGGGATACGGCGTTATCAGTAAACCCATTGCCCTATCGCTCGCAGCCGAACCGCTGGACAACGGGTATACGAATTACTCGGTCGATTTTGGCTTCTATACCTGTACAAAACCAGATTATCTGGCCAGCGTGGTTCAACCGACCTGCGCCGGAGGCAAGGGGAGTATTTCGATAGCCAGTGGTACCATCGGCGATAAAGTTGGCTATTCGATTGGCACAACGTACACGGGTTCTTACGCGTCGGCCACGGCTGTCAGTAGCTTATCGGGTGGGGTTATCGTCGGCAATATTGCTGGTTCAACCACGAGCGATCTGACATACACGATACGGTTCTTTAACGGTCAGGACATTTGTTACCAGGACGTTACGTTCACGATTCCTAAATTAAACTGCTGCGTTGCGCCAACCAATGTGTCGGCTACGGCCACGCCAGGCCTGTTAGCTCCGGGTACTACGATTACCCTTAATGCGACCGCCACCGGCACGACTTCCGGTACAACGACCTATGCCTGGAGTGGTTCAGGCATCAGTGCGCCGGTAGCCAGCTCCGCCAGTGCCTATACCCTGGCGGCTCCGGCGACGGATGGCGTCTACACCTACACGGTGGTGATCAGCAACGGCGTAGGGTGTACGGCCACGGCCGTAGCCAGTGTAACCGTAGGCGCATGTAATCTGGCCGCTACCGTTACGCCAGGTACGTGTAGCTCCGCCACCAATCAATACACGGTGACGGGTACCATCAGCCTGACCAACAATATTGCAGGAGGTACGGCCACCATCACGGATGGTACCCAATCGACCACCGTGAACGTACCTGCTGCGGCCACCTCGGTCGCCTACTCCCTCAGTGGCCTAACCAGCGGCACCGGCTCCCATACGGTGACGGTCTCGCTGCCCGGCTGCGGCACCGCCACGGCGACCTATACCGCTCCGGGCAGTTGCACGGTAGGCATAGCCCTGACGGCCACGCCCGGGGTGTGTCAGTCGGCCACCAACGGCTACACCCTGACGGGTACCCTCTCGCTGACCAACGCGCCAGCCGGGACGGCGATCGTCACCGATGGGGCTCAATCCACTACGCTGACTGTCGCGGCCGGGGCTACTTCGGTGCCTTACACCCTCAGCGGGCTTACCAGTGGTTCAGGGAGCCATACTGTTACGGTGTCCTTTGCCGGTAAAACGACTTCGGTTACGTACTCGGCTCCTGCGGCCTGCGTGGATTACTGCCCCGGTAATCTGATGAGCAACCCCAGTGTTGAGCAAGGAACGTTCCCGACTTCGACTACGGCCTTTGCTGGTGGCAAACGGGTACCGTATTCAATAGCAGCACCAACAAGCTGGAAGCCCTCTGTTGCCATAGGGAAGGGCGATGTGTATTGGGTAGAAAGCAACCAGGCGCATACCGGTAACAAATATGTGTACATCACAAGTACAGGATCTACCAGTGCGGGAAATGAGGCTTGTAGTGAGCTAAGTGTCTCGAATATTCAGGCCGGAAAGTGCTATCAGTTATGTGTGTGGGTCGCCGACGCCAAGGCCGATGGACAGGCCAGTGGGCTGGCGCTGGAGGTGAAGCCAAACAACGGTGACCCCGTATCGTATTCGTTGATTGTGGTGCCCGACAACCCGGCCTGGTCAGATGCCAGCGCGTCGGTGATTCCCTGGCGGCAGTACTGCTATTCGATCGTTGCTCCACCCGGTGCCACAGGCTTTACCATTTACCTCAGTGCTACGACCGATGTAGGAGGGCCGGCTTCGTATCTGGTGATGGATGATGTCTGTTTGTTGGAATGTGCAAGTTGCCAGAAAAGCGTTACCGTCACGCCAACTGCCTGTAATTCCGCAACGAATCAGTATAGCATTAGCGGGACGGTATCACTGACCAACGCTACGGCTGGAACCATGACGATCTCCGATGGGGCCAAATCAACCACGATAGCCATTGCCACATCCACGACGTCGGTCGCCTACTCCCTCAGTGGCCTGACCAGCGGCACTGGTTCCCATACGGTGACGGTCTCGTTGCCCGGCTGCGGCACCGCCACGGCGACCTATACGGCACCGGCCTCCTGTACCGTGGCTCCGTGCGGCCTGGCTATGACCGTGACACCGGGTTTGTGCGAATCCGCGACCAATGCCTATGTGTTGTCGGGGACAATCACGGCTACCAACGTACCTACTTCCGGTACGCTGACAATTACCCCGGGGGCTTTCTCGCCCCGCAGCCTGACCTTGCCTGCCACGGCCACGGCCAGCGGCACCTTCAGTTACTCGGGCCTGGTCAGCAACGGACAGCCTTACACCGTGACAGCCAGTTATTCCAACTCGGCCTGCTCACCCGTCAGTCAGACCTACACCGCCCCAACCAGTTGTTCAGTAGCACCTGTGTGCAGCCTGACGGTTACAGTGACCGCCGGTCAGTGTGCATCAGCTACCAACACCTATTCCAGCACAGCTGTGGTACGACTGACCAACCCAACGGCCGGTACGCTGACCATCACCGACGGTGCCCAGAGTGTCACCTTTGTGACCACGGCCGCCAGCAGCGGCACCTTCACGGCGGTCTTCAGCGGCTTGCTCTCGAACGGCAGTACCCATACCGTTACCGCTTCGTTGCCCGATTGCTCCAGCACCACGACGACTTATACGGCGCCGGCTTCGTGTAGTGTAGCCCCGGTGTGCAGCCTGTCGGCCACCGTGACGGCGGGCACCTGTGCCAGTGCCACCAACACCTATTCGGCCACGGCCATTGTGACGGTGCAGCATCCATCCGCCGGTGGCACCGTTACGGTTAGTCTGGGTGGGCAGAGCATCCCGTTCAGCACGACGGCCAACGCCCAGAACACCTTTACGGCGATGTTTGACGGACTGACTTCGGACGGGGCGGCTCACCTGGTGACGGTTACCTTACCCGGTTGCGGTACTACGACGGCGACCTACACGGCGCCGGTTTCGTGCTCCGTAGCGCCCCCCTGCCAGTTGCTTGTGCCCGTGGTGTCGAACGCTTCGTGCCCAACAGTGAATAACACGTATTCGTCGACTGTGGTGGTCACGGTAAACAACCCGCTGGGTGGCCAGTCGCTGACCATTACCGACGGTGCGCTGAGTCAGGTCTTTACCACCACGGCGGCTTCTGCCAATACGTTTACGATGGTCTTTAGTGGCATCGCTGCCAATGGAGCGAATCGGACCGTGACGGCTACGATAAGCGGTTGTGGCAGTACTAGCGCCGCCTACACGGCTCCGGCCGCGTTAACGGCAACGCTATCCTCGGCAACCATCTGCCGGGGGCAATCAGCTACACTGACGGCCACGGGTGGAACCAGCTATACCTTCACCGGAGGGATCACCAACACCACAGGTACGTTAGTAGTGAGCCCCGCCGCGACGTCGACCTATTCGGTAACGGTGGCTAATGCCAGTGGGTGCACAAGCACGACATCAGCAATGGTGACAGTGACTCCTGTGCCGACGATTCAGGTCAACGGAGTGGCGGCTAGTTGCACAGGAGCTACGCCCAATAACGATGCTCGACTGGTGCTGTTGGGTAGCACAGATGCCAGTAGCTACAATGTAAGCGAAGGCAGCAGCTACAATGCCAGTGCGGCGCTGTTTGCTACCAAGCAGACACTGCCAGCGGTGGGTGGTGCGCTGATGAGCGGTCAGGCTAACCCCACTCAGGCACCGGGCCGCAGCTATACGGTGCGGGTGTATTCGGCCACAGATTGCTACAGCGATGTGGCAGTGGTGATTCCTCCCGCCCAGTGTCAGTGCCCGCCGGCCAAATGCCTACCAATTATCGTGACGAAAAAGTAGGCAACCTGTAGTGCCGTGTGCCTAGACAAAATGAAGGGAATCGGTGCTCATGTGCTATATAATGTAACTAAAAAAATTTAATAGTTTACAAAAATCAATGAAAAAGGTTTGATTTGGTCTGATGGTGCCAGGTGGGTTTTTCTGATGACACATTCACCAATGGTCGTCTCGTCGAGCAACGATCGCTTCGTGTAATAGGCGCTCGACATGCATTGTCAGATGACCCTCTCCGATAGGAGTGGTGAACAGGAATCCGATGGTGATGGCACTTGGATGGCTCATGAATAAGTATAACTGAACGCATTGATCAACAAACTACCGTAACGGAAGCACACAATGGTAAAACAGCAAAACCCTGAAAAGAAAAGGCAGTCTATGAACCAACTACATACTCGCTTTTACCCTAATCGAATCCGTCAGTACAGTACCTCTGCGGGGGCAGTGCTAAGGTCCGTTCCGCCAAGAGCCTGTACACCTGCACCCACCGGGCGTAGCTCTGGCTTTATCTATGTTCTACTGGCCCTGTTAGGGCTCTTCGCAGCGTCACCGTCGTACAGAGCGCAGGCGCAGACGCTACAGGTTCGAAAAACGGTTGACCAGACTACTGTGAATCCCAATGAGCCACTGACCTATACGATTCAGTATAACTGTGTCAGCATCACCAACCCCTGTACCAATGTGGTGATCAAAGATGTGATTCCGAATTTATATGAGGTGTCTTTTCAACCTAACAACGCAGTCTACGATGCCAACCTGAACCAGGTAACTTTCAATTTGGGCAATTTGCCCGCTGGTACGACGGGAGAGGTGAAAATTATAGGTAAGGTTAATGCCGGAAATCCTGGAGGTACAGTAATGCCCAACAGTGCCACCATCACCTCTGGCAGTTCAACCACAGTGAGTAATACGGTATCGACAACGATTAACTCTGTACTTAGCCTTGATGTCAACAAATCAGCACTAGCCGATCCAGGTCTGGGAGCGGGCCGACTAATGCAGGGTGGAAAAGGTTATTATAATCTCTATTTTGGTTCAGCCGGCAATGTCGATAAAACGAACTTCTGCGTAGTCGATACCCTACCGATGGCCGACAAACTACGGGTTAAATCAATTTATACCGGAACGATAAATAACTATGCTGGCCAGACCTTTACTATACAATACCAGACGAACCTGAATTCGACCTGGACCTCGCTGGCTGGTTCGCCATTCGCGTCTATGGCAGACCTCAATGTGCCGATAACCTTACCGTCGAATGAGTACGTAACCATCGTGCGCTGGTGCTTTCCCTCAGCATTCACAGCCGGTGCTTATACATTAGCCATTCCCAGGGTTTATTTTGATGTAGCAGCGGATGCGCCGTTGGGTACATTTAAAAACTGTATGTACGGCACCTCCGATCAAATCAACCGATCGGCCTGTGCCACCGTAACTATTGAACCCCCCAGAACAGGGGCGTTCATATCATTTGACAAGGTTTTGGTGGGTAGTCCTTCCCGCACCGTTGGCGATACGGTGACTTATCAGCTTGTTTTTACCAATGGAAATTCACCATCGCAGCCACTGAACAACCCTATTATCGCTGATGTGTTCAAGACGGATGAGCTACAGTTTGTTTCCTGGACGTATACCAGTCAGTATGGAGCTACCATGCCTGTCTTCAGTTCCACTACCAGTGGTGCCAACACCTTTCTGAAGTGGAAACTTAATGAAAGCGTGCCTACGGGTAGGTCGATGACTATTACGTTGAAGGTCATTGTCAAAAACTCAAGTGCTCTGACGCAAAAAAACAACGCGGGCTATATAATTGCCGATAATATAGGCGGGTGCCCCTACCGAGAGAACGTAGATACCTACGACATCGACGGAGACGGTAATACTACCGAAATGACCTGTTCAAGTTCAGTGCCTATTACCCTTCAGGCACTGGCTAAACTCACGTCCGAAAAACTGGTGAAGGGGCAGCTCGATGCGGGCTACTCCAAATACCCTGACTTTGGCCTGACCGTGCCCGGTGGTCTGGCCGATTATCGGCTTCGGGTGTCCAACCAGGGAAATGTGCCCATGACCAGTGTTCAGGTCATTGACATTCTGCCCTTCATTGGCGATAAAGGCGTGCTGGATATCCAGAATCGACTCACCCAATGGCGGCCCAACCTGGCCGGCCCGGTAACGCCGCCCACTGGCGTAACGGTTTATTACTCCACCGAAAGCAATCCCTGTCGTCCTGAACTGGGCTACAGTCCGGCGGGGTGTACTACCGCCAACTGGTCGACGGCTCCACCGGCGGATATCACCAAGGTTCAGTCACTCAAATTCGACTTTGGCTCGATTGTGTTGCAGCCGGGCGATTCGCTGCTGCTCACCTGGCCCATGCGCGCTCCCACCACGGCCCCGACGGCGGGCGAAACTGCCTGGAACTCGTTTGGGTACGTAGGCGTACGCACCGACAACAATCAGCCTTTGCTACCCGCCGAACCCATTAAAGTGGGCATTAAAGTACAGCCGCTTACGCCCGCCGTGTATGGCGACTTTGTCTGGCTGGATACCAATAAAGATGGCATTCAGGACCTCGGTGAGTTAGGGATTTCGGGGGTGAAGGTTGAACTCTACAAAGACAACGGCGATGGGGTGGCCGACAAAACAACCGATACCTTCGTAGGCTTCACCGTTACCGACGGGTCGGGAAATTACCTGTTCCCCAATCTGGCCCCCGGCGACTATTTTGCGGTATTCTACCCGCCATCCGGGTACGCCGTTTCGCCCAGTCTGGTTGGTTCGGATAAAACGAAAGATTCCGAAGGCATCATTGCTGCGGTGACCTCCCTGTCGGCCACCGAGATCGACCTGACCTGGGACTTAGGCCTCTACCCCAGCACCACCTGCGATGTGAAAGTGGCCAACACGACGGTTAGCCCCTGTTCGTATTCGGGCGGTGTGAGCCGGGCCACGGTGAACGTATTCGTTACCTGGGCGAATCCACCGGCCGGTCAGAACATCACCGTTACGCTGGCCGGAGCCAATCCGCAAACCATCAATGTAACGGGCGGAGCTACCTCGCCTGCCCTGGTCAGCTTTACCGTGGCGGCCAACGGGGCGGCCCATGCCATTACGGCCGGCTTCAGCCCTGCCTGTCAGGATGCGGCTTCGATTCTGGCCCCACAGCCCTGTGCCCCGGCCGTCTGTGCGTTGGGCATCAGCAATGTACTGCCAGGGGCCTGCACCGGTACCCGGCGCGAGGTAAATGCAACCCTGTCGTGGAGTAATGGCCCGGTAGGCGAGGATATCGTGGTGACCTGGGATGGCGTAGCTGTCGATACCATCCAGGTGACCAACGGCCTGACCTCGCCTCAGCCCACCCGTTTTTACGTACCTGGCGGCACTGGTACGCACACGCTGGAAGCCCATTTCAGCAGTAATACGGCTTGTTCTGCGTCAGTATCGAGCCTAACCGTGGCGGCTTGTGTATTGCCTTGCGAAGTGAGTGGCGTTATTGCTACGCCAGGTATGTGTAACTCCGCTACCAATCAATACACTGTAACGGGCACCATCAACCTCATGAACACAACGGGTGGTGTGGCCACCATCACGGATGGAGCCAAGTCTACCACTGTAAGTGTACCTGCTTCGGCTGCCTCGGTTGCCTACTCACTTAGTGGCTTGACCAGCGGCACTGGCACGCATATAGTGACAGTCTCGTTGCCCGGCTGCGGCACCGCCATGGCGACCTATACCGCTCCGGGCAGCTGCACGGTGGCCCCTCCGATACCCCTGCTGAGCAAACTTGTTAGCACCCGCCGTGCCGAGCTTGGCAGCATCGTGAGCTACACCCTGGCTCTGGCTAATACCAGCTCAATCGCCAGTGCCACCACCACGGTGACCGACTCGTTTAGTGCCGGGCTGACGGCCATCCCCGGCACCACCACCGCGTCAGTCGGCACCGTTACCTCCACGGCCTCGGGCTTTAGCTGGGTTGTGCCTAGCTTGCCGGCCAGCACTACGGCTACGCTGGTTTTCTCGGCCAGCCTGACTCAGCAAGGGATAGTCTACAACACGGCTACTACTCCCGATGGCCAAACGGCTACCACCTGCACCACCGTGCCCGTCCACATCTGTGCGGGTGTACCTTTCGAGTTTGAACTGTCGGTGCCCACTTCATTCACCAGCTACCAGTGGTCGCGCAATGGACAGCCCATCGCGGGGGCGACCTCGGCCACGCTGAGCGTAACGGCGGCGGGTATTTACACCGTGTCTGGGACCAATGCTGGGGGCTGTGCTGATGGCTCGTGCTGCCCCTTCGACATTGTAGAAGATGCACCGCCCAGCCTCTCGGCGTTGGGTGTGGCGGCCACCTGTACGGGGGCGACGTCCAACTCGAATGCTGCCATCCAGCTGACAGGCAGTAACAGCGATGCGGTGAGCTACAACATCAGTGTGGGCAGTAGCTACAGTGCTACCACGGCGCTGTATGCATCGCCCCGATCGTTGTCGTCGGTGGTGGGTGGTGTATTGGCCACGCAAGGCAGCAACCCTGAGCTTCAGAGTGGCGGCACCTACACAATTCGGGTATACAGCGGGTCGGGTTGCTACAGGGATGTGATGGTGCTAATTCCTGCGGCGAATTGTGCCTGTCCGCCGGTTAAGTGCGCGCCTTATATAGTGAAGCGAACAAAGGTAGGGGGTAAGCCTGTGAGGCCATAATCTAAGCCCGACCATCGCACGCAACAGCCAATTGCCCCCATACCCTAGTTGAGTGTGAGGGCAATTGGCTGTTGGTACTGTCACAGAAACGACAACATACGTTACGAATGCCTGCCCCCAAATCTCTTTCAGTTGGGCGAACAGGATATGCTTCTGCTTGTTTGCGTTCAGCACATTGATGCTTTAGAGATGAGCGACGTCTGTCGATTTTCGTAGAAACTAAACTGATTCATCAGGCTACGGGCAATCTGCCGCATAGCGTCTTCGGTGAGGAAACCCTGGTGGGCGGAAAGCAACACCTTGGGGTGATTGCGGAGCCGATCCAGCAGCGGATCGTCGATAAACTGATCCGATAAATCATAGTGGAAAAAGGCCCGTTCCTGCTCATACACGTCGGCAGCGTAACCGGCCAGCCGGTTTTCGTCGAGCGCGTCGAGCACCGCTCTGGTGTTGACCAGCTTGCCCCGACCCGTGTTTACTAGCCAGGCCAAGGGTTTCATCAGCGCCAGCGTTTGGTCGTTAATCAGATTGTCGGTCAGCGGGGTCAGCGGGCAATGGAGCGAAACAATATCTGCGGCCTGAAGCAATGCTGGCAGGGGCATATAGTGCACCCCGCTGTCGAGCCAAGCCCGGTCGGGGTTGATGTCGTAGGCCAGCAGCTTACAGCCAAATCCCTGCATGATCCGGGCAAACGCTTTCCCGATATGCCCCGTCCCCACAACGCCAACCGTTTTGCCGTACAGATCGGCACCCATTAGTCCGTCGATGCTGAAGTCGCCGCGCTGCACCCGTTGGTGGGCTTCAGGTACGTGCCGGATCAGCCCCAGCAGGAGCGCCACGGCCTGTTCGGCTACTGAATGGGGCGAGTAGCCAGGTACGTGCAGGAGCGTCATGCCCAGTTTGTTGAGGGTGATCAGGTCTACGTTGTCGATGCCAATGCAGCGCATACCGACGACGGAAACACCCAGCCCATTGAGGGTTTCGATGACCGGGCGGCTTAGGTCATCATTGACAAAGGCGCAGACCGCCCGGTGCCCCATGGCCAGCTTGGCCGTATCGAGGGTAAGCGGCTGATCGATGTAGGTGATGCGCTGATGGTTGCGATACTGATCGAACCACGTCTGCTCGAAGGGGAGGGTACTAAAAAAGGCGATGTTCATGGCATGATTCGGTTCCAATTCATGCCTATAAAACTGCTGGTTAATGCGGCCATAACCCCTGACACAAGTCAACGCCCGCACTGACTTTATGACTGGGTGCTGGCCCGGTTCAGGGAGTTTGCAGGGACGGCCAGGGAAAACCGGATCAGCACCGTAGTGCCAACGCCTTCCTGCGATTCGATGGTGAGCTGCCCGTTGTGCAACTGTACGATGCGTTGGGTCAGCGCCAGACCAATGCCGTGCCCCGGTGCTTTGCTGGTCGTATGCGACGAGCGGTAGAACGGCTGGAACAGATGCGGTAGATCGGCGGCCGGAATGCCGTAGCCCTCATCCTTAAACGTGAGCTGAACCTGTTGCGGAGCAAAGCCAATCCGGACTTCCATACTGTGGTTGGCCGAATATTTACAGCCATTTTCGATCAGGTTCTGGAAGGCCGTCCGCAGCAGGGCTTCGTCGCCCGGAATCGTCAGGTCATCGTCCTGATCGGGCAGGTTGTCGAAGTCGATCGACACCGAGCAGTCAGGCGATTTCTGAAGCAGGTTGGCGCGAGCCTGCCAGAGCAGTTCGTCGAGACGAGTGGGTTTGAACGCCACCCGCGAGGCATCGGAGCTGGCGCGGGCCAGATCGAGCAGGCCGTTGGCCAGATCGATCATTTTCTTCACCTCATCCAGTACCTCGTTGATCGTCTGCTCGTAGTAGGCCACATCGCGCGGGAGCATCATGGCCACGTCGAGGTTGCCCCGCATAATAGCCAGGGGGGTGCGCAACTCGTGCGACGCGTGGGAAACAAAACTGCGCTGGCTGATGAAGGCTTCTTCGAGCCGGTTCAACATCATGTTGAAGGTGCGGGCCAGCTCCGCGAGTTCATCGCGCTGCCGACTGACGTGTAGCCGCTGATGAATGTTGGTGGCTGAAATAGTATTGACCTGCTCGATAATTTCCGATACGGGCCGCAGGGCATCCGACGCAAACAGCCAACCCGCAATCCCAACGACCAGCAGACTACCGAGCCAGCCAAAAAACAGAATCTCGCGGAGGCGCCGCAGCTTGTTGAAGCCGTAGCGGTCGTAGGCCGAGGCAATCACCACAAGCCGCTGCCCGTCGCGGCTCCGGTAGTTTACGCCGAGCGTTTCGGCGTCTTCATCGGTCAGGTGCAGTTCGTGGCCCTCCCGGATGTGGTTGAGCTGGGCAGCGGGCAGGAGAGGTACGTTACCATTACCCACCGAAAAAATGACCTGATTGGCCGGATTGTAAATAACAACGTGCTCGTTGGTAAGCAGCGGAAGGTCATTGCGGGCTACCTCGCCAGCGTCTTCACGCACGCGGGCCGTGGTGAGCGCTTTTTCGCGGAGGCGATCGAAAAAGTCGATCTCCCGATATTGGTTATAGAGTAAATAGATCGACAGGGAAAAAAGCAGCAGAATCGACCCAACAAGCAGCGAAAAGAGCAGCGTCAGCCGGGCGCGGATGTTCACTCTTCTTTCATGATATAGCCCATCCCGATGACCGTGTGAATGAGCTTGGTCGGAAATTCTTTGTCGACTTTTTTACGGAGGAAGTTCACGTAGACGTCGATTACGTTGGTGCCGGTATCGAAGTGAATATCCCAGACTTTCTCGGCAATGTCGATCCGTGAGACCACCCGGCCCCGGTTGCGCATCAGGTACTCGAGCAGGCCAAATTCTTTGGCGGTCAGCTCGATGCGTTTGCCGCCGCGCCGGGCCACTTTTTCGTTGAGGTCCAGTTCGAGATCGGCCACGCGCAGGACATTGATCGTGCTGCCGCTGTCCGAGCTGCGCTTGTGTAACACCCGGATGCGGGCCATCAACTCGCGAAACTCAAACGGTTTCACCAAGTAATCGTCGGCACCGGCTTCAAATCCCGACAGTTTGTCTTCCACAGACCCCATTGCCGTGAGCATCAGAATGGGGGTCTTCACCTGCTCCTGCCGAATGGTCTGTGCCAGATCGAGACCGTTCACTTTCGGTAGGTTCACGTCGAGGACGATCACATCGTAGCTGTTGGTCAACGCCATCGTGCGGCCAATCTGCCCGTCATAGGCCAGATCAACTTCGCACCGTTGCTCTTCCAACCCTTTTTTGACGAAAGAGGCCAGCTTGGGCTCATCTTCCACAATCAGAACTTTCATATCGGCAAAGTACATCGTATCGACAAAAATTAAAAGGTTGAATTGACCTACTTGATCTATTAACTGAGTATACGGTAAGCGCCGGATGAGCCCGGTTTCGGAGCACTTTCGAGCAACGAACGTATTGACCGCTGATTAAATGGCGTGAAAATGGGCGTTAAAAGGCTATTAAGCAGTTGAAGCCGTTTAGAAGAGATCATAACCAACTGGTGGGTTTCGGCGTTTTGCCTCTACTAATCGTTTTCTATTATTTACTCTTCGTTATGCAATCGCAACCAGTACGCCCCTCGTCCGACGAGATCGAGGCCGAAAAACTACCGTATCCGGCTCGTCAGTCGGACATGCAGCAGCAGCCCCAAACCGATCTTGCCAATTACCAGGCCGCCAATAAGCTAGCGGGTAGGGTGGCGCTCATCACCGGCGCCGACTCGGGTATTGGCCGTGCCGTGGCTATTGCTTTCGGCATGGAAGGGGCCGACGTGGCCATCCTGTACAACGAAAACACCGACGACGCCAACGAAACCAAACGAATGGTGGAAGCGAAAGACGGCCGTTGCCTGGTGATTCAGGCCGATGTGCGGCGGTCCGAACAGTGTAAACAGGCTGTGGAACAGGTCATCGCCGAATACGGTAAGCTAAACGTGCTGGTCAATAATGCGGCTTACCAGATGGCGCAGCAAAAGGTCGAAGACATCACGGAAGAGCAACTGCGCCGCACCTTCGAGACCAATATTTTTAGCTACTTCTTTATGGCGCAGGCAGCGCTGCCGCACCTGCAAAAAGGCGACTGTATCGTGAATACGGGCAGCATTGTAGGCATCGTGGGCAACCCGATTCTAGTTGATTACACGGCTACCAAAGGCGCCATTCACGCGTTCACCAAATCCCTGGCTATCCAACTGGGCGAGCGGGGTATCCGGGTCAATGCTGTGGTGCCTGGCCCTGTCTGGACGCCCAACATTCCTGGGACGATGCCCGAAGATGAAGTAAAGAATTTTGGCCACGAGGTCGCTCTGGCCCGCCCCGGCCAACCTGAGGAACTGGCTCCTGCCTACGTGCTGCTGGCCTCGGCTGATGGTAGTTTCATGACGGGTTCGCTGGTCGAAGTAACCGGCGGTAAGCTCGGGTAAGCCGATATAGCTTTGAGTTTGGAGTTTGCAATTGGTTGGCTAACGCCCAAGTAGGCTTGCGCCAACCAATTGCAAACTCCAAATCCCAAACTGCAAACTTTAAACTGAAAACGTCCCCATGTTCCCTTTACTCGACTCGCCTTTCGTGAGTTCGGCGACGCGTTCGGCACTGCTGGAACGCGTGCAACCAACCATCACACCACCGCGCTACTTTTCTGAGGCGGAATTGACGCTGCTACAGGCGGTTGCGCTTCGGCTAGCCGGGCCCATACCCGCCACTGGCCCGATCGACATGGCCCGCCCCATTGATGAACGACTGGCCGACGGGAAATCGAACGGCTGGCGCTACAACGACATGCCCACCGATGGGGAGGCGTATAAGCTGGGGCTGACGGGTATCGATCAGCACGCTCAACGGCGGTTTGGGCAAGCCTTCATCGCCTTACCCGATGCCGAAAAAGACGCCGTACTGACCGACGTGCAACAGGGCAACGTACCTGACAACGGCAGCTGGCAACGGGTGTCGCCGAAGCGCTTCTTCGAAGAACTGCTGACGGAGATCACCGAATACCTGTACGCCCATCCCTACATGCAGGAAGCCATCGGGTACGTTGGTTACGCCGACCTATGAAACACTACCCGACACACGAAATTGTTGACGCCGTCATCATTGGAACGGGCGCGGGCGGTGCACCCCTGCTGGCTCGGCTGGCAAGTGCCGGTCTCTCGGTGGTAGCGCTGGAAGCGGGCCGCTTCTGGGACCCTAAACGCGATTTTGCCACCGACGAACGCAAGCAGGAGTTCCTGTTCTGGAACGACGAACGCCTTAGTGCGGGCAACGACCCCATCGCCTTTGGTCGCAACAACTCGGGCATCGGTGTGGGCGGCTCGACCCTGCACTTCACTGCCTATACGCCCCGTGCCCAACCCGACGACCTGCAACTGCATACCGAATTTGGCAAGGGCGTCGACTGGCCGCTGGCGTTTGCTGACCTCGAACCGTATTACGACGAAATCGAACAGTTTCTGGGCGTATCGGGGCCGTCACCTTACCCGTGGGGACCAATCCGCCGGAAAGCCTATGCCTTGCCGCCGTTGCCCTTGAACAGCGCAGCCGTTCGGATGCAGCGGGGTTGTGCCGAACTGGGTATCCGTACGTCGCCAGCCGCCAACGCGGCGCTGTCGGCTCCGTACTACCAACCCGGCGTGGGTTGGCGGCCCGTCTGCACTAACCGGGGCTTCTGCCAGGCGGGGTGTAGCGTGGGGGCCAAAGCCAGCATGGACGTGACCTATATTCCCATTGCGATGGCTAACGGGGCCGAAATCCGGTCGGAATGTTTCGTGACCGAACTGCCGCTTGATACACAGGGGCGCGTCCGGGAGGTAGTGTATGTGCACGACGGACAGACGTACCGGCAGCGGTGTCGGCACGTGTTTTTATGTGCCGGGGCGGTAGAGACGCCGCGCCTGTTGCTGCTCAATGGGCTGGCCAACAGCAGCGGGCAGATTGGCCGTAACCTGATGGCGCACACGGGCCCGCAGGTATGGGGTACGTTCGAGGAACCCACGTACCCACACCGGGGCATTCCCGGCGGGCTGATTTCGGAAGATACCCACCGGCCCAAAGACCGCAACGGCAAACCAGTCGACTTCGCAGGTGGTTATCTGCTGCAATCCATCGGCGTCATGCCCGTGACGTACGCCTCGCAACTGGCCCGCACCAATGGCCTGTGGGGGCAAGCGATGCACGATGCCATGACAGCCTACAACCACACGGCTGGGATCAATATTCTGGGCGATTGCCTGCCCTACGACCATAACTACCTCGAACTGTCGGATGAACTCGACAATCGGGGCGTGCGGAAACCGCGTATTTATTTCACCAATGGGGAAAATGAAAACCGGCAGATCAGCCACGCAATGACGCTGATGACCGACATCTGGCAGGCGGCGGGGGCCAAAACCCTGTATACCGTGCCCCGGTCGGCTCACGTCATCGGTACGTGCCGGATGGGCCATGACGGCGACGCGGCGGTCGTTGATCCCAACGGCCGGTCGTTCGACGTACCCAACCTCTACATCAGTGATAATTCGACGTTTCCGTCGGCCCTGAGTGTGAATCCTGCCTTGACCATCATGGCACTGTCGCTTCGCACAGCCGACCAGTTTTTAGCGCGATGAGAGAAGAATTATGAACTATGGATTATGAATGATGAATTGGGCGGGCCGGATAACGTACCTGCCTCGTCTGACCCAATTCATCGTTCACAATCCATAATTCATAATCCAGCCCGCATCGCACCTTTTCCACACAACGTACTATGGACTTTCTGGGACATATTAAAAAACACTTTGGGACTGGTAATTACGAAGGTGACCAGTTTGGGGGCGCAAGCGGGGGCGATGGTAGCGGCCTTCCTGACGGCTCTCCCACCAATTTTATGTTTGCCACGGGCATCGAATGCTCATACCCTACCATTAATGGCGGCAAAACCCGTCGTGACCAATTGCGCGAATGCGGTCATTACGAACGATACAAAGAAGACATCGGGCTGGTCAAGGAATTGGGCTTGAAGGTGTTACGGTATGGGTTGCCCTATTACAACATTCACCTGGGGCCGGGTAAATTCGATTGGGAATTTGCGGATTTGGCGATGGCCGAAATCCGGCGACAGGGCATTACCCCCATCCTGGACCTAATGCACTTCGGCGTGCCCGATTGGGTGGGCGACTATCAGAACCCCGAACTCCCGGTGCTGTTTGCCGAATACTGCGCGGCTGTAGCCGAGCGGTACCCCTGGGTACGTTACTACACGCCCGTCAACGAGATTTACGTGACGGCCCGTCACAGCGCCAAAGACGGCCTTTGGAATGAACAACTGAGCGACGACCGCTCGTTTGTCACGGCTCTGAAGCACACTGTGGCGGCTAGTATTATGGGCACGCAGCAACTGGCTAAGCGCCGCAATGACCTGATTATCATTCAGAGCGAGAGCGCCGAGTACATCCACGAGGTGCGCGCCGCCCCCTCTGCCGAGATACGATTGCACAACGAACTGCGGTTCCTCTCGCTTGATTTGCTCTACGCCCACGCGCCCATTGCCGATGTTACGCTCTACCTGCTCGACAACGGGATGACCCGCGACGAATACAACTGGTTTATGGCTGGTCAGCCTCCGGGGTATCAGGTCATGGGCAATGACTATTACGGTCGCAACGAACAGATCAAGCTGCCTGACGGCACCATGTTTAGCTCGATGGATGTGCTGGGTTGGTATCAGATCACGAAGGAATATTATAACAGGTACAAAAAGCCGGTTATGCACACGGAAACCAACGTGTTTGAGGCCGAAGACGCCCCCATGTGGCTCTGGAAACAGTGGATCAACATGATGCAGATGCGGCGCGATGGCACCCCGGTGCTAGGGTTCACCTGGTATAGCCTGATCGATCAGATCGACTGGGATACGGGTTTGGCGGAGGAGAATAATCGTGTCAATGCCTGCGGGTTGTACGACCTCAACCGCAAGCCCCGCCCGGTGGCCGACGCCTACAAAATGTTGCTGAAGGAGTTCGGGCAGATTACCATCGTTCCCTACGGGCAGATGCTCGAGATCACGGATCGGCCCGCCCGCATTAAAGTCGACGCGTAACGCTATGAAATTAGTCTTTCTGCATTATTTCGGTGGGTCAGCGCTATCGTGGCAATACGTTACGGAACAGCTAACCCCCGAATTTACCAGTTATGCGCTCGACTTGCCTGGCTTTGGCGACGCACCCACGCTATCGGCCCAACAGACTTTAG
The DNA here is from genome assembly GCF_041321105.1 of Fibrella musci. NCBI lineage: Bacteria > Pseudomonadati > Bacteroidota > Cytophagia > Cytophagales > Spirosomataceae > Fibrella > Fibrella musci. The sequence goes on along the minus strand of NZ_JBGGWD010000001.1, from coordinate 489,151 downwards.
ACGACGTGGCTGATGTAGTGGCTCGCCAAATCGACGAGTGGGTTAATCAGGAGCCTTTCGTGCTCGTGGGGCACTCGATGGGTGGAAAAATTGCGCTGGCACTGGCGGCGGGTTCGGCGCACCGGCCCGCGCTGTCGGGGTTACAAGGACTGGTTTTGTTGGCCCCTTCGCCACCCAGCCCCGAGCCCATACCCGACGAGACACGCCAGGAGATGCTGGCGCGCCCCCAACAGACACCCGACGAGCGCCAGCAAACGGCTGAGAAGACGGCGGAAACCATCACGCATCACGCCATCAATGCCACCATGCGGCAGCAAATTATCGACGATAACCTGCGCGCATCAACCGAAGCCTGGGTGGCCTGGGCTGAGGTGGGCAGTCGGGAGGACATCACGAACAGGATGGGCCGCATCAAGGTGCCAGTAGCCATTCTGGCGGGTGATCAGGACGAAGCGCTGCCAGCCTCCGTGCAACCCGAGCAAGTGATGCCCTGGCTACCGCAGGCCACCTTGCGGGTAGTGAGCGAGGTGGGCCATTTGTTACCCTACGAAGCGCCCGGTGTAGTAGCAGCCTGTATACGGGCAATGGTCCTACCGCTCACTAACTAAAAGGCCAACGCCTGAACAGACGTTGGTCTTCACAAGTAAACCGAATACATAAATGGAAAGGTATTGACAAATGAGGCTGATTATTGAACTATAGGTTAGGGTAATAAGCGGTTTCGCAGATGCGCTTTACCCGATCACGTGACCGCTTCAGCCGCATTTTTACGGCGCTGTCGTTCAGATTGAGGCGGTTTCCGATCTGCCGAACGTCGAGCCCGTCCTGGTATTTCAGGCGAAGAATAGCGGCATCCTGATCCGAAATGCTCTTCATGGCGCGTCCCAGCTGTTGCAGTGATGGTTCAAGGCTCTCGGCTGAGTCGTCGGTGTGGTGAAACATCCCGTATTCGGTCATTTCGTCCATACGGGTGGTCGGAATCCGTTTGGCCAGCCGAAGCTGATCCAGGCAGTAGTTGTAGGCGATGGCGTAGAGCCAGGTGGAGAAGGAGGAGCGGCCCTGAAAACGATCGAGCCGGGCAAACATCCGGATGAAAATATCGTGGGTAAAATCATGGGCAAGGTCCGCGTCTTTCGTCATCGACAAACACCGACGGTATACCTTTTGCATGTAACGATTATAAAGAATTTCGAAGCAATAATTTGGGCGAAGCGTGAAGTACTGTTGAATAACCTCTTCGTCAGATAATAAATGTTTCATAACTTGTTAGTTGATGGCAACGCCTTCGCTTTATGGTTAAGTCCTTAGCTGCGGATGACGTGACAAAAGTGTGTTACCTTCACGCATTCATATGAATGTATTCGATGAACTGCATATTTTGTCCGTTTTTTGGGAGCGTCTGCGGGTTGTATATTTCCGGGTACATCCGGAATCGGATCGGGCAAGCAGGGACCGGCGTTAAGCTTTCTAGCCATTTTTGAATGAAAGGATTTGTTTTTACGGAGTTTCTGGAGATGGTTGAGGAGGCCCACGGCTACGAGCTGGTAGATAAAATGCTACTGGAAAGCCATCTGCCTTCAGGGGGAAACTACACCTCGGTAGGTACCTACGACCATGCCGAGATGATGGCGCTGGTAAACAAGTTGAGCGAGCACCTCAACGTGCCGGTGAGTCAGTTGCTACGTGCCTACGGTCGGTATATGTTCAGCTCCTTCAAGCGGGACTACGGCATATTTATTAGCCGGTCCGATTCGGCGTTTAGCCTGCTCAGTTCCATTCAGCAATACATTCATGTGGAAGTGCGGAAGCTGTATCCCGATGCTGAGTTGCCCCACTTCACCATTACTCAATCCACCCCGGGTCGTTTGATAATGCATTATGAATCAGAGCGTAAACTGGCCGACTTCGCGCGCGGCCTGATTGAAGGCTGCCTGGCCCACTTTGGCGAAGAAGCCGAGGTTGCCGAGTCGAGGGTGGCTGAGGATGGAGGCAACGTAATTTTTGAGATCACGAAAAAGGGGGAATGGTAAAGACTCGTAGCAATAGGTAGAGGTAGGTTATGGAGAATATTGGCATGCTGAAACGACGATTGGCCCGCGAACGGGCTGCCCGGCGCGAAGCGGAACGGTTGCTGGAAGTAAAAGCACTGGCGCTCTACGAAGCCAACCAGCAGCTACAGCACCTCAATGAAAATCTTGAGCAGCAGATTCGGGCCAAGCTGGAAGAACAGCGCACCAATGAACTGCACCACCGGCAACTGATTGAGTCGGTGCAGGATCTTATCTTTAAAGTATCGCCGTCGGGGCAGTTTACGTTTGTGAGCTCGGCGGCCGAAAAAATGCTGGGGTATTCCGAAGCCGAATGCATTGGCATGCGGGCTACGGATCTGGTGCAGCCAAGCCACCGGCAGACCATGATCGAGTATTACACGAGCATGATCGCCAACCGGCGGGAGAGCAGCTACGACGAATTTCCGATTACGACCAAAGACGGGCGCACAATCTGGATTGGCCAGTCGGTACGTCTCGTAGCCGAAGCCGGGCAGGTCGTGGAAATGGTAGCCGTAGCGCGCGACATTACCGACCGGAAACTGGCCGAAGTGGTGCTGAAAACCACCCAGGTACGTTTGTCGACGCTTATCACCAGCCTGCAGTCAGGCGTATTGGTGGTCGATGAGCGCGGCCGGATTTTGCTCATCAACCAGCTCTTCTGCGATATTTTCAGCCTCGACGTTCAGCCCGACCAGCTGACGGGGCAAGACTCAGGTACGTTGTCGGAAGCCTCGATGCGGGCCGTCGAGAACCCCGAAGACTTTCTTGTGCAAACACGCTTCCTGCTGAGTCAGCAGCAAACGTCGGTGGGGGAGGTGATCAACCTCAAAAATGGTCGGATTCTGGAACGCGATTACATTCCCCTGTTTCTGAACGAGCAGTATCTGGGTCATCTCTGGCAGTATACCGACGTAACCGAGAAGCACACCGCCCGCGAGCAGATTCGCCGCAGCGAGGAGAAGTACCGGGGCATCATGAACAACATGGAGCTCGGCCTGCTCGAAGTAAACAACGAGCAGATCATCGTACGGGTCTACGAACGCTGCTGCCAGATGCTGGGCTACCGCGAAGATGAACTGCTGGGGCAACACCTGTCTGACCTGCTGGTACCCAAGGAGTTCCGGGAGGTGATCGATCGGCAGCAGCAGCAGCGGCTGCGCGGCGTGGGTGGGTCGTATGAGCTTCAGCTGCTGAAAAAAGATGGCTCCCGCATTTGGGTGCTGGTGAGTGGCGTGCCTATCTACGACGAAGAAAGTCAGTTGGTAGGGTCGATGGCTATCTATTATGACCTGACCGAACGCAAGCTGCTGGAAACCGAGCTGGCCAACGCCAAGCAGGTAGCCGAAGATGCCCGGCAGGCCGAGAAGCAGTTTCTGGCCAACATGAGCCATGAAATTCGCACCCCGCTGAACGCCATCATTGGTATGTCGCACCTGCTGTTCGATACGCAGCCGACTTTGCAGCAGCGCGAATACATCGACATTCTGAAAACGTCGGCTGATTTTCTGCACGGCTTGATTTCGAACTTGCTCGACATGACCAAGATCGAGGCAGGGCGCGTAGAAGTGAACCCCCGCCCGTTTGATCTGGCGGGCCTGCTGCGTTCGACGCAGAAGGTGTTCGAGATGAAGTTGCAGGATCGGCCCATTCAGTTTCACATCATGCTGGACGCCCGTATCAGCGGTAATTTCATGGGCGACGAGGTGATGCTGAACCAGATTCTGACCAATCTGGTAGGCAATGCCGAGAAGTTCACCGAAGTGGGCAGCATTCAACTGACGGTACGTATCCGGCACGAAGACGCCAACAACACCTGGGTGGAATTTGCCGTGGCCGACACCGGCATCGGGATTCCCGCCGAAAAAATCGGGTTGGTGTTCCAGAAGTTCAAGCAGGTTAACCCGCAGGGCCACAAGCATAAAGGCACCGGCCTGGGGCTGGCGATCACCAAAGAGCTGGTGGATCTGCTGGGAGGGACGATAACCGTAGAGAGCCGCGCCGGCCACGGTAGTACCTTCACGTTTGTGCTGCCTTTCCCGAAGCTAATTGCGCCGCTAAACGTCAACCTGATTGATACGGCACCGCCCGTCAGTGACAAACCAGAGGTTGGGCACGTGTTGGTGGTGGAAGACAACCTAATGAACCAGAAGTACATCGGTAGCCTGCTGAGTAAATGGCAGGTACGTTACACGCTGGCTTCGGATGGGCGGCAGGCGGTGATGGAGGCCCGGCGTCAGCGCTTCGACCTCATTCTGATGGACATTCAGATGCCGGTAATGAACGGCTACGAAGCCACCGTGGCGATTCGGAATACGCATAACCCCAATCAGCACGCTCCCATTGTGGCACTGACCGCCTCGGCCATGCTCGACCACAAGAACGTGGCGCTGGAAGCGGGCATGACCGATTTTCTGACCAAGCCCTTCGATCCGGGCCAGCTGATGCTACTGTTGCGGCAGTACCCGCACAGCGAACCCGGCGAGCAGAACGGCCTCCAGCTGGATCGTAACCGCCTGACCGAACTGTATGGCGACGACCGGATGGCGGCGGCTGAAATGTTCAATACCTTCCTGACCAGTATCGTACCCGACCTGCTGCAACTACCTGGCCTTTGTCGTCAACAGAACTGGCCCGAGCTGATGCGGCAGGCCCACAAACTAAAACCAACCTTGGGCATGGTGGGCCTTACCCGGCTCGAAAACACCATGCACCGCCTGGAGAAAGCCTCCCGACATGCTGCCGACCCCGATCTGGTCAATGTATATTGCCAGGAAGTAGTTACAACGCTGCAAGAGGCGATTCCCCTGATAGAAGATGAAGTTCAGCTACTTAACGAGACCTAACCTATGCGTTTGAGTTGTATCATAGTTGAAGACGAAATCATGTCCCGAAAGCAGCTACAGCGGCTTTGCGAAGAACATGGCAGCTTAGACGTATTGTCGGCCTTTGACAACGCCACCAGCGCCCTGGATTTCCTGACCGAACAGGCTGTCGATCTGATTTGGCTCGACGTGGAAATGCCCGGCCTGACGGGCTTCGGATTAATTGAACAGTTACCGGCGATGCCGTATGTTGTGCTAACAACCAGCAAGACGGAATACGCCTTTGAGGCGTTCCAGCATCAGGTAACCGACTACCTTAAAAAACCCATAACCCGCCCTCGCTTCAACCTGGCCGTCGAAAAAGTGCTTGAACTGAAAGCACGCGAGAAAGCCAATGCCCCCGTTGCGAATGAACGAAAAGAGATTTACGTAAAAACGGAAGGTCGCTACATTCGGCTGCCTTTCGATGCGATCGATTATATCGAAAATACGGGCGACTACGTGAAAATCGTGACCAATGGCCAGACCCACATCGTCTATGCCACCATGAAATACATGGAGGAAAAACTAGGCGAGCAGTTCCTGCGGGTTCACCGCTCCTTTATCGTGCATCTGGACAAAATTGTTGACATCGAGGAGAATACGCTGGTGGTGAAGCAGAAAGTAATCCCCATCAGCCGGGCCAACAAGCCCGAGTTGATGAACCGGCTTAATCTGTTGTAGGGATTACTTAGTTCAATGTTCAACGTCCAATGTTCAACGTTGGCTGGCGCATGATTGCTGACGCGCCAGCCAACGTTGAACATTGGACGTTGAACATTGAAGATTGGACCTTGGCCGTAACTTTGCGCCGTAACGAACGTGTTTAAGAGTCAACATGGAATACCGCATAGAGAAAGACACGATGGGACAGGTGCAGGTGCCTGCTCATGTGTATTGGGGTGCCCAAACCCAACGCTCCATTGAAAACTTCAAAATCGCGCAGGACATCAACAAAATGCCGCGCGAGATTATTCAGGCCTTTGCGTACCTGAAAAAAGCCGCCGCCCTTACCAACCTCGACGCGGGTGTGCTCCCTCAGGAAAAATGCGACCTGATCGGGCGCGTCTGCGATGAACTGCTGGCCGGCGAACTGGCCGATCAGTTTCCGCTGGTGGTCTGGCAGACGGGCTCCGGCACGCAGAGCAACATGAACGTCAACGAGGTGGTGGCATACCGGGCGCATGTGCTCAACGGTGGCTCGCTCACCGACGAAAAGAAGGCGCTGCACCCCAACGACGACGTGAATAAGTCGCAAAGCAGCAACGACACCTTCCCGACGGCCATGCACATTGCGGCCTATAAAATCCTGCTCGACGTTACGATTCCCGGCATCAAGAAACTGCGCGACACGCTCGACGCCAAAGCGAAGGAATTCATGCACGTGGTGAAAATCGGACGTACCCACTTCATGGACGCTACGCCGCTGACGGTGGGGCAGGAGTTCTCCGGGTACGTATCGCAGCTCGATCACGGCCTGCGGGCGATCAACAATTCGCTGGCGCACCTCAGTGAATTGGCGCTGGGTGGTACGGCCGTGGGTACAGGCATCAACACGCCCCCCAACTACGCCGAGAACGTAGCCAAACACATCGCCAATCTAACGGGGCTGCCCTTCGTAACGGCCGAAAACAAGTTTGAAGCGCTGGCTGCGCACGATGCCATTGTGGAGGCTCACGGTGCTCTGAAAACGGTAGCCGCCAGCCTGATGAAAATCGGTAACGATATCCGCATGCTGTCGAGCGGCCCCCGGGCGGGCATTGGCGAGCTGTTTATCCCCGACAACGAGCCGGGCAGCAGTATCATGCCGGGCAAGGTAAACCCCACGCAGTGCGAAGCCATGACGATGGTTGCGGCGCAGGTGATGGGCAACGATGTCGCCATCAATATCGGTGGTATGACCGGTCACTTCGAACTGAATGTGTTCAAACCCGTGATGATCTACAACTTCCTGCACTCGGCCCGCCTCATTGGCGACGTTTGCGTGTCGTTCAACGATAAATGCGCCGTGGGTATCGAACCGATTCAGGCCAACATCGACAAACATGTGCAGAATTCGTTGATGCTCGTGACGGCGTTGAACACAAAAATTGGCTATTACAAAGCCGCCGAAATCGCGCAGACCGCCCACAAAAACGGATCGACGCTGAAAGAAACCGCCGTGCAACTGGGTTATCTCACGCCGGAAGAATTCGATCAGTGGGTAATCCCCGGCGACATGGTAGGTACGTTGCCGAACTAACGATACAACCCATTTTTTATAACGTGCTGATGCGAAGTCACTTGCTCCGCATCAGCACGTTTTTTGTGGATTCAGTGCGGTAAAAGCAAGAATGAATCGTAAATACTAGTTACATAGGATCGGGCAAAAAGCTATATTTTTGTCGGATAAGGTAATTGATACGGGTGGTACAGGTTGACGCGAAAGGGGTATGAATACGAGTTTACTTGGGGTAATTGGTTGTTTATGGATGATGGGAGTACACGCAGCCACTGCCCAAAAGAAGGCTGATGATCTGGCTGATAATCATATAGAATATCGTGACAAAGGATTGTACTTTGAGAAAATCGTCTACGCAGATAAACCAAGGACCTATTTTACGATTTACACATACCTGAAAGACAGTACATTATACAGTATCGAAACGTACAAATATGTTGAACAAGAAGGACCGACCGGTTTTTCCGAATACGTGACGCTGAGACATGGCATGACAAAAATTCTGTATCCGAATGGGCGCTTACACGTAGTTCGTAATTACAAAAAAGGCTTGTTGGACGGACCATTTATCGTGCATTACCCATCGGGCGTAATTAAACGAAAGGAATTTTATCGGCGGGGTGAAATGCAGAAAGGTACGTGCTATGATTCATTAGGCGCGGCTACCTCATACGAACCGTTTTTAAAACCCCCTACACCGACTGCGAGTTTAAATCAGCTCAGGGTGTATTTGGAAGAACGACTATTGCCCATTTTCAAGCGCTATACCATGCAGGGGCTGGTGCAACTGGTAATCAATCAGGCGGGCGAAGTTGCCACGACGACGTGCCACTTATCCAAAACAGACCCCCTAATTACCAAACAGGTTAAGGAAGTAATCAGCGCGATGCCCCGTTGGCACGAAGCTGGACCCAACTGGAACCCGGCCACCGTAGACGGAACGCCGATGGTTTCGGATTGGGTGATACAAATCTATAAGCAGAAGAGCGAGCTAAAAATGGTACTACCCGTGCCTGACTGATTGGCTGCTGATATGCTAGAGTTCGTAATGACTTCGTATTGATCGCCGCTTAGCACTTAATGAGTATATAGCTGCTGTACAGTTAGGCTACCTTACCCAATGAGGTCGATCAGTGGATAACCCCAGTCGACGTAGTAGAAGTGGTAAAACAAGTTAACTTTTATGGTTAGTTTGCATCAAAATCGGCTGGCGGCGACGTCACCGATTTTTTATTGTTAACTTTTACTCGTTACTCCTAAATGCCTATTCCTGATTACCAAACACTTATGCTCCCCCTCCTAAAACACGTTTCTGATGGGCGGGAGTATAAACTTAGTGATGCAGTTGACGCTCTTGGAGGTCAATTTAAGCTAACAGAAGAGGAAAAAAGTGAGTTGCTTCCAAGTGGGCAAACTTTTGTGTTTGGTAGTAGGGTGGGCTGGGCAAGGACATACTTAAAAAAAGCTGGATTGCTTGAATCACCAAAACGTGCAACCATTGTAATTACTGATAGAGGAATATCGGTTTTAAATCAGAAACCGCTCAAGATTGACAATAGGCTGTTGCGACAATTTCCAGAGTTTGTGGAATTTCAAACTCCAAAAAAATCTGACAACGGGAACGATCTACTGACATCTATCGACGAAATTACTACACAAACGCCTGAAGAGACACTTGAGAATTCATATCAAAATATTCGTAAGACCTTGGCTCAGGAATTGCTGAATAAAATTGTTTCTCTCACTCCGGCTTTTTTCGAACGTTTGGTTGTTGAATTACTGGTGAAAATGGGCTACGGTGGGTCAATCAAAGACGCGGGAAAGGCGATCGGTAAAAGTGGGGATGAGGGAATTGATGGGACTATCAAGGAGGATAAACTAGGTCTTGATATTATATATATTCAGGCCAAAAAATGGGCGCCGGGGAATGTAGTCGGTCGACCCGAGCTGCACAAGTTCGTAGGTGCTTTAGCTGGACAAGGCGCCAAGAAAGGTGTTTTTATCACAACATCAAGTTTCACTAGAGAAGCTACTGACTACGTACCCAGAAACGAAACGAAGATTGTATTGATCGATGGCGAGCAATTAGCTCAGTTGATGATTGATTATAATTTGGGTGTCACTGTGCAGCAGACTTACGAGATTAAGCGTATGGATAATGATTATTTTGGTGAATAAATGAGTAAAAATGTAGGCTATCTGATCAGAAGTTACGTGTCAGGTATACATACAGCCTAAAAACGCTTCTAACACGTTTTTAGGCTGTATGTATGTCGATTACTCCGTCAGTTCGAACATCGCTTCGATTTCGACGGAGATGTTGCCGGGTAACGAGCCCATGCCGACGGCGGAACGTACCCCGACGCCGTTTTCTTCGCCCCAAATCTGTAGGAAGAGCTCGCTACAGCCGTTAATGACTTTGGGGTGTTCGCCAAATTCCGGCACAGCATTCACCATGCCCAGTACTTTCACCACGCGTTTGATGCGGTTGAGGCTGCCGAGCGCCGCCTTGAGAGTCGCCAGAATGGCCAGACCGGTTTGCTGCGCGGCGGCTTTCCCAAAGGCCATGTCGACCTCCGAGCCTACACGGCCAGTCATCAGGCTGTCGTCGGCGGTCCCGCGTCCGGGCATATACGGGCCGTGCCCCGAAACGTAAATGAAGTTGCCCACAATCAGGCAGGGTTTATAAACGCCTTTGGGGGCGGGAGCGGGTGGGAGCTGGAGGCCAAGGGCCGCGAAGTTTTCGTCGGGGGTAGTCATGATCGTTTGACGTTTAACGTGTATGGTTTACTGTTGGCTGGCAAGCCGATGCTGGTGAATGACTTAATCGATGGCGGCCAGCACCCGTTTTACGATGCCATCCAGGGCTTTGTTATCGATCCAGCGGACGACCATCACCAGATCGTGTTCGGGATCTACGTAGACCATGTTGGTGCCGTTGCCGAGGTGGTAAAAACTGCTGGCCGGTGCTGAAGGAAGCAGCTTGCGGTCGGTGTTCAGGAAGTAGTTCATGTAGCCATAGGTGGGCTGCGCCGGGGTGGGCGTTGTGGCTTGCGCGATCCACTGCTCTGAGAGGAGTTGTCGGCCGTTCCAGTTGCCTTTGTGTAGAGTGAGCAGACCAAACCGGGCCATATCGTAGGCATTAATGAACATCCCGCCGCCCCAATGCCCACCGCCACTGACCGACTGCACCGGCTGCCCGTCGAGCACGATCCAGGCATTGCGGTAACCCGTCCAGCGCCAGGTGTTCGACGCGCCAATGGGGTCCATTAGTTGTTCTTTCAACACCTGAGGCAGCGGTTTGCGCCACACACTGGTAGCCGCCAGCGCCAGCGCGTTGACGCGTACATCGTTATACTCGTAGACGGTGCCAGGTACGTTGCGCGGGCGGTTGAGCCACTTGGCGGGGTCGGGGTCGGGGCGGTCGGCCCAGTCGGGTTTGCCCCAAAGGGTGCCTTCCCAGTCGCTGGTCTGGCGGAGCATGTGGTCCCAGGTAAGCGTGCGGTTGTGGGGCGTCTCGAACGGCGTGAGCAGTTCAGGCTGGCCAAAATCATCGGCGGGCCGCGCTACGGGTTGCCCGTATAGCTCGATAGGGGGGACGTACCTGGCCACGGTATCGGTTACGCTCCGAATCAGGCCCCGGTCGACGGCCAGGCCTACAACCGTTGAGAGAAAACTCTTGGTTACGCTGTGGGTGATGTCGCAGCGTTGCGGTTCGCCCCATTCAGCCACGATATAGCCTTTGTACACGATCAGCCCCGACGGTTCGCCGCGGTCGGCAAAAGGGCCAATCGCGTAGCCGTAGGGCTCTTTGCCGAACGTCTGGTAGTGCGACTGTTCCATGCTGCGCGGGTTTTTTATCTCGTTGGCCCGATGGAACGCAATAGCTTCCTGAATAGCGCCGGTGCTGAGGCCGAGCTGGGCGGGGAGCTTATGCTGCCAGACCTGCGCCGTCGGGAAGTAAGGCGCTTCTTTCGGAGCCGTCTTTCGCTGGGCGACGGCCAACGTCACGCAGGTTAGGCTCAACAGCAACGTGGTGTTGAGGGTGGCGGGTAAGGTCATAGATAAAAAACGGTAACCGGTGGAAGGGCGATCAATGCGCTACGTCCTGAACCGTAAAGGTATGGCTGGCGGTCGTAAAGTGGCCGTCGGCGGTGAGGGCCTGCACCACCACCTGATAGCGCCCCGCCTGATCCGACGAGTAAAACGTGAGGCCGGCTTTTCCTGCGGCACTGGTCATTACCTGCGGGTTCCAGTAGAGCAACTGCCGGAGATCGGGGAGGCGGCTGGCCTGCTGCACCGCAGTGCCGTAGCTGGGAGCGGCAAATTCGCGGCGCGCCTGAAGACCATCGTAATCGAGCACCACCGCTTTGGGGTCGAGGCGGTAACCGGCCAGATCCTGCTTGTAGGAGTTGAGGTTGAGTATCCCCGAGTACGCCAGCGGCCCCAGAAAGTAGCGGCTCGTCATGACGTCGAGCGTTCGGAATTTCAGCGGGCTGATGGCCATGAGTTGGTCGGGATCGAAAACAGGCACTCCGTCGATCAGCATTAGCGGCGGGTCGTCGAAGAAGGCTTTGCCGGGCAGGTTATTCACGCGCAGGGCAAATCGACCGCCCGAAAGCCGTTTCACCGCCACGCCCGGCACATACTCGCTCAAGACTTCTTCCATCGTCTGAAACCGCGTGTAGGCGTCCAGCCGGTAATGTTCGTCGGGGCGGCCGTAAAACGTACTGCTGTCGGCTTGTGGGCCGGGTAGGGGCGGGGCGAAATAATGGTTCTGTACCTGCATGGTCAAACTGCGGGTCGTCAGCGCGTCGCGCAGCGTGGGAGCCAGATCAAACGGAGGCAGCGGCGTGGTGGCACTTGCTTCGGCGTAGGGGCTGAGCAGTTCAACGCGGTAGCTGCTATCGGCTTGCGTGGGTTGCAGCACCAGTTCGTGCGGCCCCACCAACTCCGGCAACTCATACCGAACGTACCCAGCGGCATCGCTGCGCCGACTGTATAACCGGGCCCCCTGACCCGGCACCGAAAGAAAGGTGGCCACGTCGGCCGCCGGTTGGCCGGTGCGGTTGTTCAGCACGCGCCCCCGGACGGTGAGTCCCCGCGATTCGGGCAGCACCAGCGTGGTGCTTTGGGGCGGATTCAGCACCGCATCCCACCGAAAACGGCGCCAGCCGTGCGTCAGCATCAGGTTATTGCGGGCCACATCAGCCTCGCGGCCGGTCTGTGTCAGGTAATAGGCCGGGTTTTCAACGACACCGTGCAGATCAGAGGTCAGCCAGAGGTATTCGGGTAGGTTAACCGGGTCGAGCGGGGCGAGGGAGTCGAGCCGAAATACCGCTACCGACGCATCGGCAATCGTTGCCCCGCCATCGGGACGACTGGTAACGAGGGAAAGGGCCACGGGCGCCCGGCCGGCGTAGGTGCCTTTGTCGGTCGTTACCTGAGCCGTCAGCGCCGCTTTGGGCTGGCGGAACCAGAGGCGTTCGCAAACGGGCTGTCCGGTGGCGTCAAACACGGTCAGGTGCGAAATGCCCTCACCTAACTGCTGCAAAGGCACCGTAAACGTAGCTTGCCCGTCGCGCAGTATCTGCCGTTCGCTTACCCCGATCACTTGTCGCGTATGGCCGAGCAGAAACACATCGGGATTGGTTTGGTCAGGTACGTTGCTCCGGACCGTGATCTGAAGCTGCTCCTGCTGGCCCGCTTCAACCTGCATCGAATAGCCTTTAGTCGCTATGGGCAACGAGATCGGGCGAACCACCGTGCGGCCCCGCTCATCGGTGAGGCGCAGGCGGTAAGTGGTGTTGGGGGCGGGCGTCAGCCGGAACGTACCTATCCCAAACCGATGGGCGTTAAACCGCGCCACGGTATCGTTGGCCTGCGTCAGCACGACGCCCCGATACGCCGCACCCCGGCCCGTTTTGGTATCGGTAGCCTGCACGGCTACGGTAGCAGGCAGGCCCGCCACCAATTGCCCGCCCTCGGGGTAGCTCTGCACCGACCAGGCAAGTGTATCCGCCTTGAACGGCAGATCGGGCTTGCGAAACGGGTTGACGAGGGTAATGACCTTTTCAAAGAAAAAATCAGGGCTGCTTCCCCGCATCCATTGCGTGTAGGCCCGCAACACATACGTACCCGACGGCAGCGACATAGGCAGGTTCATGGCCCCATTGCCGCCTTTGTCGCCCAGCGAAACGGTATATTGAAGCACCGCCCGCTGCTCGGTATTGATCAGTTCGATATAAGCCACTTTGCTCACCGACAGCGGTTTATGCTGTGAGCCATCGACGTAGAACAGACGGAACCAGAGGGTTTCGCCCGGCAGGTAAGCCGACTGATCGGTGTGTACGTATAGTTTTTCCTGAAGGTATTGCTTCCGGTACGTGTCGAACCGCGCCTGTACCTGCGTCAGCGGTTGCGCCAGCGCCGACTGCATGGCGAGGCACAGGCCCAGCCAACCCAGGTGTGTTCGGCGGTTCAGGAAAACGGGCAGCATGGTAGACATCGAGTGCGTTGGGTACGTTGTTAAACAGAACTAGGGCCAGTAGGCGGGTTTGACAATGGTGCCCCGGTCCCGGCAGTCGGTGCAGGCGACGCCCGTGGCGATGTAGCTACCTTCGCTGCCCGGAATGAGCGACACGACCGCGTAGCCGCCAACCGGCCCCAGAAAATTGATCAGGGGCTGTCGGGGTTTCGGAATGGTGTCGAGAAAACAGCCTTCGTAGCCCGTGCGAACCAGATCAAGCGAGAGCGAAGCGGGGCGATTGATAAAGACCCGGCGCTCTTCTAGGGTATGCCCTTCCAGAAAACCCAGCACCGGCTCGGTGGGGTTGGTCAGGCAGGTGAAATTACCCCCCACCTGCGAGGGGAGCGGATCAAACAGGCTACCGAGTTGCTCGGTCGTTTTTTGCAGATTATCCCAATAGGTGTAGGCTTCGGGCGACAGCGCAAACTGTCGCACCAGCAGGCTGTAGCGAATGGCCAGTTTAGGCGAACTGGCCGGGATGAAAAGCAACGGCGCCCGCTGCACCACATCCTGCGACAGCCGCGCTGTCGAGCCCAACAGAATGCGGGTCGACGCCTCGGTGCGCCAGCAGTGGTTCAGGTCGGGGCCTTCCCGCTGGACTACTTTATTGTTGACAAAAGCGTAGGGCGACTGGTAAGGCGTGCGGAACTCGAAGGTGTCTTCGTAATTCCAGCGGTAATAGCGCGTCTGGTTGGCCGGGTCGTGGGTATTGACGTAAATCTGCACGCCGTTGTTTTCGACCGCCCAACTGATGCTGTCGATTTTGGGCGTGGGCCGGATGGTGATCAGCTCCGACTGGTACTCGCTCCCCGCCGTGGTTTTGATCCGCACCCGATACGTTTTACCCTGTACCAGTGACGTCGATTCGAGAGCGTAAGTGCCCTGCCCCCGGTCGGTGAAGGCGTAGGTGGCGCCGTCGGTTGCTTCGACCCGGATCGTGGCCTTAAGCTCAGGTGCCGCGGTACGGGGCTCTTCCAGATTTTGCGTACGCGACAGCTTGATCACGCTGACGCCGTTGGTCAGCGCCCCGTCGACAACCAGATACCGGTTGGGGGCCGTAATCTCGGGTGGCCGGTAGGGGTCTACGCAGCTGTCGAGCAGGATCGGTAAGAACAGAGCCAGCACACGGCAGGCATCCCAGGTTAGGCGCATGTCAGAAGCGAAAATTGTAGGTCAGCGTTGGAATGGGCTGGCCAAAGATGGAAAGTTGATACCCCCGGATACGCCCGTTCACCGACGTGAAATAGACCGAATAGGCATTGCGGCGGCCGGTCAGGTTATAGACGCCCAGCGTCCAGGAACTGTGCGCCAGTTTCCTGATTTTGTGGTTGCCTTCGATGTTCAGCGACAGGTCGGTGCGGAAATAATCCGGGATGCGGTACTGGTTGCGTTCCGAATAATAAACCCGCTCGGTACCATCGACGACGTAGCGTGCCAGCGGCAGCGTAATGGGTCGACCGGTGCTGTAAGTGGCATTGACCGAGATGCTCAGCCGCCGGTTGATCTTGTAATTGCCAATCAGTGTGACGTCGTGGGGTTTGTCGTAGCTGCTGGGATAATAGCTGCCATTGTTGACGGCCTCGGCCGTGTAGGGCGTTACAGTGCGCAGCAGCGAGCGGGCATAGGTGTAGCTGAGCCAGCCGTTAAGCTTGCCGCTTTGCTTTTTGAGCATCACCTCCACACCATAGGCCACGCCTTCGGCATTCACCAGATCGGTTTCGAGGTGCTGGTTGAGCAGCAACGTACCCCCGCTCCGGAAATCGAGCTGATTTTGCAGGGTGCGGTAATACCCTTCCACCGACAGTTCGATGGTGCTGGCCCGCAGGTTCTGGTAAAAACCGAGCGAGTACTGGTCGCCCACCTGCGGCTTCAGGTACGTGTCGCTCAGCTTGTAGATATCGAGCGGCGAAACCGCCACCGTATTCGACAGCATGTGCAGGTATTGGCGCATGCGGTTGTAGCTCGCTTTCACCGACAGGTTGTCAGTAATCAGGTAGCGCACGCCCAGCCGGTATTCCAGCCCCCCGTTGGTAGATACCACACTTCCCGGGCCGTACTGGAGCGTGTCGGTGATGGTGCGTTCGCTGCGAGCCTGGTTGGGGGCGTAGGTAAAGACGCGGCTTGGGCCAAGGTTCATGAACAGCGAATAGCGCAGCCCTCCATTGATCGACAGCCGGGGCGTCACGTCGAACCGGTCGTTGATGTACACGGCGTTTTCAAGGCCCTGCTCGTTGGGTACTACCGACGGCTGAATCAACGAGGCCTCGCCCGTTGGTTGCAGGTTGCCGGGCCGTAGGCTGTAGTGCGTAGTGCCAATGCCAAAATCGACCACGTGGGCTGGGTTTGGGAAATAGGCAAAGTCGATTTTGGCGGCACTCTGCCGAATGTCGAACCCAAAGCGGAAGCCTTCGGTGGGTTTTTTGTCGCTCGATACACCGTAGTTATAGCGGCTATACGTACCCGTCGTGACGGCATAGAGCTTGTTGGAGAAAATGTGCTTCCACTTGGCCGATACTACCTGATTCTGGTACGTATACAGGCTGTCACCGCCGATCTTGAACTGGTCGCGGCTGAGGTAGGCCGTCAGGTAGAAGCTGTTTTTGTCGCTCGCCTCGTGGGTGATGCCCAGGTTGACGTCGTAAAAAGCGGCCTGCCCATTGTTGTATGTGCCGTTGGGTAATTGCCGCAGCAGCCAGTCGGAGTAGGTAGTGCGCCCGCCAATCAGGATTGACGTTTTGTCGGTAATCAGTGGCCCTTCCAGCGTGAGCCGCCCCGTAACGGGACCTACGCCGCCCGCGCCCACCCATTTTTTCTTGTTACCGTCGCGGGTAGCAATATCGAGTACCGACGACAGCCGACCCCCAAACCGGGCCGGAATGGCGCTCTTATACAGGTCAACGCTTTTGATGATATCGGGGTTGAAGGCCGAAAAGAAGCCGAACAGGTGCGACGGATTGTAGATCGTGGCGTCGTTGAACAGAATGAGGTTCTGCCCCGCCGAGCCCCCGCGCACGTTGAAACCGACGGTGCCTTCGCCTACCGATTTCACGCCCGGCAGGGTCAGCACCACCCGGATGAGGTCGGCTTCACCCAGCACCGTAGGTACCTGTTTGATGGTCTTGATGTCGAGCCGTTCGGAGCCCATCTGCGTACTGGCCACGTTTACATCTTTGCGGGAGTTGATGGTTACCTCGCGCAGGGGCACCACTACCTCGTCCATGTCGAGGTCGAGTTTGCCATCGCTCCAGATCACGACCTGCCGCTTTGTGTCGAGCAGGCCAATGCTCCGAAACGTCAGCTCGTGTCGGCCGCGCGGCATGGGCAGGCTGTAATAACCATACGCATTCGTCACCACGCCCGTGCGGGGTTTGTCGAGCATGACAGTTACGCCCACGGCCGGTTCGCCCGTGGTGGCGTTCCGGATCCGGCCCGCCAGGGTGGCGTTGCCGCTCCGGCCGGCGTTGGCCCGCTGCCCAATCTCCACCACCCGGCTTTCCAGCGACAACCGGGCTTGGTCGCGCGCGGCCCCAAATTCGACCGCCACCGTATCGCCCGACCCATTTCCCGCACCCTGATCAAAGAAATTGGGCGGCAGTTCGGTACGGATCGCCTGCTCGACGGTGATGAATACCCGCTGCTGCCGGTCGATGGCGAAGCGCAGGTTGGTGCCCGCCAGCACCTGATTAAGCAGCGCGGCCAACGGCTGATTGGTCGCCTGCACACGTACCTGAAGACTGTCGACATCGCGCCGGGCGTAGAAAAACCGGTAAGGCGTTTGGGCTTCCACCTGCTTCGCAAATTGCTCAAACGGCACACCGGCAAACGACCCGCTGACCGTGAGCTTGGTTTGAGCCCAGGCCCATGGCCCCACACCCAAACAGACTACGACAAAAAAGAGACGGTAAAAGTGGGTCATTGGGGCTTGTTTAATTCGTCGTATCGTTGAGCCAGTGCCTGAAGGGCCAGTTCCGGGTCTTCCTTGAAACGCGCCTTCTGCTCGCGGGCATAGGCCGTTAGCTCTTTCCGCCGGTCGGCCAGCAGTTTCACCAGTGCTTTTCGGGACCCTACTTTCACGTACTGACCCTGTCGGCGGATGTAGTAGGCTGTGTTCGACAGGTATTCGCCGAAGCTGCTTGGCACGGAGCTTATCTGAATGCGTTTGGTGTGGCGTGCCAGCAGGCGGGAAGGACCGTCGTAGAGCAGGTCGTAATACCCCTCGGGCAGGCGCGATTGGGTGGTGTCGATAAGCCGAATGAAGGTGTGATTCAGCAGGCTGAACGACTGAACGGTTTCGCCTCGGGGCACCATCCAGTAACCGGCCCGGTGGTCGGCTACCAGCGCATCATTGACCAGGTCATACCGAATCGGAAGGGCATAGGCGTTGCCGCCCGCTTCAACCCGACCGGGCATGGCGCTGTCGGTGACGAAGTAGGCGTGGCCGCGAAGCCGCCGGTCGTGCCCCAGGTATTGCGAACCGTTGAACAGCCCATCGGTGCTTGAGTCGGCCAGCGCCGCCCGTTGCAGGGCCAATTGGATCGATTCGTGCCGAAAAGCCGTGTCAGGGCGGGCCGTCTGCCCAAAACCAGGTATAAGCTGTTGAGTAAGGCAACACAGAAAAAAGAGGAAGCGCATAGCTCCCCAAATACCGAAACAACGGGCGCTAAAACAAGAAAAACCCCGCCGGATTTATTCGACGGAGTTAACAAAGTTGCCATTTTCGTAAATCGCAGGTAGTTTGTCGTATACTCGAGCTTTCCCGCCGCGTAAGCCAACGTACCTGAAGCCGACCGGCGTGGGTGTGGTATCGGCCAACTGGCAGGTTACTCAGGAAAACGAAGTCTGTGTTGGCTATAAATAACCGCCCCGACCCGGCACTGTCGAGGGTGGTACTGTAGCGAGCCAGCCGACCTTTCAGCGACACCATCAAATTAGTTTCCGATTTGTCGGTGGTCGCATCATCGTTTTGCGTCGGCTATCCGGTAGCTGCTGAGGTCGATAGCATACTCCGTTGGTGATAGGCTTTTCAGCCGTACACCACCCGGCATCGCTTCGGAAAGTACCAGCTGGTTACGCGGGAGTATCGCGGTGTAATCGACTGATTGAAAAATAGGGAGCCCGATTTCCAGCTCTGGCAGCGTGTTGTAAGCGTAGAGCGGATAGCAGTTGAAGGGCACGGTAGCCAGGTACGTATCCAGACTCATCCACCCCGCCTGAAGCTGAAAAGCCGAGCCCGACAGCACTGGCCAACCGTATTTATTAGCGCCAAACTGTGCCCGTTTGCCCGTTGGTTTGCCCGAAACAGCTTTGGTATGGCGGAGGGCTGCCGTTCTCCTGAACCGCTGGCAGACGTTGGCGTTGCTGTCGTCGGTGCTGCATAACAGGTACGTTCCGTTGGGGTAAGCCACGACAAACGACACGCCCTCGGTGGTGCCGCCAAACGAGTCGTCGTTGGTGAATAACCAGGTCGATGTTTTCCGGTCGAGGTACACGCTTGTCTCGCGTGCCTTCCCGTTCTGATTGTGGCTAAATGTCAGTAACTCATTGAATTTGATGACTCCCTGCGCCACGCCTACCTGCGTAAGCAACAGCAACACCGCAACGTACCTGGTCATGGGTGACTTATTTTTCCAGTTTGGTCAGCATCATCGACGACTGTTTCTGGCCTTTCTCATTGACCTGTTCCGACTTCACCACGCCGATTCCTTTAGCCAGATACTCGGTTCCTTTCAACGTGCGGTTGCCCATCAGCCGCATGTTTATGGTGTACGTGATCTTCACGCAGTCGAACGTACCTGCCGGGGTTTCAACGGTTTCCATCCCGGCCACCTGCCGATCAACGATGTTGACGGTCAGCGTCATCAGGGTCATGCCGCTTTCCAGGCTCGATTTTACGGTAACGCTGGCATCGTTCAGTTTGTCGCCCACGTTGAGCTTGGCTGGGTACGTTAACTGATCACCGGTAATGTCCATGCGGAGGTTGGCCGCTTTCGGAATCATGTCGGAACTGATGTTCCTGACGTCGGTGTAGTAACTCCCGTCGATGCACTTGCCGAATGATTCCCCTTTGGCCAGCAGCTTGCCTTTGGGATCGTAGGTTTCGTTGGAAAAAACGAGCGAGGTGCCGCCGTTAACAGGCTTGTAATCAATAATCTGGTACTTGAGTAAGGCGGCCGGTTTGTCTTTTTTGTCGTAACTGGTCAACTCAAATTTCAGCCCTTTCTGAAAGGCGAAATAACTGCCGCAATCCTGCGCGCGAAGGGCAATAGAACCCGTGAGCAGGGCAAGAAACAGGATGATTCTGGTCATGGTTGATTGAAAACTAGGGGTCGTGTTACCGGCAAACCTGCGCTAGCCGGGTATAAAACCGGGTCGAGAGTTGGCCCATTTTTTCCTGGCAATCGTAATCGGTTTCGCGGCCTTCAAACTGCTTTTTCAGCTTGGCCGCGTTTTGCCGATGCTCCTGCCAGAGCACGCGTTGCTGTTCCCCACAACGCATTTTCTCCCGGATGGCGCGGCGGCGTTTTTCGGCTTCAGGGTCACTGTCTTCCCGCATCTGATCGAGTTCAATTTCCAGCCGTCGCCGCGCAATCTTCAACTCGATGTCGGCCATCTTGTATTGATCGTCCACGTTGGTGGCCATCGCCATGGTGGTGCGGTTCACTTCGCTCAGGTCGTTGAGCATCGCGGCATTGGTGGCTCCATCGGCAACTTTTTTCTGCATGGCAGCCCCCAGCTCGCGGGCTTGCCGACGTAGTTCGCGGAGCTGCGCATCGGTCTCTTCGTCGTCGGCAGCTAGTTGTTCCGCCTGCTCTTTTTGTTGTTCACGTTGCGCGTCGGCCAGTTTGTCTAGCATCAGATCGCCGAACGGCTTGTAGCCCGCTCCCGAAAACTGCCGCGCTTTCGGGTAAAACGTCACCAGCCGACAGCCCTTGGTGTTGGGGACATCGTTGACCTGAAACACCAGATAAACATGTTTATTAAAATGGTTCATCAACAAGCCGATGCCGCCCATACCCACTGCGGCGTGGTTCGTTTTCAGGGGAGCATACTGCCCGGTGGCCAATCCCAGGTCGATAAGCCACACATTCACCCGGCCTTCGGGACCGGTGGCTTCGTAAATCTCGACCGGAATTGGTTTGGCATTGCCTTCAATAAGCCGGGCGGGCAGGGTCGTTTTCTTGATCACCTTCGCCGTTCGCCAAAACATATCCCCCTGATTCCAGGCATCGAACCGGGCAGTCGTGGTTGTCTGCATACCATCGCCAGCCGTCATTTGTACCAGCATCTTCCCCCGCTCAGGCGATTTGATAAACATCCGCTGGGTCATGCTGGGTAAAATGGCCCAGAAATCTATTTCGCCATCGCCAGTGGGTAACTGCCCTTTGGTCATGGTCAGCAGGTTGTCCGGGAAAAAGCCGATCAGCCCGTTGTTGATGTTCAGGTACTGCGACACCTCGCCTCCCTCGCCCGACTGATCGTCGTTGCAGGCCACCACCAGGTAATGGGTGAAGCGGTACAGACCATTTTCGGCGGGAATGGCTTCGGGCCGGGCCGAAAACGTGGGGCGGGTCAGTACAATGTCTTTCCCGGTGCGCTCTGGCTTGATAATTTCGATCCGCTGAGCCTGGGTGACGGGCAGGGTGGTTAGCCACAGGGCAACGCCGCCGACAAACGAGTAGATGGTCATGGAGTTGGGCCGGTTAGTTGCATTTGGCCAGCACGTCGGCGGCTAGTTTTTTGGCCAGACTGAGGTTGATGCTTTTGTCGGCGCTGACGTTGGCGTGAACCTGAAATGTAGTCCGGCCTTTCAGCACCACCAGTTTTTTGTCGGTCACCTGCCAGGCCGCTGCGTCGCCGATGCCCGCCACGTCTTCGTAAACCGTGTTGTTGGCCAGCGTGCCCCCCACGGCCGCGCCCGTTTTACGGTCGCCAGTGCCGTGGCCTCGTTTGGCCAGTTCCTTGTCGAGCAGCTCGGCCATCTGCTTTTTCTCGGCTTCGGTGGGTGTGCGATAAAACTGCCGGAAACGCTTCAGGGGGTCGGGATAGCGGTTGGCTTCAAACTGATCGAGCCACGATAGGCCGATAACATTTTGGTCGGGTGCAGTCACGGACCCACTGCCGAAACCGACTTTTATCGTCACCGTCCGGTCGCTGGGCCAACTGTACTGATAGGAATCATATTTTGGGTATTTAGCCGATTTGCGGTACTCCAGTTTCGCCGTTGACAGGCTTTTGCCATAGATTTTCTCGATGGTGGCTTTGGGGAGCAGTTGGTCGAGCCGGGTCTGGTACGTGAGCAGGCAGTCGCCGGGTGCAAAGGCGGTCAGCGACAACGACAACGTACCCAGCAGTAGAGCGTATGGTTTCATCGAAGGATATCGGCCTAGAGTTTCAGGAATTCGACGCGCCGGTTGTTGGCTTTGCCTTCGGGCGTGGTGTTGGAGCCAACGGGGGCGCTTTCACCTTTACCGTCGGTGTCGAGTCGGCTGGCGTCGATGCCAAATTCAGTTGATAAAGCCACTTTTACCGAAGCCGCCCGCCGTTTCGAGAGCGCCAGATTGCTGGCATCGTCGCCGTCGGAATCAGTATGGCCAATGATCTTTACACGTACCCCGGCGTTTTCTTTCAGGACGGTTCCAATCTCTTTGAGCACCCCATACGACTCGGGCCGGATTTTATCGGAGTTAATATCAAACAGAATACCCGTCGTGCTGAACTTACCTTCCGTGATGAGTTTGGCGCGGGTATCGGGCGCACCGACGGCATAACGCAGGTTGGCGACCATAAACTCATCCTTGTTGTCGGCGGTGGCGTAATTCATGTAGGCCGTTCCAAACTTGAACGCGTTGTACTTGAGTTTGGGATCGAAAGCCTGCGGAATATCCAGGACCTTGGTTTCATTGGCATAGATGCGCAAGCGTGTTTTCTGTCGCCAGATCGAAAACTTCACGAAGGACGGTTTTGAATAATCGTCACCACAATCAAACTCTTTCAAATTCAGTCCTTCATTTTTATTGACCTCTTCGCTCTTTTCGTAAACAATGAACTTGCCCCCACCACACGGGTGCCATTCAAAATAAATACCGTCCTGAATGTATTGATTGGCCAGGTCTTTTTTGGGACTGTCCACCGCCGACAAATACAAACTGTAGGTCAGCAGGTTGTTGGAATTGTAGCGCGTAAACACGTCAAACTCCAACGTGAAATTGGTGGGCATTTCCTTGACGTATTCGGGCTGGAAAAAGCCGTCTTTCGACATGAATAGCCACTTGCCGGGCTTGCCTTCCAGCGTGACCAGTTCGGCCGTTGAATTGGTGTTCCAACCCAGGGGGAAGTCGCCCACGTTTGTGGTTGCAAAGTCGTCGTAGGCCAGTACGTTTTCGCCCGCTACA
This sequence comes from Fibrella musci, assembly GCF_041321105.1. Lineage (NCBI taxonomy): Bacteria > Pseudomonadati > Bacteroidota > Cytophagia > Cytophagales > Spirosomataceae > Fibrella > Fibrella musci. Next base: position 466,097 of record NZ_JBGGWD010000001.1, on the reverse strand, counting down.
AAATCAAATTTGCTGTATGCTTTCAGGGGGCGTGGTTCATCACGACCACCCGCGCTGCCTGCCGATGACCCGGCGTTCGGCCCCGCCGCGGGTTGATCGCCGGGTGCGTTGGTCTGGTTATCAGTAGTTTGTACGTCGGCTTCGTCGGCTGGCTTGGGGTCTTTGGCTTTCTTGTCTTTCTTTTTGAAGATGTTGCCAATGCCCTCTTCTACCTTATCCAGCCCCCGGTTTATGCCCTGGTCTACCTTGTTATTGACCCGATATTCGACGTTGCGTTCAACCGTTTGTTTGGGGTCAGACACCCGCACCTGGGCACGAGCGACTGTCAAGCTGAGTATACTGACGAAAGCCAGTCCGGCCAGTCTCATCTGATGCATAATCCGTTGATTTTAGCGTATTAATCACCGGCAAATATTAACGCATCAGTAGCCTGAATAACAAATTAGTTAATAGTACAGTGGTTTGAGTGTGCGCTACTCGTATTTGAGTAAACCACTGAGCGAACGGTCGAATTGGGTCTCTTATCGACTGAAATGACCGGTTGGTTTACCTGTATTGGGCATCAGTGGGTTTGCCTTTTGCCGGTCAGTGCCTTTTCGTAGTATTGTATTGATAGCCCCTGATTACTACGCTATGGTGCGTTGGCTCCTTCTTTTCCTGCTGTGTTTGTCTGGGTTCAGCCGAGCCAACCCGTCGCCGCGCCCATCAGACACGCTGACTCTGAGCCAGTTGGTGCGTGGGTATACGTACCTGCGCGACCAAAGTTATCTGACCATCACCGACCCCGGTGTGAGCTGGCAGAGTGCGTATCGGCAGCCGGCCACCACTCGCCTGACGCCCGATCTGCGGACCTCGGCGCGGTCGGCCTACTGGGTGCGGCAGTGGGTGAAAAATGATACCGATTCGGCCCGGACAACGTACCTGTTCGCCGCTACGAACCAAACTGTAACGGTCTATTTGCTTACGCCCGACAACCACTTGACCGACTCGCTGCAATGCGGCACAATGGTTCCCCGGCAGCGTTGGGCCGACCTCAGCGACGATCAGTATATTCCGGTGAGCATAGGTGCTGGCCAAACCCGTCTGCTGCTGATTCGGGTGGCTCGGCAGCCGGGCTTTTTACCCGCGCTGACCCAGGCCGACCTGCCCCGACCTGTGGTGGATCTGCGGCTTGAAACCGAATTATACCATGTTCAGCAGATTGCACGCCAATATCGGCGCAACCTGCCCGAACTCCAGTATCGGTCGTGGGTACAGGGTGGGCTACTGTTTTTTCTGCTGTTCGTCGTGCTCATTTACGCCCAATACGGGCAGGCATTGTATGGGTATTATGCCCTATACGTACTGGCCGGCTGCGTGTATTCACTGTTGAAAACGCGTACCTATACGCCTGTTGGTCAGTTGCTTGCTGGTATACCCCTGGTCCGGTTCCACGCCCTCGAATTCGTTGTCTGGTCGGGGTGGGGGGCCTATATGTTGTTTCTGGTCGAGCTACTGAACCTAACCGCTACGCATCCGGTGGCGGCCCGGCGACTGCGCAACTGGGGCCGGGCCGCCGTGGGCTACAGCCTGCTGTCGGGTACGTTGCTGATGCTGACCAACGATGGGGGCCTGTATCAACTCAATTTCTGGCTTTGCCGAATCGTGTTTGTTTCGGTGCACATCGGCGTGCTGGTCTGGCTGCTTCGGCGAGTCCCGTCTATCCTGACCCGTTACGTGGTACTGGGCAACGTGTTGCTCACGGCGATTGGCGTGCTGGCGTCGTTGCGAGCGGCAGAGCTGATTTTGAAGAACACCTCCCTGCCCGGTTTTGTCGATAACCTGCTCATGCTGCCGCTGGGCGTGCTGCTCGAAATCATTGTCTTTGCGCTGGCGCTGGCACATCGTATCCGGCTGGTCGATCGGGAGCGGCTGGCCAGTCAGCAGGCGTATGTGGAGGAAATCGAGCAGCGAACGGCCTACGAAAAACGCCTGGCCGAGGTAGAAATGCTGGCCTTACGAAGCCAGATGAACCCGCATTTTCTGTTCAACAGCCTGAATACCATCGAATATTTTGTGCTGAAAGGCGACGAAGCCAACGCCACCCGCTACCTGTCGAATTTTTCGCGGTTGCTGCGGCTTATCCTCAATCATTCCAATGAAGAAACCGTCCGGCTGTCGGAAGAACTGACCGGGCTGAAGCTGTACCTGGAACTGGAAAGCAGTCGGTTCGACGAGAATTTTCGGTACACGATCGAGGTAGACTCGGCTGTTGATCAGGATGATGTCATTATTCCGCCGCTGTTGCTGCAACCGTTTGTCGAGAACGCGATCTGGCACGGCCTTCAGCACAGCCTCCGGCCCGATAAGCGGCTGTGGGTACGGGTCATGCTGGTGTCAAGCACGCTTATCCAGTTCGACATTGAGGATAATGGCATTGGGCGCGAGGCGGCCGGGCAGTTGAAAAGCCGCCTGTCTACCCGTCGTACGTCGTTGGGCATGAGTATCACCCAGCAGCGAATCGATCTGTTTAATCGAAATTACCCCGCCCAACTCAACGTGCAACTAATCGACCTCAGCCAGAACGGGCAATCGGGTACGATCGTCCGGATTACGTACCGGCTCAGTTCGGCTTCCGTGCCCGTAACCGCCCCAACCTACACCCAGCTATGACTGTTATTCTGATCGACGACGAAAAGCACGCTACCGAGTTACTCGCCATGAAGCTGCGCAAGCTGAATATGGACGTGCAGGTGCTGGCCACGTTCAATCAGCCCGAGGCGGCGGTCGAGTTTATTCGATACACCCCGTTCGATCTGCTGTTTCTCGATATTGAGATGCCCCGGATGAACGGATTCGAACTGCTCGAACAGGTGGCGAGTAGCTTCCATTTTGATGTCATTTTCACCACCGCCTACGATCAATATGCCATTCGGGCGTTTCAGTACAGCGCCCTGCATTACCTGCTGAAACCGGTGCAGGAAGATGAACTGCGCGCTGCCATCGGGTTGTGGCAGAAACGAACCCTTCGCCAGCTACAACAGGCACAGTTCAACCTTTTCCGTGACCAATACGCCCTGTCGGTCCCCGAACGCCCCAGCCGCATAGCCCTGCCTACGCACGAAGGCCACGAAATTGTGAACGTACCTGACATCATCCGTTGCGCGGCTGATGCGAGCTACACGCATTTCTTCCTGAAAAATGGCAGCAGCCTGCTGATCTGCCGAACTCTGAAAGAAGTGGAACAAGTGCTGGAACCCAACGGTTTTTTACGCGTCCACCATTCGCACCTGATCAACCCAACGTACCTGCATAAGATTGTGCGGCAGGAGGGCGGCTACCTGCTCATGGCCGACGGGACGCAAGTGCCGGTAACCAAACAGAAACGCGATTTCCTGCTGAACCAGATTGCCGGTATAGACCGCCGCTGACCCGTTTGGCCAACGTTATTGAACCCAAAAAGGCCCGCCCCGCTATCGGGACAGGCCTTTTTTTGAGTGACTATAGAGACAGGCGTTACGTCGTGTACTCAAACTGGCTCAGGCCCAGCACCTGCCCCGTATGCTGGCGTACCTGCTGAAGCAGCGCCACATCGTTGGCTAGCGACTGCCCGAAGCTCGGGATCATCTCCCGGAACTTGGCTTGCCAGGCTTCGGTCTTCATCTGCTCGGGGAAGCACTTGTTGAGCAGGTCGATCATGATCGAGACGGCGGTTGAGGCACCCGGCGAGGCACCCAGCAGGGCCGCGATGCTGCCATCGGCGGCGTTCACCACTTCGGTGCCAAATTCCAGCACACCGCCTTCTTCGTCGTCTTTCTTGATTACCTGCACCCGCTGACCGGCCACCTCCAGGTCCCAATCGGACATCTGGGCGTCGGGGAAATATTCGCGCAGGGCCGCCAGCCGGTCGTCGGGCGATTGCATCACCTGCTGAATCAGGTATTTGGTCAAGGCCAGATTGTGCATCCCGGCCATCAGCATCGGCGCGAGGTTGCTCATCTGAATCGACTTGGGCAGATCAGAATACGACCCGTTCTTGAGGAACTTGGTCGAGAAGCCCGCATACGGCCCAAAGAGCAGCTCCTGCTTTCCGTCGATCATGCGGGTGTCGAGGTGCGGCACCGACATGGGTGGCGCGCCCACCGACGCTTTGCCGTAGACTTTGGCGTGGTGCTGATCGATAATGGCCCGGTTGGTGCAACGTAGCCACTGCCCACTCACGGGGAAGCCGCCGTAGCCTTTGCTTTCGGGAATATTTGATTTTTCGAGCAGCCGCAGCGACCCGCCACCCGCGCCGATAAACACAAAGTTGGCGTGCACGTCGCGCTCGGCGCCGGTCGTCACGTTTTCGACGCGGATCTTCCAGCCGCCCAGCGATTTCGACCGCCAGATTTCACTCACATCGTGGGCAAAATGCATCGATACGCCCGGCATTTCTTCCAGTCGCCGGAACATGGCCCGCGTGAGTGCCCCGAAGTTTACATCGGTACCGATCTCCATGCGGGTAGCGGCCACGGGCTGAGCCGGATCACGGTGTTGCATCACCAGCGGTGTCCACTCGGCAATCTGCCCCGGATTCTCGCTGTACTGCATGCCGGCAAACAGGTGCGACTGTTGCAGGGCTTCGTAGCGGCGACGCAGGTAACTGACGTTGTCGTCGCCCCACACAAAACTCATGTGCGGAATCTGACGGATGAAGTTGGGGGCATCTTTCAGGAAGCCTTCTTCCACCAGGTGCGCCCAGAACTGCTTCGACTGCTCGAACGACTCGGCGATTTTCACCGCCTTCGAGGTTTCGATGGTGCCGTCTTCGCGTTCGGGGGTGTAGTTGAGTTCGCAGAATGCCGAGTGACCCGTGCCTGCGTTGTTCCAGGCATCGGAGCTTTCTGCCGCGGCCTGATCGAGCCGCTCAAAGATTTGAATGGTAATGTCGGGGTTAAGCTCTTTCAGCATTACCCCCAGGGTGGCACTCATGATACCGGCCCCAATCAAAATGACGTCAGAAGATTGAACGTGAGCGTCTTTACGTTTTCCCATGCGATTATGTTGACCGGCCGCAGCCCGTCAGCATAAAGACCAAAATCGGGGGCGGCTTGTTCCTGAAAAAGGGAGATTCTACGGATTTCATTTTCCGATAGAAACCTGTCGGGAAGAAGTTGGACGATGGGGAGTTGTAGCCCCCAACGTACCTGAAAAGCGCCTTGCTCAGGCCAACCCTTTCAGCATGTCGTAGTAGGCTTGCCAGCCCGTGCGGGTAGTTGGTTTGATCAGGTACGTTACGCAACCCCGCCGGTAGGCGTCCTGGATGTCGGTCTGATCATCCGACGCGCTGAGCATGATGACGGGTATGCGGTTGAAGGGAGCTGGCAACTGCTGAATGGCGGCCAGCGTGCGCCAGCCATCGTCTCGCCGGGGCAGGTACAAGTCGAGCAGAATAAGCTTGGGCATGGCTCCAGGCTGGTGCACGTTTGTTTCCAGATAAGCAATGGCCCCCGTTCCGGTTGTTATCGGAATGACGCTCAGGCCCGGCAGTTCCTGCCTGATTGCCTGCTGCAACACCGCCAGCTGATCGATGTTGTCGTCGATGATCATCACGTTGACCTGTCGGGCATCAGGTTTAGGATAGAGGCCGGGGCTATTCAGGAAGGGCTTCATGACAAAAGAGAAGTGGGAGACATCTTAATCAAACCCTGTAATTTGTAAATGCTTCTTTGCGGGTCAGTGAAATAGGCGAATAAATTGATTGACTGGTGTTGCTATATAGCGCTCAGGAACGGTGAGTTAACTCGTTCTATCTGGTTTGTCAAACGTGCGCTGCCTTGTCAGATCGTCCAACTGAGTCTGGTTATGAAAAGGCCGTCGATCAGCAGGCAACCCACTTCGCCCCGTTGATCTGCATAGTTAATCAGCGTATAGCGGCCGTAGGTGGTCGTGATGGGGTTATGGTGGTAAAATCGATCGAAGGGTAGCAGGGAGACCAGTTTGAATACATCACCGTCCCGCTCTGCCAGCAGCGGTTTCTCAAACCAATGGAATAGATAGAGCGGCCGATCCTGCACCGTGAACATTGACCAGAGCTGAATGCCGACGTACCCAAAGCGAATATCGGATGGCGCAGTCGGTGGGGCTAATTTTCCCAGCGCGTAGCCCGCCACCAGATCGTTTTTGTCGGCCAGGGTAGTTATAGGCAACGTGTTGGGTGTCCTGACTTGCGCAAGAGCAGAGCCACCAATCATATGCCCTGAACTGCTGAGTACCAGGTACGTATCGCCTTCTTTCCAAATCGTATTCGCATCGCCAATGCCGGTAAGGTGGGTTTCCCGGCTGGCTTTGTCGTAAAAATAAAGTGTGCCACCCCACTCGCCGTGGCTCCGCCCAAACACGATGTAGCGGTCGTCTTCGGCGAGTTTGGGTTGTCGACCCATAGGTACGTTGTCGGCGTAGGGACGCCATTTGCCTTTGCTGTTCAGGGCGTAATAGAGGCCATTTGAAAGGCCAACCAACTGCCCGTTGAGCAGCCAGTGGTATTGGAAGCGCTTCGTGTTGAGGCGCTTCTCATAGTCGCGGTCGCGCGTCAGGTTGGGTAGTGTTAAGCAGACAAAGCCCACCGAATCGAAAAGGCTCACTAGCCGGTTTTCGTAAATAACCGAGTAGGCAACGGCGTAGGTACGGTCAGCGCCGGTTTCGACAGTCGTCTGTTGGACGGTAAACGGCATGGGGTTCGGACTAAGCTCGATCCGGTAGCCCCGCCCTTCATACAGCAACGGTAGGCGGAGGCTGTCTTTCTGATTTGGCTGCCAGTAGTATGTCTTTGTAATATTCTTGATGAGCGGCTCGAAATCGACGGATTGGGCCGGGGCCGTCTGCATGAACAAACAAGCGAGCAGGCAGGCCAACCAATGGGTGCCAGCAGCCAGCGGTAGGGCAACGAATGGGGGCAGCGGACGGCAGTGAGGCATAGACTGAGGTGAGTTATAGATGGCTGGCGGTTTCATGAAGCACCGTCGAAAAACCCAGGGCAAAGGATTGCCGGTGGCGGAAACGGCCGTTTTGGGCGACCGCCCCTTCCAGCAATGCGTAGGCTTTGCGGGCTTCGTCGGGGGTAGAGTATAGCGTTGTCCAGGCATCGGTAGCCGAGAACGGGGTGAGGGTCATCGCGCCGTAGTAAAACCTGATGGGTAGGTTAACGATGCCGGGCTTGAACAGGATGATGTGGCTGTCGTGGATGGCCCGGAAAAAGAGCGAGTAGAACGTCAGTGTTTGCTTTACCCGCTGCCGAATCTGCTCGTCGGACTGCGGGGCGGTCGGCCTCGTGAAAATGGTGTTGGCCAGCGACTGAAACCGGTCGGCGTCTTTGCCCAGATTCAACCGATAGGCGCGGTATTCCAGATCGACGCGTTTGCCGTTGACGCGTTTGCGCAATTGCATGGAAAAGCCATTCGGGGCGAGTTTCAGACCATGAAAGGTGCTATCCTGGATGTGCAGGTCGTCTTGTTGCACCAGGTAGCGGGCCTCGGTGCGCCGCCCGTAATAGATAGCCTGACATCGCCCTGTCGAGTCGAAATGAAGCAGACTATGGCCCAGACTGGCGGCCAACTGCTCAACGGCCGCGTTTTCGGTATCGTTCAGCCAGCTGTGTCTGTTATAAACCTTGATGCGGGCCACGTAGAACGTACCCAGTATCAAGGGGCGGTCGGGGGCGAGGGTCGCAGTGGATTGCTCGGCTGGTTCGCTCCAACAACCCGTCAGCAGCATCCCTACCAACAGGCTGAAAAAACCAATCAGTCCAGCGGTTTTCATTGTTCTCGTGTCTGTATCAGCGATCAACCGATTCGATCCGTAATGCCTTAAAAAGGTAAGGTAAATGAACCAAAAAATGGCGCTGACTCAGCGGCGAACGAGAATTTTGCGGTTATCGAATCGGTTCACATCCGACCAGGCACCCAGCGGATCGACCACCACGGCAACGGCGTTCTTGGGCCGGGGTAGCCAGAACACGTTATCGTCACGCCCGGCGGTGGAGGGCTTCACCAGTTGCCGGTGGATGATCTGCCCGCGGTTGTCGAGCAGGGCTAGCGGTACGTAGTCGTTGAGTAGCTGCTCCTGCATGGCGCCGAGCCCATCGTCGAGGTATTTGTGAGCGACGATCTGCACACCAAGGCGGTCGTCGTAATGCCCGATGGCACCCACGGCTATACTGAAACTAGGGCGCTCGGTCAGGTACGTTGCGGCGTATTGGAGCGAGTCGGGGAGGGCGTTGTGCAGGGCCGTTACGTACCCAGCCGAATTGCCAGCCGGATGCTGCCGATGATACTGCCCAATCTGCTGACAGAGGGCCTCGTGCCCCCAGACTTCACCAACGCAGGTGAGTGACAGCGGCGCTTTGACCAACGCTACATACGAGGCGGCCGGGGCGTTGCGTATGGTGGGCTCCCGGTCGGTTTGTTGCCCGCGCCCGCGCCGGTAGATGACGTCGAACTGCGCTAGTTGAGCCGTCAGCCAGGCGTCACCGCGTTGTTGGCGCACGATGCGCGTGGCCAGGTACGTGGCCAGTCCGTCGGTCAGCAGGCCATTCGGTTGGGTGGTTGGTTTCAGGCACGCGGCGAGCCACTGATTCAGCACCTGTTTCGTTACGGCCATATCGAGCCAGCCAGCATCGATGAGGCGGGTGGTATTGGTCATCCATCCGTCGCGCTCCGACAGCCGTATCTGTCCGCGGCCTGAGCGTCCGACAATGGGATTTACCGTCGGCGTCGTGAAGGGTGTTTCCGTAATGTGCAGCGTTTCGGTCGGGAACGTACCCAGCCAGCGCGATCCCTGTTGCAGCGCCCGCCTGACGGCCTGTTGTATGGCCTCACGGTTTTGCGAGTGCACATAGTGATACTGCACATTGATCCGCTGACGCCCTACGTTCACCTGCTCCGTCGTGGTGGTGTAGGGCGTAATCAGGGCGGTTGTAACCGGCTCATCGGCAGTAGCCACCACCCAGCCGATGCCGCCGACAGTGGCCAACCCGACGAGCGACAGCAGGGTCAGGTACGTTGGCGTCAGGCTATCCCGGAAACGGGTCAGCAGCCGGGGCAGGCCCACCCATTCGCCGCGTTGCGCCAGCCGGGGTGCCAGCAAGAGCAGCCCAAGCCCCACCACCGACCACAAGAGCGCCAGCCCGGTGCGCAGGGAATGCAGGCCGCCGTAGCCCGTCAGGTCGGAGTAGAGCGCCGAGCCGGGCAGGTACGTATACAGCCATCGCCAGTTTGAAGGCGGTCCGGCCGCCGTCGTGCTGTGGAGGTAAGCCAGCCCTCCCAATCCGATCAGCAGTACCAGATGGCCCACAAACCGGTTGGGCAGCATACTCTGCACCAGCACCGCCAGCGCGATGAGTTGCCCGTACCGAAGGAGCCCGTCGCCCAGCAGATCGGCCGCATACAAGGACCAGTCGATCGGCGTCTGACCATTGTGCCATTGCAACCAGAGACCCGTTCCGAACAGAACAGCGGTGAGGCCCGTTGCCAGCAGCAGCAGGGCTCCGGCTTTGCCCAGCAGCCCAACCCAGGCGGGCAGGGGTGTGGCGTCGGTGAGCAGCCAGAGGCCTGCGGTGCGTTCCCGATGCAGCAGTTCGCCCGTAAAAACAACCAGAAACAGGCTGATGTACAGGTGCATGGGTAGGCGTATGAACGTCAGGCGCGAGGTGAATGGCAACAGCCGTTGGCCGCTTGCCAGCGTGTCGGTGGGGGTATCGCCCAACCCATTAGCGTAACCTAGTATGCCCAGCACGAGCAGCAGCAATGCCATCAGCACCGCCGGTTGCCGCAGAAGCCAACGTGCATTGGTCCAGGCCAGTCGCGCCACTATTTGCCACGAAACCAGCAGACTAGCCGGTTGAATGGGTTGTCCAGTGGTGGCGAAGTTGGATGGGTCGGGGGCAATCTGTGCGTTGCCAGGTTGCTTTTTGAGGCTTTTCCAGAAGTAGACGAACTGGGTGTAGCGGCGCGACAGGTCGGGAAAGACCGCGCCCCGATCGAGCCAGTAGGGGAACGACAGGCGGGCTTCGGCGCGGGTCAGTAGCCAGCCGCTGAGACCGAGCCAGAGCATCCGGTTGATGAGCAACAGCACCGGTACATCCAGCGTCAGGAGCAGAGTATTTTTATCGTTGATCGGTAGCCCCTCCACGGCCTGCCGAATCGCTAGCATCCCGAACCGATCAAGCACCTGCATCCAGTCGAGGTCGACCACGGCCGCATAACCCAGTTGGAGCAGCGTTGAGGTGAGCACAAGCGTAAGCAGGGTGAGGTAGGCCCCGGTTATGTGCCGTAGCAAAGCGGTCAAAGAAAACGAAAGGCAGGTTACGATCAATAAGTTAGGAAGCAGCAGCCAACCGAAGCCTCCCGGCACGGCCAGCCACGTAAACGACCAGGAAGCCCCGGCCGACTGGCTGGGCGAGTCGACCCAGAGCGGCACCGTCAGCACCCCCAGCGTATAGCCTACTCCTAGCAGCAACGCAACGCCCAACGTACCCAAAAACTGCCCCAGGAAGTAGGTACGTGCCTGAAGGGGCAGGGCATACAGGTACGTACCCACGCGGTAGTCGCGGTCGCGCAGGAGGGCCTGCCCCGTGAGGAGGGCCACCGAGGCGACCAGCAACGGTCCCAGACTGGCAAAGGCGATGTAGCTAATGACCGGGGCGTTGGCCCACAACCGGAGGTCGGCCAGTTGCCGGAAGGTGGTTACGCCCATGGCCGCTCCCTGCGCGAATACAAGGACAAACAGCGCCCAGAACAGCGGTTGACGGACCTGATACCGAAGCTCAAAACGAGCGGGGAGGCGTAGTTCGCGCATAGCAGGGTGTTCAACGTTCAAAGTCCAACGACCAAGGTAATTGGCACTTGCTGAAACACGCGCCAGTTGCCTTGGTCGTTGGACGTTGGACCTTGAACTTGTTACAAATAATCCATGGGGTGATCGGCGATGCGGGTGTTGTCGAAGAAGGTGTTTAGCTGTTGAAAATCAGCGTCGGAAAGCTCGAAATCAAACACATCGAAGTTGTCCCGGATGCGTTCTTTCTTCACCGATTTTGGAATGGTTACCACGCCATGCTGCACCGACCAGCGTACTAGTATCTGATAGGTGCTTTTGCCATAACGTTCGGCTAGGGCAACCAGCCGCGGGTCATGCTGTTTCTGCCCCCTTACCAACGGTGCATAGCCTTCCAGCTGAATGCCCTTCGCCCGGCAATAGTCGAGCACCTCAGGTACGTAACAATACGGACTGAACTCGATCTGGTTGACGGCGGGCGTGACGGTGGCCGTCTCGAACAGTTCGTCGAGGTGAGGCGGGTAATAATTCGACACCCCGATGGCGCGGGTACGTCCTTCGGCATAGAGCCGCTCGAGTGCCCGCCAGGTGTCGCGGCGATGTTCGCGAATGGGCCAGTGAATCAGGTACAGATCGACCACATCGAGTTCCAGTTTGGTCAGGCTTTCGTCGAAGGCGCGCAGCGTATTGTCGAAGCCCTGGTCGGCGTTCCAGACTTTGGTGGTGATGAACATCTCGCCTCTGGGTACGTTGCTGGCCTTGAGGGCGGCGGCTACATCGCGTTCATTGCCGTAGATCGCCGCCGTGTCGATAAGCCGACAGCCCAGTTCGAGCGCGTCTTCGACGGCCTGTTGCACTTCATTTCGCTGGCTCGGGGCATACACGCCCAGGCCCAGCAACGGCATCTCGACGCCGTTGTTCAAGGTAACCGAAGGAATAGTCATGGTAGGTAGAGTGAATGAATAATGTACAATGTATGATGTACAATGCACGATGGAGCCGGGCGTCGGACTGCTAACGCGAACTCATCGTACATCGTACATTGTGCATTGTGCATTGTACATCATACATTGTACATCATACATCATACATTGTACATTATTCATTCAATAAGCATCGTTTAGGGCGAAGATGGGCGTGTTGGTTTTCCATTTGCCCCGCGTGAAATCGGGGACTTCGACGAGCTGCCCGCCTTTAGCGATGCTCTTCTCTGATAGCGGGCTGATGGCACTCCAGACGGCCGCGTCGTAAACGTCGATGGGCGGCTGAGTTTTGTATTTCACCGATTCGATGAAGGCCTGCATCACGAAAAAGTCAATGCCGCCGTGGCCTGCCTTGTCGGCGGCGGCGGCGTGTTTTTTCCAGAGCGGGTGGTCAAATTCGGGCTCGTAGGCGGCAAAAGGTTCCCAGGCATGCGCTTTGGGTTTGCCACCTTTGGCCGTGCGGTTCTGAAAAAAGACGCTGTCGTTATCGTCCATCCAGATGCCTTCGGTACCCTGCGCCCGGAAGCCCAGCGAGTAGGGGCGGGGCGAATTGGTATCGTGGATGATCATGATGGTTTCGCCGTTGGCGCATTGCAGCATGGTCGTCACCACGTCGCCCAGCTTGAAGTTGACATTGGCGTTGGGGTGATTGGCCCCGCCATTATCGACCACGTATTTGTGCAGACCCCGGCTTTTGGTAGCGGTGCTGCTGAGGGCTGTGAAGCGGTTGCCCCGGTTGATGTTGAGCCAGTGCGCCACCGGCCCCAGCCCATGCGTGGGGTAGATATCGCCGTTGCGGTCGACAGAGTGCTGGGTGCGCCAACGGGCTTCGGCGTAGCCTTTCGGGCCAAACTCGACACCCCCACCGGCATAGTGCTGCCCATCGTTGAACTTCACCGCCCGTAGGTCGTGCTGATAGCCGCAGTGGGCGTAGGTCATTTCGCCAAACAACCCCTGCCGGATCATGTTCAGCACCATCAGTACGTCGCGGCGGTAGCAGACATTCTCCAGGATCATGCAGGGCGATCCCGTTTTCTCGAACGTGTCGACCAGATCCCACGACTCTTTGAGTGTTACCGTCGCCGACACTTCGACGCCCGCGTATTTGCCCGCTTTCATGGTCTCGACGGCCATCGGCGTGTGCCACTCCCAGGGGGTCGCGATGATGACCCCGTCGATGTCGTCGCGCTTGAGTAGCTCTCTAAAAGCCTCGTCCTGGCGGGCGCCCCCACCGTTGCCGTACACGACCGGGCGGGGTTTGCCGAGTTTATCGAACAGGGCGAGCGTTTGCTGCACGGCGTCGGGGTTGGTATCGCAAATGGCGGGAATCTGCACGTCGGAGCGGTAGAGCGCCTGCTGAATGTGGTCTCGCCCGCGAAAACCCGTGCCGATGAACCCGAGCCGGACGGGTTTGTCGTCGGCCGCCAGCGAGTGGGGATTGGCGTTGCTCAGCAAACGGGGCGTTCCGCCGAAAGTAGACAGGCTGGTGGGGACGAGCGCCGCGGCAAAGGCGGCATCACGCAGGAAAACACGACGGGTAGATCGGTTCGGCATAAGGCAGGAATGAGTCAGTACCTACCGGTAAACATACAACGAAGCGCCGAGGTTTTAATGAACGATTTGACCCTACTGACCGTTACGTTACTGCCCAGATAGGACTCGTATTTTGTTTAATCTTTATTGGTAAACGTTGAACAAGATTTACGCAAGGCGGGTTATCTATCTGACCATTGCACTCCTGTGAGCGACGAATTTTGGCCGGTGACGATCAGTACGAAGTGACCCCGCTCTATGGTCTGCCTGTGTTGAAGACATACTTTCTTACGACAGGTTGAACCGATTTTGATTAGAAACCTATCATGATGGATACCACCGGGGCCGAGGCTCCACGGGTAGCTGTGTTCCGAAAAGAGCACTTCAACGCTGCCCACCGTCTGAACAATCCGAACTGGTCAGACGAGAAGAATACACGTGTCTACGGCAAGTGCAACAACCCGAATTTCCACGGCCACAATTACGAATTGACCGTGCAGGTTGTTGGCCCGATAGACCCCGAAACGGGCTATGTGATCGACATGAAAGTGCTGGGTGATCTGATCAAGACGCAGGTAACCGACCGCTTCGACCACAAAAACCTGAACCTCGACACTGACGAATTTCGCGACCTTAATCCGTCGGCCGAAAACATCGCCATTGTCATTTATACCATTCTGAGAAAACACATCGAGCCGTCGCTCGATCTGAAAATTCGTCTGCATGAAACCGAACGGAACTTCGTCGAATATCCCGCCTAATGGCGTCCCGGCCACGAACGGGATTTATGTTAACGGTCATAAAAATGGCCATTCCACTCACGGCTTGTCAGACGAACTGGTTGATGAACTGGGCGATAACCACGCCTCAGCCAATCTGGAGACGCCCCTGCGCCCGGATGCGTTCGATCTGGACGACAACCTGAAAATCGACCTGATTGAAGAACATTTCCGCGAAATTATGACCATTCTGGGCCTCGACCTGACGGACGACAGCCTGAAAGGAACACCGCGCCGGGTGGCCAAAATGTACGTCAACGAGACGTTCAAGGGCCTGAACCCGGCCAACAAACCCAGCACAACGCTCTTCGACAATAAGTACCAGTATAACCAGATGCTGGTGGAGCGCGACATCACGGTGCAGTCGTATTGCGAACACCATTTCGTACCCATTATCGGGAAAGCGCACGTGGCGTATATCAGTAGCGGTAAGGTGATTGGCCTGTCGAAACTAAACCGGATTGTGCAGTACTACGCCAAGCGCCCGCAGGTACAGGAACGCCTGACGATGCAGATCGCCGATGAATTGAAGCGCGCCCTCCAGACCGACGACGTAGCGGTTATTATCGACGCCGCTCACCTGTGCGTATCGACCCGTGGGGTCAACGACACGGCCTCGTCGACGCTGACGGCTGCCTACAGTGGTAAGTTCGAAGATGAAGCTACGAAGCAGGAGTTTTTGAAGTACGTAGGCATGGCCAAGCCAACAATGTGAGCATGTTCAAGGTTTAACGTCCAACGGCCAATGCAAGCGACAAGGGTTGACTTTGGACGTTGGACATTAAACCTTGAACGCACTTCACTTTATGCAAGGCAAACATATTCTCATCATTGGAGCCAGTTCGGGCATTGGCCACGCACTGGCTCTTTTGTTGCAACAGCAGGGCGCGACCCTCTACACGGCTGGGCGTCGCCAGCCCGAAGGCATCACGTCGACCCACATGACCTGGGATGTAACGACCCAACCCGCCGCCGAAGCCCTAACCCAACTGCCCGATGTATTGCACGGGCTGGTGTATGCACCGGGTACGATCAACCTGAAACCGTTCCAGCGCCTGCAACCCGACGACTATCAGCACGATTTGCAGGTCAACGTACTCGGCGCCGTATCGGCTCTTCACGCCACACTGGCCAGTCTGAAAAAATCAAAATCAGCGAGTGTGGTGCTATTCAGCACGGTAGCGGCCAAACTTGGAATGGGCCTGCACTCGTCGGTGTCGGTGGCGAAGTCGGCCGTTGAAGGGCTGACCAAATCGCTGGCGGCTGAGTTTGCACCCTACAACGTACGCGTCAACGCCCTGGCTCCGTCGCTGACCGACACGCCCCTGGCCGAAACGCAGGGCCTGCTGGGTACGTCGGAAAAGCGCGAGGCGGCCAACAAACGCCACCCGCTCAACCGCGTTGGCGCACCCGAAGACATTGCCCAGATGGCGGCCTACCTGCTCGGCGATCAGGCCAGCTGGATCACGGGGCAGATCATCGGCATCGATGGCGGAATGGGTAGCCTGAAATAGCGTATCGTCTTTACTACAGGCCAACACAAAAAAAGCGAACTCGACAGGAAATTCTGTCGAGTTCGCTTTTTTTGTGTTGATCGGCTTACTGACGAATCAGCTTCACCGTTTTGGCCTGTGAGGGTGTGCTCACGTGCAGCAGCAACAGACCAGCGGGTTGGTTACCCAGCTTCAGCGTCTGGTGTTCGGCGGCCGTGGCCTGCTCTACCTGATGCTCCGTGATCGTCCGGCCGTTTACGTCGGTCAGCAGGAAGCGGAGGGGTTGTCCCTGCGCACCCAGCACGTCAACCTGCACATCGCTGGTCAGCACGGGGTTGCCCAGCACGGATACCTGCAAGTCGGTTCCCGGCTCGTCGGCACCGATGCGCCCGTTGGCGGCACCTGGCTCCTGCCCGTACACCAGCGACCCGTTCAGGTAAGCCGTGATTTTGGGGTTAGCCACCACCGAGCCCGCCGGGATATACGAGTAATCGTTGGCTTCGTTGAAGTTCGACCAGTCGTTTTTATTGATCCGCTGCTGAATCTGGCCCGTCGAACTCAGCGGATACAACGTACCCAAGGTGGGCGAGAAGCTCAGTTCCAGGTACGTGTCGGCACCCGCGCGGTTCTCCTTCACAAACCGGCCCGTCACTTTGTTGTTACCCAGTTCGGCGTAATCGACCGTGTAGACCAGCGGCTGGTTACCTTCCGCCGTAAACCAGTAGCGCACGGTCAGCTGGCTATAGTCAACCGGCAGGTTGCCTTCGTTGGCTACGTTCAGATACGGCTTGATCTGGTTGCCCGTCGTGTTGCGGTTTTTGTTTTCGGCATACACCGTCAACGTCCGCGTGGGTGTCACCAGCGCGGGTTCAACGCCGTTCACCAGCACGCCATTCCGATATACCGTGATCTTATTATTGACCGCGTAGTTGTTGTTGCTGCTGTACGAATGATCGTCGGCTTCGTTGAAATCCGTCCAGTTTTGCTTAGCCACCCGGCTCTGGATTTCGCCTGAGGTACCGTTGGGGGCTAAGCTACCCGCCGAGGCATCGAAGCTGTACTCCACGTACCCCAGCGCACCCTGGCGGGGCTGCGGCAGCGCTACGTATTTCAGCTTCACCTTGTTGGTGCCCAGTTGTGCCCAGTCGATAAACAGGTTGGTCATGGGCGCAAAATTTTCTACCGTCAGCCAGTAACGCACCGTCAGTTCACCGTAGGGAATAGCCGCCGCGCCGCCGTTGTTCAGCTTCAGGTACGGCCGGATGGTGTTACCCGTTTTGTTATTGTTGTTGCCGTTTTTGTGCGAAACGGTCAGCGTCAGTCCCTGCACCGTAACGGTTGCCGACACGGGCGCGCTCACACAACCACCCGCCGACCGGCACACCGCCGTGTACACAAACGTACCCGGCACGTTGGTCGATACCAGAATCGTATTGGACGTACCGGCGCTGTTGTTCGGACCTGTCCAGCTCAACGTACCTGAGCAGCCACCCGCTACGAGTGTGACATCGCCCGATGCCTGTACCACAGTCACGGCCGACTGACCACCTTGCGTTAGCAGTGTTGGTGCAGTTGGTGTAGCTACCTCGGTTACGGTGGCCGAAGCGGTGGCCGTACACTGGTTGGCATCCGTCACACGAACCGTATACGTACCGGCACCGACGGTAATCGCCGCCGTCGTGGCGTTAGTCGACCAGTTGTATGAGGAGCCGCCCTGCGCTGTCAGCGTCGTGGTTTGGCCCGTACAAACCGTCAACGTACCCGCGATAGAGGCCGTTGCCCGATTAACTGTTACCGTCGCGGTACCAGTCAGGTTGGTCGATGCCAGTCCGTTGGCATCCGTTGCCGATACCAGACTGTAGGTCGTGGTCTGGTTGGGTGCCACGACGATGGGGCTGCCCGACGTGTACCCGGTGAGCGTGCTGCTCGACTGGCCGTCGGTATACACAACCGTGTAGGGGGCCGTGCCGCCGCTGACGGCAACGCTCAGTGTAGCCGTCGCACCGACGCAAATGGCCGCACTCCCGGTCAGGTTAGCGACCACCGGCTCGATGACCGTAACGCTAACCGTTGTTGACGTAATCTGCGCAGTTGGAGCGGTGGCGTCGCCCGCCGTGATCGTGAACGTTTGGACGCCCGCTGGCAGGCTCGCTACCGTGGCAGTATTGCCGCTTGGCGTAATCGTGCCCGGCCCGCTGAACGTGTAGCTGTACGGTGTGGTACCGCCCGATACGGCCGCCGACAGGGTGGTGGTGCCCGTCGTCAGCAGTTGCGTGGGTGTAGCCGTGGCCGACAGCACGAGCGGCGTTACCGGCGGGGCGAAATTGAAGCGGGCTACGCTCGGGTCGTGGTCGCTGTCCGGGTCGGTAAATTCGGCGTTGATGTGCACCACGTCATACTGATCCAGCTTGCCGAGCAGGCTGTTGCTGACCAGAATGTGGTCGATGGTTTGTGAATTTCCTTCGAAATTGTAGGTATACCGCTCGTTGGCAGGCAGCGTTTCGATCAGCGAATTCAGCGGCGCGCCTTTCAGGATGTTGACCGGTGTCGAAAACTCAAAGTCGTTAAGGTCACCCAGCGCAATGACGTTGGCGTTGGGGTTGATGGCCAGAATGCTCTGCACGAAATTCCGCACCACCGTAGCCTGCTCGCGGCGTTGTGTCTCGCTGAACAGCGTGGCGGGCTGGTTTACACCGTACAGAATATCGTCGGGAATCTTCGAACTGAAGTGGTTGCCGATGATGAACACGGGCTGCCCGTTGAACAGGAATTCGCCCGCCAGTGGTTTGCGGCTGTTGCTCGCCGGACCCGACCCATCATTGTTGGCAAACGCCGGGTTGGTTGGGTCGACGCGGCCAGGGTTGAACGACAGCTGTGGTACGCCGTTGACGTTGTTGACCGTTGTAGCGGCCGTCGAGGTGCCACCGGGCCGATCCACAAACGTGACCCGGTTGGGGTTGAACAGGAACCCAACCCGAATGTTGCCACCCGCCTGACCGCCATCCTGGTCGTCGACCGGGTTGATCTGACGGTACTGGTAGGCGGGTCCACCGGCAGCCGTGATGGCATTGATGAGCAGGTCGAACGTGACGTTGGCATCGACAACGGCGTCGTTGGTCGCACCATTGTTGTCCTGAATTTCTTCCAGCAACAGAATGTCGGGGGTTTTCAGGTTGTTGACGATCCGGCTGGCCAGGTTGTTGAATTTGCTGCTGGGATCACCGGGGGCCAGGTTCTCCACGTTAAACGTCGAGACGGTCAGCTGGTTGGCCGTGGGGGCCAGCGTGGTGCTTTCTTTGGTCAGTCCGTTTGAAATGACCGTCGGGGCCGAGGTAACCAGTACTTCGTAGTTGTCGGCCACCCAGCTCACAATCCCGACTACCGTGCTCAACTGCGCGCCCACGTTGACGGTCGGCGTCAGGTAACCGCCGCTGGGCGGGTTCAGCATTGTATCATCGAGTTGGATACGCTCCGGGTTGAAGTCGTTGGCGCTAACGATGACGCCGCCGCGCGACGATTTGATGGTAGCGTTGGCTCCGTTGTCAGCCACGACCCAGATTTCACCGGCACCAGCACCCGACCGAACCGTCGGGCTTACGGCCAGCGGGTTGTTGATCTGTACCAGCATCCCCTCTACGCTTTCGTAGAAGTCGATACCATCGGTAGCCGGGTCAAACGCCAGACCACCCGTCTCGACGTTGCCCGTCTGATCTTCAATAATCGTGTTCGGAATAGTACGGCCCCCGTTGCCCAGTAGGGTAGGCGCAGGCAGGGCGTTGCCCGTCGACACCGTCACGATAGTTGGTGCCTGAATCTGTGTGATCGTCAGGTTGTTGGAGCCGGCGCTACCGCCCGACCGGAATTCGGCCACGGTACCACTCACCAACAGCGACGTACCCACGGCTACGGTCGGGGCGGTGCTGGTAAAGACAAAAATCCCTTCCGAGGTACGTTCATCGTTGTCGGGGGTGGGGTCTTGCAGGTAGAAACCGTTCGACCGGAGGCCCGTCACGATACCAGGTACGTTGTTGACCACCTGACCCAGCAGGGGCGAGATGTGGGCCGCGCCCTGAATGTTGTGAATCCGCTGGCTGGGCGTAATCTCATCGTCGGCGATGATGGCCGTGGCCGACGCCGAACTAATGCTATAGGCCGCATTGGCCGCAACGGTCAGGATGATGGTCTCGTTAGCATCGATAATCGCGTCGTCAACGGGCGTCAGCGTAAGCGAAACCGACGACTGCCCGGCCGGAATTACCACGACGCCACTGAGGGCGGGGGTGTAATCGGTGCCGTTGGTGGCGGTGCCGCCTATGGTGTAATTAACCGTCAGGTCGGCGTCGGTGCTGCCCGTGCGCGAGAGCGTAAACGTGACTGGGTCTGAACCGGCTTCTGCACCAGCAGCATCCGTGGCCGTTATGCTGACAGACGGTAACGAAGGTGTTGTGCCGCCGCAATCAGCAGTGTGTGAGCCCAGCCCATCGAAGGTGTCGACAGCGAAGCCATCCCACTGAATAGCCGGATTAAACGCATCGGACCCTATGTTGTCGCCGCTGCAAAGGGTTGCTTTGCGGCGAAGTGTATTGTCGGCGGTCGATGTGAGACCGCTGCCCCATTCAGCGCCGGGATCGTTGCCGATTTGCCCGATTACGTCGACAATTGTGCCCGTAGCCCCGCCTTTCCGCAGCACAACGGCATCATTTCCGTTGTAGTTAACAGAGCCGCTAGTTTGGTTGGCTTTACTTGAAATGGCTACATTGACGTTTGCGTTGTTGTTGGCCAATACATACACGCCATTGCTTGCCACCGTACCCGTTAGTGATATGGTCGCCGTGACATTGTTACTGCCATTGGAATAAACCTGCACTACATACTGGCTCGTGGCCAGATTGATAGGAGCGCCCGTGCCGTTGTAAATTTCAAGGGCTTTGTTGTTGCTGCTTCCTTCGATGTATTCGGAGAAAAACAGATCTGTCGGGGCCTGTGCCCGAATAGCAGAAGGGAATGCACAGAGCATAAGCATCCCTAGCCAGGCAAAAAAAGCTCGCTGTAGATATGAAGTCATGAAAATTTGGGAATTGGTTTTAACCCCCAAAACTATCATATCTATTACCTATGTGGTGTTAGCTGATTATTATTAAATAAAATTTGTCACTAAAAAGTAGTGGCTCTGTGCAAGATGAAACTTGCAGGTATACGACCTAAATGAATTTGTCGATACTAACCGATAGGTGTGTGTTGTTTGGGCGGTGTTAAGCGGAAATGAGTAGTAGGTAATCGGTATAATTTGGTCGCTTCAATATACTGCCGGTCTGGTCGTCTGCCGGTAGCCCATTTACCTGAAGAGGGGTCAGCTAGTCGAGCGAAAACGTTGGAATAACAACGTACCCAGCACCAGCACCACCACGCCCAGAAAGATGTATTGAACGTATTGCCCTAACTGCGGAAACTGTTGCCCCAATACGTACCCAGCCAGCACCAGTGCCGACACATAGGCCAGACAACTGACCGACGTCAGCAGCAGAAAACGGGATAGCGGCAAGCCGCTGCTCGCAGCCAATAATGGGTTGAACGTGCGGATAATGGGTAGAAAACGACCCACCAGCAGGGCACGCCGGGGATGTTTACGGTAAAAGGCATCGGACCGCTCCAGGTAGCGCCGTTTGAAGAAGAACGAGTCGGGAAGTTGATGCAGCCGGTTGCCCAGCCGACGGCCAATCAGGTACCCGGTGAGATCGCCAGCGATGGCCGCACCGGTAAGCAGGGCAATCAGCCCCACCACCGAAACGTGAAGCGTCTGGACGCCTGTGAGCAGGCCCGCCGTGAATAGCAAGGTTTCGCCACCGGGCACGACCAGCCCCAGCAGAAAACCCGTTTCGATAAACACGAGCGCGGCAATGAGCGTGGTGCCTCCCCATTCAATCCAGTTTGTCGTAAGCAGCAGCAGGTTATTGAGCAAAACGTCCATCCGGTGGTCGGGCAGCGAAGACTACCCTAGCTGATAACCTGCCTCAGCCGCCGTAGTTTACCAACCAAGTGAACCCGCCCTGGTTGTTACGGGGTAAACTGCTTCGTGAGGTCGACGTTGCCGCCCGTCAGGATGATACCGACCGTCTGATCGGTAAAGTCGGCTTTGTAGCGCAACACCACGGCCAGCGGCACGGCGCACGACGGCTCGATGATGATCTTCATCCGCTCCCAGACCAGCCGTTGCGCCGCCCTGATTTCGTCGTCGTTGACCAGCCGGATAGCGCTCACATACTGGCGGATAATGGCCAGCGTCCGTTCGCTGAGGGTCGTCATCAGGCCATCGGCAATGGTGTCGATATAAGGCGCTTTTTCGACCCGCCCGCTTTCAAACGATAGTACAGCGTCGGCAGCGCCTTCGGGTTCGCAACCCACTACGCGGGTGTTGGGGGCGAGGTAGTGCACGGCGAGGGCCGTACCACTGAGCAGCCCACCGCCGCCCACAGGAGCCAATACGGCATCGAAGGGGCGTCCGGTCGGGTTGTCGTCGAGCAGTTCGATCGTTGCCGTACTTTGCCCGGCAATGACGCGGTCATCGTCGAACGGATGAATCAGCGCCGCCCGGGTACGTAGTATCACGTCCCGAACGCCCTCTTCGCGGGCCTGCAAGGTAGGCTCGCACTCGATCACGGTGGCACCGTAGCCACGTACGGCGTCTTTTTTTACCTGCGGGGCGGTGCGGGGCATCACGATGTAGGCAGGTATCTGCAACTGCCGGGCCGCGTAAGCAAGCGCCTGCGCATGGTTGCCCGACGAGTGGGTCGTGACTCCATAAGCGCGCTCGGCTTCGGTCAGTTGCAGGGCAGCGTTCATGCCACCCCTCGCCTTAAACGCACCGATTTTCTGGAAATTTTCGCACTTGAAAACCAGCTGTGCCCCGGCCATCCGGTCGATGGTCTGGCAGGTGAGCGCGGGCGTGCGGTGGATATACGGGCGAATGCGATCGTGAGCGTCGCGCAGCGTTTGCAGGGTCAACATGGGGTCGTTTGGTTGCGATTGCGCCCCAAATCTAACAAATTGCCACCCCGTGGGTAGTGTACAGTGGACAGTATACAGTGAACAGTATGCAGTAGGGCTACGCCGAGGCAAGCCACTGTATACTGTTTACTGTATACTGTCTACTGTTCATCCCCCGGTACATTTCTTTCTCGTACAACAGAATGACAACCTCTTCGAATACCCAGCGTCCGCCTGCGACGATTGTCTTTATTTTCGGTGGTAGCGGCGATCTGAATTACCGCAAACTGACCCCCGCGCTCTATAACCTCTTCCTGGACAACTACTTACCAGAGCAGTTTGAGGTGGTCGGTATCGGACGTACCCAATACACCGACGACTCGTTTCGTGAGCGACTGCTGGAAGGCATTCAGGAGTTTTCGCGCCGGAAAAATGGCCCGGAAGATAGCTGGAAGGCTTTTTCGCCACACATCCGCTACCTGAAACTGGATGGAGGTGATGCCAGCGCCTATCACCTCATCGGCGATCTGGTGAGTGAGCGTGAAGCCGAATGGCACACGCACGCCAACATCATTTTCTACATGTCGGTAGCGCCGCAGCTCGTGCCTGATATCGCTAATAACCTGAGCCAGCTCTCGTTCTGTGGTGATAAATCGCGGGTGCGCATTGTGGTAGAAAAACCGTTTGGGCACGACCTGCAAAGTGCCCGCGAGCTAAATGCACTGCTGCTGACCCAT
Organism: Fibrella musci; assembly: GCF_041321105.1. Lineage (NCBI taxonomy): Bacteria > Pseudomonadati > Bacteroidota > Cytophagia > Cytophagales > Spirosomataceae > Fibrella > Fibrella musci. Next base: position 442,797 of record NZ_JBGGWD010000001.1, on the reverse strand, counting down.
TTTGCCGAAGAGCAGATTTACCGCATCGACCACTATCTGGGCAAAGAAACGGTGCAGAACCTGCTCGCGCTGCGGTTTGCCAACACGCTGTTTGAGCCGATCTGGAACCACAACTACGTCGAATACGTGCAGCTGACCGCCGCCGAAACCGTTGGACTGGAAGGCCGTGGTGGTTATTACGAAGGCTCGGGTGCCCTGCGGGATATGATTCAGAACCACCTACTGCAACTGCTCTGCATGGTAGCGATGGAACCGCCCACCTCGTTTGAAGCCGACGAAATCCGCAACAAGAAAGTAGACGTGCTCCGGGCCATGCGACGGGTAGAACCCGATCAGGTCGATCAGGTAGCGGTGCGGGCGCAATACGGCGCTGGTAAGAAAGGCGACAAAGAAAGCCCGGCTTACCGCGAGGAAGAAGGTGTGAAGCCCGAATCGATGACCGAGACCTTTGCCGCCGTGACGTTCTTCTGCGACAACTGGCGGTGGGAGGGAACCCCCTTCTACGTTCGGACGGGCAAGCATCTGGCTGAAAAATCGTCGGTCATTACGGTGCAGTTCCGGCCCGCGCCGCACTACGCCTTCCCTAATGAAGCGACCAAGACGTGGCAGCACAACTGCCTGATCATCAGCATTCAGCCCGATATGAACATCCGGCTGCGCTTTCAGGCTAAACGCCCCGGTCAGCAACTGGCCCTCGACCCGGTCGAGATGGAGTTCAACTACAACACGGCCTTCACGGAGCAGCAGCCCGAAGCCTACGAAACGCTGTTGCTCGATGTAATGGCGGGCGACGCGACCCTGTTCATGCGGGCCGATCAGGTCGATGAGGCGTGGCAGATTGTCATGCCTATTCTCGACCACTGGGCCGCGCAAACCGACCCGGACGCGGGACCGCCGGCGTCGATGCCGACTTACGCGCCGGGCTCGTGGGGTCCTGCCGAAGCCGACAAACTCATCGCCCAGCAAGGCTTTAGCTGGAATAATGAATAGAAAGTAGTCTGGATAGTCGGTATTGAAAAGAAGTCCGTAGTCTGGAAAGTTTGTAGTCGTGACAGTGGGGCACTGCCTCAATAAAACGGACTTTCCAGACTACGGACTTCTTTTCAGTACCGACTATCCAGACTGTAGATACTTGCTTTATGACTATCAACATCGTTAACGACCCGACCGAACTGGCGCAGCAGGCGGCCGAATGGATCACCGAACGCATTGAGCAGACGCTGGCCACACGCCCGCGTTTTACCATCGCGCTGTCGGGCGGCAGCACGCCCAAGGCCCTGCACCTGCTGCTGGCGCAACCACCCCTGCGCGACCGCATCGACTGGCCGCGGGTGCATGTCTTCTGGGGCGACGAACGCTACGTACCCCTGACCGACGAGCGCAACAATGCCCGCATGGCCTACGATACGCTACTCGACAAGGTGAACGTACCTGCCGACAACATCCACGTGATGCGGACCGACCGTCAACCCGATGCGTCGATGGAGGAGTATGCCCAGATCCTGCACCGCTACTTCGACGGCCATGAGCAGACGTTCGATCTGGTGTTGTTGGGCATGGGCGACGACGGCCACACGCTGTCGCTGTTTCCGGGTACCGAGGTGGTGAGCGAAGACGTTGCCTGGACGAAAGCCTTTTTCCTGCAACAGCAGGACATGTTCCGGCTTACGCTGACGGCCCCGGTGGTCAATCAGGCGGCGGCGGTGTTGTTTCTGGTGGCGGGCGACAACAAAGCCGATGCGCTCTATGGCGTGCTGAAAGGCGACTATCAGCCGTACAAATACCCGTCGCAGCGCATCAAGCCCATTACCGGTGAGCTGATCTGGTTTATCGACGAAGCCGCCGCCAAACGGTTGTAAACTCGAAACGAGCGCTAGATGGACCAGCGCTCGTTTTTTATAAGGGCAATTACTTAAAAAGATTTAAACCTAAACTACCCGGCGCCCTCTAACGTTCTGGATGCACAATCAGCATTCGGTTCATCTTGAGAAAAACTATGCGTCTTTTTGGGGTATTGGGTATGGGGCTGCTGCTGGCCTTCGGTGCCAGCGCCCAAACGGTAGACTACTCGACGCCGAAGCCCCGCGTCGATGATGTGAATGACCCCGACGTGGTTATCAGCCGGGTCGATCTAACAGCACAATACACCGTCATTTACATGCGATTCCGCGATGGGTCCGACGAAAAGCCGTCGCGGTCGCCCATGAAGATTCCGGGTATTCCGTATCCCATTCCCGACCGCCTTGGATCGAACGAGGGGCATACCATCACCTTTGTGCCATCGGCGCGGCTGTACGCCAACGGCGGTGCCCGGTCGTTTAAATTTATTCGCGCCGATAATATTCCGACCAATAAACGACGCGACGTACGCCCCGGTGAGACGGTTGATTTCGTGGCTTATTTCGAGCGGCTTGACCCAGGTATCGAGACGTTCGACCTCTTTGAGTGTTCAGACCAGAACCGTCCCGGCGAAACCTGCTTCAACTTTTGGGGTGTGCACGTCATAAACCCGTTGAAACGTACCCAGCCGTCGCGACCACGTACCCAGCCACCGGCTAGACCTGCGCCAACGAAACCACGCCCCGCGCCACCAGTTCCCGAACCGGCTCAGACCCCGCTGCCGCCCAACCCGACGCTGGCGATTAAAGGCACGGTCCGCGATGCTAAAACGGGCAAACCTGTCGCGGCTATGCTCACGTACCGGATGCTGTCGGGTGCCGAATCGAACGGCGACGAACCTGCTGACTCGACACGGGCTAAAGCCGCCGATGGCACCTATCGCTTTCCCGGCGACCCGCTGACGGTCTGGGAAGTAAGCGCTACTGCCAAGGGCTATTTCGGGAAGCGCGACACCGTTGCCATCGCCCGCACCGAAAAAACGGCCAACTTCGATCTGGTGCCCATCGCCGTCGGGACGAAAATCACGCTGAAGAACATCTATTTCGCTCAGTCGAAATATGAGTTGCAAGCTGAATCCTTTCCTGAACTCGACAAGCTGGTGGAGGTGATGAAACTGAACCCGGCCATGCAGATCAAGCTGGAAGGGCACACCGACATCATCGGCGATTTCGACGCGAACCTCGAACTGTCGCGCAACCGGGTCTTCGCTGTGAAGCGGTACCTGATGAGCAAAGGCATTGCCGAAACCCGCGTGGAAGCCGTCGGTTATGGCCACTCGCGCCCCATCAATAGCACCCGCGGCACCCCTCACCCCGAGAATCGGCGCGTGGAGATGGTGATAACAAAAGCGTAGGTTTAATAGTCTTCTGTTCACTGTCTTCTGTTGCTCCGCCCCTAACGTACCTGATTGAGTGGCGAATAACAGAGGACAGTGAACAGAAGACTGACAAACTCAATAATGTTTCCCCTCGACACGGTACTGAGCCTGATTGAACCGGCGATCGCGCCTTACCCAAAAGCGGCGATGTTTGATCTGGCCGAGCGGGGCTATAATAGCCTGTTTGAGCAATTGATCTCCTGCATTATCTCGATCCGAACACTCGACGAAACCACCATTCCTGTGTCGTTGCGGCTGTTTGAGATTGCCCGGACGCCCGCTGACATCGCCGCCCTCTCGCCCGACGAACTGACGCCCCTGCTCTACGGCAGTAGTTACCCCGACCAGAAGGCCAATACCATGATCGGCATTGCGCAGCGCGTGATGACGGAGTTCGCAGGTACGTTGCCCACTGATTTCGACGTACTAACATCGCTCAAAGGCGTGGGGCCGAAGTGTGCGAATCTAGCCCTGGGGGTGGCCACGGGGCAGGCGGCCATCAGCGTCGATATTCACGTGCACCGGGTGACCAATCGCTGGGGTTTTGTGCAGACAAAAACACCCGAACAAACGCTGGCCGTGCTGGAAAAGCAGGTGCCGGTGGCCCAGTGGATCAACATCAACCGGCTGTTGATGCCCTTCGGCAAACACATCTGCACAGGTACGTTGCCGCACTGCTCTACCTGCCCCGTATCGGCTCATTGTGCGCAAGTCGGCGTAACCAAGCACCGGTAGCCAGGCCAACTACAGGCTAAAAACGCCAAACTCGAAATGAATGTATGAGCAAGCAGCCGCTGGTCTGGATTGAGTCAGCCAATAAAAGCGTACCCCTGTCGAAGCAACAGAAACGGCTTAATCAACTGACGAGCCGAATTACAGAGCAGGAGGAGCAATTGGCCGAACTGCGGGCGGCTATCGAGCAGGCGCGGCAACGGATTCAGGGCGAGTTAGTGCCCTTGCAACGAAAGCAACAGCAGGCGCGAGTCGATTTGGTACGGCTGTTCGATCAAGTGCATGAACGATACGCGTGGACTAACGCCGAAACCCGGAAACTGCGCCACCTGATTACCAGCCTGGCCTACGACCTGATTCAGCAGGGCTACGATGAGCTGAAGCCGATTTACGACCGCTACGACGACACTGGTTTCGAGGCGGCGCTGGCCGAAGCCGATGCTGTCAGTGTCGCACAGATTCGGCGCATTGCCGAGGCTAAATTTGGGCTATTGATCGACCCGGCGCGGTCATTTGCTACACCGGATGAACTGCTGGCGTATTTGCAGGGCCTGCTTCGGGAGCGGGCATTGGCCGAACAGCAACGGCAGCAGGAAGCCGCTGACCGCCGGGCGCAGGAGCCTAAAAGTGAAAAACGACTGGCCCGTGAGGTGCGGGCGCTCAATGTGACGAAGGCCGTTCGGGCGCTCTACCTCGATCTGGTGAAGGCCTTCCACCCCGACCGCGAACTGGACCCTGCCGAAAAAGAACGCAAAACGGCGATTATGCAGCGCGTGACAGAGGCCTACGAAAAAAGCGACCTGATGGGTCTGTTCCGGTTGCAGTTGGAGTTTGAACGCATCAATCAGAAACAGTTGGCCGCTCTGGCCGATAGTCAGTTGCAGCATTACAACAAGATCCTGGCGCAGCAGGTCGAGGAACTGGACGAACAACTCGCCGCCCTGACCAGCGAACTGAACGCGATGCTAGGCCGCAGTGGATCGGGGCCGGTGGCGGTTCGCAGTCTGGACTACGTGATCAGCAGCGACATCAAGGCGGCAAAGGCGGATGCCAAATCACTCAGAGCGCTTGTGAAGGCTCTGGCCGACCCTACCCAACTGAAAGCCTGGCTGGCAGCGTACCAGATTCCGTAGGCTGGTCATTTTGAGTTGGCGGCAGGATTCCGTTAGTTCACGGTTCAATGCGTAGGCCATTCTCCATGACCAAACTGTTTTCCAACCTCACATTCTGGGTGCTGACGGCCATCACACTCGGTATCTTGCTTGGCCACTTCCGTCCCGACCTGGCCCTGCTGCCCGTACTCGATGAGCCGCTTAAAGGCCGGTTCATGGGGCAGGAACTCACCATCGGTGTCACGCTGAGCGAGTTTCTGAGCGGTATTTTCATCAGCACCGTCAAGCTGTTTATCAACCCGATTATCTTCCTGACCATCACGCTCGGCATCGTCAGCATGGGCGATCTGAAAAAGGTGGGTACGGTGGGGGCAAAAGCACTCCTCTATTTCGAGGTCGTCACGACGATGGCACTATTGATCGGCGTGCTGGTAGCTAACATCATCCGGCCAGGTGAGGGCGTCGTAACATCAGCCTTGAAAGGGGGCGATATTTCCAAATACACCAAAACCGCATCGGCGTTTAGCTGGTGGCAGTTCTTTCTCGATAACGTGACCTTGCAGGTGCTGCTGGGCGCTATTCTGGCGGGTGTTCTGCTGAGTCAGTATGCGGGCCGTGACCGGATCGTCGCCGTACTGAATCAGGCATCTAAAATCATTTTTAGGGGATTGCACCTGGTGATGCGGCTGGCACCCATTGGCGCATTTGGTGGCATGGCCTACACCATCGGTAAATACGGGCTGGGTACGTTGCTGCCACTGGCGAAGCTCATGGCTACGGTCTACACCACGATGGCGGTATTTATTTTCGTGGTGCTGGGCGGTATTCTCTACACCTGCCGGGTGCCGCTGCTGGGCTACCTGCGCTACATCCGGGAAGAACTCCTGATCGTGCTGGGTACGTCGTCGTCGGAGGCGGGCCTGCCGTCGCTGATGGAAAAGCTCGAACGCATGGGCTGTGCCAAATCGGTGGTGGGGCTGGTGGTGCCCGCGGGCTACTCGTTCAACCTCGACGGCACCACCATCTATTTGTCGATGGCCACGATCTTCCTGGCGCAGGTTTTCAACGTCCACCTCGACTGGAGCCAACTGGCTACCATCGTGGGTATTCTGATGGTCACCTCCAAAGGCGCGGCGGGCGTAACGGGCAGCGGCTTTGTGGTGCTGGCGAGTACGCTCACCGCTATCAACGTGATTCCGGTCGAAGGGCTGGCGTTGCTGCTGGGCGTCGACCGGTTTATGTCGGAAGCGCGCAGTATCACCAACTTTATCGGCAACGGTGTCGCCACGATCTGGCTGGCCAATAATGAGCGGGCATTCGACCGCACCGCTATGTTGCAGGCGTTCGGTTCCGTGGAAAAGATGGAATCGGTAGGCGAGGCAGAGCCGTAAGACATTAACTTTGGCCCAACATTTTTTCACCACAGAGATACAGAGGAAACAGAGTCGGTGGTAAACTAATCATGCTCTGTTCGCTCTGTATCGCTGTGGTGAATACGTTTTTATGAGCACTCCATCTAATAAACTGCGCGAGGACGCGCTCAATTACCACGCGAAAGGGCGTCCTGGTAAAATAGAAGTAAATCCCACCAAAGAGACTGAAAATCAGCGGGATCTGTCGCTGGCTTATTCGCCGGGCGTAGCTGAACCCTGTCTGGCCATTGCCGACGTACCCGAACGGGCCTACGATTATACGGCCAAAGGAAATCTGGTGGCCGTCATCTCCAACGGCACCGCCGTGCTGGGGCTGGGCAACATTGGGGCGGTGGCCTCGAAGCCCGTCATGGAAGGAAAAAGCCTGCTCTTCAAGATCTACGCCGACATCGACGCCTTCGACATCGAACTCGACACGACCGATGTGGAGGAGTTTATCCGCACCGTGAAGATTCTCGAACCGACGTTTGGCGGGGTTAATCTGGAAGACATCAAAGCGCCCGAATGTTTTGAGATCGAGCGGCGGTTGCGGCAGGAGCTGAACATCCCCGTCATGCACGACGATCAGCACGGCACGGCGATTACGTCGGGGGCGGCGTTGCTCAACGCGCTCGAGTTGGCCGGTAAAGAAATCGATCAGATCAAGCTGGTGGTAAACGGCGCCGGGGCGGCGGCCATTGCCTGCCTCGACCTGTACGTCGACCTGGGCGTGTCGCCCGACAACATTACGGTGTTCGACAAAGACGGCCTGCTTAGTAAAGACCGCACCAACCTGGTCGGTAACCAGTACAAATACACCACCGACCGCCATCCGGCTGGTTACGCGCTGGCCGACGCGATGGTGGGGGCCGACGTGTTTCTTGGCCTCAGTGTGGGCGGTGTGGTGACGCAGGATATGATTCGGAGCATGGCACCCGACCCGGTGGTGTTTGCCATGGCCAACCCGAATCCCGAGATTACCTACGAAGACGCTACCGCTGCCCGCCCCGACATCATCATGGCGACGGGCCGGTCTGACTTCCCGAATCAGGTAAACAACGTGCTCGGCTTCCCCTACATCTTCCGGGGCGCGCTCGATGTGCGGGCCACGGAGATCAACGAAGCCATGAAACTGGCCGCCGTGCGGGCGCTGGCCGAACTGGCTAAAAAGCCCGTTACCGACGTGGTAAGCCGCAGTTACGGCACTGATGGTCTGGTGTTCGGACGTACCTACATCCTGCCCAAACCCACCGACCCGCGCCTGCTGATGACCGTCGCACCAGCCGTAGCGAAAGCCGCGATCGACTCGGGTGTGGCCCGGCGCGCTATTACCGACTGGGCCGATTACGACCTGCAACTGTCGCGGCGACAGGGGCAGGACAATACCTTCATCCGCCGACTGACCCGGCAGGCGCAACAGTCGCCCAAGCGCATTGTCTTTACCGACGGCGAAAACCTGACGGTGCTGCGGGCCGTGGCGCAGGTCATCGAGCAGCGCATGGCGGTGCCCATTCTGATTGGTAATGAGGCGGTTGTGCAGCAGGTGCTCGATGATCACAACATGGACCTTGGCGACGTGCAGATCATCGACCACCGCTCGCCCGAGCAGGAGTCGTTGCGCGAAGCCTACGCGCAGGTGCTGTACGAAAAACGCAAACGGAAGGGGCTCACGCTCACCGAGGCCCGCAACCTGATGCGTGACCGTAACTATTTCGGGTCGGTATTGCTGGAGCAGGGTGTGGCCGACGTGTTGATTTCGGGTCTGACGCGCAACTACCCCGAAACCCTACGCCCGGCGCTGCAAGTGATTGGCCGACAACCGGGTATCCAGAAAGTGTCGGGCATGTACGTGCTCTTGTCGCGGTTTGGGCCGTTGTTCCTGTCCGACACAACGGTGAACATGAACCCCACCACTGCCGAGATTGTCGAGATCGCCGAAACGACGGCCAACGCTGTGAAACGGCTGGGTATCGACCCCCGCATTGCGCTGTTGTCGTATTCAACGTTTGGCAGTGCGACCGGCGACGATGCCGTGAAGATGCAGGAAGCCACCGCGATTCTGCAACACAAACACCCCGACTGGGTGGTCGACGGCGAAATGCAGGCTCACTTGCCCTTCAATCAGGAGCTGATGCAGGCATCGTACAGTTTCTCGCCTTTGGCCGAGCAACCCGCCAACGTGCTGATCTTCCCGAACCTGTCGGCGTCGAACATTGCCTACAACCTGCTGAAAGAAATTGGCCGGATCGAGAAAATCGGGCCGGTCCTGATGGGGCTGCGCAAACCCGTTCACGTGCTGCAACTCGGTAGCTCGGTGCGCGAAGTCGTGAATATGGTCGCCATCGCCGTAGCGGATTAGGTACCAAACCTATACGGTTTCGGAATCAACGCTTTTCTGGATCATATGCTCACAGGCAACGAAATCGCCAACAACCGGCTAGCCAATCAACAATTGGTGCACTCCGGTTTACCCACACCGGCTGATGTAGTGGCCTGGATGGGCGCGGTGCAGGCGCAGGAGTATGAGCAGGCAAAATGGGCCATCGGATTGCGATTACCCGGCAGTACGGAAGCAGCGGTAGAAGCGGCTATTCAGCGCGCCGACATCGTCCGTACGCACCTGATGCGGCCTACCTGGCATTTTGTTGCCGCTGCTGACATCGACTGGCTGCTTGACTTGACGGCCCCGCACGTGAGTCGGTTGTTGGCAGCCCGTAAACGTGAGCTGGAACTGGATGATGAACTGCTGGCCAAAAGCTGGACGGTGCTGGAGCGGGTGCTGGGCGACCATACGTACCTGACGCGTGACGAAGTGATGCAACAGCTGCAACAGGCGGGGATTCGGACCGATGCGACCCGGGCTTACCACCTGATGTTTTTAGCTGAGCTGGCCGGCGTGGTGTGCAATGGACCGTTTACAGGGAAGAAACACACGTATGCGCTGCTGCGGGAGCGCGTACCCATACGCCGCCAACTAAGCCGCGACGAAGCCCTGACGGAATTAGCGAAACGGTATTTTACCAGCCACGGTCCCGCCACGCTCAACGATTTTGTGTGGTGGTCGGGGTTGTCTACGGGCGATGCGCGGCGGGGCATTGAGGGCGCAGGTACGTACCTGAGGGCCGAACTGATTAATAAAAAACCGTACTGGTTAGCCGACCAAACAAGGGGTAGTCTGCCAGCCGGTACGGTTCATTTGTTGCCCGCTTTTGATGAGTTTATGGTTGGGTACGTCGACCGGAGTGCGTCGTTGGCCGCTGAATTGGCCCAGCAAACCGGCAACGGCCTTTTCAAGCCCATCCTTGTCGTGGACGGTCAGGTGAGCGGACTTTGGAAGCCCACAAAAAAGGCCAGGTACGTTGCCATCGAGCTGACTTTGCTACGCCCGCTTTCGGAAGAACAAATCGAGCGGATACACGAGGCGGTGCAGAGCTATGCCCGTTACCTGGGGAAGGACGTGGTTATAACGCCGTGACTTTGATGCGGCTGTAGTAGAGCGTCTGGTCACCTTCGAAGCCCGAATCGGTACCCACAAACACCCAGAGTTCGCCTTTGTCATTGGTGCGCGCCTTCAGGGGTTGTCCTTCGTTGGAGCGCTGAATCAGCGTGTATTCTTCCGTATCCTTGCCGTTTGCCAGATTGCCCAGCACCACGGCTTGGGTCCCGGCTTCCGACTGACTGCCTTTATCGACGCTCAGCGTGTAAAAATCGCCCTGTAGCTTTTTCTCGGGCTTAGCCGCCGATGCCCCCGCTTTTAAAAAGACACTGGTCGCCGGTGAACCACCGATGCCGACACTACCCGCCGGGTGAGGCGACGCCAGTTCGACATCGAACTCCAGCGTGTAGTCGGTATTGGGGGCCAGGCCCGTGAGCTGTTTCCGCACAAACATAAACAGGTCATCGCTGCGGTTGCGGCCACTCACGCGCAGGGCCTTCTTCGTGGTGTCGAGCGGGGCGGGCAGGGACGCATACGAAAACGAAAATTCGATCAGGTCCTGCTGGGCGACGCCATAATCGGTGGCTTCGCCTTCCCAGCCGGCATTGCTGCTGGCCAGATTAGCGTCCAGGATAACGCCCTTGTTAATAATGGGAGTTGGTGTGGTGAGGAAGTTAGAACCACAACTGGCTAACGGCAATGCCAGCACCAGCAGTGCCATCCGTTTTACGGTACGTTTCATACGTTGATCAGGTTTGTTAAAGCGGGGACTAAGTGTTAACCCTATTTTAACGACACATTTTGGGGTTGGATGGTTGGAACGACTACCGAAATTACGTCTGTCATGTACTTTTACGAGTCTACCAGAAAGTCCCCATGACACCGACTGACAAACTCGTTTACAAATTCCACCGCATCTTTGGCCTCGTTGGCGGCCTCTTCATCCTGATGCTTAGCCTGACGGGCTGCATCCTGCTCTTCGACAACGCGGTCGATGGCCTGTTAAACCCCCAAACCGTGGCCGTGGAGCCCGGCCCGCAACGCCAGCCGTATGACAAGGCCATCGCGACCCTGAAGCAACAATACCCCGACGCCCAACTGCGGAACCTGGTGCTCTACAGCAGCCAGCCGAACCGCGCCTTGCGGGCCGATGTGCAAAAAGGCAAACAGCGGTTGTGGGCCTACGTAAACCCCTACACAGGTATGTTCCTGGGGGAGCGTGACGCCGAACGGGCGTTTGTGCGCCGGGTACGTCAGTTGCACGAACACCTGCTGATGCCGCCCGTTGGCGACTGGATTCTGTTTGTGGTAGGCCTATGCCTCGTCGGGTCCGTGCTGACCGGTACGTGGTACTACCGCAACTCGCTGCTGAGCGTGTTTAAAATCGGGGTGCGCTGGAACAAGCCCAAACGGCTGGTCTACGGCGACCTGCACAAGTACCTCGGCGTGGTGGCCCTGCTGTTTCTGCTGATTATCGGCGCCACAGGTACGTTCTTCCATTGGGAACACATCGAGCGCTCGTTAGGCGGTGGCCCCCGGCGGCCTGGTCCGGCTGACGCCAGGCCAAGCGTGACAATGGTAGCGAGTGTCGACGCGCTGCTGGCGAAGAGTGCCAGCAACGTACCTGGCTTTGTGGCCGACGTGATAAATTTCCCCGACGAACCCGGCAAGCCGCTGGTGGTGCGGGGTAACGGCGACGATGCCAATCCGTTCCTGGGCAAGTTCACCTCGTCGGTTGAATTCGACGCGCAATCGGGCGACGTAACCAAGGTGTTTCGGGCTAGTGAAGCCGATGCCGAATACAAAGTCGAGCACATTTTCGAAGAGCTGCACTTCGGCCGATTCGGGGGTGTAGCGACCAAAATTCTGTATTTCGTGCTGGCCCTGTGCATGACCGTCGTGACCGCTACGGGCCTGCTGATCTGGTGGGTGAAGCGCTGACAGAAAAAAGTAGCAAGTCTTTCGTTTTTTAAGCCTATTCTTAGTGAGAATAGGCTTATTTTATGCCTTTATGTGCATAAGCTATTTTTGTCCCTACTTTATGAATAAACATACTTTTTTGTGTGGCCTGGCCTTGACGGGTGGCCTGCTGACAACGCTGGCCGATGGGTCGGTGCTGGCGCAGGTACGTCCCAAACCCGCCGCGTCAGCCACCGCCGGAACTGCCACGAAGCGGATTCTGGTTTTTTCGCGGACGAAAGGTTTCCGGCATACGTCGATTCCGGCCGGGCAGCAGGCGCTGATGGCGATGGGTCAGCAGAACGGCTTTGCCGTTGATACGACTGAAGATGCAGGCAAGTTTACCGAAGCCAACCTGAAACGCTACAATGCGGTAGTCTGGCTGTCGACCACGGGCGATGTGCTCGACGATGTGCAGCAGGCGGCGTTTGAGCGCTACATTCAGTCGGGTGGTGGGTACGTGGGTATTCACGCCGCGACCGATACCGAATACGGCTGGGCTTGGTACAACAAGCTGGCGGGCGCGCAGTTTGCCTCGCACCCCGGCAACCCGAACGTGCAGGAGGGAGAAGCCTACGCCGTGAATAAAAACCACGCGTCGATGTTTGGCTTTCCCGATCGCTGGAAGATCAAAGACGAGTTCTACGACTTCAAGAATTTTAATAAAGCGGTGAACGTCCTTGTCAAGATCGACGAGAAAACGTACAAGGATGGGAAGATGGGCGACGACCACCCGATGTCGTGGTATCACGACTACGATGGTGGCAAAGCCTTTTACACCAACTTCGGCCACCCCGACGAAACCTTCACCAACCCTGTGTTTGTGAAACACCTGCTGGGTGGGCTGCAATCGGTGATGGCCGAACGCCTCGACTACGCCAAAGCCAAAACGCAACCCTTCCCCGAAGAGAACCGGTTCGAGCGCAAAGTGCTGGTTGACAAACTCGACGAACCTACGGAACTGGTGGTGCTGAAGAACGGGAAGGTGCTGTTTGGCGAGCGTAAAGGCTTGCTGAAGGTATATAATCCCACCACCGGCAAGACCAAGGTTGCCGCCCGCATGCCCGTGTATACCAAGCACGAGTACGGCCTGATGGGTGTTAACGCCGACCCAAATTTTGCGGCCAACAAGCGGCTGTACCTCTATTACTCGCCCGATGCGGCTGTATTTGGCACCGATACCGCTCAGCACCTGTCGGAGTTTACCTACGACGATGCGCGCGATACACTGTTGATGAGTACGGAGAAAATTCTGCTGCGCGTGCCCGTCAAACGGACCGACTGCTGCCATACGGGCGGGTCGATCGCCTGGGACCGGCAGGGGAATCTCTATCTCTCAACTGGCGACGACACCAACCCGTTTGCCTCGCAGGGCTTTGCGCCCATCGATGATCGGCCGGGCCGGGGTGGTTGGGATGCCCGCATGACCAGCAGCAACACCAATGACCTGCGTGGTAAGATTCTGCGCATCAAACCCAACGGTGGCGGTGGCTACAGCATTCCGGGCGGTAACCTCTTTCCGGAGGGGACTCCCAAAACCCGGCCCGAGATTTACGTGATGGGCAACCGTAACCCGTACCGTATTTCGGTCGATCAGCGCACGGGTTTCCTCTATTGGGGCGAAGTGGGCCCCGACGCCGGTGAAAACCGGGAAAACCGCGGCCCACGCGGGCACGACGAAATGAACCAGGCTCGCAAAGCCGGTTATTATGGCTGGCCGCTGTTTGTCGCCGACAACCGGCCTTATCGCGCCTTGTCGTTTGCCGACAGCACCGTGGGCGCGCCCTTCGACGCGATGAAGCCCATCAACAATTCGCCCCACAACACCGGGCTGACTGAGTTGCCGCCGGCGCAGAAAGCGTATATCTACTATCCCTACGCCGACTCACCTGAATTTGGCGCGATTGTGGGCAAAGGTGGCCGTAATGCCATGGGTGGCCCGGTTTATTACTACGACGACTATCCGGAATCGAAGGTGAAATTTCCGCGCCATTACGACGGTAAATTCTTTGCCTACGACTGGATGCGCGACTGGATCAACCCGGTAACGATGACCCCCGAGGGCGACTTCGTGCAGATGGAGCGTTTCCTGCCCAACACGAAGTTTTCGCACACCATCGACATGCAGTTTGCGGATGATGGCAGCCTCTATACCCTCGAATACGGCCAGAACTGGTTTGCCCAGAACGATGATGCCCGCCTGTCGCACATCACGTACAACGCCGGTAACCGTCGGCCTGTCGCCGTGGTGGCAGCCAGCAAAATGGTTGGTGCTGCACCGCTGAAAGTGACGTTCGATACCAAGGGTACGATGGATTACGATGGCGACGCGGTGAAATACGCCTGGAATTTTGGTCCGGGCATTCCGGCCAGTACGGCGGCTAACCCGAGTGTTACGTTTGCCAAGCCGGGTATCTACACGCCCACGCTGACGGTGACGGACGCGGCCGGTAACCGTACTACCCAGACCGTAACCATCAAAGTGGGGAATGAGATGCCAACGGTCAACGTGGCGGTGAAGGGCAACAAAACCTTCTATTTCCCGCAGAAACCCATTGCCTATCAGGCGAGCGTGATGGACAAGGAAGATGGTGCCCTCGATAAAGGCATCAGCGCCGAGGATGTCACGATGACAATCAACTACATCGAAGGCTTCGACAAGACGGTGCTGGCACAGGGCCATCAGGCCAATCTGGGCTTCTCGACGGGCAAACGTCTGATCGAACTGAACGACTGCAAGGGCTGCCACGCTATCGACAAAAAGTCGATTGGGCCCGCCTATATCGACGTAGCCCGCAAGTACAAAGGCCGCACCACCCGGTTCGGGGCACTGGCGCAGAAGATCATTACCGGCGGCGGCGGTGTCTGGGGCGAACAGGCCATGAGCGCGCACCCGCAGGTAAAGCGCGAAGAAGCCGAGGATATGGTGAAGTACATCATGTCGCTGGCCGACGAGAAGATGGCCAACAAACAGCCGCTGGCCGGTACGTATGCCCCTGAAGCGCAGAAGAAGGAGGGATCGTACGTGCTAACGGCGACTTATACCGACCGTGGTCACGGCCCGATCGGCCCGCTGACGAGCACTTCGACACTGGCGCTACGTAGCCCGAACGTGAAAGCGGTTAGCTTCGACGACAAGAAAGGCATCATGACCTTCAAACTCCCGACGGGTTCGGAGGCGGCGGTTGGCCTGACTAACGGCAGCTACCTCGCTTATAACGACATCGATCTGACGGGTATTTCGGGTATCAAAGCGACGGTGTTTGCCTCAGCTGCCCGGTCGGCTGGTGGTAAGCTGGAAGTGCGTATCGACTCACCAACAGGCGCGCTGCTGGGTGATGCCGATGTAAAGGCGGGCGATACCGGGCCGGTGAACATTCCCTTCAAGAAGCCTGAAGCGGGTATGCACAAGCTGTATCTGGTTTTCGTCAATCCCAATGCGGGATCGAAGGCGTTAATGGCCGTTGATGCCATGACGTTTGAGATGGCGGGGATGTAAAAGTAATCTAAGGTCCAAAAGTCAACGTCCAACGTGGATGACGCCCGAGTAAGTTCGCGCCAGCTACGTTGGACGTTGACTTTTGGACCTTGACTTATTTTCGCCCCAACCACGCTAGGAGGGCCATTGCCAAGGCGCAGATTGCCAAGCCGCCCGATTCGCGGGCCAGTTCGATGTTCATCGTCTTCATGCCTACCTCATTCAGCAGAAATCCCTCGAAGGATGGGGGCCATTGGCTGATCGCTCCCCCCAGATAAACGACGGCCATCAGCCAGTAAAACCACGTGGGTACGTGTCGACCGCCAAAGCCGATACAGGCCAGTAGGCAGGCGACGGCTGCGAACCCGTAGATCGGCACCCACACCTGTGGATCGGGGTCATTATACTGCACCGCCGCAAACATTATAAAAAGCAGGGCGAAGCCGAGCGATAGGTATTTCATAGAGGCAGAAGGGAGGAAGAATAATCGGAAGACGGGTTGTTGCCGGATACTTTCTCAGGTCTACGTTATTTCCCGCAGTACGACGCAACCGCATTGGCCGCGTCGGGATACCCCAGTTTCTGGGCCTGTTTGAGGCTGAGGCAGGCGGCGTCGCGCTGCTCGGCCAGCAATTGAGCGAGCCCTAGTCCATAGAAGGCTTTACCGAAGCTTGGATTCGCGGCCACACAAGCCTGGAAATCGGCAATGGAACCGGGCAGGTCTTTCTGGTTGAAACGTAGATTCCCCCGGTTATACAGGGCCAACGCGTTGCGCGGGTTCAGCTTGATCGCCTGATCGAAATCGGTCAGGGCGGGCTGGGTCTGGCCCTGCACGGCAAACAACTGCCCGCGGTTCAGGTACGTATCGGACGTCGAATTTTTGGCCGTGTCGGGTGCCAGCCGGATAGCTTCCGAGTAGTCTTTAAGCGCACCCTGAATATCCCCCTGACTGGTTTTGAGCAGCGCCCGATTGTAATATGGGCGGTAGAAATCGGGTTTCAGCTTCAACGCCTGTTCGTAGTCGAGCTGGGCGTTGGCATACTCTTTCAACTCAAAGTAGGCTGCCCCCCGGGTAACAAACGCATCGGCATTGTCGGGGTCCGACTCGATGGCGGCATTCAGCGCCTGCACGGCTTCCCGTGATTTGCCTTCCCGCAGGAGCTGACGCCCTTGCTGAAGTTGCTCGTCGGAGGCATTACAGGCAAAAAGAAGGAAGAGGGTAAACGGAAGAATGAGCAATGAAAAAAAATGGCGCATGGCGTATCAAGAGTAGAGTAAAAAGCTGACTGACAGGATCTAGGGGGGCGGTACGTTACCCGTAGTTGGCCCATAGTTCATGATATGGGGTTTCCTATGCCGTCGAAATCGCTCAAAATTACCGCTAAGGGCTTTACAAATCCGTAATGTTTCTTACTTTTGCAGCGGCAAATCGGTGCTACCAGCTCCTGCTGAATCCCCCAGGTCTTGACGGAAGCAAGGGTAGGTGGTCGTAGCGGTGAGACATTCGATTTGCCTTTTTTTTTGCCCAAACGTCAAGGTCCAATGTTCACGATTGCTATGCCTGAGGTATACCATCCTGAACCTTGGACTTTGGCCGTTAAACCCAGTACCCTCTTCCCGCATGAACCTTCCCGAATCCCTCTCGGCCCAATTTGCGCAACGTTTTGGCGAACAGCCCACCTTGCTCAAATCGCCCGGCCGGGTAAACCTGATTGGCGAACACACCGACTATAATGAAGGTTTTGTTTTGCCTGCGGCCATCGACAAAGGCATCTATCTGGCCGTTGGCCCCCGCCCCGACCGGCAACTCCATTTTACGGCCGCCGATCTGAACAGCACTTATACCGGCTCGCTCGATCAGGTGAAGCACGCCTCGAAAGGCTGGGCCAACTACTTGCTAGGTGTGATCGAGCAGGTGCAGCGGGAGCAGTCGTTACCGGGCGGTCTGAATGTGGTTTTTGGCGGTACCATACCCATCGGGTCGGGGCTGTCGTCGTCGGCGGCGCTGGAAAACGGCGTTGTGTTTGCCCTCAACCACCTCTACAAACTGGGCATGGAGCGGGTGCCAATGGCGCTGCTGTCGCAACGGGCCGAGAATCAGTTTGTGGGCGTGCAGTGCGGCATCATGGATCAGTTTGCGTCGATGATGGGCCGGGCGGGTAACGTAATCAAGCTTGACTGCCGCTCGCTGGCGTATGCCTATGCCCCGCTGAATATGGATGGGATACGGATTGTACTCTGCGACTCGCGCGTAAAACATTCGCTGGCGTCGTCGGAATACAATACGCGCCGGGCTGAATGCGAAGCCGGTGTAGCCATCGTTCGGACCAACGAAGGTGAGCATATCCGCAGCCTGCGCGACGTAACGATGCCCATGCTCGACACGTACCTGCGCGACCAGAACCCGCTGCTCTACCGCCGCTGTGCCTATGTGGTGCAGGAAAACCAGCGCCTGCTCGACGGCGTGGCCGATCTGGAAGCGGGCGACGTGGCGGCCTTTGGGCAACGCATGTACGGGTCGCACGAGGGCCTGAGTCAGTGGTATGAAGTGAGCTGTCCCGAACTGGATATTCTCGAAGAAATTGCCCGGGCGCATCCAGGTGTGCTGGGCGCGCGTATGATGGGGGGCGGCTTTGGTGGCTGCACCATCAACCTGGTCCGCGAAGAAGCCTTGGCCGATTTCGAACAAACCATTCGGCAGCAATACCTGGCCCGTACCGGCAAGGAAACGCTGATCTATAGCACCGTGATCGAAGACGGAACGCATCTACTCTAAGTTTTCCGTTCAGCGTTTTCGGTTTTCAGTTGGCTGACGCCTGCTTGCTGACGCATTCGCCAACGCTGAACTGAAAACTCTAAACTGAAAACTCTATTTTTACCCCCAACACAACTCCACTTTAACACATGAAATTCTTCATTGATACGGCCAACCTCAACGACATTCGGGAGGCACAGGATATGGGTATCCTCGACGGCGTAACCACCAACCCCTCACTTATGGCCAAAGAAGGCATCACGGGCAAAGACAACGTGATGCGCCACTATAAGCAGATTTGCGAAATCGTGGAAGGCGACGTAAGTGCAGAGGTAATCGGGACGACCTTCGACGAGATGGTCCGCGAAGGTGAAGAACTGGCCGAACTCGACGATAACATCGTAGTGAAGATTCCGATGATCAAAGACGGCGTGAAAGCGCTGAAGTATTTCTCGGAAAAAGGCATCCGTACCAACTGTACGCTGGTCTTCTCGGCGGGGCAGGCCTTGCTGGCGGCCAAAGCGGGTGCTTCGTATGTGTCGCCCTTCGTCGGTCGCCTCGACGACGTGTCGACCGACGGGATCGAGTTGATCGAACAGATCGTCACCATCTACCGTAACTACGGCTTTACGACCGAGGTGCTGGCGGCGTCGATTCGCCACCCGATGCACGTGATTCAGTGCGCCGAAATCGGTGCCGACGTGATGACCGGCCCGCTGAGCGTGATGACGGCGTTACTGAACCATCCCCTCACCGACATCGGCCTGGCCAAGTTCCTGGCCGACCACAAGAAAGCAGGTACGTTGTAGGTTGAATAATATACAATGAATGATGTACAATGAACAATTGCCGTTTGCTACCCCAATTGGGCTGAGCAGCGCACATCGTTCATTGTACATCGTTCATCGTTCATTGTACATTATACATTAAAACTATGTTTACCACGGAACCCGTACTCGAACTTGAGCAGGCCGACATCTATCAAGGCACCAAGCTGGTGCTGGGCGATGTGTCGTTTCAGATTCATAAAGGTGAATTCGTTTACCTGATTGGCCGGACGGGTAGCGGCAAATCGTCGCTGCTCAAGACCATGTATGCCGACCTGTGGCTACAGCACGGGCGGGGCCGCGTGGCCGGGTTTCCGCTCGATCAGTTGAAGCCGCGCGACGTGCCCTTTCTGCGCCGGAAAATTGGGATCGTTTTTCAGGATTTTCAGCTGTTTTTCGACCGGAACGTCGAGGAAAATCTGAAGTTTGTGCTGAAAGCTACCGGCTGGACCGACAAGGCCAAAATGACGTCCCGTATCTCGGAGGTGCTGATGCAGGTTGGGCTGGGCACAGCTCATAAACGGCTACCTCATCAGCTGTCGGGCGGTGAACAGCAACGGGTGGTTATCGCCCGCGCTATGCTCAACGAACCCATGATGTTGATTGCCGATGAACCGACCGGAAACCTCGATCCTGGCGTTTCTGACCAGATTATGGGGGTTTTCAAACAGATCAACAACGCCGGTACGGCTATTCTGATGGCTACTCACAACTACGATCTGCTGAACAAATTTCCGGGCCGTACGCTCCGTTGTCAGGATGGGCAGGTAATTGAACTCAAGGGCTAGCTGAACTGGCCTGCGGGTGCAGAATAAGTCCGTTAAACAGAACAGACGAATGGGAGTTGGTTGAGATTATGAACCCTCGACGCACCATTCAGTTTGTACTTATTTTACTTGTTGTCTCGCTGGCGGTTTCCTGCAAAAAAGTAAAGCCCAAACCGCCCGCTGCCGAGGGTTTCGACGACGAGATCCCGCCCGCCATTTCGTTTCTGGCTGGCCCGATTTCGTTTAACATCCGGGCGCTCGAAGACCAAATTAACAAAGCGTTGAAACCCGAACTGGTCCGGCCTGAGATGATGAAGGATCAGAAAGGGGCGGCCATGTTTAACCTGCGGGTTTACAGAACGGGGCGGGTAAAGATCAAGTATGCCAACAACAAGGTGTCGTTTTCGGCACCCCTGCAAGTCTGGATCGACAATCCCCTGCGGCTCAATAAAAAGAAGCACAGCAAAAATGCGCTGTGTGCGCTCTCCGTCGACTTTCAAAGCCCGTTGCAGGTGTCGCCCAACTGGCGGCTGTCGACCAAGGCTCGGTTTACCAATTATACCTGGATCGAGAAGCCGAAGCTGCGTATCCTGGGCATCAATATCTCGGTGACCCGGTTGGTGGAGAATCTGCTTGAAAAGCGCCGACCCGAAATTGAGGAGGTTATCGATAAGGCCGTTCACAACGAACTGCGGCTCGACCGTCAGGTACGTCCGATCTGGAAAAGTCTGCAAAAACCGTTGCTGCTGGTCAAAAACCCCGACTCGATCTGGTTGGTGCCCACCCCCTTCAGCGTGGCTGTTGGCGAAGTAACGGGTAACGCTACTACGCTGACCGTGCCCATCCGGGTCGCTTTTTCAACAAGAACAGAGATTGGCAAACGGCCTGAGGTGGATACCAACGGGCGATTACCGCACCTGCGCAAAGCCCGGACACTTCGCCAGACCTCCGACCTGCGCGTGATGAGTTTTATCACCTACGACGACATGAACCGGGTACTGGTGAAGACATTGCAGGGACACAACCTGGGTTTGGCGGGCGGTATGGTGAAGATCAAACGGGCAAAGGTCTACGGCGGTCAGAATGCCTTGATTATCCGAACCGATGTGGGGGGCGCTGTCAACGGTACGCTTTATTTTCGGGGACAACCAGCCTACGATACGCTGACGCACACGCTTCGCATCAAGAATATCGATTTCGACGTGGAAACGGAAGAGCGCCTGTTGGCCACCGCCGACTGGCTGCTTCACGACCGCCTGAAAGATACGCTCAGCAAAGTACTGCACATCCCGCTACGCGAGCAGATTCTCAAACTCCCCACGCTGATTGACCGTGCCTTTGAAAACAGCCGGACGGGTGTCAAAAACGACCTTGACATCCTGTCGTTCCGCTTTGTGCCACAACGCATCGCCATCCGGCCCACCGGCATTCAGTCGCTACTAAAAGTAGAAACCAATGTGCGGCTGGAAGTGAAAAAACTGTAGACAGTATGCAGTAAACAGTGAACAGTATGTAGTGAACAGTGTGGTCTGTCGAGCAGCTTGATCTTGTAATCCATACTGTACACTGCTCACTGTTCACTGTCTACCGGTTTCCACCGCCACAGGTATCGGCAGGCGAGGGTTCGGTAGGGGCGCCAGGGTTCGGCGATGGCGTGCAGGCGTTTGTAAAGCGCGCGGCCTGTTTTACCCGAATCGGCGGTCGGTTCGTAAGCACGAACCATCTTCTGCCGGATCACCAGGTCATCGACCGGAAACACATCGGGGCGATCGAGAACGAACATCAAAAGCATCTCCACCGTCCAGCGGCCCACGCCTTTGATGGGCGTGAGGTACTGCACAATGGCTTCGTCGGTCAGTTGCTCTATGTAGCCGGTCGTCAGGTCGTTGGCCAGCGCAAAACGGGCAACACTTTGCAGGTAATCGATTTTCTGAAATGACAACCCGGCCGAGCGCAACTCGTCGGTCGATTTGGCTACGAGTTGGGCGGGGGTGGGGTACCCTTCGGCCTCGGCGGTTTCAGAGAACAGCAGCCGGAATCGCCGGAAGATGGCGTCGGCCGCTTTGGTCGAAATCTGCTGCGACACAATGCTGTCGAGCAGTGCCACATACAGCCGGTCCTGCTCAGGAACATCGAGGTGATTATGCGCCGGTTTGATGGCCGGTGTTTCGGCAATGATGCGGGCCAGAATGGGGTCCTGACTGAGGTGGGCGAGGGCTTCGGAATGCATACTGCAAACCTACAAAAGAGGGGGCAACGCAACTGCCCGGCGGCTGGAATAGTAGCCGATTATCGCTTTTTGTATTGCTTTCGTAACGTACCCACCACCGAACTGCCCGCCCGATTCAGCAGGCTGTGGAACAGATCACGGCTTGACGGGGCGCTGCCGGTCAGGGTAATGAGGGTGTAACTGTCGAGGGCTCGGCTATCGCCGCTGAACGTTTCCCATTGCCCCACCCAATCCGTGCTGACATAGTCCGAGTCTGTCCAGATGGGGGCGTCGGTGCGGGCGTCGAGGGCGCGCAGTTGCAGATCGAGGCGGGCTTCGACGCGGTGCGTGTGCAGCGTTACAGTCCCTTTTATTTTCTCCATGATGTCCACCACTGTCGAGTCATTGATCCGTTTCGTACCGACTTTATATTCCTTACTGCTCTCGATGGTACGGCTCGTGCTCGCAAACGATTCGTCGTAGGGCCGGTAGTTCCGAACAGCAAACTGCACGACTTCCTGAATGGGCTGCCCGTCGAAGAGGCGATAATCCCCATTGTCGGCGACCTCGACCTGATCGGGCTGGTACAGATGGACATACGGGCTGGGTATGGTGTTGCGCACGAGGTTGTCGTTTACCGCCTGGCCCAAGGCCCAGGTATCGTCGCGGTCGAGTTCGGGCGTTGGTACGGGCGGTTCAATCAGTACCCGCAGCACGGCGAAGGAAAACGCCTCCAGCGACCGTTGGGCCGACTGCTGATAGCTAGGCACCCATTTCTGGGCAACCTGGTATTGTTCGTAAGCAGCGCGGGCCGCCAGGCGGTCGGTCTGGCGCTGGGCAAATGCCGCTTCAGCCAACTGGTAGCGTTCGGCAGCAGCCAGTTCGCGGGTTTCGGCGAGTACGTTGGTGTAATCGGTAGGGTAATTAGCCAGCCAGTCGGTAGCGACCTGCTGATCGCTGAGAGGTTGCAGCGCCCGCTGTGCATCGGCGGTCATGCTTTGCAACGTCTCGTACTCTCCAAAAACGGCCTCCCACCGGAAGGGGCGCTGTGTGTCGGCCGAGAGGGTGCGGATCGTAGCCTGATGCTGGTTGTAGCCGTTGACGAACGCCCGCTTCACCACCTCGGCGGCTAGCTCATGCCCCCGCCGACCCCAGCCCCGCGGTTGCCGGAGTCGCTCGCTCGCTTTCCTGACCGCCTCGGCATACTGGCCGCGCCGATAGGCCGTCTTCCCACTGCTGCACGCCATCAGTCCGCACAACAGCCACACCAGTACATACGTAAAAAGTCTCATCGCTTTGCCTTTGCTGGTTAGGCGTTTGACCAGTCACCCAAACCACGGTTTAACGCGATGTATAAATAAAAGGGGATAATGTGTAAATGGAACGGCATGATCGGATCGGTAATTCGTTCGGTTGCCTGTTTACAAACCTTACGCTGCCCCATAACCGCCCCGACGAACGATGAAACGTACCCAATTCGCTATAGCCTGTTGTCTCTTGTTAATCAGCTTGGTAGCGTTAGGTCAATCGAAATCTAACACTGTTAAGCCGTGGACATACTGGTGGTGGATGGGTAGCGCCGTAACCGAAGCCGACATCACGCAGCAACTGGAGCTGATGGCGAAGGCTGGGCTGGGTGGCGTTCACGTTATTCCGATCTATGGTGTGAAAGGGGCCGAAAAACAGGCGATCCCGTTTCTGAGCGAACGGTGGCTGTCGGTGTTTGCACACACCATTCAGGAGGCAAACCGGCTCGGTATGGGCGTTGATCTGACCACCGGCACAGGCTGGCCCTTTGGTGGCCCCAACGTAGCGCCCGACATGGCCGCCCAACAGTGGAAACAGGAGCGGGGGAAGCTTGTAGGCGTGCCGACCCGTCAGCGGGTGAAACGGGCTGCACCGGGAGGCGAGGGGCTGGTGGTCGATCCGTTCGAGCGGCAGCATCTGTTACGGTATCTGGCCCGGTTCGACTCGGCGCTGGCTCGCCTGCCGCAACGGCCCCGGGCGCTCTACAACGATTCGTATGAGGTGTATGGTGCCAACTGGACGACCCGCTTTCCCGAGCAGTTTCGGCAGCGGCGCGGCTACGAACTGCTCACCCGCATCCCCGATTTCATCGACACCACCAACGTACCCAGTGCGGTAGCGGTACGTCGCGATTACCACGAAACGTTGGCCGATCTGCTGCGCGATGAGTTCACGGCCGTCTGGACAAACTGGGCGCGGCAGCGGGGCTATCAGACGCGCAATCAGGCGCACGGCTCGCCCGGAAACCTGCTCGATCTATATGCACTGGCCGATATTCCCGAGACCGAATCGTTTGGGAGCAGCCGATTCCCCATTCCCGGCCTGCGTGTTGACGAAAACTACGAAGTCGACCGGTTTGGGACGCCTCATCCGCTGGCGATGAAGTTTGCCTCGTCGGCGGCACACCTGCTGGGCAAACCGCTGGTCAGTTCAGAAACAACTACCTGGCTGGCCGATCATTTTAAGGTGAGCCTGTCGCAGATCAAGCCGCAGATCGACGAGTTGTTTACGGCAGGCATCAACCACATTTTTTATCACGGCACCACGTATTCGCCCGCAAGCCAAGCATGGCCCGGCCAAGCGTGGCCCGGCCAGTTATTCTATGCGTCGACCAATTACGGGCCGTCGTCGCACAACTGGCCTTTTCTGCCGCTGCTGAACCAGTATGTCACGCGCTGCCAGACGCGCCTGCAAGGGAGCCGCCCCGACAACGACCTGCTGGTTTATTTCCCGATCCACGATTTATGGGCCAACCGATCGCCCTCGGCGGGTGGCGTGCATTTGCTTGAGGTACACCACGTCGATCGGTGGCTGCTGCCCATGCCGTTCGGGCGGTTCTGCGATTCCCTACGCGTGGCGGGCTACTCGTTCGATTACGTATCTGATGCCCTGCTCGACAGCCTGACGGTTGGGCCGGGTGGGCAACTGAAGATGCCCGGCGGTACGTATAAAGTCCTGACGATACCACCCGCCCAATTTCTGCCCGAACGGACCCGGCAACGACTGGCGCAACTGGCGGCGCAGGGCGCTCGGATCGTCTACAACGCCAACCTCACCACGCTGGGTACGTTGCCCGTCCGACGCGAGGGCTGGGCTGCGCAGGGGCTGTCGTTTATCCGGAAAAAAGTCGGTTCCGCTACCACGCGGTATTTCGTCGCCAACCTGGGTAATCAGTTTCGGGAAGGGTGGGTCAGGCTGTCGGCCAATGGGCAAGTCATCCGGTACGATCCGCTGACCGACCAGACAACGTACCCAGCCCGGCAATTGACCACGCCGACTGCCGCCGTCTGGCTGCGGCTGCTGCCCGGTCAATCCTGTTTCCTGACCGTAACAGCCACGCCTACCGTTCGTAAGCAGGTGCTGTCCAATCCGCAGTCGGGGGGCGCGGCGTTTACGCTTAACCAACCGTGGCAGGTGCAGTTTGGCAAAGGCGTACCGGCGCTGCGTTCCACGCACACCCAATCTACATTGGCCTCCTGGACAACCCTCAGCGATTCGGCGGGGTATTTCTGGGGACAGGTACGTTACACGACCACCTTCGATCTGCCGCAAGGCTGGCAGCCGGGGCAGGCCCAACGCCTGAATCTGGGCGACGTGCGGGAGGTGGCCGAGGTACGTATCAACGGTCGCTCCATCGGCACGGCCTGGTGCCTGCCTTACGAACTGACCATTCCGGCGGGGCTGCTCAAGGCGAGGGGCAACCAACTGGACATCGACGTGACGAACCTCTCGGCCAATTACATGCGGCTCCGCGATGGCCAGAAACCCGACTGGAAAATTTTCAACGACATCAACATCGTGGATATCCGCTACCGCCCGTTCGACGCCACCCGCTGGCAACCCGTACCGTCGGGGCTGCTGGGGCCGGTGAGGGTCGAGCGATAAACGAATCCGGTTAGTGAATGGGGTGGTCGAGCCGTTCTTCTTCCAGATCGAGCAGGGCTTCTTCTTTCCGAATCACCTCGTCGTTGAACTCCTGCTTGCGGCGAAAGTGCTGCAAGGTCCGGCGCTGGGTGGCGATGATGTCGGTCAGAACCTCGTTGTAACGGTCGGTTTTAGTCATGCCGCAGTCGAGCGAATGCAGCCGTTGGCTCGTCAGCTGCCGGTCGGTTTCCAGCCGACTCTTCAGGTTTTCGATTAGCTCGTTGGCGGCAACGTCACCGTCGTATTCGGTCGACAGCCGTTTGAGGGCCACGTCGAGGAGCTTGATCCGAATAATCGACTCCTGTTCATCTTCGGAAAGGGTCGAGTCGGTATCTTCGTAACGTACCCAGCGAACCACCAGCGGCAGCGTAATGCCCTGGAAGACAAGCGTAACCAGGATTACGACAAAGGTGATGAACAGGATCAGGTTGCGGTGCGGAAACGGCGTGCCGTTGGTGAGCGTGAGCGGTACCGACAGCGCCGAGGCCAGTGACACAACGCCGCGCATACCGGCCCAACCCACAATGGTAGGCGCGCGCCAGCCCGGATTCGTCTCGGCCACAGCGGTGGGCATAACGCGGCCAACCAGCCAGGTAAACCCGGCCGATACATAGGCCCCGAAGATGCGGGTCAGAATGACCACTAGTGTAATCAGCAGGGCGTAGGCAGTGGCTTCGTAGGGCGAGTAACCGTCCAGTCCGGCAATGATGACGGGGAGTTCCAGCCCAATCAGGATAAATACGGCACTGTTGAGCGCAAATACCACCGTTGCCCACATCGAAATGCTCTGCAGGCGGGCGCTGTGGTTCAGGATCACGTCGCGCTGATTGGCCATAAACAAGCCGCCGCTCACCACCGCCATCACCCCCGACACGTGTACGCGCTCGGCCGCCAGATAAAGCGTATAGGGCAGAATAAAGGTGAGCAGAATGCTGATGCGGATGGGAGAGGGGATCCAGCGGTGAATGGCATAAAACACACCTGCCACGGCCAGCCCGATACCGATGCCGCCGAAAGTCACCCACAGAAAGCTGACGACCGCCGTTTGCATGACAAACGTACCTGACAGCATAGCCGCGAGCGCAAACTGAAACACCGTCAGGCTGGACGCGTCGTTGATCAGGCTTTCACCTTCCAGAATGCTCAGCAGCCGCTTGGGTACGTTCACGGTCCGTAGCACTGAGGTTGCCGCTACGGCATCGGGAGGCGAAACGATGCCGCCCAGCAGGAAACCCAGCGCCAACGAGAAGCCGGGAATCAGTATACTCGACACACTGGCCACGGCAAAGGCCGTAAAGATGACCAGCCCGAACGCCAGCGTAATGATGATGCGGCGCCACCGCCAGAAATCGTGCCACGAAGTAAACCAGGCCGCTTCGTAGAGCAATGGAGGCAGAAAGATCAGGAAGATGAGTTCCGATTCGATCTCGATACGCGGTACGCCCGGAATAAAACTGATCAGCAAACCGCTGATGACCAGGAAAATAGGGTTGGGTATGCGCAGGCGCTGCCCAACCGTTACCACCACCGAAATCAGGACTAAAAGAGACAGGCAAAGCAGCAGCGTTTGTTGCATAGGTGTGTTTTGACGACACAGCTCGTTGAGTGTTCGTTAACAAATATGCAGCTTGTCGCGGGTTTTCTAAACCCACATATTGCCTGGTTTTACCGCATCATCAGCCGATTTAGCTCGCTTTCCAGTTGGGGAATGGGCATTTTTTGCACAAAATAATAATGCCCTTTGCCGGCGGCGTTCCAGGTGTTACTGCCATCCTTGGCACAGACCAGCCGACCCGGCACTAGATTGAAATAAGGTTCGTAGCCATTGATCGCGGCCAGAACCGCCGTTTCGTCCCAGCTCATGCGCCCGCCTGCATCCTGCTTCGAGAGCGGAATGCTGATAGCAAACGCGTCTTTAATGGGCGACTGCTGAAGCGCGTCGTTCTGCACGAGCGGCAGGCCGGTGTGAATGGCGTAGCCAATCTCGAAGCCGCTGAGGTAGATCTCGGTTGGCCAGTCGTTGAAAACCCGCTGCGACGAGGCCGGGTCGCGGTCGACGTTGAATTCTTTACCACTGGGAAACCAGCCCGCCATGCTCACCAGCCGTTTCACTTTCTTCTGCACCAGTTCACGGCCACTCAGGGGCGAATACCGGTCGGGTTTTGAATCGAGCAGATTGGCCATATTGGTCAGGAAGCCCACCGTGCAGATGGTTACGCTGCCGTCGGGCTGTTTGGCCAGCAGGCGGCGGTAGAGTGTGAGGGCATCTTCGGCCTGTGCGTTACTGACCAGGTCGTGCGGATACCGGGCTACCAGCACCGAATCCCACTTTTGCGAGGCGGTGAGGTTCACGGCCCGCCCGCGTACCACGCCAATGGGCAGGTTGGGGCGTTTGCAATAGGTATTGATCACATCGAGGACACCCGCAATATAGGGCGACTGGTTGGAAGCTATCGTGGCCAACAGGTTCACCCGCCCCGAATCGGCCAGGGTGTGCAGGATCGCCATTGCTCCCACGTCGTCGTAATCGGGCCCGATATCGGTGTCGAAAATGAGGTTAACGGGGGCTTTGGTGGGTTGTCGCTGCGCGGAGAGCGGCAGGCTGAGCAACAGCGAAACGAGGTAGAGAAGCAGGTGTTTCATAGCCAGTATAGCGTGCGAGTTGGGTGGTGGTCTGTAAGTATTCAGTCAGTACAGGCAGAAAACGACTTTTTCTAATGAGGTTACTTACCCGACGGCAACCTGTAGCGCTGGGCCGTGTGTGTTGGCTAGAATTTTAGAGCAACTGTGGGGCTTTACCGGGTTTCACACGCAGGATCGCGCTGAGCAGCCCCCCCGCCCCATTCGGGTTCATACCGAATTAGCATTTACCTTTAATCGCAGACGGTGCGTACCGTCATGTTTTGCCTAGCAGTAATGGCTCGTCGTCGTTATAAAGTATCGAAAAAACCGGTGGGTACGTCGCCGGGTACGTTGACCTATGTGGGTCAGGAAATTAAGCATGAGACCAAAATCAAACGGATCGAGTACAACGAGGTCGATTATAACGTCGATGAATCGAGTCGGCTGAGTGCCTGTCAGTTACCGCACGACGAAACCCCGCACGTGCTGTGGATCGATGTCGACGGCATTCACGAGGCGCCTGTGGTGGCGAAGCTGGGGCAGCAGTTCCGGTTGCACCCGCTCTTGCTCGAAGACGTGATGAACACCGAGCAAAAGCCCAAAATCGACCTGTACGACGATCATCGGGTCAGTGCGCCGGTAGTGTACGTGACCATGAAAATGCTGCATCCCAATCCCCGGCGGCAGGAGATCGACCCCGAGCATGTCAGCTTTGTGCTGGGCGGTAATTTTCTGATTTCGTTTCAGGAAGAGCGCACCAACGACATTTTCAAACCCATTCTGGACCGGATTCAGGCATCGTCGGGAAAAACGCGCCGCAATGGGGCCGATTACCTGCTCTACGCCCTGATGGACCTGATTGTCGACTCCTATTTTGTGGTGGTGGAACGACTCGGCGAAAAGCTCGACGACGTGGAGGATCGCATCATTCGCGAAGTAGCCGGGCGCGATGCACTGGCCATGCTATATGCCCTCAAACGCGAGCTGACGTTCATGCGTCGCCATGTGCAGCCCCTTCGCGATATTCTGGGTACGTTGCTGCGCGAAGAAACGCCGCTGGTACACCCGGCCACGCTGCCCTTTCTGCGCGATCTGCTCGACCACGTCAACCAGATCATCGAAACCATCGATTCATACCGCGAACTGATCCCCGGCCTGCTCGACGTGTACCTATCCACCACTAGCAACCGCATGAACTCGGTCATGAAAACGCTCACGATCGTGTCGGCTATCTTTATTCCGCTCACCTTCATCGCGGGTATCTACGGCATGAATTTCGACAATATGCCCGAACTCCACACCCGGACCGGCTACTTCTGGGTCATGGGCGTGATGGCTGCCATTGCCGCCGGCGAGATCATCTATTTCAAACGCCGAGGCTGGATGTGAGGGAGGGTGGCTAATGCACAATGAATAATGAACAATGTATAGTGGGTAATGAACGGCATGAATAAAGCGTCTGGTTATCGTATGTAAAACCTATAAGGTTTTCAAAATCGTATAGGTTTGCGGCTAGCTGGGTCATGGGCTGTACGCATCACCCATAAACTATCCATCGTTCATTATTCATTAACTTTCCCCCGTGTCTCACTCGTTAAATCCTTTCTGGCTGACCGACTCACGGCAGGTGATGGTGCCGGAACAAAGCGTCTTTTTTGCCATTCGCGGTACGCACCACGATGGTCATCAATACATTGGTGAGCTGTATGCGCAGGGTGTGCGGCAGTTTGTGGTCGAACAGCGTCCCGCCGAAGCCGACGCGCTGTTTGCCGATGCGTCGTTTATCGAAGTGCCCAACACGCTGACGTACCTGCAACAGGCTGCCGCTGCGCACCGGGCTCACTATTCGCTGCCGGTCATTGGCATTACCGGCAGCAACGGCAAAACCATCGTGAAAGAGTGGCTGGCTCAACTGCTGGCCCCCACCTATACCATCGTTCGCAGCCCCAAAAGCTACAACTCGCAGGTGGGCGTGCCGCTGTCGGTGCGGCAACTGAACGAGCAGCACACGCTGGCGATTTTTGAAGCGGGCATGTCGAAGCCCCACGAAATGGCAGCGCTGGAGCCGATCATTCGGCCCACGATCGGGCTGTTTACCAATATCGGCACCGCTCACGACGAAGGCTTCAAGACCCGAAAACAAAAGATTGCCGAGAAGCTGCGCCTCTTTGTGCGGGCCCAAACGCTGATCTATTCCCTCGATTACGAGGATATCGCCGACGAAATCGACATCCTGATCCGGGCCGTTAATCCCCGTTGTCGGCTGGTTGGCTGGTCGGCGCAGAATAACCCCAAAGCAACGTACCTGACGCAGCTACAGGGCGACGTGCTGCAACTGACGGATCATGATGGCAACCGCTGGGCCGTGCCGCTGCCCTTTACCGATGCCGCCTCGATCGAAAACCTAACCCACTGCCTGATTACGCTGCTAACGCTGGGCCTGACCGACAATGGCGAGATCAACCGACGCGTGGCGCGGCTCCGGCCCGTGTCGATGCGCCTCGAACTGAAAGAGGGCATTAACAACAGCGTGCTGATCGATGATTCGTACAACAACGACGTGGCCGGGCTGCGGCTGGCACTCGATTTTCAGAAACAGCAGGGCAACCGCGATCATAAGACCGTCATTCTGTCCGACGTGCTGCAATCGGGGCAGGACGAGGCCGACCTGTATGCCTTCATTGCCCGGCTGCTGGCCGAGCAGGGCGTCGCGCAGTTGATCGGGATTGGGCCGGTTATCGGCAGGAACCGCTCACTATTTGCGTCCAACAGCCTCTTTTACCCAACCACCGACGCTTTTCTGGCCGATCTGCCCAATCGGCTGTCCCGCGAACTGCGCGAGAGTGTGGTGCTGGTAAAAGGCGCCCGGTCGTTTTCATTCGAGCGCATTGTCGACCGACTGCAACGGAAAGTGCACGGAACGGTGCTCCGGATCGATCTCGATGCGCTGACGCATAACCTGAATTATTACCGCGAAAAAATAGGGCAGCCAACCAGAATCATGGTGATGGTGAAAGCCTTTGCCTACGGCAGTGGCAGTGCCGAAGTCGCCCGGCTGTTGCAGTTTCATCAGGTCGACTGGCTGGCCGTTGCCTACACCGACGAAGGCGTTTTCCTTCGTGAACAGGGCATCACGTTGCCTATCATGGTGATGAACCCCACAGCCGAGACCTTCCAGACGCTGCTCGACCATCAGCTCGAACCCGAAATCTACTCTATGCGCCTGTTGCAGGCCTGGGGGGACTTTGTAGAGAGCGTGGGGCTTGGGGCTTGGGGCGTAAGGCAGGGGGCAGGAGGCGTGGGGCAGGGGGATGAAACGACTTACTCCCCGAGCCCCGAGCCCCCTGCCCCCTGCCCCCTGCATCTGAAAATCGATACGGGCATGCATCGGCTGGGTTTTCTGGCCGACGAGATGCGCGACGTGGTAACGTACCTGAACGCGCAACCAGCCCTGCGGGTTGCCACGGTGTTTAGCCATCTGGTCGGGGCCGATGAAGCCCAGTTCAACAGCTTTTCCCAGCAGCAGTTCGAGACGTTTGAGCGGGCGGTCGCGGTGCTCGAGCGTGGCTTGGGCTATCGGCCCGTGCGGCACCTGCTTAATTCGGCGGGTATTGTGCGTTTTCCCAACTATCGCCTCGATATGGTGCGGTTGGGCATTGGCCTGTATGGCGTGGAAAGCAGTCAGCTCGAACGCGACAGCGTGCGGCCGGTGGGTACGTTAACGACAACGATCAGCCAGATCAAAACGGTGCCGAAAGGAGAGAGTGTAGGCTATAGTCGTCGGGGCCTGCTCGATCATGAAGCCCGCATTGCGACGCTCGCCATTGGATATGCCGATGGCTACGACCGGCGGCTTGGCAATGGCGTGGGAGCGGTGTGGGTCAATGGGCAGTTGTGCTCCACCGTCGGGAATGTCTGCATGGACATGACGATGATCGACGTAACGAATGCTACGGCAAGTGAGGGCGACGAGGTCGAAGTCTTCGGTCCACACGTAACGGTGTCTGACCTTGCCCAACGCCTGAACACCATTCCCTACGAGGTTATGACCAACGTGAGCGAACGGGTCAAACGCGTGTTCTACGCGGGGTAAAATAGCGTTTAACGTATAACGCCCAAGGGTCAATGTTAGCTGGCGCACAAGTAATGGTGCACCCGTTAACATTGACCCTTGGGCGTTATACGTTAAACGCTATTTTATGCGATTTGTGCTTTCAGCTTCTGCTCGAGTACTGATTTGGGCACAGCGCCAATCACCTTGTCGACCATCTGACCGTTTTTGAACACCATCAGCGTCGGGATGCTCCGGATACCGAACTGAGCCGGTACCTGTGAATGCTGGTCGACGTCCATCTTGGCGATAACCGCCTGACCGTCATACTCGTCGGCGAGTTGTTCAACAACGGGACCGATCATTTTACACGGCCCACACCATTCGGCCCAAAAATCGACCAGAACAGGTTTATCAGAATTAATCAGCTCATTGAAATTAGCGTCAGTGGCTTCAATAGCCCGTGATCCAAGTGCCATAATGGTAAGTGTTATGTCGTTGACATTGATTCATCGAAATAAACAGATGCATGGGGGTTTAGTTCCAGAAAGGACGGCGAGGGAGCGGCGTTGAGGTTCAACGGTTGGTGTTTGAGGTGTAAAGCTGGCTGGCGTGTCGGCCGTAAGCATACGCCAGCCAGCTTTACACCTCAAACACCAACCGTTAAACCTGTTTTCTACCAATCAATTTCCCGCTTGTTCTGCCAGAACTTGCCGGTTTCTGAACTGGGTGCTTCGGTGGCCAACCAGACGATACCGGCAGCACCCTCCTCTACGGAAAGTGATGCGTTGCGGCCGCCCATGTCGGTACGTACCCAGCCAGGCGAAGCCGAGTTTACGGCTATACCCGGCAGGGCCCCGGCAAATTGCCGGGTTACCGCGTTGAGTGCCGTTTTCGAGATGCTGTAGGCCGGGGAATACGCCCGCATGCGGCTCAGCGAGCCTAACTCACTCGATACGTTGATGATGCGCGCCGCCTGCCCTTTTTGCAGGAAGGGCAGAAAATCCTGAATAACCATAATCGGCCCCGTCACGTTGGTGGTGAGCGTGCGATTGAGCATCTCCACGTTCAGTTTCAGAATATCTTCGCCGTGGTCGTCTAGCACGCCAGCATTGTTGATGAGCACGTCGAGATGGTCCGCTTTTTGCGAGAACGTACCTGCCGCCTGTTTAATGCTCAGCGGATCGGTCACGTCGAGTTGAATGAATGTCGCCTCGAAGCCCTGATCGCACAGTTGCTGGGCGGCGTGTTTACCTTTGTTGATATCGCGGGAACCCACGAAAACAGCATAGCCGAGTTGGGCCAGCTGGCGGGCGACCTCAAAGCCAATGCCTTTGTTGGCACCAGTGATAAAGGCAGTTTTAGGGTGTTCGGTTGTCATAACTAGCGCGTATTGTTACCTGATAAAGTCAGATTAAGCCCGCTTTGTTTGGCCCGATGCGCGTAGGTTTGCGGCCGTTTCCAGTAAATTTAGCCGTTACCTCAAATGAAGTAGTAAGTAAATAAACTGCCCAACAACTTTGCTCATTGACGTACACGTTCTTCCACAACTTCGATACATAAAACCACATCGCCCTATGCGATCATTTCTCACGCTACTTCTTTTGTGCTGCCTGTCGGTGACTATTGGTGTCGCTCAGCAACGATCAACCACCAAAAAGCCTGGCACTGCAACCCGTAAGCCGTCAACACCCGTTCGTAAGCCCGTCACGACTCGCCCTACTCCGGTTACACAACCGGCCGTAGAGGTGACGTCGTCGCAGCCTGCCTCGCTTACCTTTCCGAGTACCGAACCCGACACTGAGCCAATGGACCCGGTCAAAAAGCAGCAGATGTATGACGAACTGCATGGGGTAAAAGCGAAAACCGCCGAGCCGCAGGGTAAAGGCGATGCGAAAGGGAAGACCGCTAAAGACAGCCGCCGGGCCAAAGCCGAAGACATGAGCCGAATGCCGTCGGCCAGCCAGGCTGCGGGCTCTGAAGCCAGTACGTACATCGGCGTGAAAGTGGGTGGTAACTACCTCACTCTGCTGGACGTTCCGGTTTCGGTTGACCCCGTTTATGGATTCCATGGTGGACTAGTTTTCCAGTTTGGAAACGGTAAAGTGGCTTTCCAGCCTGAAGTTTTATACAATAACCTGTCGAGCAATGGTGTTTCAACAAGCTTCTTGCAGCTACCCCTGCTAGCTAAATTCCAGTTCGGCCAACAAGGCAATACGCGCTTTTTCGTGAACGTAGGCCCTTACGGCCAATACTCGATTGACAACAACGCGGATTCGGTTATCGACTACGGCGGTGCACTGGGACTGGGTGCTGGTATTCCGCTTGGCGCTGGTAAATTGACTATTGAAGCGCGGGGCTACTACGCTCTGGGTAGCACACAAAAAGGGATTGAATTCGGCAACTATCCGTTTAAACCGCTGCTTGGCCAGCTATCGATCGGCTATCTGTTCCCCCTGGGTGGTCGTTAAACGCCAACGTACCTAGAATCGATTAGACGGGCGACTACGGTTGCCCGTTTTTCGTTTTCAGGTACGTTCCTGAGACAATGCCGCCCAACCGGGTAGCGTTCACCTTTTGAAATCTGTACTTTTGCGGCTCGATTTGCCCATACGAAATGCCAATTAACCAACGCAAGGTCCTGCGCTACACCGGCTGGACACTACTCGTTATTCTGCTGCTGGGGACCGTAGGCGCCGCCATTGCCTATACCAAACGCGAACAATTACTCAACGTAGCCCTCGAACGGGTTATCCGTAAAGCCAAACGCGATTATGACGTGACACTCAACATCGGTTCGGTTAAGTTTACGGGCATGTCGTCGCTGGCAGTCACCAATATCGACGTCGTACCTGCCAATCGGGATAGCCTCGCGCACATCAGTGAGATGCAGGTGGGCGTGCGGCTGTGGCCGCTGCTGGTTGGCGACGTGGCGCTGTCTGACCTCGCCGTGCACGACGGATTTATTCAGGTCGTCAAGCGCGACACACTCACCAACCTCGACGCCTTCCTGAAACGCCGGAAAGATTCGACAGCCGTCGTCACTGAGAAAAAACGGAACCGCACCGATTTGTCTGACGTAGCCGAGCGGGTCATCAATAACCTGCTGACGAAGATTCCGGATGACCTCGACGTGAAGAATATCGATTTCCGGGTGATCGACGACAGCACCCGGCTGACGCTTATGGCGACCGAAGCCCGAATCGACGACGGCGACGTCACCTCGACGTTTTTGCTGAACAAAAACGAAGCTATCTGGCACATTACCGGCACGGCTTCACCCTCCGACAAAGAATACAACATTGACCTGTATGCCGTTGGAAAACCATTGGAAATAAAGTACTTACAGAAGCGGTTCAAATTAAAGGCACAGGCCGATACCCTGCATGCCGAGCTGCGCGATGTCGACCGGTCGGGGGGCGAATTCCGCCTGGAAGGTGTGGGGTCCGTGCGGAATTTGCGGCTCAATCACCCCGCCGTTTCGCCTACCGATGTGGTCGTACAACGGGCAGCCATGGATGCCAATCTGTTTGTCGGTGACAACTATGTGGGCATCGATAGCTCGTCGACGCTCTACCTGGGTGAGGTAAAAGCCCGCCCCTTTGTGAAGTATACCATCACGCCCACCGACAGCGTACCCAGCAAGCTGTTTGATGTGCAGTTGCATACCGATCCGCTCGATGCGCAGGCGTTGTTCAACTCGTTTCCCAGAGGGCTGTTCAACACCCTCGACGGCATGCAGGTTACGGGCAAGTTGCGCTACGATCTGTCGCTTCAGTTCGACACCGCCCTGCCCGACTCGGTCCGGTTCGACTCCGGTCTGACGCCCGATAATTTCCGGATCGTGCGCATGGGGCGCGTCGATTTCCGCCGCATCAACCAGCCGTTTATTTATACGCCTTACGAGAAAGAGAAGCCCGTCCGCGATATCATGATCGGGCCTTCCAACCCCGACTTCACGCCGCTGACGTACATTGCCCCCGACCTGCGCAATGCGGTACTTACCTCGGAAGATTACAATTTTTTCACGCATAAAGGCTTTAATGAAAAAGCCTTTCGGGTGTCGATCGCCACGAACTACAAGCAGAAAGCGTTCAAGCGCGGAGCGAGTACCGTCTCCATGCAATTGGTGAAAAACGTGTTCCTCAACCGCAACAAAACGCTGTCGCGGAAGGTCGAGGAAATCCTGATTGTGTGGTTGATGGAAAACGAGCGGCTGGTGTCGAAAGAGCGTATGTATGAGGTGTATTTGAACCTCATCGAGTGGGGCAAAAACATTTACGGCATCGGCGAAGCAGCCCGGTATTATTTCGACAAAACGCCTGCCGAACTGAACCTCGGCGAAAGCATATTTCTGGCTTTTGTGATTCCGAGTCCCAAACGGGCGCTGAACTATTTTCAGCCGGATGGTTCACTTCAGGTACGTAACGTACGGGGTTATTTCCGCATTATTGGCCGCATTATGGCTAAACGCGGCCTCACTCAGCCCGATAGCGGGGCTTATGGGTTCTACGACGTTCGGTTGCGTGAAGGGCTTCGGCAGCAGGTACTTCCGTCTGATTACTACGGCACCGATAGCCTGAACGTTGATCAGACCGACGAAGGCGGCGACATGGACGATCTGTTCAAGCGCCTCTTCAATGGCAACCGCGAAGAACAGGAACGCCCGGCCACCGAGTCGAATCAGGATGAAGCCGCCACCGCCCGCCCGGCCCGGCCCGCCGACGTACCCCTGGCGGCTGGTGCTAACGTAAGTGCCGACACCGTAAAAACGCGCAAACAGCTTCGGCAGGAGCGCCGCGAACGTAAACGACGCGAAAAAGAAGAACGGCAGCGCGCTGAAGAAGAAGCCGAGCAAAATCAGTAAAAGCGTAACATACGGCCCTAAAACATCACATTCCGGACGGTGTAGAGTAGAACCTACGGGGCGTTGTGCTTTAAACTTTGGCCGTAAACTGGCACGTCGCCCAACTTTAAATAATTATATTTGTTGTCTAATAGACAAGTCTCATTTTCAGCCATTATAATTTGACAGCAGCATGGCCATTATGATTACCGAGGAGTGCATCAACTGTGGTGCCTGCGAACCCGAATGCCCCAACACAGCGATCTACGAAGGTGGTGTCGAGTGGACGTGGGGTGGCGGTACTGCCCTCGACGTGGTTGACTTTGGCGACGGTACCGTAGTAAGCGGTAAAGCGCCACAGACGCCCGTTTCGAACGAGTTTTACTACATCGTTACCGATAAATGTACCGAGTGTAAGGGTTTCCACGAAGAACCGCAGTGCGCGGCAGTTTGCCCCGTCGACTGCTGCGTGCCCGATCCTGAGCACGAAGAAGACGAAGAGACGCTGCTTGCCAAGAAAGCCTGGCTGCACGCGGAAGAGTAAGGCGTAAGTCTGGATCGTCCTCTAAAAAGAAAGAGTCCAGCGTCTGGAAAGTCTATTGTTTAGATGCGTAAGCAACACTAAACGGACTTTCCAGACGCTGGACTCTTTCTTTTTAGAGGACGATCCAGACTTATTTCACCACATTGAACAGCCGGTTCCAGCGGATTTTGCCGGTGGCGGTGGCTGGGTTCGGGTCGATCGACATCCAGATGAAGACGGCCTTGCCAACGATATGGTCGGCGGGTACGAAGCCCCAGAAGCGCGAATCAAGCGAATTGTGGCGGTTATCGCCCATCATGAAGTAATAGTCCTGCTTGAAGGTGTAAGAGGTAATTGGCTTGCCAGCAATGGTAATCGCCTTGTCGGTTACCTCAACGTTTTCGTTGCCCTCAAATTTCTTGATCACCGGGCCGTAGAGCGCAATCGTCTTTTCGTTAATCTGAATTGTGGCGCCTTCTTTCGGCACCGTCAGCGGCCCAAAATTATCGACTGTCCAATTGAACTGAGCGGCTCCGTAGATCGGAGAGAAGGCCGACGGCGTTGGGGCGGGTTCTTCGTCGTAGGGCGTAATTTTCTTCACCCAGTCCATCGTCTTAAGCTGATCGATCACCTCGGAAGTCGTGTTGATCTTGTAGCCGATAATCTTGTTGGTCTTCGACACGCTATCAGCCTGCTCGATGGGTTGCCAGTTGTAGGTCTGGTTGGGGTAGTCGTTGATGATCTCATATTGCCGGAAGAACGCGTCGTCGAGATCGGTGCGGTTCGTTTCGATGAAATACGTCAGCTGCGACTTAGGTGGCACCTCAAACGCTTTTCCGTTGACGAATGCCTGCCGATGGCGCACTTCCACCACATCACCACCGATGCCAATGCACCGTTTGATATAGTTGGTTTTCAAATCAGTCGGGTACTGATCTTCGGGCGGGTAATTGAAAACGACCACGTCACCATTTTTCACGCTCGAAAAACCGGGCAACCGAAACTGCGGTAACTGAATCCAGTCGAGGTACGACGGGATTTCGGTACCCCAGATTTTCTGGTGCGTCAGCGGCACCTGCAAGGGAGTCTTGGGCGTGCGGGTACCGTAGTGAAACTTACTGACAAAGAGGAAATCGCCGACCATCAGGCTACGCTCCATTGAAGGCGTCGGGATGGTGAAGGCTTCCATAAACAGCCACCGGATGAGTGTGGCGGCCACCACGGCAAAGAGGATCGAATCGAACCACTCGCGGATGGGCGATTTCGTTTTGACCGGCTTGCCGGTTTGGATAGGCGTTTTAACGTCAGGCACGATGTCTAGAGTGTTTCAAATTAGCTATACGAAGGTACGGGATTTAACGCTAAGCGATAACCGATAAGTGATGAATGGGGGAGAGAGGGTGAAATAGGAATTATGGATTATGAAATATGGAATAGAACGTACCCAAGTCAGTGGGAAGCCTACATTTCTTAGCTCATATTTCATAATCCATAATTCTAAAGTTCGCTGTCGCCCAGCAGATCATCCATGCCGAAAATGCCCTGTCGGCCAGCGAGCCATTCGGCGGCTGTAACGGCACCCAACGCAAAGCCCTGACGACTATGGGCTACATGCGCGATTTCGATTCGATCAACCTCCGATTCGAAGCGCACGACGTGCGTGCCAGGTACGTTGCCTTCCCGAATCGAGTCGATCACGACGGCGTCGGATGTATCACCTTCGGCGGGTTTGTCGGCCTCCGTTACCGCCCAACGCGTTTTCTGTGGTAGGTTTTCCAGCAACCCTTCCGCCAGCGTAATGGCGGTGCCTGAGGGAGCGTCTTTCTTTTGGGTATGGTGAATTTCGGTCATCGATACCCGATAACCGGGGTAATTGTGCATGAATTTAGCCAGCACCTTGTTCAGCCGGAAAAACAGGTTGACGCCGATGCTGTAGTTGGAGGCGTAGAAGAAAGCGCTGCCCCGCTCGCGCACAGCCTGCTCGATTTCGGTGCGGTGGGCCAGCCAGCCTGTTGTCCCGCA
This sequence comes from Fibrella musci, assembly GCF_041321105.1. Classification (NCBI taxonomy): domain Bacteria; kingdom Pseudomonadati; phylum Bacteroidota; class Cytophagia; order Cytophagales; family Spirosomataceae; genus Fibrella; species Fibrella musci. Next base: position 402,818 of record NZ_JBGGWD010000001.1, on the reverse strand, counting down.
AACCACCGCCCAGCCCCGGCCAATGCAATAACGCAGGTTCTCAACGGCCGACTCGGGTGAGCTGAATTCAATCACCACGTCGACGGCGTCATCGGCGAGGGCGTCCATATCGGCGCGGTTGCTGAGGTCGATCCGACCAACAATCTGATGACCGCGTTCGAGCGCAATCTGTTCAATGGCCCGGCCCATTTTGCCGTAGCCTACTAAGAGAATAGTCATAAGTGGAAACGAAACTGTTGCCTTCGGTGAGCCGCCGGGGCGGGCCACCCGCAACCAACTATTTGATCACCATCGTCAGTTTGATACCCGGTACAAAACTAACCGCCGACGTGGGAATGAGCGTGGGGGCGTATTTCAGCGTCAGGCTATCCGACACGTCGAACGTTTTCAGGTGAGCCGACACGTTGGCGTCTACGATATTGAGGCCGTAGAAAAGCGCCGTAAAAATGTAGTTATAGTCGCGCCACCGTCGCCAGAAGTCGGTGCCCTGTTTGAGCTGATTCAGGTTGAGTTTTTGCTCCTGTACGATAGCGGTTTTGGTTCGCCCAGGGTCTTGCCCAGGGATAGTAGGCAGGTCGTAGGCTTGCTGATAGCCAGCCAGGAAATCCTGATAGTTACCGGTATACGTAATGATGAAGTAGGCAAAAGTGCCAAAGCCCGCGTAAATCACCGGGATCTTCCATTTCTGTCGATTATAGAATTGTCCCCAACCGGGCAGAATAACCGACCGGATTGTTGCCTTCTTCGGAACGATCTTGTTGATTTCGGCCTGTGCCGCCGCCGAAACCGTCAGCGTATCGACCGCCGGTGCCAGTGAATCGACCAACTCTTCCATGTCATTAGCGGCTGAGTCGACGGGGGGCAGGGTATCGATGGGCGTGGGACGAATCACGGGCCGTTGCCGCGTTGTGTCGGTCGTTTGGGCCACTGCCGCCGACGTACTCAACAGCAGGTTACCGAGTAGCAGAACCAGAACGAAAAAAGAGAGACGAGTTTTCACGCAGTAAAATCCGGTAGTAACGCAACCGACGCGGACGTTCATAACAGCTACGTAACGTCGGCGCCGGTTTGTTTGGCCAACAGGTCGACTTAAAAAACCTTAACTGAAGTAGCCAGTCAGGCTAGGTAGACCAGTACCAAACCACAACAGGGACAAAGGTAGGCGATTGTGAGACAGGTTCAGTGATCGACAAGCAGGTAAGGACTGTATTGAGGATAGGCCGCATATAGGCTATGTAGTTTGAGGGTTGAGCGCCAATTGTGTATACATATAAAGTATAACGTAACAGCTGTAATGTACTTAAGGATATTTTTTGATTCCGCTTAATGTATTTTACTGAATAATTAATTTGGGTAACAAGGGGTTATGCTATTTTTATACTTAGATAAATAAATATTGTCATGTTTGTATTTGTGTGACAGTGAGTATTTATCGAAGGACGCATTGGTTTATCTACTAGTCTTCAACCTAATGGCTACTCTATCGATTACATCTACGCCTTGCTGCCCGGAGTGTAAAAGCGACGACTCTGTCACGCGCATCAAACGTACCTATTTTGTGAGGTATTTTCTGCCTATGCTGCCGCTAAGACGCTACTACTGCCACCAATGTGTTCGCACGTTCTGGAGGTTGAAGCGTAATCACTAAGCTACATTGGTCTGGGTGCTTTCGAACACGTACCCAGCGTAGCAATCAGCCAGCCTATTATACAGAAAAGCCCATCCAGTTATCGGATGGGCTTTTCTGTATAATAGGCTGGCTGATTGCTACGCTGAATAATTCAGCACGTTCAGAATGCGGTCGAGTTCTTCCTGCGAGGTGAACGGAATCTTGATTTCGCCCTGATGTTTTTCATCGGCCTTGATAATCACCTTCGAACCAAACATCGACGACAGTTTGAATTGCAGGCTTCGCATTTCCTGTTTGGGCAAGGTCGTCTTCCGGGCGGGAAGGGATTCCTCCGTAACCGATAGGTTGCGCACCGCTTCTTCCACCTTGCGCACCGACCAGTCTTCATCAATAATCTTGTTGAAGAGTTTGATCTGCGTCTCGGGGTTGTCAATGTTGATGATCGCCCGGGCGTGGCCCATCGAGATCCGCGTATCGCGCAACGCCGCCTGAATCACGGGTGGCAGTTTCAGCAGTCGGATGTAGTTATTGACGGTCGTACGGTTTTTACCCACGCGCTCGCCCAGTTCTTCCTGCTTCAGGCTGCACTCGGTGATGAGGCGCTGGTAGGAGAGGGCAATTTCGATCGAGTTCAGGTTCTCACGCTGAATGTTCTCGATCAAGGCCATTTCCAGCATCTGCTGATCGTTGGCCGTCCGCACGTAGGCGGGAATGTGCAGCATCCCGATCAGTTTGGACGCCTGCAAACGCCGTTCACCCGAAATGAGCTGATACCGGTCTTTGCCGAGCTGCCGCACCGTGATGGGCTGAATAATACCCTGTACCCGAATTGAATCGGCCAGCTCGTTGAGGGCTTCTTCGTCAAAGCGGGTTCGTGGCTGGAAAGGGTTCGTCTCGATCTGCTCAATGCCGATTTCGGTCATCGTGCTGATCGACTCATAAGGCGATGGCTTGGCCTGGCGCCCGTCGCTGTCCTGCAACAACGCACCCAGCCCCCGGCCGAGGCCCGTCAGTTTGTTGCTTTTGATGTTACCAGCCTTGGCATTCGTTGTGTTCATCGAGGAAAGAGTTTTCTGTTTTCAGTTTTCTGTTTTCAGTTAAGCTGACTGGCCCGATCCGGGCGATGAGAACAACCGAAGGCGAAAAACTGAAAACTCTTTTTAAACCGTCTCTTGCGGCATTAGGCCGTTTTTGATTAGAATCTCGCGGGCCAGGTTCAGGTAACTGATAGCCCCCTTACTATCGGCATCCTGCGCCAGCACAGGTACGCCAAAACTGGGCGATTCGCTGAGGCGGATGTTACGTGGAATGATGGTGTGAAAGACCATCTGCTGGAAGTGTGACGTTACTTCGCCGACTACCTGATTCGATAAACGTACCCGCAGGTCGTACATCGTCAGCAAAATGCCCTCGATGGCCAGATCGGTATTCAACCGCGACTGAATGATCTTGATCGTGTTGAGCAGCTTGCCTAACCCTTCGAGGGCAAAATATTCGCACTGCACGGGGATGATCACCGAGTCGGCAGCGGTGAGGCTGTTGATAGTGATCAGGCCGAGCGAGGGCGAACAGTCGATGATGATGAAGTCGTAGTCGTCACGAATGTGATTCAGCGCGTCCTTCATCTTATCCTCCCGGCTTTGCAGGTTGATCATCTCGATCTCGGCCCCGACCAGATCGATGTGCGAAGGCAGCAGATCGAGGTTCGGAAAGTCGGTCTGAATGATGGCGTCGCGCGTCTGCACGTCTTCGATCATGCACTCGTAGATGCTGTATTCGATTTCCTTGGGGTTATAACCGAGGCCCGAGGTCGAGTTGGCCTGTGGGTCAGCATCGACGATCAGCGTTCGGAACTCAAGAGCCGCCAGACTGGCCGCCAGGTTGATTGTTGTTGTGGTTTTACCGACGCCGCCCTTCTGGTTGGCAATGGCAATAACTTTACCCATGGGTTTGTTACGTTGCAGTCCCAAAGATGTTGGAACGTTCCATGCTTTCCAAGGATGTTTCACGAAAATGTTCCACAAATTACCCCGTGCTCAAATCGGGCTGCGCCACGATGCCTGTCCGAATGCCCCTGAGAGGCTGCATTGGCCTAATCGGGCTGCGGATAGCGACGGTGGCAACCAGACTCGCTCAGGTACGTTGCCGGGTTCGCATCTGGCGGTCCAGCGGGCGATAGGCCAAAACCAGCCCCGAACCGAACGGTTTGCGAAACTTATCCGTCTGTAGGATACTTGCCTTCTTAAATCTGGTTTACGTGCTCACAGCTACCCACCTTTCTAAAGCCTTCGACGCCCTGGTGGCGGTAAAAAATGTATCGTTGTCACTGGCCCCCGGTCAGCTAGTGGCGTTGGTTGGTGCCAGCGGGTCGGGGAAGAGCACGCTGCTAAACCTGCTGGGTGGGCTGCTCGACCCCGATAAGGGCGACGTGGCACTCGATGGCGAAACCGTGGCCGGGCCCAAAGATGTGCTGGTGGCCGGGCATCCGCAGATCCGGGTAGTACATCAGGAATACAAGCTGATGCCCAACGTGTCGATCCGTGAAAACATCGCTTACGCCCTACGTTTTTACGAACGTACCTACCGCGAACGCCGCGTCGATGAACTGATCCGGTTGTGTCGGCTCGATGCCGTGCAGCACCACAAACCCCGCGAGTCGTCGGGTGGCGAAAAACAACGCACGGCCATCGCCCGCGCCCTGGCCGAACCCGCCCGCGTTTTGCTGCTTGACGAACCATTTAGCCATCTCGATCTGCCCAACCGGCTGATCATCCGCGATCTGCTGTTCGATCTGGTGCGGGGCGACAATCAACCGGAACCACGCCCGGCCTGCCTGCTGGTAACCCACGAAGCCACCGACGCGCTTTCGATTGCCGATCAGATCGGGATCCTGCATCAGGGGCAACTAAAGCAATGGGGGACACCCCGGCAGGTATATTTTTCGCCCGTCAACGCCTATGCCGCCCGCATGACGGGGCCAGTCAATATCATCCGGGGCAAACAACTGCCCGTGCTGGGTCTGCCTGTTACCGAACCCGATGCCTCATTTGGCCTGCGCCCCGAACACGCTCACCTTGACCCGGACGGTGCGGTGGAAGGCACAGTTCGAGCTGTGTTTTTTCAGGGACGTAGCTCCGAAGTCGACGTACGGGTCAGCCGGTACGTTACCCTGCGGCTGCTCACTCACTGCGATGATGTTCGGGCGGGCGATCAGGTACGTATCCGGGTCGATAACGACCGACTGATGCGGTTGTAGGAAAGCGCCATTAGCCTTCGGCGTCATTGATGGTAATTCATAGAAAACAACCAATGACAATGAATGACTACCAATGACGCGCAGCCCAATGCCCCACCACATTATAAGCTCCTTAGAAATGCATGTTGTCAAACTAAGCGGTTACTCGATTCGTTTTATAGTGTAGTAACGATCAACGTTGAATTGACTATGTTCATGAGAAAAGGAAAGCGGCAGCCGCTACAGTGGGTAGTGGCCGTTGCAGTGGCATTGAGTCTGGGCGCGGGGCTATCGGCCTGTACCGACTCGGCCACCAACGACCTGAGTCCTGAGGACTCCAATGTGTTTATTACCAACTACGACCGGCAGGTCGATTTCAGTCAATATAAAACCTTCAGCCTGCCCGATTCGGTGCTGGTGGAGTCGAACGACAGCTATGGGCAGTCGGCGCAGCCTACCGAAGTGCAGTTTGTTAACCGGGTAGCTACTGAGCTGACTAACCGGGGTTTTGTGCGCACAGCCGCCGGTCAGGCGGCCGATCTGGGCGTGGTCGTCACGCGGGTAAACAACCGGTACACGGGCGTGGCTGTGAATCCCTATGCCAACTATTATGGCAACTACTGGGGGGGCGGTTTTGGCCTTTACGATCCGTTCTACTACCCCAGCTACTACCAGTATTATCAGGTAGCCGAGCAACTGTGGCGCATTGATATGGTCGATCTGAAGAACCGGCCGATCATTACCCCCGGTACTAACCCCAACGATCCGAACAGCCAACTGAAAGTGGTGTACTCGGCCGAATTGCGGGGCAATGGCATATTCGATGCCGCCTCTGTGGAGCGCATCGTTGCCAACGTATTCACTCAGTCGCCTTACCTCAGAGCGACGCGTTAATCACGTTAAAACAGAACGTTGCTACTGCCGTGGCAGGCGAGTAAGTCGCCCGGCAGGGCGGCAGCGTTCAGCAAAAACCTATGAAAAACAGAATCTGGCTGACAGCCGCGTTGCTGTCGGGTTTATTGGTACCAGCGTTGGCGCAACGTAATCCCGAAGCGCCCCGAAGTGCCGAACCGAATGCCTATAATCTCATGCGTGAGTCGACCTACAACCGGTACGTTACCTTCAACGCCTCGTTACGGTATGGGGTTGGTGTGCCGCTGGGCACGCAGCGCAATTATATCAATCAGCTATCGCCCGCCAACGCGCTGGTGACAATGGAATGGCAGTTTCCGCAGAATTTTTCGCTGGGGCTCCAGTCGGGTTATCAGTATTCGCAGCAGCGGTTGCCCCGGGCCGTGTACTCGTTTCCTGAAACTGGCGAGGATATCTCAGCCGTACAAACCCGTACGCTGACGGTGACGCCGGTGCTGGCTTCGGCTGCTTATTATTTTAGCGATCCAGCGGCACCCATCCGGCCTTATGTGCAACTGGCGGGTGGTGGTGCGTTTATCAACTACACCAATTTCTACGGGACCCTGGCCGATCAGGATAAGCAGTTTGCTGGTATGATTGCCCCCGCCATCGGCGTAAAAATCTTTGGCAAACGGGAGAAAGGACTTGGTGGTGAGATTCAGGCGCAGTACCAGAACGCTTTCTACAAGTATAATGAACTCAACAACCCCTCGAACCTGATGCTGTCGGCCGGTCTGACGTATCGGTTCTATTAGTGCGTTTGTCGTTTAACGTTTCGGGTTTGATGTTGGCTGACGCTCCTGTTTAGGCATCAGCCAACATCAAACCCGAAACGTTAAACGACAAACCAGTTTTATTCCACCCGATATGCAACGACTTTGTTGCCGAAGAAGGTGGGCACCAGTAGGAGTTTGGCCTTCTTCACATAGTCGATATCGGCTGCGTTGATTTTCTCGGTGCGGGTATCCAGCAGGCTTTGTTTTTCGCCCATGGCATTCACGAAAAAGACCTGCCCGTTCCAGTCCGAAACGAAATAATTGTCTTTCCCGTCGCTGACGATCCCGTCGGTGGCGGCCATGCCATCGGCCAGCGTGGTCATGGTTTTGGTTTCGATATTGACCGCTCGCACGGCCCCCAGTTTGGTCGCCCCAATCAGCAGGCGATTTTTCCCGTCAGATAGGATCCCGTTGGGCTTGTTGAGGTGTTCGCCCGACATCAGCACGTCCCACTTATCGTTGGCCAGCCGGTATATTTTATCAAACCGGCTGTCGGTTACGTACACGTTGCCGTTGCGATCAGCCGTTACGTCGTTCAGGAATGCGTTTTTCGGGTCGACAGCATCAAACGTCTTCTCGGCCTGCCCCGTCGTCAGGTTGATCTGCACCAACCGATAGACATCAGTCACGTAGAGGAAATTACCATGAATGGCCATGCCTTTAGGTGCATTGAGGCCTGTAGCCCAGCGGAGGTTGGTGATTTTTCCGTCGAGGGTCATCTTGCTGATGAACCCATTCCCATCGAGGGCGTCTGCTTTACCATCGATGTTCGCTACATAGATCGTCTCTGTGCCCGAATCGTACAGCACCGACTCCGGCACGCGCAATGTGGTGTCTGACTCCCACACTTTTACTAATTTCTTGGGTTTTGGCTTAGCTGTTGCAGGTACGTATAAAGCGACACAGGCGCAGGCAAGCAGCGCCGCCGCTACTGGTAAAACGGTCAGTTTCATAAATGCAGTTGTCTTTGCCACAAAAGAACGGGTTCGGCTATGGATGACCAACCCCTCAGGGGCTTTTTTTGAGCCAGGCTGGCTGAGTAAAAGCAATTATTTTCTGGGAATGGCATACCGATTGTATTACCAATTCTTACATTTAGGTTTCCTGTCGGCTTGTTAGAAAATTTTAATAAACCTTCTCGATATGAGGGCGTTAATGTCGTGCTCATACGCTAGTCAAAGACAATTATGCTCACTCAACCCCTATCTCCGTCGGCCGCTTATTCGGTCAAAGAAAGTATTCGCGATCTGGCGCGTCTACAACGTACCTACGACCCCTCAGACGAAGTGTTCTGGGCTTATTTCAACGCCCGGGTTTTGCAGAACGAGCCGATCGGAGTCGAGGATTTCGTGAGCCAGACCTATACCACTCCCGAGCCATACGGGCACTTATCGGAGGCCAACATAGATTAAGTGACGAACTGTGCGTAACATTGCGCCGGGGGCTTTCCCCGCTGGCGCTGATGCGCTTTGGCATGCCGACCGCATAGGTCTGGCCCGCCGCTTTTCGTTTTTTATTCGTCCTTACTCCGTCTGTACGTATGCAAATTGGATTTATCGGCCTCGGCAAAATGGGTTTTAACATGGTGCTAAACTTACTGCGCCATAAGCACGAGGTCATCGGGTATGATATCAACGAAGCGTTGGTCAACGAGATTAAGCAGGAAGGAGCCCAGGGAACCAACACATTGCCCGAACTGTGCGGCGCGTTGCAGGGCCGGAAGGTGCTGTGGATGATGATTCCCGCCGGCCCACTGATTGACCGGGTGCTTAACGATCTGACGCCAATGCTGGCTGAAGGCGACGTCATCATCGACGGGGGCAATTCGCATTACCAGGATTCGGTACGTCGGCATGCTGCCCTGCTGGAGCAGAAACTACATTATGTCGACTGCGGCACCAGTGGTGGCATGGATGGTGCCCTTAACGGTGCCTGCACGATGGTCGGTGGCGACGCTGAGGTTGTTCATTCAATTGAGCAGATTTTCAAAGATATTTCGGTCGAAAATGGCTACCTCTACACCGGCAAGGCGGGGAGCGGCCACTTCACCAAAATGGTACACAACGGCATTGAGTACGGCATGATGCAGTCCATTGCGGAAGGCTTCGAAGTGCTGGAAAAAAGCACGTTCGACTATGATTTCGAAGCCGTTGCCCGGCTCTGGAATAACGGCTCGGTGATCCGGAGCTGGCTGATGGAACTGACTGAAAACGCCTTCTCGAAAGATGCCCGTCTGGACTCGATCAAAGGGCGTATGCACTCGTCGGGTGAGGGCAAATGGACGCTGGAAACGGCGCTCGACCTGAACGTACCCACGCCGGTCATTGCCCTGTCGCTGCTGATGCGCTACCGGTCGTTGCAAGACGATACGTTTACGGGCAAGGTGGTCGCAGCACTCCGCAACGAGTTTGGCGGCCACGCAGTGGATAAGAAATAGGTCTGATGTTTAACGTCTAACGTTTAACGTGAACGTACGACTAACCGCTAACGTCAAACGTTAGACGTCAAACTTGATTTCCCCAACATTCCCCCCGCTCTGGCGGTTGATAGCCTGATTCACCACGTCCCAATGAACACATGGCTCTCAACATACACGCCTATCTTTCGTCTCAGTTTACACCGACGGTTGTCGATCAACTGGGCGAACGGCTAGGGGAAAAACCGGCCAACGTCGGTGCTGCCATTGCCGCCGCTATTCCGACCCTGTTGGGTAGCCTGGCTACCCGCACGCAGTCGACCGGCGACGCCGATGCACTGGTCGATGTGCTTCGCCAATCGACGTACAGCAAAGAGGCGACACCGTTGGATATTGGTCAGGTAACCGACACCGCCGCCGAGACCCAGTCGGCTATCGCCGGGGGGAGCGATTTTGTAAAGCGGTTGTTGTCGACCCGTATTGACGAAGTAGCCCGGCAGATTGCCGCCCACAGTCACGTCAACCGGACATCAGCCGTATCACTGCTAGATCTGGTTGGGTCGGTGCTCGAAGGCATACTGGGCCGACAGGTACTCGACAACGGACTCACCGGCCTCAACCTGAGTACACTGATGGCCGGGCAGATCGATGAGGTTCGCGCCAACCTGCCCGCTGGTCTTGCCCCTCTGGCCACGACACTGGGTTTTGCCAAATTACCACATCCGTCGGGCGACGAAGCGCAGGGCATCACCACGTTTACAAGCACCCCCACGAACCCGGATATACCCAAGAGCCCACTGGTGGAGCGGGAACGGGAAAACGTGAGCTGGCTACGCTGGGCCATGATTGCCGTCGGAGCGCTGATTCTGTTCCTGATCGTGCAGAAATGCCGCGAGCCCCAAACCGCCACAGACGGGATCTATACCGATACGACCGCCCGCTCCGAGTCGGATCAGCAGGAGGATACCTCGGCTGCCACCCGGCAGAACATCGCGGCCTCGAACGCCTCGACGCAGGATACCGCCCGCGGCCCCTTCGACAACAATGACTCGACCGCCAGCAGCGGCGATCTGCCCGTACAGGTACAGGTAGAACTGCCCGGAGGGCGGCGGCTGAAAGTGGCCGAGCGATCGTTCAATGCGAATCTGGCGCAATTTTTGTCGGGCAAGACGCGCCCGGTGCCACGGACGTTTACCTTCGAAAACCTCACGTTCGAAACCGGTTCGGCCCGCATCACCACGGAGTCGCAGCCCAACGTAAATGACCTGATCGAGATCATGAAGGCGTACCCGACCTTACAGATCAATATTCAGGGTCATACCGATAACACGGGTAACGCCGATACAAACCGTAAGCTGTCTATCGATCGCGCCAATGCCGTTCGGGGAGCCCTGATCGCGGCCAATGTCGCTGCTGAGCGGGTAACGGCGCAGGGTTTTGGCGCCGAGAAGCCCACCGCCTCCAACGATACCGCCGAAGGTCGCCAGAAAAACCGCCGCATCGATGTAGTCGTTATCAAGCTCTAACAAAGGGGAGTACACGGTAGCGGGAGTCTATAGCGCCAGAAAAGTAGATTTACTTTCTTTGCGCTATGGGCTCCCGCTCCTTTTTTCCAGGCGGCGCAGCCTTACTTTTGCCGCTATGTTTGCTGACGCTATCGATCGAGTCGATTTATTTACCCGCCCAATACATTCCATTCTGCGCCTCTACGGCCACAACGAAATTGTGCCCGGAACGGCCACGCTGTTTTTTGTAAACAATGAGGCCTGCGCCGTTACCTGCAAACACGTCGCCGAGATCATCCAGCAGTCGAATGCCATTTTTGGCCGATACAACGCCTTTCGGGCAGCCATCCGGCAGTTTCAGCGGGATAAAAACTACGCCCATCTGCTCCAGAAAACGGAGAAAGAATTTGGCATTCAACCCGAAACGGTCATTCGGGTGCGGAATCTGTTCATGAACTGCGTCGATCAGTTTACCGACCTGAAAATCGAGCTGCACCCCACGCAGGATCTGGCCCTGATACAGTTCAAAGGCTACAAACGACTGCTCTATAAAAGCCACGCCGTTTTCCTGCGCGACAGCGCTCGGGCACGGCCGGGTCGGTCGCTGTGCCGACTGGGCTATCCGTTTCCCGAATTTACCAACTACCGCTTCAATGAGCGGGACAACGACATCGAGTGGACGGTCGAAGGCCGCGATACCACGCCCAAATTCCCGATCGACGGCATCATCACCCGGCTGCTGTCTGACGATGGTGCCAACGTAACCGGTATCGAGCTGAGTACGCCGGGGCTGCGCGGGCAAAGTGGTGGCCCCCTGTTCGACGTTAATGGGATTGTGTATGGCATGCAGTCCGAAACGCGCCACCTGCACCTGGGTTTCGACATCGAAAATCAGCACGTGCTGGTCAATGGCCGAAAAGCCCGCGTGTCGAATTACCCCTTTCTGAATGTAGGGGCCTGCGTACACGCCGATGTGATCAAGCGGTTCCTGGCCGACAATGGCGTGTCGTACAGCGAAGCCTGACACTGCCGGGTACGTACCTGCCCTGTTTTGACCTGACGCCACCGAAGTCTGAACCCCACGATGCTGCTACAACTCTACCGAAACGCCTATACCGGACTGACGCGGCCCGTGTGGTTGCTGGCGGTGGTGATGCTCATCAATCGGTCGGGAACGATGGTGCTGCCTTATCTGTCGCTCTACATGACCCAGCAACTGCGGTTTACGGTGGAACAGGCAGGCATTGTGCTGGCGATCTACGGAGCAGGCGCCTTGCTGGGTACGTTCCTGGGCGGTAAACTCACCGACCGCATCGGGTTCTACTGGATTCAGGCCGGCAGTTTGCTCTTTGGCGGGTGTATGCTGGTAGCGCTGCAATTCGTTACCTGCTTCGAGTGGCTGTGCGGGCTGGTATTCCTGTTTACTATGTTGGGCGACTCGTTCCGGCCCGCCAACAACGCTGCGCTGGCCTATTACAGCACGCCCGATAGCCGTACCCGCGCCTATTCGCTCAACCGGTTGGCCATCAATCTGGGCTGGGCGGTCGGCGGTGGTATTGGCGGTATATTGGCGGGGATCAATTACCACCTGCTGTTTTGGGCCGATGGCCTCACCTGCATTGGCGCTGCCCTTTATCTGGTCTATGCCTTGCCGCGTCCGGCTCGCCCACAGACCGCCATCCGGCAGGCTACGGATGTCGTGCCCGTTCGGTCGCCCTGGCGGGATGGCACATTCCTGATCTTCATTGGTTGCGTGGTGGCTTACACGACCGCGTTCATGCAGTTTTTTAGCCTGATGCCCCTGTACCTGAAACAGCGACTGGGCTTGCAGGAAGCCCGAATCGGGATGCTCAATGCGTTCAACGGATTGCTGATTGTGGCCGTCGAAATGGCGTTGGTCTACTGGCTCGAACAGCGTTACCCGCGTCGGCTGGGCATTGCTACGGTGGGTATTTTGCTGACAGGGGTGGCGCTGCTGACGCTGATTCAGACCCAACTGCCCGGCGTTGAGTGGCTAGCCGTATTCCTGCTTACGGCGGGTGAAATTCTGGCTATGCCGTTTCTGCTCACCTTCGCGGCCAACCGGGCGTCTGACAGCAACCGGGGCCAATACATGGGGCTGTATTCCATGGCCTGGGCCTTGGCGCAGGTAGGCAGTCCGTTTCTGGGTGCACAACTCACCCAACGGTTTGGGTTTACGGTACTCTGGCTGTTTATGGCTGGTCTGTGCGTACTGGCGGCTACGGGCATTGCGCTGATCCGCAATCGGCAATAAAGTCTTGAGAGATAAGTAATCGGTGGACGTACCTAACGTACCTGCGAGGCGGATCGTAGCAGTATGAGGTATTCAATCAGCAGCACCCGGCAATGATCGTCGCACTGCCAGCGAATGTGCCAGAACGGATTTAGGGCCAGCCGACGTAGCAGGGGCTGCTCGTAGGCTGAAAGCATACCTGCAATAAAAAACGAAAACGACCCGAAAGCCGACGGGATCCCCGTCAGGTCCAGCGGAGGCGGCTGTTGCCCCAACCGAAGCAGCGACGTATCCAGCAAAACCCGCTCCATCGGGTTCAGCGGTTGGGTCGCCAACGCCTGCATATCCTGAATCAGTTTAGATCGGACAGATTGTAGGAGAGGCGGGTTGTGCGCTGCCATCAGCCGGGCGATGTGGTAGCTGATCAGGGGCGTAGTGGCGTAGTTGTGCGCGCAGTGAAAAGGGGCCGTGCGATAGCGGTCGCTGCTCACCATATCGGCCAGTATCGTCAGGCTGTCGATGGCGTACTCGTCAATTGGGAGCCTGTTCTCATACACGCAATAGAGCATGTTGGCGAGCGCACAGGCGTCGAACTCGATGGGCATACGTTCGCCAAACCAGGTAGAGTAGGCGCGCAGCGACCGGTAGTCGGCGAAGGTATTCCGAATGGTCAGGCGGGTTCGGTTGGCGTGTCGGGCCAGCTTCCGATGCAGGTAGTCGAGGTCGGCAGGGGTGGGGCGGGTGGTTAGGTACACCATCGCCGTATCGTCGATGTCGTCGGGAAGCTTGAAATGACGGTAGCGGTGCATGAGCCAGCCATTCGGAAAATGCCTCGACGGATTCGTCGCATAAAAATTATACGTACCCAGCGGAATGCCGCCCAGCGAAATGTCACCCAGCGAATTGCCGCCTGGTGGGGGTACCTGCTCTGAAAAGGGAAGATTCGGCTCGTTCCGAAACGTTGGGTACGTACCTAGCGCTGCGGCAATGAAGTGGTCGGCGAGGGCCTGTTCGGTGGGTGCGAGTAGAGGCAAGAGACGCTGTAGCGTGAAGACCGAAATGGTCGTAAAAAATAGATTTACGTCGAGTCGGCGGTAGGCCCAGGCGGGATTGTAACGGTAGGAAAGTACCAGGCCATCGGGAAAACCTGTTTTTCTAATGTGCTGATTAGTGACTAGTTGTTCCAGTAGCTGAGTAGTCGTATCAGATTTCATGAGTAAAAAGACGGTGGGTTACTAGTAGTGGCATTGCTTTTGTGGTACGGTTATTAACCCAACTCCTTATATGAACACGTCTTGCTATGAAATGGCGCTCTATCCTACTCTTGTCGTGCTTACTGACCACCTCGGCCAGCTGGGCGCAGAAAGCTTTCATCTACAATAGCCTGCAAAAAAACGGTTTCTTTTCCATATCCCTCGGCACCAGCTTACCAACGGGCAACTTCGGGAAAGTGGCGAATTGCACCGAAACCTCCGGCAGTGGTCTGGCTGTCTCGGGGCGGGCGTTAAGCATCTCGGGCGGCTATCGGTTAGGTGGTCCGCTGGGTATCATGGCGCGCTACGAAACCGTACAGCACACCATTCAGCCGGCCGCTCTGGCGCAGCAATACCCGCAACTGGCAGGCGAGCCAGTCAAGGTTATCGCTTCGGCAGGTGCCAAAGGACAGTGGCAAAGCCGTAGCGTTATGTTGGGCCCCTACGTAACCGTACCGCTTGGCCGTGTTGCCATCGACTTCCGGGCGTTGGCCGGTCAAGCCTGGGCTACCTGCCCGGAAACCTGCGTGCAGGGAACCGTCAACTCGGTTGAAGCCAGTTTCCGGTCGGGCAATCAGGAGTCGACCGCCATTGGCAGCAGCCTGGGCATGACGCTCCGGTATCGGCTCTCGCCTGTGGTGGGCCTGCACATGAACACCGATTACTCCACCGCCACGTTTCGGTTCAACAACATCCCGCTTGAAGAGAAATTGGGCGGTCTGACGAGCGTAACCACGTATAGCGCCAGCCGCACGCTGAGTATGGTCAATTTTTCGGCGGGCCTGACGATTCAGTTCCGGTCGAAGAACCGGGTTTTTTAACCTGGAGTCACCTACTCGCGCTGCCGTTTGCAAAGCGACCGACCGATAACGAAATCGGTAACAAATTCAGGGGTGATAGCGGCTACTTTTCGGACAGAAAAGAATAGCCAACACGCTCATGAAATCCGCATACGCTTTACTGCTACTGCTTGCCGCTACGACTGCCTCGTTCGGCCAGATTGCCAACGATAACCGGTTCTCCGTTCAGATCGACGGGAAGCCCTACGAAACGCAACCCCGCCGTATTCAGCTGGGCCGTTACTGGTGGATCACCGCCAACAGCATTAAACCCGACCGCTCGATCCGCGTGTGGCTCGGTAATGCCGACAAAACCGACGCCCTGGTGCCGGGAACGTACCTGATCGTCGACGCCGACAAGCCCGACACCAAAAAGAACTGGGAAGAAGCACTGGCCGCGGGTACGTATAAGGGCATTGCCGTGATCAAGTACGTGGAGGAAACCCGCGAACCCCGAATGGAATACCACGTGGGCAAATCGCAGAACAACCACGAAACGATGATCGTAAAGCAGGGGGCTGACGGGTTTCTGGAAGCTCAATTCAGCAGTGTCGCCCTGGCGGGTTCTTACTGGAAAGAAAAGGCCTCGGCTACCGTCTTCGGTGGACTGGGTCGCCTGACCAGTAAACTGGAAGATAAAGCCATTACCAAAACAACGGGCTACGACTCCGACATCGACCCGGAAGGCAACGGCTACAAACGTCAGGACAAGACCGATACCGTCACGCTAACCAATGGCAAGTTTCGGTTGAAGCTGTAGACGTTTGGCGTTTGCGGTCTGCAGTTTGGCGTTTAAGGTTTTCAGTTTGGAGTTGGCTGACGCAGGTACGTTGCTGACGCGCCAGCCAACTCCAAACTCGAAACCTTAAACTCTAAACTCTCCTTCACCCCACCTGCTCCCACATGGCGGAAACGCTGGTGACGGGTAGCTGGCAGGCGCGGTTGTAACAGACATAAATAGCCGTCTGGTCATCAATGGGACCGCGCTGCGCGAGCAGTGGGAGCGAACTGCGGGTGTCGGTGCCCGCGATCACTTTATTGGGGAAAAATTTGGCGTCGATGTCGCGGCGAAAGGCCTGCGCGTCGGGCCCAACGATGGCGATCTCGGCCGTGGGACGTACCCGCAGCGTGTAGAGCGATGCCCAGTTGGTCAGGTAATTCACCTCGTTGTCGAGCAGGGGCTGAATCAAGCCCAGCATCTGATCGACCCGTTCGGCGTAATCCGGGCGTTCCAGCAGTAAACTCAGCGTGTACAGGTTCTGCGCCATGATTGAGTTGGAGGCCGGAATGACATTGTCGAACAGTTCCTTTTTCCGCGCAATCAGTTCTTCGCCCGATTTGTCGGTGAAGAACAGCAGCGGTTCGTCAGGATCGTTGAAATGGTCCAGCACATATTGCGTAAGCCGGTCGGCTTCAGTGAGCCACTCTTCGGCAAACGTGGCCTGATACAGGGCAACGTACCCGTCGATGACGGCGGCATAATCTTCCAGAAAACCCAGCTGCCGCGCCCGCCCTACGCCATCCGGGCCGGTTTTGTAGCTGTGCCATAGCCGCCCGCCGTTGCGTCCATCGGTGAGTTTCTGCTTGATGAAGAACGCCAGTCGCAGGGCCATCGACAGAAATTCGGGCTCGTTGAATACCCGATAGGCCGACACCAGCCCTTTCAGGGTCAACCCGTTCCACGAACAAAGGATTTTATCGTCGAGGCCGGGCCGAACCCGCTGACTGCGTACGGCCAACAACGCTGCTTTGGCGGCTTCGAGGCGCTGATTCAGTTCGGCAGCGGTCCAGCCCATCTGATCGGCGAAGGCCGGATTGGTTTCCGTGCGGTGCAGGATATTGGTTCGGCCGTGGCCGTGCCCAATGTCCCAGTTGCCTTCAGGCGTGATCGTGTACAGTTGGGCAAACCAGTCGTACTCGTCGCCCAGGATCGACTGCAACTCCTCGGCCGACCAGGTGTAAAATTTTCCTTCGATTCCCTCGCTGTCGGCATCCAGTGCCGAATAAAAGCCACCGACGGGGCTGAGCAGTTCGCGCTCCAGAAACTCGATAGTATGGTACACCGTGAAGCGATACAAGGGGCTGCCCGTCATGGCAAACGCTTCGCTGTAGAGGGTCAGCAACTGCGCATTGTCGTAGAGCATCTTCTCGAAATGAGGCGCAAACCAGTGCTTATCCGTCGAATAGCGGGCAAAACCACCACCAAGCTGGTCATAGATGCCGCCGAGCGCCATGCGGTTGAGCGTGAGCGTCAGTTGCTGAAACGCCGAGGCGTCGCCCGTCAGATCGGCGTAACGAAGCAGGAAGGTGTATATCGATGGCATCGGAAACTTAGGCGCGCGGCCCGTACCGCCCAATTCCGTATCGAAGCGGGTGGCTAGTTTACGGTACATGGTCTCAACGGTCTCCTGTGCGTAAACCGGCTCAGCATTCTGCAACTGAAAACGCGCGCTTTCCGACGTGTTGAGGTGCTCCGCAAACCCTTCCGCCGATCGCAGCAGCTCATCGCGATTTTCGTCGAATGCCTGCCTGACGCCCACCATCAGGTTGGCCCAGTTTTGCGGCGGGGCGTAAGTAAGTCCGTAGAAAGGGCGGGCGTCGGGCATCAGAAACACGTTGAGTGGCCAGCCACCCTGCACCCCCATCGCCTGCACGGCTTCCATGTACACCGCGTCTACGTCGGGACGCTCTTCCCGATCGACTTTGATACACACGAACCGTTCGTTCATGATCTTGGCAATCTGCTCGTTCTCAAACGATTCGCGTTCCATCACGTGGCACCAGTGGCAGGCCGAGTAGCCAATACTCACTAGAATAGGCTTGTCTTCGTCGCGGGCTTTGGCAAGGGCTTCGTCGCCCCACGGAAACCAGTCGACGGGGTTATGGGCGTGTTGGAGGAGGTAGGGGGATGTTTCGCTGGCAAGTCGGTTCATGAGCGAGGATGGCACGCGGCTAACAGGGATGTAATGGATTCACGCGAATTGCTGATGGGGCATTGGCCTGAACCCAAGACAGCGGCGTTAGCGGCGTGCTGAAAGCATTGGTTTATACGATCTGATCAAAGCACCAGCGCAGGGGCGTCGAGAAGGCCCGGCGGGTGCTTATTCGTATCAATAGCAGGGAGCCCCGAAATGTTCAGCCCATGACATAAATCAGGCCTTCGGCACGACCATTCCTGAAATATCCTGATTCGGTTGAGCCGTAAACAAAACAGCGGGCTACCCGAAACCATCGCTTCAGGTAGCCCGCTGCCTGGGATACAGATAGGAATAGACCGATTATTTAGCCTGTACGCGCCACAGACGGCCACCGGCATCATCGGCCACCAGCAGAGATCCATCTGGCATGACGGTAACCCCCGCCGGCCGACCATACACTTGACGAGTCGACGCGTTGGCGACGAAGCCCGTCAGGAAATCTTCGGGTTTGCCGCAGGGTTTGCCATCTACGAAGGGAACATACAAGACCTTGTACCCTGCCAGCGTCGAGCGGTTCCATGAACCGTGTTGGCCCACAAAAGCACCGTTGAGGTATTTAGCCGGGAACGTCGTTTTGTCGTAGAAAGCCAGACCCAGCGAAGCCGTGTGCGACCCCAGCGCGAAATCGGGCACCAATGCTGACGCCACCAGATCGGGGCGCTCACCCTGCCGACGGGGATCGACCCGCTGACCGTAGTATGAATAAGGCCAGCCGTAGAAACCTCCATCTTTTACACTCGTGATGTAATCGGGTACCAACTCGTCGCCCAGTCCATCGCGCTCATTAACGGCCGTCCACAACGTACCTGTGCCCGGTTGCCACGCCATCCCTACCGGGTTACGCAGGCCGCTGGCATAAATGCGCTCACCCGTTCCGTTGGGGTTGATCTCTAGAATACCAGCCCGGCGTACTTCATATTGCATACCGTATTCGCCCACGTTACTGGCCGACCCCACCGATACATACAGCTTCGTGCCAGCCGGATTGGCGATTACGTTACGGGTCCAGTGGTTATTGTAACCACCTGCGGGGAGGGTAAGAATTTTGGTGCCCGTTGCCGTGATCTTGGTCTGCCCGCTTGTGTACGGGTAGCGCATCAGGCCATCGGTATTGGCAATAAATAGATAGCCGCCCAGATAGACCATGCCCAGCGGCTTGTTCAGACCACTCAGAAACGCGTAGGAGGCGTCGGGCTTACCATCTTTGTTTGTATCGCGGAAGAGCGTAATTCGGTTTGCACTGTTAGAGGTAGCGGCCTGCGCAACCAGCACATCGCCGTTGGGTAACACATACGTCCAGCGTGGGTAAGAGAGCCCGCGGGCGTATTCTGTAACCGTGAATCCAGTCGGAGCCGTAGGGGTCCTCCCCGTGGGCCATGCTACTACCGAACTAGGCCGCGAAACGGAAGGGGTTGCGTAGGGGTCGGGCAGGGTTGCCATGGAGTCACAGCCGACGGCCAGTAACCGCCCATTACGCATAACGGTTTGTGATGACTCGGGCTGCGAACAACTATACAGACCGATTGTACCTAGTGTCGCCAGTGCTGGCAACGTCTTTAGTGAAAGTAATTTCATATGGATATGCGTTTATCCATGCAATTACTGTAATCTGACGTTTATAAAAAAGTGGAATATATTATTTTTATAGTAAAAAATGCTCTTAATTTAAAACTAACGTTTGCGTAAATAAGATTAAGTACACTTAAAAAGTATAGATTTGGCTACTGTACATTGAAAAAATACGTAGGTGTTAACGGATAACAACCTGTTTAGTAACGCCTTTGCTACGAATAAGGTAAAGGCCGGCAGGAAGCCAACTGGTATCCACAATCAGCGGGGCTGACCCAGTCAGCATAAACTGACGCAAAACCCGCCCCTGCACGTCGATCAGGGCTACTTCACCAGCTGCTGGCGCTTCGATCGTTAGCTGATGGCTCGCGGGATTTGGGTAAACACGCAGAGTGGGTAACGTTGGTTCGGTGGCCAGCAGGCTAAGGTCATACTGGCACAGCGCGACCTCCTTGCCGGTGAGGGTCAGGCTACCTTGCCAGGTTTTGTACCTAATCGGTACAATGGTCTGCTGGTTGTCGGCTGCATACGGGTTGTGGGCGGCCACCAGGAACTTGTTGTCGGCAAAAACACCTCGCCAGACGGGTTTACGGTCGTTCATCAGGTCGCGGGCGTTGGTTTCTGCTACCAGCTCATAAGTACCCCGGAATATGTCGTTGAATTGCGACAACCGGTAGAGGCCGTAGATAAACCGGTCGTAGGCCACAAGGGCATCCTGCTGTCGTTCGGCCAGTCCCTGTTCGTCCCACAGCCAAAGCCCCCTGGCGCCCGACAAAAACGGAAAAATCGCCGTCGCTTCGGCCATGTGAGCAGGAATCTGCTTCGGATAATCATTGAAGCCGTTGTGAAAACGAAGCCAGACAAACGGAATCACGGGCTTGCTGCTCCAGGCGCGGTTTGCCTCGATCTGAAACAGCATATACGCCAGAAAATCGCCCGCCAGCGGGTTGGGCCGGGCCGGGTCGCCGTAATCGTAATAATAATAAGCCGATGGCCCCAGGAACGAGAGTTGGTCGTAGAACGCCCCACCCACGCGTTGCCCGCCGCTGTCTTTGGTGAGGTAGCTCAGGCGGGTCGGGTTGGTGGTCCAGTCGGTCCAGGAGTTGGCCACTACGTTCAGGTACGTGTTACGGATGGGGGTGTCGCTATACGTACCCAGCAAGGTGCGCGAGAGGTCGGCCCGTTGCCGGATGTAGCTGAGCCCCTCGGCATACAGCGCCACCATGTCGCGTTTATACGCCTGCACAAAGTCGGCGTCCGACAAGGCGCGGTATTGCGCCGGGATTGCCGTATTGGCCTTCAGGGCCAGAATACCCACGTCGGTGTCGATCTGCCGCTCAATATCGACCATCAGTAAGTCGGCAGGGAGTACAAACTGCCCTGTCGCATTGGTCTGCCCGCCCGACTGCTCGCGTAGCCAGGCTTCCCAGCGCGCCCGGTAGGCAGTCAGGTCGTTGGCCCAGGGGCTTTCGAGTGTTTCCCAGGGTTGATTCAGGCCATAGGCAAAACCCGACCATTCGAGTACGCGCTGCTGCGTTCCAATCGACTCGCCCGCCTTGCCGATACGTACCCGGTTGAACCCGTGGGTAAGCGGTCCGTTTTCATCGCCCGAAAAACGTGGGGCGCCGTAGATGACCGTAAACGCGGTCGGCAACGAGAAGGCGGGAAATTTGCTCCATTCTACCCGGCTGGGTACGTTAACGGGTGCAAACGTTAGCGGGTCGGCGCAACGTGTTTGGCCATAGCCGGTAAAAGCACTGAACACGCCCGAGGCGATCAGCAATAAACGGAAGGAGGGAAGCCGTGTTGCCATAAAAAGGAGCTAGTCAGACCATAAACGCCAATTTTGGGCTTCGGGTTGCCTCCTCAACCTGAACCTGTTAACCCAGGCTGGTTTATAGCCGAATCGCTTCCTGCCAGCGGAGCAGTTCTAGTAAACTGCTGCAGGCATCGTTTCCAGAAAATATAGAACCTTGTCGACTTCGTAGGGTTGCCAGGATTCGGGAGCCTGAATACGTTGTTGCAGCTTTCCATTGGTAAGCAAACTGTACCGGCAAACTGACTTACGAAGTGGCGCGGGCAGTTTATCAATCAAAATGGCTAACTCCGCCAGTTTAAACGACTTGCCATCGATAAGGCCTAACTCAATTCCCAGCTGGTGTAGCTCGACCGGTTTCCAGAGCGATGGATTCATCTGACGGCGGTATTTTGAGTTGGCTTCGAGCCCGGTGATGCGAGCGAAGTCTGTTTTAGACAGACTGGCTATATCCAGGGAACGGAGTACAGCTGAACGAAAGCGTGAATAGGAGTGAAGGAGTTGGATAATTTCTTCCATTAAAACGGCAGGTGGGGTGAAACGAATAGCAAAAAAGAGGCGCATAGCTACACTTCGGTATGCGTTTAAGGGGCTAAACCTCGGTGGAGAATCGGTTGCTGACGGGTAGTCTGCAACGCTGGAAGTAGGTATCGACCAGGTTCGTTGCTTGCTTAATCAAGCACGACGATCAGGCGTCGGAGCCCGATCAGCCAATACGCACATGTACGGATGGAGGAATGATCAGGACAGAGGAGTTCATGGCGGTTAGTTCAAGCTGGATAGGAAGGATGTCCGGTGACAACGAACGACAAACTGCGACGAAGAATAGCCACTTATCTGCCAGCCAATAGGGCAAAGAATGTACCAGTAGTCAATACAATAAAATAAGGTATGTAAAGGCAATAACTAGGCTATTAGGCTAAGAAAAATAATCCTCTTAAAGATATAATATGCTGTATACGTACACAGCGTTCCGCTTTAACAAATTTGATGCCAACCTACAGGTGAGTTTCGCTTTTTATCTCACAATTGCCGGTTTGTAAAAATGGTAAACATGTAATATATATAATTGAAAAACAATCAATTACAGTAAGTTGATATTCTAAAATGACAATGCTTTCTATGAGCTATACAGTTTATATATAATTACTAGTTGTCTTGCTATAGCTTGGCGTTTATGCTTCGAATGAAATCTTTTTATCTCGAGGACTCAACAGAAAATGATACACAATTGGCGTTGGCTCATGTTACATCGTATTGTATTCGAGGTACTATACTTGTCTAGCAAATCCGTGTGGTTTATCGAAGATTTTTTCTACTGAATCAATACGTTTATTGATGGAATAGATCGACATGATAGGATGAACGTGAACAGGCTATATTAAGTCAATTAAAGAAGGCTAGCAGGCAGTAGCCCGCTAGCCTTTCGAGTGCCACTAAAACGACAATACAGCTGGTATTACAGCTCAAACGTAATGCCCTGCGCCAACGGTAAGGTTGTGCCGTAGTTGAGCGTATTGGTCTGGCGACGCATGTAGGCTTTCCAGGCGTCGGAACCCGACTCACGGCCGCCACCGGTTTCTTTTTCGCCGCCGAATGCCCCACCAATTTCAGCCCCCGACGTGCCGATGTTTACGTTGGCAATCCCGCAGTCGGAGCCTGATGCGCTCAGGAACTGCTCAGCTTCGCGCAGGTTCAGCGTGAAAATTGCCGACGATAGGCCCTGAGGCACGCCGTTTTGAATACTAATGGCTTCGTCCAGCGTTTTGTAGGGAATGAGGTACAGGATAGGGGCAAACGTCTCGCGCTGCACCACCGGCCACTCATTCTGGGCGTTCGCCACGCAGGGTTTTACGTAACAACCCGACTCGTAGCCGGCTCCGCTCAACGTATCTGGCTCCACCACAAACGTACCGCCCAGTTCTTTGATCTCCTCGACGGCTTTCTGATAACTGGTTACCGCCTGTTTGTCGATAAGGGGGCCAACGTGGATGCCCGACTCGAGCGGGTCGCCGATGTGCAACTGGGCGTACGCGCTGGCGAGGCGGCGACGTACATCAGCCAAAATGCTTTCGTGGACAATCAGGCGGCGGGTGGTGGTGCAGCGTTGCCCGGCGGTGCCGACTGCGCCGAACACAATGGCCGGAATGGCGAGATCAAGGTCGGCATGGGGCGAAACGATGATGGCGTTGTTACCACCTAACTCAAGCAGGCTGCGCCCCATGCGCTCGGCTACGGCCATCCCCACGGCCCGGCCCATGCGGGTGCTGCCCGTAGCCGATACCAGTGCCACACGCGGGTCGCGGGCGAGCCATTCGCCAACCTCACGCCCACCCGTGACCAGGCACGAAACGCCTTCGGGCAGGTCGTTGTTCCGCAGTACGTCCTGAATAATCTGCTGGCAGGCAAGAGCCGTCAGCGGGGTTTTTTCAGATGGTTTCCAGATGCAGACATCGCCACACACCCAGGCCAGCATGGCGTTCCACGACCACACGGCTACCGGAAAATTGAAGGCCGAAATAATACCGACAAGCCCCAGCGGGTGCCACTGCTCATACATCCGGTGAGCGGGGCGTTCGGAATGCATCGACAGGCCATACAACTGCCGCGACTGGCCAACGGCAAAATCGCAGATGTCGATAATCTCCTGTACTTCGCCCAGCCCCTCGGGCAGCGATTTGCCCATTTCGAAGCTAACCAGTCGACCCAGATCATTTTTATAGGCCCGAAACTGCTCGCCCATTTGCCGGACAATCTCGCCCCGCCGTGGTGCAGGTACGTTGCGCCACTGCTGAAAGGCCGTTTGGGCCGTTTCGATCACGCGGTCGTAGTCGGCGCGGGTCGAGGTGTATACGCGGGCGATAAGGCTACCGTCAACGGGTGAATAAGAGTCGATGGTTTTGTCGGTCGAATGCCAGAATTGCTGCCCGGTGCTAGTGCCGGGCTTGGTGCTGTGTTGAGGAACGGGAAGGATGTTGTTCATGAAGCGAAACGAAAAACTAGGTTGAGGCAAAAGTGGGGAATGGCGCGCAATGCTGCAACCGGCGAAGCGCAGGAGATCACCGCGGAGGCAGACCGTAAGATAAGTGCGCGATGGCAATCATAGTGAGTTTGCCGAACCAGTGTAGCTTCGTCGTTCAGGCGAGTTTTTACTCACATCAACCCTCGTCGGTCGGGTATATCAATGAGTTATCAATTCGTACTGGTTGGGCGCGGCTCCGCGGCGCTGCTAATGGTTTGGCTGCTGCTGAGCAGCTGTTCAACAAAGCGTGATGTGGTTGATCCGCGTGATGCCTACGTGGGTACGTGGATCGAAAAGAGCACAAACGGCAAAGCGGCCACCGTTGGTCAGGAAGATCAGTTGCTGGTCGGGAAAGGCGCAACGGCCGACGCCATTTCGCTAAAAGGCCTTACGGCTGCCGACCTATCGGCCACGGCCAATGGGACTGGCTACAGGGTCGCCGATGGAGCGATCAATACGGGGTTTGTTTACTCGTTTCCAGACAAATCGACGGCGCCCGTTTACGCGCAAAATTTAACGGCTACGGCCGCTGATGGCCAACTGACGGTTACCTACAACCTGCTTGCCCAATCGTCGACGGCGCTGGCCACTGGCGATATTTCCGAGGTCTTTATCAAGAAATAGATGTCGTCATCCGGCAACGTATGGCGCCGCTTATACCATGAATGCAACCCGTTTCCCGACACTGTGCTTCCTTATTGTTCTGATGGTGTGGCTGGCGAGCAGCTGTGCCAAGAAAAGCACAGACCCCGACCCGCGTGATGCCTACGTAGGTACGTGGGTTGAGAAAACGACGAACGGCGTACCAGCCCGAACGGGCCTTGAAGATGTGTTGACGATCGCGAAGACAGGCACGGCTACCATGAGCGTCGACGGGCTAATCCGGTCGGGGGCGTTTACTGTATCGCCGGTCAGTGCGGGGGTGGGCTTCAAAGCTGATAACACACCGATTACGTCGGGTACCGAGTTTCTTTTTCTGGACGGCTCCAAAGGCAACGTTACGCTCGATAAGCTGACCATGACGGTGTCGGGCGATCAACTGACGATGACTTACTCGTTTTCGGCAAAATCGGCCACGCAAAACGCCGGCGAGGATTACGTCGAGATTCTGACAAAACGGTAGACGTGAGAAGGGCTGAACGCAAACGTTCAGCCCTTCTCACGTCTACGAATTTCTGCCTACGACAAGCGGTCTTTAAAGCTATCGTAGCCATACTCCCGAACGACCTGAAGCGAGCCGTCTTCTTTATGAATGACAATGGCGGGCAGGTTGACGCCGTTGAAAGTGGTCGTTTTTACCATTGTGTAGTGGATCATGTCTTCGAAAACGAGCCGGTCGCCCACCTGTAGCGGTGCGTCGAAGCTGTAGTCGCCCATGAAATCACCGGCGAGGCAGGTCATGCCTCCAAGGCGGTACGTAGGCTTGCCCGCGACCGGCTCCTGATAAGCGCCCCGGATGCGGGGTTTGTAAGGCATTTCGAGCGTATCGGGCATATGGGCGGCAAACGACGTATCGAGTACGGCCACCTCAATTCCCTGGCTATCAAAGACATCGAGCACGGTACTGACCAGCACCCCTGTTTGCCAGGCAATGGCTGAGCCGGGTTCCATCAGGACGTCGACGTTGTATTTTTCGCGGAAGGCTTTCAGCAAACCAGTGAGGTGGTTGGTATCATACCCTTCGCGGGTCATGAGGTGGCCGCCCCCCATATTGACCCACTTGGCCTGACGCAGCAGGTCGCCAAAGCGCTCTTCCAGGGCCGCCAGCGTACGCTCGAGCGTGTAGGAGTCGTTTTCGCAGAGGGTATGGAAATGCAGCCCTTCCAGGCCGTCGGGTAGCTGATCGGGCAGTTTATCGCGTGTGACACCCAGCCGCGACCCCGGTACGCAGGGGTTGTACATGTCGGTAGCCACCTCAGAATACTGCGGATTGACGCGGATACCGAAGGAGGGCGGGGGGCTATCCTGTATCTCTTTTACCTTACCTGCAAATTTCTCCCACTGACTCCAGGAGTTGAAGGTGATGTGGCTGCTGCGGGCAAGAATTTCGTCGAACTCATCGTCGCGGTAGGCAGGTACGTAGGTGTGGGCTTTCACGCCCATATAGTCATTGACGAGCTTGATTTCGTTGAGGCTGCTGGCCGTGGCTCCACTCAGGTATTCGCGCACCAACGGAAAGGCGCTGAACATGGAAAACCCTTTGAGCGCCAGGATAATCGTGACGCCAGCCTCCCGCTGCACCCGGTCGATCAGTTCCAGATTGGCCCGTAGCTTGGCTTCATCGAGGACAAAAGCGGGGGAAGGCACGGCTTCCGGCGAAAACGACCGTGTTTCCAGGGCTGTTTGCGGCGAAGTCTGAGGCTCGGTGTGTGGTGTTGTCATGCCGCAAAATTACCCCAAAACGATGTAAGTCCGGGCCGGAATTCTGTAAAAGGGAGGGGGCATGCCGGGCCTACCTTTGTGATCAGGATCGTGCCCTTGTTGGGGTAACGGCCAGGGGCACCTGGCGACATGAACCGGTGTTATCTGTTGACTAAGTACCTAACTACGTCATCCGTTATGATTCATACCTATAAACTCGATGGCATGCACTGCGGCTCGTGCGTACAAACCGTGCAGGACGCCCTGCAAGCCGTTGATGGCGTTAAGAAAGTCGCCGTTTCGCTGAATCCGCAGGAGGCGGTCGTCAGCATGGCCCGCCACATTGACACCGCCACGCTGGACCGGGCCGTTAAAAAAGCGGGCGCCTACACCCTGACCGACGAAGTGCAGGTAATCGACACGATGGGCCAACACGCGGGCAATGCTAAAGCCGATGTGCTGATGATGCCCGCCGACGCGGATGACCTGGCTGAGCCGTCGCTCACCACCTACAAACCGCTGCTGATTATTCTGGCCTTTATTCTGGGTGTAACGGCGCTGGTTGAAATACGAGTAGGTACGTTCGATGGGATGCGGGCGATGGGTACGTTCATGGCCGGTTTCTTTCTGGTATTCTCGTTTTTCAAACTGCTCGATCTGGCGGGGTTTGCTCGCAGCTACCGCATGTACGATATCGTGGCCAAGGCCATTCCCGGCTATGGGTACGTGTATCCGTTTATCGAACTGGCACTGGGTGCCGCTTACCTCACAAATGTCAACCCTGTGCTCACCAATTGGGTTACTCTGGTTGTGATGAGCGTTAGCCTGATCGGGGTGATCAAAAGCGTGCTTGACAAAAAGAAAATCCGTTGCGCCTGCCTGGGATCGGTGTTTAACCTACCCATGACGACAGTGACGATTGTTGAAGACAGCCTGATGATTGGTATGGCGGCGGTGATGCTGGCCATGCTGTAATCCGCTGCCGGGCGGCGCTTTGGCCGGCACTC
Source organism: Fibrella musci (assembly GCF_041321105.1). NCBI lineage: Bacteria > Pseudomonadati > Bacteroidota > Cytophagia > Cytophagales > Spirosomataceae > Fibrella > Fibrella musci. The sequence goes on along the minus strand of NZ_JBGGWD010000001.1, from coordinate 375,245 downwards.
GTGTATTGATTTGCTCAACGACCTATGAAGAATACGTGCTTAACCACTTTACTATTGGCCTCGATGGCCTTGCCCGCTTCGGCGCAGCATCAACACCATGATGGGCACACCATGCCTAAAAAAGTCCCTGCGCCAGCCTCGTCGACAACCGCTGTGGATACAACCAAAAAACGGGATACCGGTGGTAAAAAGGGGGCCATGGATCATAGCCAGATGAACCACGGGGATATGGCTATGTCACATGGCGATGGACCGAAGGGTAGCGTCAGCTTCGCCCCGATGGGGAGCATGTCGCACTCGCTGTCGCGTCATTTGCCGATGAATCGCAACGGTTCAGGTACGTCGTGGATGCCCGATCAGACGCCTATGTATGCCTACATGAAGCATTCGATGGGCGAGAGCAAGTGGATGTATATGCTGCACTACAGCGTGTTTCTACGGCATACCAACCAGAATTTTACGAATCCGGGTGGTCGTGGTCGTGAGGCGCGGATCGATGCGCCCAACTGGGCTATGGGCATGGCGCAGCGCACGGTGGGGAAACGCGGCCTGTTTACGGCCAAGCTCATGATGTCGCTCGACCCGCTGACGGTGGGGAATGGCGGCTATCCGCTGCTGTTTCAAACGGGCGAGTCATATCGCGGGCAACCGCTCGTCGACCGGCAGCATCCGCACGATCTGTTTTCGGAGTTGTCGGTGTCCTACAGCCATGCCTTCAGCCGTGATGCTGATGCGTTTGTGTATGTAGGTTATCCGGGCGAACCGGCGTTGGGAGCGCCGGCCTTTATGCACCGGATTTCGTCGTTCAACAACCCCGATTCGCCCCTGAGCCACCACTGGATCGACGCTACGCACATTACGTTTGGCGTAGCTACGGCGGGTTTCCGGTACAAAATTGCCAAGCTGGAAGTGTCGAGCTTTACGGGCCGCGAACCCGATGAATTTCGCTACAACTTCGACCGGCCCCGGTTTGACAGCTACTCCTATCGTGTATCGGTGAACCCAACGGCGGGGCTGGCGCTGCAATTTTCGCAGGGGATGATTAAAAGCCCTGAAGGGCTGCACCCTGACGAGGATGTTCGCCGCACAACGGCTTCAGTGCTCCACAGTGCTCAGTTTGGCACGGGCGACCGCTACATAACCTCGTCGCTGATCTGGGGCATGAACAGCCACGATGGCCAAAATGAAAACGCGTATCTGGCCGAAACCAGCCTGCAACTAGGTCGGCTGGCGTTGTATGGCCGCTACGAAAACGTGACCAAATCCTATGAGGAACTTGGCTTGCCGACTGCCGGTACCGAACACGCCGATCACTTGCTGGCCAATATTGACAATCTGACGCTGGGCACCAACTGGCGACTGATGCGCATGGCCAGTACCGATCTGGCCGTTGGTACACAAGTAACGGTTGGTTTACCGAGTGCCGCATTGCGCCCGTTGTATGGCAGTACACCCTTGTCGGGGCAGCTTTATCTGCGCCTGACACCTGCCCTGTTGGTTAACCGATAAGCTGCTTTTTACCTAATTCATCACGCATAAACTAAACCAGGTATGACAACCATGACTCACGCTCACAGCCACCCCGACACCTGCTTCGCCTGCGCTGAAGCTTGCGAACGCTGCGCCACCGCCTGCCTCGAAATGGGCGATCAAGACAGCAAGCACCACGACATGACGCTGTGCATTCAATTGTGCCGCGACTGTGCCGATATCTGTACACTCTGCGGACGGCTCGACGCCCGTGGCTCGCAGTTTTCCAAACAATACATGCAACTTTGCGCCGATGTGTGCGAAGCCTGCGCTACTGAATGCGAAAAGCACGCCGATCACCACGCCCATTGCAAAGCCTGCGCCGAAGCCTGCCGCCGCTGTGCCGAGGAATGTCGGCAGATGGCGAACTAGCTATAACCGATTGACTGTTAGTTTTCTATATTGGCATTGCCACCGCTGACCTGGATAGGATGAGGTAGCAATGCCGCCAATCTGTACCTTACCATCATGAAACGAAACCTATTTCTAAATAGCCTGCTTGCCCTGACCCTCAGCGGAACAGCCCTGCTGGCTAATGACGACAAAGACAAAGAAGTCAAGATTAAGACTTCGGCCGTCTGTGAAATGTGCAAAGCCCGGATTGAGCGCAATCTCGCGTTTGAAAAAGGCGTCAAAGAAGCCTCGCTCGACGTAAACTCGAAAGTGGTTACGATTAAATACAACCCGGCCAAAACGGATGTGTCGAAGCTGAAAGCGACGATCAACAAGACGGGCTACGACGCCGACGAACTGCCTGCCGACCCTAAAGGCTACGAGAAACTGCCGTCCTGCTGCAAGAAAGGAGGGCATCAGTAAGGTGTGCGTCTGGACAATCGGATAAGAAAAGAAGTCCGGCGTCTGGAAAGTCGTTTAGGTGTTGCTTACGCGTCACACTAAAAAACGACCTTCCAGACGCCGGACTTCTTTTCTTATCCGACTCTCCAGACTATATACTCAGTTCACCCGCAGTTTCTGGCCGGGGCGTAGGCGGCTGTGCGATGAGATGCGGTTTTTCTCGGCTAAGCGGCTGATGGACAGACCGTAGCGGCCGGCAATGGATGAGAGGGTTTCACCCGAACGGACTTTGTGCAGTACGGTCCGCTTGAATCTAGGTTTGAACGACAGATCCGTGGAGCGGCTGCCACCCCGAAGGTGATCCCAAACGGCAGGCGTCAGAATGAAGTGGTCGGAATTGATGGTATTGGCCGGAAAGGTGTAGATATTGAGTGGCCCGAAGGGGTTGCCCTCGTAACGCGTCTCGAAGTGTAGGTGAGCGCCGTAGCTGCGGCCAGTGTTGCCACCTAGTCCCAACTGATCGCCTGCTTTCACTAACTGCCCCGATTCAACGGTCTGCTTCGACATGTGGCCGTAGAGTGTTTCGAGGCCGTTGTAGTGCCTCACCAGCACGTAGCGACCATAGCCGTTGCCGTCCCAGCCCACCACGCGCACAATGCCATCGAAAGCCGCATACACCGGATCACCGGTTTCTAGGTCCAGATCGACGCCCGTATGCCAGCGGCCCCAACGGTAACCGAAGTTGGAGGTCAGCTTGCCCTCGTCGAGTGGCGCCGACCAGTAGTGATTGGCTTTCGGGTCGTAGAGTTTCAGATCAATAACCTGATCAAACTCACGCGGGTCAATATTGTAGGGGTCGATGGTGCGCGAATCCCAGACGGCGTAATAATCGGCAATTTTCACCCACTCATCACCTACCTGTACTGAGTCGATAACCTCCACTACGTCGGTTTCGCCCTGATCGATGCTGCTGGTGTCTTCGCTAACGACCGGATTAAGTTCTTTCTTGGGTTCAAATTGTGAGTTGAACCGTAGCTGATTCGTTTCCTGCTCGAAAATGTCTTCAGCTTTTTGCTGGTAGGTAGAGGGAGCCTTACTGCCCTGTTTGGGTGTAAAGCGCGTGTCGTTCTTGAATTTGCCCCGCTCCTGCGCCTGTACTGATAAGCTCGACAGGCAGAGACAGCTAGCGGCGATAAGCCATGTTCCTACAGTTTTATGCATTGAATGAAGTAGGCACACAAAAACCAACGCAGGCAGTAGAGCCGAAAGTCGTGACCGTACTGCCTGCGTTGGTTGATTGTATACGCATGTTATGATTAGCTTACAACTGGTTCGCCAACCCCGACCTCTGTGACTGAGGGCATCGTTGGAACGGATTGCATCTCCAGCGTGACAAGATACCGCTCGGCATCAAGGGCTGCCATACAACCTGTACCCGCCGCCGTGATCGCCTGCCGATAGACGTTGTCCTGCGCATCGCCACAGGCAAACACGCCAGGTACGTTGGTCCGGGTGCTGCCTTTCTCGGTCAGGATGTAGCCGTGATCGTCGAGGTCAAGGTAATCGCGGAAGAGGTCGGTGTTGGGTTTATGGCCGATTGCCACGAAGAAACCGGTTACGTCGAGAACGCGCTCTTCACCGGTTTTGGTATTTTTAATCAGGGCACCCGTTACGGCTTCATCACCGAGGATTTCGACCGTTTCGCTGTGCCACAGAATTTCAATGTTTTCCTTGGCGATCACGCGCTGCTGCATGAAACGTGACGCCCGCATTTCGCCCCGGCGTACAATCATGTACACCTTACGGCAGATATTCGAGAGGTAGCTTGCTTCTTCGGCGGCAGTATCACCCGCGCCTACGATGGCTACGTCCTGTTTGCGGAAGAAGAAACCATCGCAAACGGCACAGGCTGATACGCCATGGCCGTTCAGCCGCATTTCGGAAGGTAAACCCAGCCACTTGGCCGAAGCTCCCGTTGAGATAATGACGCTATCAGCGGTAAGCTCGGTTTCTTCATCAACCCAAACCCGGTGCGGCCGTCCGGGACCCGGATTCTTCTCAAACTCAACTTTGGTGACGAGGCCGTAGCGCACGTCGGTACCAAAGCGGCGTGCCTGTTGCTCCAAATCCTGCATCATCTGTGGTCCCTGTACGCCCTCGGGGTAGCCAGGAAAGTTCTCCACGTCGTTGGTGATGGTCAACTGACCACCTGGCTGTCCGCCCTGATACAAAACGGGTTTCAGGTTAGCACGCGACGCGTAGATGGCGGCGGTATAACCCGCTGGGCCGGAACCAATAATGAGGCAATGGATATGTTCAGGTGTCATAATTGCGAAAAATTGTTGTTTTCGGTTGGCGTTGAAAGCCGCCCGTTTGGTAAACAACAAGTGCGAAGATCAAAAAATTTCGCCTCGAAATCAAGGAAACGGTTTGCTAATCACCCAGTAACAAGGGGTAACTATCTGTAAATCAGTGATAATTACAATACGCGCCATTCGATCCGACGATTTCGTTGGCGAGCTTCGTCCGACGTACCTGTCACGGCGGGACGTGTTTTACCGTACCCCACCGATTTCATGCGGGTAGGATCGACCCCCATTTGTGCCAGATAACCAACGACCGCCGCTGCCCGCCGCCGCGATAGTTCGAGGTTGGCCGCCGCTTCGCCCCGGTCGTCGGTATGGCCGGCAATCTCGATTTTAGTGGTCGGGTTCATCTTCAGAAATTCCGCCAGCCGTTCCAGTTCGGTGCGCGATTTGGTCGACAGTTCGTAGCGGCCCGATTCAAAAAAGAGATTGTTCAGCGTCTCCTTGCTGGTATTGCTGATGGGCTCGAGGGTGGCATCCAGCGCCATGCCTTTCCCCATACCGGTCTCGGTCGTGAGTTTGTCGGTATAATTGAACGCAAGACTTTTAAACAGATACCCCGGCGCGCTCACGTACAGGGCATATTCGCCGCCGGCGGGCAGCACGGCCACATATTGCCCCGTCTGCTCGTCGGTCCTGACGCGCGAAATGACTTGATTGGTCCGCACGTCGATCAGGTCTATACTGGCGTTCAAGGGTTTACGGGAGCGGGCGTCGGTCACTAGCCCTTTCAGGTAATTGACGGGACGTACCTGTTCACGCAGAACCGTGGGTAAATCGAACGTGTAGATGCGCGACCGCTGCGACACGCCGTCTTTCTGCTCTTCAAAGGAATAATAGGCTTTGCTGCCGTTGGCCGACACAAACAACGAAGCCTGATCTTCCGACGAATTGATGGGGTAGCCGAGGTTTTGCGGCACACTCCAGCCCGCCCGCGTGCTGTCGGGACGGAACCGGCTCAGAAACAGGTCGTAACCACCCATGCCGGGGTGCCCATCCGAAGCAAAGAAAAGGGCCTGCCCGTTGGCGTGCATAAACGGCGAGGCTTCGTCGAAGGTTGTGTTGACGGGTTGGCCCAGGTTGACGGGCTCGCCCCAGTTGCCCTGCGCGTCGCGGTCGCTGCGCCAGATGTCGCGCTTGCCGATACCGCCGGGCCGGTCAGAGATGAAATAAAGCTGCCGCCCGTCGGCCGACAGACTCGGTTGTGATTCGTAATACCGGGTGTTGATGATGGGCCCCAGGTTTTGGGGAACACTCCAGGCATCGCCGGTTTTCTGGCTGCTAAACAGGTCGCAACTGCCAAAGCCCTGCCGGGTGCCGCTGCTCTGGCAAGCCGTGAACACAAGAAGTCGTCCATCAGCCGACAGCGTGGCTGTGCCTTCGTTGTCGGGTGTAGAGATGTTGGTCGATAGGGGGGTTGGCGCCTGCCAGCCGCCTTCGCTCGTCTGGGTGGCGGTCATCAGGTCTTCGTCGCCTTCAGGTTTGAGCATCGTAAAGACGATGGTCTGCTCGTCGGCGGTCAGCACCGGAAAATATTGCGATTGCCCCACATTCAGCGATTCGGCCAGTGGCTTAGGTTTCACCGACACCGGATGGGTAAGGGCGTCCATCCCGAACCGGGCGGTAGCCAGCCCGCGCTGAATTTGCTTAGCTTTCGACGATTGGGGGGCAAAGTTGTGGCTGTAAGCCTCAAGCACGGGAATAGCCTCGGCATATCGACCCAGCCGGAGCAGAATGGAGGCCGTTTGCTGATAAGCCTGACCCGCTACAGCCGGATTAGGCTGTAGGGTGATGATCTGTTTGTAAGCGCCCAGCGCCTGCTCGGGTTTGCGCGTATACTCGTAGGCCATGCCCAGTTGCATGTGGGCGTCCAGGTACGTTGGCGATTCTTTAACGGCCTGCTGAAAAAAAGGAATGGCTTCGTTGGGTTTCCGTTCCCGAAACAGCGTAACCCCCTGCTGGTACAGGTCCTGAGCCCGTTTCGATTGAGCCTGAGAGGAATGTACAATGTATAATGTACAATGTACAATGAAGAGAATTGACAACCAGTTTACGTGCCTACTCATTGTACATTGTACCGCATCGGCGGACCGATTATACATTGTACATTCCTCTACGGTATCGCCATGAATTTGTGCGTTTGTAACGAAATCTGCCACTGTGGATTTGCTTTTACATAGTCAACGATGCGCGGAAGCATTTCGTCTGACCGCCCCCATTCGGGTTGAAGCAATAACCGGCAATCGGGTCGTAGGTTTGGAACAAACGACTCGGCAAAGGCAAAATCGGAGGCGTTATAAATGATCACCTTCAACTCGTTGGCCTGCGCAAAAATGGCGGGGTTGGGTTGCTTGAATTTTTTAGGCGAAAAGCAAATCCAGTCCCACGAACCCGTCACGGCCTGGCACACGCCCGACGTTTCGATATTGGTCTGAAAACCGGCGGCTTGCAGGGCACCCGTCAGGGCGGTGAGGTCGTGCATCAGGGGTTCGCCACCAGTAATAACGGCCAATCGGCCCGGAAACGCCAACGCCCCGGCCACAATCTGATCGATGGTTTGATGAGGATGTGCGTTGACATCCCACGACTCTTTCACGTCGCACCAGTGGCAGCCTACGTCGCAGCCGCCAAGGCGAATGAAATAGGCCGCCCGGCCGGCAAAGGTCCCCTCACCCTGAAGCGTGTAAAACGCTTCCATGACGGGTAGACTGATTGTTGATATTGTCGTTTGTTGAATCTGTTCGGAAAGCATGTGCAAAAATAGTGTTTGATGTCTAACGTTTAAAGTTGGCTGGCGCAAGCCTGCTCAGGCGTCAGCTAACCTTAAACGTTAGACATCAAACGTCAAACCTTATTTCCCCATCGAGGCCCGGCCCAAGAAGATCTCGTCGGCCTTGAGGTTGACGGTGGTGTAAAACTGGTAGCCGTTCTGAACGTACCTGACCATCAGGCTCGTGCGCTGCTCGGGTTTGGCGAACGGCATGGTAGCCGCCACCAGAATCTGATTGCCGTTGACAATGGCGCGGGCAAAGGGTAGTCCCCGCGTTTTTAGCTGATTGGCGTTGTACTGGTACCAAGTTTTACCCCCGTCGAACGAGCATTCGGTTTGCTGGTTCAGGTACGTTTCGCGGCCGTTGAACAGGTCGCCGTGGTGTTTGAAGAGCCGCCAGAGGCCGTGGATGTAGTGCTCGTAGCAGGCGTAATTCCGGTCATTACCCAGACTTTGTAGATTTGGGTCGGCAGGGGTGGGTTGATCGGGCTTTAGCTCGTTGTAATCATCCCACAGGATGGCTCCGTAAGCACCCGTAAACCAGAAGAACACGCCCATACCCTCGGCCACGGCAGGCGGTGCCGGATTGGAGGCGCGTTCGCTGCGGTTGAAGGGACCCTGCGTGTTGAAGAGCCAGTGCCAGGCAATGCGTTTCTTACTTGACAACCGAATGTTGTATTCCTGTTCCGAGAGCAGTCCCGCCAGCCAGTGCCGGTCGTAATCGCCTCGGTGCGGGGCGTTATAATCATAGTCGGGGAAGACGTGGTATGTCCCCGGCATGTTGAAATCAATGTAATCGCTGTAGCTTTTGCCGACGATTGCATCGGGCATGCCGCGTTGCCGAGAGGTGGCGGTTTGCTGGGCCGGCATAGAAAAAAGCCACTCGCCACCCGATTCATAATCGGCGGCGCGGGAATAACCAAAGCCGTTATAGGCCACGGGCGTCAGGCTACCAATCTCGGTGCGCGGGTCGGCCACGTCCTTAATGGCCTTCATCAGGTACGTATAGATGTTGGCTTGTTCCTGCCGGTTGGGTACGTCCACGCCGTCGTTTTCGAAGTCCAGAAACAGCTTGCTGACGCCAATTTTAGGGCCACTTGCCGGGCAGTCGCCGTAGATAAGGCAGTTGTTGCCCAGCGCTTTGGCAAACGCATAGATGTTCTGTTGCGAATTGGGGTCGTTGGCAGGTGGCCGGAAATAGGTTTGTCCGGCGAGGTTGCCATTCAGCGCCCATTGAACATTATGAGGTGGTCCCTGCAACGCCGCCCGCGTTACGATAAAAGCCCGCCGGTCAAACGTGAGTCGACTCTTCCAGCCGGGCGGCGTTTTATCGTCGGCAATTTCGGTGCCCCAGAACATACGCGCCTGACTGACCGACGAAAAACCCCGCTTGAAGATCTTTTCCCAGGCCGCGTTGCCATACAGGTTGCGGCCTGCAGCATCGAAGGTTAACGTTTTGGTTTTGGGCAGCACAAAATCTCCCACAACGTCGGCATTCCAGTAGCCTTTGCGGGTTGTGGGCGTAAACGAGCTACGCGGCGTGGGCGTCAGACTTGTTTGCGGCGGTAACGTACCCGCTACCTCGGCGCCGGTCGAATGTTCGAGTTTGTCGGAGGTTCTAAACAAAATGCCGCCCGTCAGAGCAGCCAGCGCCAGCAAAACAAATCGCATAGGTTTGGGCATAAATGGGCTCGACGTTTACCGTTTGTGGTTCGCGGCCAGTGACGATTAGCGCCAGAACACCAACCAACAAACGGTAAACGTCAAACTAGAAACGGTTAGTCAATATACCGGCTCGTGATGGGCTGGTAGGAGTCAATGCGGCGATCGCGGAAATAAGGCCAGGTAGTGCGGTAGCGGTCGGTTTGGGCGAGGTCGATTTCTTCCACGTGTACCACTTCCTGATCATGCGGGGCCAGGTACAGCAGTGACCCGAACGGATTGGTCACAAACGAGCCACCCCAGAATTGCTGGTCGGCTTCGCGCCCTACCCGATTCACCGATACCACGTGCACCCCGTTGGCGATGGCGTGGCTCCGCTGAATGGTCTGCCAGGCGTTGTACTGCTCTTCGTTCTGTTTAGGGTCGGGTTCGTTGGTATCCCAGCCGATGGCGGTGGGGTACACCAGCAGTTCGGCACCCATCAGGGCCGTAATACGGGCGGCTTCGGGGTACCACTGATCCCAGCAGATGAGCACGCCGATTTTGGCGAATTTGGTCTCGAAGACTTTGTAGCCAAGGTCGCCGGGGGTGAAGTAAAATTTTTCGTAATAACCGGGGTCGTCGGGGATGTGCATCTTCCGGTATTTGCCCAGGTACGTGCCGTCGGCGTCGAGCACGGCGGTGGTGTTGTGGTAGAGGCCCTGCGCCCGTTTCTCGAACAACGAAGCCACAATCACCACGCCCAGTTCGCCGGCGAGGCGGGCCATGCGGTCGGTGGTGGGGCCGGGGATGGCCTCGGCCAGACTGAAATTGTGATGGTCTTCTACGTCGCAGAAATAAAGCGACGTAAACAGCTCCTGCAAACAAACGATCTGGGCACCCTGTTGTGCGGCCTCCCGAATGCGGGCTTCTGCCTTCTGAATGTTGGTTTCGACGTCGGCCACACAGGCCATCTGTACCAGACCGATCTTAACTTTTTTCGCCATATGCTCTCAAAAATTAACCACAGTGACACCGAGGGCACAGTGCGTTTGGTGGTGGAAAAGAAACACAGAAAGGATGGTGCATCCACTCTGTGGCTCTAAGCAACGCAAACGGGCTGTAGTCTCCGTGTCCCTGTGGTTAAACTTCGTTTGGGTAAATAACTCTTTTTTGACTCGAATTATTCCTTCAGGACTTTTTTAACCGTAACGCCCTCGCTCGTCTGCACGGTAATCAGGAAGAGGCCGGTGGGCAGGTGCCGAAGGCTAATGGGGTGCCGTAGGGTCTGAGCGTTTTTTTCCATAACGGCTGTCTGCACCGTGCGTCCGCTCAGGTTACTCACCGAGACCGTAATAGGCCCGCGGTAAGTGCTTTCCCAACTCAGCGTGGCCATGTCGGCCGTTGGGTTGGGCGAGATCATGAGCGCTGGTTGTGGTTCGGTAGCCAGAATGGGGGCCGCGGCGGGGGCCAGCGACCAGGGGACTAAGCCAGCTTCGGGCGTGGGGAGCCGGTTGGTGGTGAACACGTGCCACTGTCCCGGTTTCATCGAGATGGCCGTGTCGGCCCGAACGGCTCTGCCGGTGAAGTAATCGTACCACAAACCCGCCTGCGGCAGGTTGAGCACTACCACGTTGTCTTGCAGATCGAAATTGCCCATCACAACGGCCTTCTGGTCGGTGCCGGTCAGCGTCAGGCTTTTGATGGGCGTGTTGGCCACGAAGGTATAGTTGGTAGTCTGGAACGCAGGTACGTTCATTTTCAGCCGAATCAATTCCTGATACACGCGTAGCAGCTTGGCCCGGTTGGCGTCGCGGAGGTATTCCCAGCGGATGGGTTTGGCGCCCGTGCGGCCGTTTTCTTCAATGCTCACGTCGTACCCTAACTCGCCAAACTGCCAGATGAGCTTGGGGCCGGGTACGCTCAGGAACAGCGCTGCGGCGAGTTTGGCGCGTTCGAGGGCCGTGGCCGGGTCTTTGGTGTTGTAGCTGCCATTGGTGGAACCGTTGCGCTGCACGTCGAATAGCAACCGCTCCTCATCGTGGCTTTCCATGTAACCCACCACGTTGGGGTTGTTCCAGCCGCGCAGTTTGTACGAAATCCAGTCGAAATTATCGTCGCGGCCGTTCACGACGCCCTTTGCCGCAAAGCGGTAATTGTAGTTGTGGTTGCCCCAGAAGAGCATGCCGTAGTCGGCCAGTTCTTTCTCTTCGGTGTTATCGGCGAAGTGTTCGAGCAGCACATAGGCACTTTTGTCGTAAGCCCGGATTTCGTTGTAAATCCGTTTCCAGATGGCTACGCGAGAGGCGTCGTAGGCGCTCCAGGCGTTGACATCGCCGCCCGAATTTTTCTGCGTGAAGCCTTTCGACAAATCGAACCGGAAGCCGTCGAATTTGTATTCTTGGAGCCAGTACTGGTTCACGCGCTGCACAAAAGCCTGCGTGGCCGGGCTCTCATGGTTGAAATCGAAAAAGACGCTGAACGGGTGCGTTGCCTGCTGATTGAAGTAGGGACTATCCGCCGAAGGCCTGTCGCCATTCCAGTACATCTTCACGTAAGGGAATTCGTAATCGGCCTGGTTCAGCACCATATCGAGGATCACGGCGATCCCGTTTTCGTGGCATTTGTCGACGAAGGCTTTCAGATCATTTTTGGGACCGTAGGCTTTGTCGGGCGCGAAATAGTAGATCGGGTTATACCCCCACGAATCGTTACCCGAAAACTCCATAATCGGCATCAGTTCGATAGCATTGATACCCAATCGCTTTAGGTAAGGCAGCGAGTCGAGGACCGTTTTATATTGGCGGGTGCTCACGAAATCGCGTACGTGCAACTCATACACGACCATATTTTTGGCGTCGGGGCGGGTAAACGATGCGACTTTCCAGGGGTAGGGCATTTGGCCCGTTTGCAGCACCGAAACGATGTGGCCGTTGGCCTTGGTCGGGAAGGCTTTCAGGCTTGGGTACGTACTCGTCAGGAACGAATCGTTGTTGCGGTCGAGGATCTTGTCGCTGTAGGGGTCGCCGGTGGCAATTTGCCCGTCGATCAGGTACTGGAAAGCAAGCTCCTGACCCGCCGTTAGCCCTTTTATTTCCAGCCAGTATCGGGTACCGTCGGGTGTCCGGTTCATGAGCGACGACGGCACGGGCGTCCAGTCGTTTTGTTCGCTGATCACGTTGACGTATTGTTTCGAAGGTGCAAACAGCACGAGCGTGGCACTCGTCGGGTCGGTGGCGCTGTAGTTGATGCCATCGCGCAGGCCGGTGGGTACGTTGGCCACCAGCGGCGTGGGCTTCACATAAAGCAGAAACGAATCGCTGGCACTTTCGGAGGCGGTCTGCGCCGTCACGACCACTTTGCGCAGGGTGTTGATGGCCGTGCCGGTGGGTACGTTCGCCATGAGCGAATCGGCGTTGATTGCCGAGGCCGACACCACGCCGTCGACGCGCAGGGTCAGCGTCGATTTGGCCGACACGTTGGCCCGGACAGGTACGTTGCTGTTGGGTTCAACGAAAAGGAGTTTGGCTGTGGGGCGTGCCAGACTGACCGTCAGTTTGGCGTCGTAAATCCGTACGAAAAAATCTTCGGTCTGCGCTTTACCATCGCCGCTTTTAATCACGATCCCGAGCCGGCGAATGGGGGTGTTGGCGGGTACCCGGTAATAGGTGCGCGGCACGAGTTTAATCTGCCAGCGATCATTGCCCAGTGCCGTCATTTTGCCGGGCTCAAACGGCGCATTGAAATTAGTCTGGTTGGCGGGCGTAAACTCAAAGGCATTGCCTGTCTCGGTCTGTCCGGCGCCCGACCATATATATATATCGTCTTTTTTGCCCAGCAGGCCCGCCGCGCGACCGTCTTTCGCCTGTTTTAAATCAACAACTAAAGTAACCTCAGTATCAGCGGTTGGAAAAGCCGGGTCAGTCGTAACGAGTTGAGCAAAGGTGGCGGCGGTTGGGCTACCAACAAACCCAACCAGGAGCAGCCCAAAAAGAAATCGGTAAACGTGATGCGTCATGAAGTTGATTAGTTCAGCAACGTCAAAGATACATCCGAAAAAGGCAATGCAGAAGGCCCATAGTTTAAGGTTACTTTATCGCCGACTCAAAAACAGGCGATAAAGTAACCTTAAACTATGGGCCTTCTGTGTGGCTAAAAAAGCTTACGCTTCCTGATTTTTGGGTTTGGGGCCACGACGTTTGCCGGTGTAGGCAGGTTTGTCGGCGGGATCTTCAAACTTCAGTTCGTAACCCGTCACGTTTTCGTCAAACTCAAACGGAGCAATCGTGAAGGTATATTTTTTGTCGCTATAGTCGATACCATTTTTGGTCAGAATAATCGCCATGGCGATGGTATAGCTTTTCGCGGCTTTTGAGAACGCGAATGTACCGGCCTCGTCGCCCGAAACAGGTACCATGTATAAAACTTTTACTTTCCGTTTACCTTGCTCAGCACCGATTTTAAAGCGGGTCGACTCGGGATCAAAACCAAGTTGCGAAACCGACTTTTGGGGCAATACAATTTTTCCACCCGATGAAATATAACCTGTTACTTTAACGGGCTTGCGAACGGTACGTTTGGCGCGAGGCTTCGTATTTTCTTCAGGCGCAAAAAAACGCAGATCTACTGATGGCATATTCGTATAACGATTTGATTAGCGATTGCAAACATAAAACATAACCAAATTGATAACCTATTTTTCTTAAAAATACTGTGTGTTTTTTTATAAAAAGCTGAAAAAATAAAGAGCCTTTTCTCATTTTTATAAGCTTCGCACGAAAAGATAGATATACGAAAAGATGATGAATGATGCATTACTTACCAAAAAGACTGCTCTATTTCGCGTGTATCGCTTTACTGTCGGGTAATCCTTTTTATGAAGAGGGAATTATTTAAGTGGGTCAGCATCAGTTCCTTTAAGAAAGCGAGTACTTGGTTAAATACATTTTTTTTTGAAAATGCTAACATAAGCCGTATGGATATAGTTATAGGTGATTGGTACTTACCCAACTAAAAAGTTGTCTCTCAACGCTGTTTTATGCAGACCAACTCAAGTGGCAGTTCGTCTGTGATGGACCTGCTAAATGCACTGCCTGATGGCGCCATATGGTTATTGCCTGTTGCTTCAGAAACCGAAAGTCTTCCCGTTTTTGCTATCGCTTATGCCAATAATCACGCCCGTCAATATATTCTTGAAACGACTTTTGATGCCTCCGGAACGGGGCTGCCTCCGGACAAAGAGGTCACTGAAGATGATTGGATAACCGATCACATGGCTCAGATTCGGCAGGCCTACACGTCAGGTGAACCAATCACCTGCGAGTTGCTTGACCAGGCAAAGCAGCAATGGCTGTCGGTTCACTTGTCGCGCTATCAGGATGGAATACTGTTACTGATTCGGGGAACCACCCGCGCAAAAATAACCGCTGAGTTAATTGATGTAACGGAACGAAAATTACAGGAGATTCTGGATTTTTCTCAAACCGGCTTTTTTGTGTTTACACCTGTATACAATGAGGCTGGTGAACATATCGATTTTCGATTTGCCACGGTTAACCGGATGGTTTCTGGCCTGATTGGGCAATCACCTGATGCCCTAACGGGCGCGATCGCGTCTGAATGGTTTATCAATTATCGCGAGACAGGCTTATTCGATTCCTATAAATACACATTTAATACCGGCGAAACCCAACGGTTTGATGTTCATTACAATGTGCATGGCCTTGATCGCTGGTTTGATGTGCAATGTTCGAAGTATAAGGAATCTGTTTTGGTGACATTTACTGATTTTACCTTGCTCAAACAGGCGCAGCAAGCCCTTGAACAACAGGTTATTGAAAATAAACAGCAGGCAGCCTTGCTCAACAGTATACTCGATAGTTCGGACAGTGGAGTAATTGCGTTTGAATCGATTCGTGACCCTGAAATTAACAATGAGATTGTCGATTTTACCTTCGTAATTGCCAATCAAGCCTGCGTGGGGCTACTGCACAAAACGATGGAGGAAATGATTGGCAAAACGCTGCTGACCATCTTTCCGGGTAATATAGAAACGGGCTTATTCGATTTGTACAAACGCACCGCCGAGACGGGAGAGCCTGGCCGAACAGAAGTATATTATAATCATGATGGACTCGACTTCTGGCTGGCCATTTCAACCCACCAACTCAATGACGGTTTTGTCGTTACGTTTACCGATATATCGGCACATAAACAGGCGAATCAAGCAACTGAAAAATATGCAGAAGAGCTGGTTACCGCGTTCGACACATCGCAAACCGGCATGTTTCTTTTCCTGCCCATATATAATGAACAGGGCGAGCTAATAGATTTTCGATTTAAAGTCGCCAATCGTCAACTCGGTAGTTACGTGGGGCAGGAGCCCGCCATGCTATCGGGCGAATTGGGTAGTAAATGGTTTCCCGATTATCTGACGAACGGATTATTTGACACTTATAAAAAGGCGTATCTGACGGGACGTACCCAGCGATTTAATTTCCACTATGATGGATCGGGTATTGATGCCTGGCTCGACATAATGGCCAGCAAACTGGGCGATCAGGTGCTGGTCACGTTTACCGATTTTACGCATCTGAAACAATTACAGGAGCAACTGGAAAATTCGGTTGTCGATCTGCGGCGGACGAATGCTAACCTGGAACAGTTTGCCTACGTGGCCTCCCACGATTTGCAGGAACCCCTCCGTAAAATTCAGTCGTTCGGCAATGTACTGAAATCAACTTATGGCGAGTCGTTAGGGGAACAGGGCGGCGACCTGATCACCCGGATGCAACAGTCGTCGGAGCGCATGTCGACGCTGATTCATGATCTGCTGGCTTATTCACGGCTGACGACCAAACGCGATGGAAAACAGCCGGTTGACCTGCAAACATTGTTGAGTCAGGTGCTCGATGACCTGGTTGTACCGCTGACTGAATCGGGGGCCGAAGTGTTGGTAGGCAAGCTGCCAACTATCAACGGCCACCAGATGCAGCTTCAGCAGTTGTTGCAAAATCTGCTGACCAACGCCATCAAGTTTCGCCGCGATGGCGTGAAACCAGTTATCCAGATTTCGGTAACGAAAGTGCCTGCTGCCGACCTGCCCGACTCGGCACGCCCAACTCGGCACGCAACTACCTATAGCTGTCTGCGGGTGCAGGACAACGGCATCGGTTTCGAAGAGAAGTACGCAGAACGCATCTTTCAGGTCTTTCAGCGCCTCCACGGGCGTAGCCAATACGCCGGTACGGGCATTGGGCTGGCCATTGTTCAGAAAGTCGTTGACAACCACGGAGGCACGGTGATCGCCAGTGGTCAGCCGGGGGAAGGGGCTACTTTTTCGGTGTATTTACCCGGCTGAGAAGTGCCGCATTCGCCGGGTAACGGGTGGTCTGTGAGTGGCGGCAACTGTGCGCAACGGATAGGTTTTCCGTGCCCGGTTTGCTACCTTTGACTATGGACAATTTTGTCGTCTCGGCCCGGAAATATCGTCCAGCTACCTTCGATACGGTAGTGGGGCAGGGCCATATTACCACTACGCTCAAGAACGCCATCAGGACCAATCAGTTAGCGTCGGCGTTCCTTTTTTGCGGCCCGCGTGGCGTGGGCAAAACGACCTGCGCCCGGATTCTGGCCAAAACCATCAACTGCCAAAACCTGACGCCCGAGGTAGAAGCCTGCGACCAGTGCGAGTCGTGCGTAAGCTTCAACCAGAGCGCGTCGTTCAATATTCATGAGCTGGATGCGGCGTCGAACAACTCGGTCGATGACATTCGGAACCTGATCGATCAGGTACGTTACCCGCCTCAGTCGGGCAAGTACAAGATCTATATTATCGATGAGGTGCACATGCTCTCGGCGGCGGCGTTCAACGCGTTTCTGAAAACGCTCGAAGAACCGCCCGGCTACGCCATCTTCATTCTGGCTACGACCGAGAAGCACAAGATTCTGCCCACGATTCTGTCGCGGTGCCAGATCTTCGACTTCAACCGGATTCAGCCGACCGATATTGCGGGTCATCTGGCCAGTATTGCGCTGAAAGAAGGCGTAACGGCTGATGCCGATTCGCTGGAACTGATTGCCCAGAAAGCCGACGGTGGCCTGCGCGATGCCCTGTCGATGTTTGACCTGAACGTGACGTTCTCGCCCGACCGCACGCTGCGTTACCGGGAGGTACTCGACAATCTGCACATTCTTGACTACGATTATTATTTCCAGCTAACCGACCTGCTGCTGACAGCCAACCTGCCTCAGACGCTATTGGTGCTCGACGAAATTCTGCGCAAGGGTTTCGATACGCATCAGTTTGTGGTCGGGCTGAATCGCCATTTTCGCGATTTGCTGGTCTGCAAGGATGCCGCTACGGTGCAACTGCTTCAGGTAACCGAACGCGTACAGCGGCAATACCTCGATCAGGCAGCACGGGCACCGCTGTCGTTTCTGCTCTCAGGCCTGAGTATCGGCGGGCAGTGCGACATGAACTTCAAGCAGGCCAAAGATCAGCGGCTGCACGTCGAACTGGCCCTGATGAAACTGGCCAGCCTGCGCGACCTGCTCAATTGGGAAGCGATGCCCGAACCGGCTCCGTCTCGAACCGCGGGTTCGGCAACCATGCCAAATGGGGTGGCGCTGGAGACGACTAGCGGCGCCGAAAAAAAAAACGGTGGACTACCCCCTGACGACGCCGTAACGGTTGTTCCTCCCGACGCATCCAGCCAGGCCCCGCCGCCGCACACTAGCGAACCGGTAGGTACGTATGAGGCCGTGCCCCCGGTCGCGCCGCCACTGACCACGCCGTCGCTGACACCGCCTGCCGCTATTCGTTCCAACGGGGTTGCCAAACCGGCTATTCCACCGCTGCCGCCCCGCACCACAGCCCCTGCAGCCGGGGCACCGCTACCCGTGAGCACCAAGCTCCGCTCGACGGTCGGGATTGGGACCAAGCCGCAAGCGGTTGAAACAGAATCGGTGGTTGTGACGGGTGAGCGGCCTAGCCAACCGTTTACGTTCGACGAGTTGTTAGTGGCGTGGCGGGCTTTTTCGGCCCTGCGCAAGCAACAGACCGACATGGCTACCGAACAGGTTATCCTAAACCGCGATATAACGCTGTCAGGTACGTCGGTCGGGATTAAGCTCGACAATCACGTGCAGGCCGATCTGTTTACCAGTATGTTGCCCGATTTATTGATCTATCTGCGGCAAAACCTCCAGAATTGGCAGTTGCAGGTAGAGCACGTAGTTGAGCTGGTGGAGACAAAAAAGATGATCTACACGCCGCAGGACAAATACAACTACCTGGCCGAGAAAAACCCTGCCCTGCATAAACTACGGCAGGCACTTGGTCTCGAGGTCGATTACTAAGTCATAGCCATGACGAACCACCCAGTCCTGCTGTTCGATGGAGTCTGCAACCTGTGCAACGGTGCCGTGCAGTTCGTGATTCGACACGATCAGTCGGGCTATTTCCGATTTGCCTCGCTACAATCGGTGGCCGGGCAGGCCTTACTGAGGCAGTTTGGCCTTCCCACCGACCGGTTCGATTCGTTTGTGTATATAGCCGATGGCCGTTGCTACACCGAATCGACGGCGGCGCTACTCGTGGCTCGCCAACTGAGTGGGGCGTGGCCGCTGCTCTACGGATTACGAATCATCCCACGCTTCATTCGCGATGCGGTATACCGGTGGGTCGCGCGGAACCGGTATCGTCTGTTTGGCAAACGGGACGCCTGTATGCTCCCGTCGCCCTCACTACAGCGTCGGTTTCTGGCCTAGAGCGCAGCGTTGACTCCCTTGGTCAGCATGGTTGTCAGGTACGTGGTCACCTGCTCTGCGAAGCCGGGCAGCGCGGTCAGGTCGGCCTGCCAGAGCGATTGGTCGGCCAATACGGTCTGCACAAACGCACCGATGGTGTCGGGTTGTTTAGAGTCTACAGCCTGCCATTTTTCGAAGAAATAGCCCGCCTTTTCGTCACGAATCGGGTAAACGACTTCGCCATCCGGCACGGTCACTTCACCCACATACTCGCCCGTTTCGGTCTGGCGGGCGGCGCGCATAAAGAGCAGGTACGCTGCAAAGCAAAGGGCCATCCGGTCGGGTACGTTACCCGACAGCGCAACGGCGCGCTGAAGCGTGGCCACATTTCGCATCTGCATCTTGGCTGTTTGCTGTAACGTGATGTTCAGCAGGAAATGCTCGTTGAAGGGGTTGCGAAACCGGTCGAGGACGGCGTTGGCGAAGTCGGCCAGGGCCGTAGGGCCTTCATCGCCCAGCGCATCCGCCGGGATGGTCGGAATGATGTCGTCGTGCATCAACTGCTCCACCAGTGGGCCCATTTTGGGGTGCTTCATAGCATCTTCTACCGTCACGTTGCCGAGCAGGTAACTCAGGGGCGTCATGAACGTATGGGTGCCGTTGAGCAGGCGTAGCTTGCGCTCCCGGTAAAAGTTGATGTCTTCGTCGATGAGGACGGCGTCGGGGCTAGCCTGCGCAAACGAGAGCATGCTTTTGACCCGGTCGTCGCCTTCGATGGCCCAGAGGTGATAGGGTTCGGTAGCAATGAGTAGTTGATCGTCGTAGCCGGCAGTCTGGGCAAAAGCGGCGGCCGTTTCGCTGTCGGGTTTGCCCGTCACGATCCGGTCGACCAGCGAGTTGCAGAACCGGACGTGAAACTTCAGCCATTTCATAAACAGCTTGCCCAGTTCGTTGTGTTTGGCGGTGCGCTCAACGGCTTCGCGCAGGCGCAGGCCATTGTCGGCGATCAGTTCTGTAGGCACCACAACTAAGCCCATCTTCCGTGAACCACCTGCATTTTTGAAACGCTCGTACAGGAAGGCCGTCAATTTGGCCGGGAACGACTGGGGTACGTTTTCGAACAGACTTTCTTCGACGTATTGCAGGCCCACTTCGGTCGTGTTTGAGACGATCACCTGGAGCGACGGCTTCCGGGCCAGCGCCAGAATATCGTCCCACTGGGTCTGGGCTGCCAACACCCGGCTAACGGCCGTCACGACGGTTGACTGATCGACGGACTGACCGTTTTCGATGCCCCGCGTCCAGACGGTGTAGCGGTTGTCCTGCTCGGCAAATTCGCTGACGTCGTTCCCCGTCGATTTAACGACAACGATCGAGCCGTTGAATACACCTTGCTTGTTGGCTTTATCGATCAGGTAATCGACGAGGCCGCGCAGTAAAACGCCGGTACCAAATTGGAGAACACGTTCGGGAAGTGTGGGGGCGGGAGCCAGTGATGCAGACAGTCGGTTCATTCAGCAAACTACGTACCTAAGGGCCTCCGACACGCAGCGGCCCAGTAAAAAATCGTCGTAACGACAAAAATAGGGGGGAAGCGGTGAAATCGTTACGACCGGCGCAGGGTCTTCGCAAAATCGACCGTTTGGCGTATCTGCTCTTCAAGCTGGGTATACGCACCTGCCTGAATTAACTCTTTGGCAAATAGTTGAGAACCAATGCCTACCGCCGACACGCCCGCGTTGAACCACTTGGTCAGACTCTCAATAGTGGGCTCGACTCCGCCCGTGACCATTACCCGCGTTTGGGGCATGGGGCCGTGCAGTGCTTTCACGAAACCCGGTCCCAGGCCATCGCCCGGAAACAGCTTCACGAACTCAACGCCCCATTCTTCGGCCCGGCTGATTTCGGTGAGTGTAGCGCAACCGGGCATGTAGGCTATCCGGCGGCGATTGCAGAAGCGGGCCACCTCTTCGCTGAACGTTGGAGCAACGATGAAATTAGCGCCGAGCTGCACATACAGGGCCGCCGTGGGTGCGTCGAGAATGGTACCCGCGCCCATTACCAGACCGGGCATCTCGCGCCGGGCCAGTTTGACCAGTTCGCCAAACAGTTCGTGCGCAAAATCACCCCGGTTGGTGAATTCAAAAGCCCGAATGCCTGCCCGGTAAGCCGTTTGTAAAATCGAGCGGCAGGTGTCGAGGTCGGAATGGAAAAAGACCGGCACAACGGGCGTGTCAAGAATGGTCTGGTATACGGTGAGGCGAGGTGTCATCGTTCGTAGCACCGAAGCTCCAGCTTCGGCAAAGGCCGGGTGGCCTGTTAATGAAACAACCGACGCTGGAGCGTCGAGACTACGTTATCGTTTAATCTTACCCGACAGGTTACCGGCGGCTATGTCGTCGATCTCCGACGGGGTAGCCAGCAGTACGTCGCCGGGAATGGTGTGTTTAAGCACTGAAGCCGCCACACCAAAGGTAAGGGCTTCGGTCAGGGATTGGTCGTTTTGTAATAGCCCATAGATGAGGCCCGCCATGAAGGCATCGCCGGTACCAATGCGGTCGATGATCGGCTGCACGTCGAAAATGAGTGTCGACACTGTTTCGGCGCCATCATACAGCCATGCCGACAGTCGGTTATGTGAGGCACTTACCGACTCCCGGACGGTATCGGTAACGTACCTGAGGCGCGGAAAACGGGCCATCATTTCCTGGGCAGCGGCTTCGTTGGTGCTGGCGTCGATGCCATACAGGTAGGCAAACAGACCGGCATTGCCCAACAAGAGCGTGCAACCCGCCGTCAGGTCGGGTAGCACCTCCTGGGGAGTCTGGCCATATTGCCAGAGATTACTGCGGTATACCGGGTCGCCGGATACGGGCACGCCCAGGCGGTTGGCGGTTTCAATCCCCTTCAGCAAACAGGCGGCCGTGCCTGCCGAAATAGCGGGTGTGATGCCCGTCCAGTGAAACCAGTCGGCCACTACCCCGTCGGCATCGACAAAGACCGTTTCCCAGTCGACGCTATCGGCGGTCAGGCGCGAAAAGGCCGAATCGGCCCGGTCATAAATAACCTGACTGGCCCGGCTTGCGGCGCCGTGCTCCAGAAAATAGAGGCCCATCCGCCCGGCACCCCGCTGCACATAGTGTGTGTCGACGCCCGCCTTGCGCAGGTGGGCCACGGCGGCGTCGCCCAGCGCGTTGGTGGGAAAGCTGGTGATGTGCTGCACATCGACGCCCCATTGGGCCAAGGCCACGGCGACATTGGCTTCAGTACCTCCAAACGCCATGTCGAAGGTGGTTGCCTGACTAAAGCGATTCTGGCCCGGCGGACTCAACCGCAGCATGACCTCGCCAAACGTAATAACTTTCATACAATGGTCTGTAGGCAAAACGGAAAGCCGCCGTTGCCTGCATCAGTTTACCGGGCCAGCGTCACCTGTGGGTCGAGTTCGTCGGCCGTGACGGGTTCCAGTTTGGGTAGTACAAGGTGAATGAGCAAGAGCGCCAGCAAATAAGCGCAGGCCGCGATGATGAAGAGTGGGTAATAACCAAGGTTGTTGATGATATCGCCCGAGTAGCGCGCCAGCAGAATACCCCCCAGCGCCCCAAACATACCGCCGATACTGGTGACGGTGGCCGTGACGTTTTTCGGGAACAGGTCAGAGGCAAAGGTATACATATTGGCCGACCACCCCTGGTGCGCTGCCGTCGCCAGCGAAATCAGCGCGATAGCTACCGTCAGGCTGTTGGTCTTGGCGGCATACATGATCGGCATCACGCAGAGGGCGCAGATAAGCATGGTGGTTTTGCGGGCGCGGTTGGCCGTCCAGCCCCGGTTCATAAACTGCGTGCTGAGCCAGCCGAAAAAGATGCTGCCGGCATCCGACACGACGTAAATGATCAGGAAGGGAATGCCGAACGATTTGAGGTCGAGCTTTTGGTCGAGGGCCTCGTTGGTGTTGAAAAAGTCGGGTAACCAGGCCATATAAAACCACCAGATGGGGTCGGCCAGAAACTTACCGATCGCATAAGCCCAGGTTTGTTTGTACGACAGCAGCCGCAGCCAGGAAACGCGCAGAGGTGGTTCGGTGACGGCGTCGCTTCGAATATAGGCCAGCTCGGCGGCCGATACGTGGGCGTTGCGCTGGGGCTTCGAATACGAAAACCACCAGAAGGCCAGCAGCACAAACGCCAGCACACCCGTCGCCAGAAACGAGCTGCGCCAGCCGTAGTTCAGAATGAGGTAAGGAACAATCAGGGCGGTGATGATAATGCCCACATTGGTACCGGCATTGAAGAGCCCGTTGGCGTATGACCGCTCGCGGCGCGGAAACCATTCCGATACCGTTTTGACCGCCGCCGGAAAGTTGGCCGACTCGCCCAGTCCCAGCGCCACCCGGGCCAGTTTGAGCCCGCCCAGCGACTGCACAAACGACGTACCCACGGCGGCAATGCTCCAGATAACGATACCCAGCGAGAAGCCGCGTTTAGTACCGATCCGGTCGATGAGCCAGCCCATCACCAGAAACCCAATGGCGTAGGCAAACTTGAACGCCGAATCCACCTTGCTGTATTCGACCCGAAACTGATCGATACGCTCCTGCGTCAGCACGTCATTTACCGACAGGCCGAGCATCTCTTTCCGAAACAACTCGTCGGTCATGGTGAAGGACAATACCTGCCGGTCGATGTAGTTGATCGTGGTTGCTACGAACAAGAGGGCAACCATACGCCAGCGAAAACTGCCGGGAGAAGAGGGATTCATACCGCTGAAAGGAGCGTTTGCGTGCTTTTTACCGTCTAAGAGTTAACAACTCGCTTGCTGCACCAGAGAAAACGGCCCCTGGGTGCGACAACGTACCCACGATGTCTATGGCTCAGGTACGTACCAGAACGGAATGGTGGTAAGCTCGTCGGGGATGGGCTGTCCGGGGCGTTGAATGCCTATCCGAAGCTGGTTACGGCCTTTGACGAGGTTGCCCGGAACGAGTACCGTCTGCCAGCCGCGCTGCTGCGTCGAACCCGCTTGAGAAAAGAGCAACTCGGTCTTGCTGAACACCGAATCGTTGACCGTCAGCCTGATGAGCTGATTAATTTGCTGCTTACTCCAAACGGCGTGTTGGCGGCGGCGTTCCGTCCTCGACAGGGAATCGGGCCAGACCGGCTCCGGGGCAAGGCGCGTCAGCAGCGTATCGAGGGCTCTTGGGTAAGCAATGAACAGCCGTAGATAGGGCTCCCGGATCACGTCGGCCTGAATAGACGCTACATCAACCAGTTCACCTTCTGGGCGTTGGTTATCGTAAGCGCCGGGGTCGACAAAGAGGCTATCCACACGGGCGGAGTACAGGTGGCGTCTGTTAAAAGCGGAGCTGCGGCGGTTGCCTCTTGCCTGATCGACAGTGTATTCGACAAGAAATACCACCGCGAATACCGTCATAAAGATGGCGAAGGTGCGAGCAAAGCGCTGCTTGGGAATGTGGCTGTAGAACGTGTTCGTGATGTACGACGAAGGCCGATAGGCACCCATAAATAGCAGTTGGGAGGCTTTCACTAGCCGGTAATGTACTCTCATGCCTGTTGGATGCTCCTTCACCTTTTTCAGGCTTAAGACAATCAGCGCTACGTAGAAACTCACCCCCAACACGCTCACCCCAATCTTGATGCCCTGCCAGACCGCCGCCGGGACATTGGGCTGCACGACCAAGTAGCTGATCAGCCCCAGAACATAGGCCATCCCGATTATGATCAGGAAAAACACAAACTGAAAGGCCAGCGCAAAGACAATGTTGCATCGCTTGTCGAGCCAGAGGATGTAGCGGTCGAGAGGACCGAGCTCGTCGGCCATCCGTTGCTGGGCATACGGCGTCGAGAATGGAATTCGGTCGTAATGAATACCCGACGGATACACAGCCAGCAGCCCGACCAATCCAACCCAGAAAGCCCGCATCACGAAATTGGCCAGGAAAGCGGCAAAGAGTACGTAGAAGGTTGCCCGGATCATGCTGTACGACAGCGATAAGAGCATAAGCGGCGGCCCCTCTGTATTGAGCAGGAAATTGTGTTGCAGGTAGCTGAAGGCCGAGTCGAGCAGGTCGGGCAGTTGCAGAATGGCAAACATCGCGACACCCGAAATGGCCAGTTCGAGGTTCCAGCTCTGGGTGGTCAGTTCGCGTAGTTTGTCCTGCTCGTCGGGCGACAACGAGGATGACGTAGTATCAGGCATAGGCTCTTATTTGTACTGCTTGCCGTCTTTCATCACGAACCGGACGCTTTGCAGGGTCTTAATGTTCTGGATGGGGTTTTCGTCGACGGCAATGATGTCGGCAAATTTGCCGGGTTCGATAGAGCCGATCTGCGTATCCATGCCCAGCAGTTTGGCGTTGGTCATCAGTGCTGCCCGGATGGCCTCGACCGGCGGCATACCCGCTTCGACCATGTACTCAAACTCTTTGGCGTTGTAGCCGTGAACATACACGCCCGCGTCGGTGCCGAAGGCGATCTTGACACCCGCTTTGTAGGCTTTGGCAAACGTTGCCTGGATTTTCGGGCCAATGGCCAGCGCCTTGGGTACTACCAGCGCGGGGTAATAGCCAAACATCCGGGCGGAGTCGGCGGCGGTTTTGCCGGCAATAATCGTGGGTACGTAGTAGGTGCCGTGTTTCTTGAAGAGTTCGATGGCTTCGTCGTCCATGAGCGTGCCGTGCTCGATGGTTTGCACTCCGGCGCGGATGGCTCGTTTCATGCCCTCGGCGCCGTGGGCATGGGCGGCGACAGGAAAGCCATAGTCTTTGGCCGTTTCCACGATGGCTTTCAACTCTTCTTCGTTGAACTGCGGCCCCTGCCCGTCTTTGGCGTTGCTCAGCACGCCGCCCGTTGCCGTAATCTTGATCAGGTCAGCCCCTTCTTTGTAGCGTTGCCGAACGGCCTTGCGGGCTTCGTCGGGACCATTAATTACCCCCTCTGCCGGGCCGGGGTCGCCCATCAGTTCGCGGCGGCTACCGTTGGTGGGGTCGGCGTGGCCACCCGTCGTAGCGATGGATTTGCCCACCGTCAGCACTCGTGGTCCGTCGGTCAGCCCGCGGTTGATGGCGTTTCGTAGGGCGATGTTGACGCCCGACCCGCCCAGATCACGCACAGTGGTGAAGCCCGCCAGCAGGGTCGTTTTGGCATATTTGGCCGCCTGATAGGCCATGTCAGGTACGTTCTGTGTGTATCGGTCGATGGCTCCGCCGCGCCGGGTCTCCATTTCCAGGTGCACATGCATGTCGATCAGCCCCGGCAATACGGTTTTGTTTTTCAGGTCGATCACCCGATCCTGCGCCGCCGGGGTAGTGTAGCCGCGTTGCACGGCGGCGATTTTGTTGCCTTCGACCACGATGGTCATGTCACGTTGCAGGTCGTTGGTGGTGCCGACGAACAGATTCCCGCAATGTAGCAGGGTGCGGGCGGGTTGCGCCAGCAGGGGCGACGCCAGCAGGCAGGCACCCATAAAACAGATAGCGGTTTTGATTCGGCCGGTGGGGCTGGGTACGTACTGTTTCTTCATAGAGCGGTTGTTGCAAACAAAAGCCGCAGCCCAAATGAGCTGCGGCCATGAAGATAATAAAAAGTGGTTTGCTGCCTAACGCGCTACTACCTCTACCAGCGCCTTCGTCGGTTCAGCAGACCCTGAGCCAGGGTAGGGCGTTACCTCCCGAAGCACTACTTTGTAGGTTGTCCCCCCCAGCACAACCCCCGTCGAATCAGGGCGTTTGTTGGTTGGATTGTCCAGGTCGGGTCCCAATACCAGCCGTACCGCTTTGGTTTCAGCTTCTTTGGTTAGCGCCGCCCGCAGAATAACGTTACCACTCCAGATACAACTGGCATTGAGCGGACAGCGGCTGTCGTAGAGCGAGTCTACTTTGACGGTTATGCCAGACGAGAGACGCCCTGACTGATTCAGGGCCAGTTTGACCTGATCAGCGGGGGCGGGGGCTGTCGATGAATTGTTACAGGCTAGGAAGAGGGTGGCCGAAGCAAACAGAGACGCCGCGGCTAGTTGTAAGGGACGGTTCATGTCGTATTTGTGAATTGATGCGATAAAAAAAACGAGGCGGCGTTGTGATCCGACTCGTTTTCTAGACTCACCCCACTGCGGCGAGGTTGTAATAAACCGTTGCTTTTTTTTAGCGGATAACGGTAACATGGCGTCACCTCCCAAAACCTGCTGGTTATTTTTTCACAATTACGCCG
The DNA here is from genome assembly GCF_041321105.1 of Fibrella musci. Lineage (NCBI taxonomy): Bacteria > Pseudomonadati > Bacteroidota > Cytophagia > Cytophagales > Spirosomataceae > Fibrella > Fibrella musci. Next base: position 348,165 of record NZ_JBGGWD010000001.1, on the reverse strand, counting down.
TCGGCCACGAAGGTGATGGCTTTCTCGGGCTCGGTGATTTTGGCAATCTCTTCTTTGCTTTTACCCGCGTCTTCGGCATAGTGGCGCAGTTCCGAAACGGGCGTCGTCGTTTGTTTGGCTACGCCTTCCACCACTACGGTTTTGCCCGAAATATCTTTCGGAACGAAGAAACCGTAATCTTTGAACGTCACGCGCATGGTCTGCCCATCGGTGGTTTTGAGTTTCATCCAGCAGCCTTTCATCTGGCAAACCGACTCGACCGTTCCTTCTACCTTGGCTTTTGCTTCTGATTTGTTGCCCAGATTGCTGGCGAGCTGCGCTGCCGGAACGGCACCTTTCTCAGAAATCTTTTTTCCGTGGTATGAATCCTGAGCGGTGGCTCCGTAGGTCAGGCCCAGCGACAGGGCGAGGATGGCGATGAGTTTCATGCGTTGTTTATCTGGTTGATGGCTTTTACTTGCTGTTTGATTGTCAAACTTCAGACATCAAACAGTAAACTCCAAATCTTCATTCCAATACCTGTATCCAGCCTTTACACTGGCTGCCACCGGGCGTGGTTAGCAGGTAAAAATAGGTGCCATGCGGGGTTTTACTGCCCCAGTTGTTCTGGTAATTGTCGGTCGCGAAGAGCAGGCGACCCCAGCGGTTATAAATTTCCAGTCTGGCCCCCGTCAGGCGTGTGTCGAAGACATCGTTCTTGCCGTCGTCGTTGGCCGTCACCACGTTGGGCAGCGGGCCAAAATTTTCGTAGGTGACCGGCACCCGCTGCGTCAGCGCACAATCCTGTTTATAGGCCGTAACCACTACTTCGTACTGCCCTGATTTCGGGTACTGATACGTAACGGGTAGCCGGGTGCGCAGCGTGTCGCCGTTACCCATCGACCACACAAATCGGTCGGCCCCGACGGTGTTATTCTGGAACGTCAATACGGTGGGCGTTGTGCAGTCTGATTTGCCAGATACCTCAATTTTCGGTGCAAACGAGTTGTCGGCCCTGACCGTGACGGTGCGGTTGGTGGAGCAACCCGCTTCGTTGGTCATCGATACGCTGTAGGTGGTCGAGGTCTGCGCGACAACCACAATACTGGCGGCGGTGGGTGTGGTAATGGCCGATGCCGAGGTGCTGCCCGTTGTCCACAGGTACGTTAGGCCGCCCTGCGCCGTGAGCGAAACGGGTTTGCCCGCGCAGAGAACGGTGTCTTTACTGACCCGGAAATCGGCCGGAGATACCTTGATCAGCCGCGTGGTCGAATCAACGAGCTTGCAGTTGAGTGGGTTGTACGCGCGGATGATGACCGGGTACGTACCGGCTTTGTCGAACGTATACGTGGCCCGGTTGGGGTCATTTGAGACCACTTTGCCATTGATCACCCACTCGTAGCGTTTGCCGCCCACACTGGTGTTTTGCAGGCTGAGCGTAAGGGGCGTGCAGCCTTCGACTACGTTTTTGCGGCTACCCTCGTAGGTGTCGAATCCGGCTTGCAGGCGATCGGTGTCGAACTTGAAGGCAATGTTGTTGCAGTTGGCGTTGCCCCGCGTTTTAGACCAGGCTGTCGCCGAGGCGGGAAACCGGTTGCTCCGGCAGCTACAGGCAGCGTGGTAGATGGTGCCGTATGGATCGAAGCGGCAAGTACCCCCGTCGATATGATCACCATCGCGGACCGAGTCGGCCGGGGTGGTATCGCCCATGAAGGTGCCGTACAGGAACGACTTCGCCCCCTGCTCGATAATGCCTAGCCAGAAATTGCTGCCGTTGGTGGTGCGCTTGTAGGCGTCGGCGGTGGTGGGCATGCCGTTGGTGCTGCTGTTGGGGTTGAAGTTACGACTCGTGTTAACCAGCCCGCCCCAGCCCGCTACATACATGTTACCGCAGGTGTTCACCAGAAAGGCCGTTGGCGAAATGTCGGGCCCGGCCCGACCCGAGCCAAACACGGTCGAGAAGATGGTTTTAGAGAGGTCAGCGTTAAGCGCGTGGATAAACTGTCCACTGCCGGCATTGCTGTAGACGCCCGCCGTAACGGGGTACCGTCCTTTGGAAAGGCCATAGACGTGCGGCTGTTCGTTCGGGCCGATGTCGATCAGGCTGGCAACATCTGAGCTACCCGTGCCCAGGTACGTGAACGCCGTGAGTTTTCCGTCGGCGCTGCCGAGCCGGGCTACGTAGCCGTCATTTACGCCCGCCAGCTGGGTTTGTAGCGCTCCCGACGTACCTAGCCCAGTGCTGTAGGTCGTACCGCACACATACAATGCGCCCGACTTGGCCAACCGCAGTCCAAACGCCATATCGAGTTGAGAACCACCGAGGCGGGTAGCCCAGTCGAGTGTTGATAGATCAGCCGAAAGCCGGAACACGATACCATCAGTGATACCTTTCTGAGTAGAGCCATCCGTGACCGGGAAATCGGTCGATTGGGTGGTGCTGGCCACGTATAATTCGTCGGCTGGCCCCACAATGACTTCGCCCCGAAATTCGTCGGAATAATTTTGAACCGAGCCCGCCAGTCCGTACAGATTTAGCCCATCGTGGTTACTGCCTCCCACAAAGGTGCTGCCGATAAGAGACGTACCTGCGGCGTTTAGTCGAGCTAGAAACAGATCGCTACCCAACGTGTAGGTCAGATAACCACTATATACGTTGGCTACAATCCCTGCCTGCGAGATCAGCCGCGACTTGTAGGCATTGGCGGTGACGGGAAAATCGCCCGAGGCAGTACTGCCCATCACAATTAATTCGCCCTTGCTGTTAACCACGATACTGTGGGGAAGGTCGGTACCCGAGCCGCCCAGTTGCGTGGCATAGATCAACTGCGATCCATCGGCCGAAAATTTCATGATGCCCACATCGGTTTGTCCGGCGTAGCTGACCTGAAACGCGCCCCGGGTCGTAGGGAACCCCGTACCCCAGACCGAACCCGCCACGTAGGTATTGCCGTCGGCATCGTAGGTAGCCGCGTGACCAAAATTATCAGCTCGTGAACCCGAAAACGTAACGAAAAGGAGCTCAGGATCGATGGTGAGCGCTTGGGTGTTGTCGTAGCCGTTCGGGAAAACAAACCGCGCCGTCTGCCCATCCAGCGCCCAGCGGGTGGGTACTTCTGTAACGTGCTGACCGCGGGTAACAAAGCTGTAAGGCGCATTTTCACGAAACTCCGTCACGGAGGTCCGCACCGTCAGCCGATTGTTGGACAGGTCGAGTGCGTCGGCCCCGTCGTAAGTCAGCCGAATCTGGCCCGGATCGACGCCCGGCTGCACAATGAATTCGTACTTAAGGGTTTCGTAATAGGCGTAGATGCGCAGATCGACGCCGGGGTACAGGTTATGGTAACGTACCTCGGCAAAACCACGTACCCCGCCCGCCCACCGGCTGGGGTCATCGCCCGAAAAGTAGCTGAAGGTTGTTTCGACGGGTTTTGATCCCACAATTTGTGATGCCCCGGCGCTACCAACGGGTGTAACCAGCACGCCATGCGCCCGAATAGTGGGCGAAACCGGCTCGTTGCTGGGAGCGGTGGCGTGGCGGCGGGCTGTTTCGCGGGTGTCGTAAAATGCGTAGTGGAGACCGTTGGTTTTCAGGAAGAGAAAGCCGCCGGGAAGGTCGGCCCGGAAACGCACGTCGGCGGGCCACTGGCCTTTATTTTCAATAAAAACGAGCCCCCGGGGTGCGGCGCGAGCTAAAAAACAACCGGTTAATAGGCAGAGGATTAGTAGCGTTGAACGCATAACGTCGGCACGTATAAAAATCAGTTGTCTAAGCTACAAAAAATGCGCCGGAACCGAGTAGGCACAGACAGGACTTCACCGGCAGTTTGAACTGGTGATCGCCATAGCAGACTTCATCAACCGGTTGTTGCCATTGAGCTAATATGTTTAATTTGCCCCACAAACCAATTGGTGCATAGTCGAGTTATTAATCTGTTTTTAACCAATAGCCCTTGCGGATGGAATTATATCAGCGCGTATTCGAGAACAACAAAAAGTACGTTGAACAACGCCTTCAGGAAGACCCAGATTACTTCAAAGAGATGTCGTTGCAGCAGTCGCCCGACTTCCTGTACATTGGGTGCTCCGATAGTCGGGTACAACCGGAAACGTTTCTGGGTGTGCGGCCGGGTGAAGTCTTTGTTCATCGTAATATCGCCAATCTCATTCCCAACAACGATGTCAATTCGATGGCCGTTGTGCAGTATGCCGTAGAGAACCTGAAGGTGAAGAATATCATCATCTGTGGGCACTACGGCTGTGGTGGGGTGGCCGCCGCCATGACGCGTAACAAGTTCAACACACTCGGGGTGTGGTTGCGCAATATCAAGGATGTGCGTCGGCTTCATAAAGACGAGTTGATGGCCATTGACGACGAAACCGAGCGCTTCAAACGCCTGGTCGAACTGAACGTGCGGGAACAGTGCCTCAACGTGCTGAAGTTCTCGTTTGTGCAGCGGTCGCAGGCCGAAACGGGCTATCCGCGCGTGCATGGCTGGGTGTATGACCTGGAACGCGGCACTATCAAAGACATGGGCATCACGCCCGATAGCCTCAAGGATGACCTGGATACGTATATCTACAATCTGGACGGTGAACCCGAACGAATCGTTTAAAAACGAAAAAGGGCAGCGTTTCGAAACGCTGCCCTTTTTCGTTTTTAAGATAAACTTTACTTTAGGCCATTTCCGTCTTGAACTCCGACGTCTGGTGGAACGTGATATCGGGGTTGTTTTCCTGGTTCATGCGCAGCATCCAGTCCGATTCGGCCAGAAACACCGGATTCTGGTCTTTGTCATAACCGATCTGATTGCCTTTGAGCCGGATAAACTCGTTCAGCTTCACTTTATCGTCCGACGTAATCCAGCAGGCGCGGCTCGTGTTCATGGGAACCCAGCGGCATTTGGCACCGTATTCGTGCTCGAGCCGGTACTGAATCACCTCAAATTGCAGTTCACCCACCGTCCCGACGATCTTCCGGTTGCCGAGTGCCAGCGTGAACAACTGGGCCACGCCTTCGTCGGTAAGCTGCTGAATCCCTTTATCCAATTGCTTGGATTTCATCGGGTCAAGGTTAATCAACTCCTTGAACAGTTCGGGCGAAAAGCTCGGAATGCCCGCAAATTGCAGGTCTTCGCCTTCGGTCAACGTATCGCCGATTTTGAACGTACCTGTGTCGTATAGACCGATTACGTCGCCGGGGAACCCTTCTTCAACCACCGCCTTGGCGTCGGCCATGAAACTGAAGGGCGAAGCAAACCGCACGTCTTTGTCGAGGCGGGTATGGTGGTAAAATTTGCCGCGCTCAAACAGTCCCGAACAAACCCGCAGGAAGGCGATCCGGTCGCGGTGGCGCGGGTCGAGGTTGGCGTGGATCTTGAATACGAAGCCGCTGAACTTCTTCTCTTCGGGCTCCACAACGCGCTTGTCGGTGGGGCGGGCAATGGGTTCCGGTGAGATCTGGCAGAATCCGTCGAGCAGTTCCTTCACCCCGAAATTATTGACGGCCGATCCGAAGAAAACCGGAGCCAGCTTACCGGCCCGATAGGCCTCGATGTCGAACGTATCATACACGCCCTCGATCAGCTCCACGTCTTCGCGCAATTGAGCGGCGTCGCGGTCACCTACTTTTTCGTCGAGCAGAGGCGTGTCGATGTCTATCGGCAGCACGTCGTCTTCCACCTTCGTTTTGTTGACGCGGAAGAAATATAATTTTTTTTCGTTGAGGCTATATACCCCCTTGAAGTCGGAACCCATGTTAACGGGCCACGTAAGGGGACGTACCCGGATGTTTAATTTCTCCTCCAGCTCGTCGAGCAGGTCAAACGGGTTGCGGCCTTCGCGGTCGAGTTTGTTCACGAAGATAATCACCGGCGTGTCGCGCATCCGGCACACTTCCATGAGCCGTTCGGTCTGTTCTTCTACGCCTTTCACGCAGTCGATAACCAGAATAACGGAGTCGACGGCGGTGAGTGTCCGGTACGTATCTTCCGCAAAATCTTTGTGGCCGGGCGTATCGAGGATGTTTATCTTTTTGCCTTCATAATCGAAGGTCATCACCGAGGTAGCCACCGAGATACCCCGTTGCTTCTCGATTTCCATGAAATCGGAAGTCGCCGATTTCTTGATTTTATTGGATTTGACAGCCCCGGCGGTTTGAATGGCTCCGCCAAAGAGCAGCAGTTTTTCGGTCAGTGTGGTTTTGCCGGCGTCGGGGTGGCTGATGATGGCGAACGTGCGCCGACGGGCAATTTCCTGCTCGCGGTTCATTTAGTATTTTTCTAAGAATCAGAACACAAAGATACGAAAAAAGACCGGACGCCTTTCACCACAGAGGCACTGAGTACGCTGAGTTGGTTGGGCGTTCTCTGTGTGCTCAGGACCCTCATCGTAAAAGGCTTTCGCCAACTTTCTCGCTTTTCGACGGTTTTACTAGCCAAACACAAAACGTTATGAACAAGACTATGTATGCGGCCACCGCGCTGGCCCTGCTGCTGGGTACGTTCCAGCTGAGTTGCGAATCGAAAACTGAAAACAAAGCGGAGGATGTTGCCGAAGCCAAACAGGAGGTCATCAACACGCAGGAGGAGGGAGGCACCAAAGAAGAGGTTATGGACAAGCAGGCCGACCTCGATTCGGCCCGTGCCGACTTCAAGAAGACTTGGGATGCCGACCGCGACGATATGCGGAAGGAGTTGAACGCCGAGATGGAAGACATCGACGAGAAGACGGCCAAGTATGAGCGTGATATGAAAGACGGCAAAGGTGACCGTACCAAGCTAACGACGGGTATCAGCACGCTGAAAAAGGAACGGGCTACCATTGCGGGCCTGCTCAAGGAACTGGATCAGGTGACGGCCACGAGCTGGCCGAAAACCAAAAAAGCGATCGAGGAAGTGAAAGACGGCGTGGATGACCGCGTGGATGCCCTTGACGCGAACTAAGCCGAAAATTTGGCACCTGGAATGACTTTCCTACGGGGCATTCGTCTGATGCATAGCGAACGTCAGCGGAGTCGCCCCTTGCAACCTATTAATTGAGGCTCATTACGTTCCCCGACCTTCCACAGTCGGGGAATTTTGTGTTGAGTAATGTGGGAATAAATTTCTACACCTGTTCCCCGCCTCCATACTCGCCAGAAAATTAATTCGGCCTCTGCCAGGGAATAACTGACTGATAGTGAGCAAACAAACCCCGCCCTTAATCCAATTGGCCGTATCGGATCTGTATTTGGCATAATATTTCTACGCCAGCTTATTAAATAAGACAACGATACGCCAATGAGACTCATGAACTGGACCCCTACCCACTTCCCTGCTCCCATGCGCTCGCTAAGTCCGAGCACACGAGCCAAAGCTATCGAGATCGCTAACGCACTCATGGCTCGCGAGAACATGGATCGGCAGGAGGCTATTCAGCTTAGTATCATTGAAGCGCGGCGCCAGGCTAAAGCGCAGCTCGCTACCGAGGTATCGTTGTTATCGTCTACTTTTTCACTCCAACAGGCGTAAACCCAAAACCTCATCATGATCTGGAATAAAGCCATTTACGACACACTGACCGGCTGCGCAGCCCTTTGCGACGAAACCGCCACGGAATCATCGCGCTCAAATGACATCGAAAACTGGTACCGCTTCATTTTCCTGAATCTCGACTGTGCCGATCTGTGCCGTCAGGTAGCTATGCTCTATGTGCGCGGCTCGGAAAACACCCGGTTGCTGGCCCAAGCCTGCATCGACGTGTGCGAAAAATGTGCTGGTGAGGCGCAACAGTTTACATCGGAGCGGGCGCAGCAGGTGTACGCCATGTGCCAGCAGACGATCCTGAGCTGTTCGAAAATCCTGTCGATGCCGACGAGCGACGAGCCCGCCATGCCGACCCAGTCGACCCCGGCTTCGCTGTTCTACGGCATCGATCTTCGCGACGCGCTGTATAACTAATAAATCATTTGTTTGACGTTTGGTGTTTATGGTTTAGTGTTTCGTCTACCTCGTCAAGAGGATGGGACAGCGCCAAACTGTAAATACTGAACGTCAAACTTTTTTTATCCCAACGTTATGGAAACCCAAACACAACACAACCCCCAACTGGAAAAAGTAAAGGAGATGGTCGAAGACATCCGTATCGCGATGATGACGACTGTCGATGAGCAGGGTAATCTGGTAAGCCGCCCGATGGCTTGCATGCAGATGGATGCCGACGGAACATTTTGGTTCTTTACGCAGAAATCATCGCCCAAAGTCGACCAGATTCAGCACAATGAAAACAAGGTGAACCTGAGCTTTGCGGATGTGTCTGACGCCGACTACGTGTCGATCTCAGGTACGTCACAGGAGCTGGACGACCGGGCCAAAATCGACGAACTTTGGTCGGATATGGCTAAACCCTGGTTCCCCAAAGGCAAAGACGATCCCGAACTGACGCTGCTGAAAGTACGGGCTGAACTGGCCGAGTACTGGGACTCGAACGATAGCCGCATCGTGCGGTTGTTCGAAATGGCCCGCGCTGCCGTCACAGGCGATACCTACAAAGAAGGCGAAAACGTAAAGGTGAGCCTGTAAACCAAAAGAGGAAGGGGAGGACAGAGGCGAGGAAGCAAGGAAGAGGCAGACTAACTGTTGTTCGTAGAACATAACTAAGCCTCCTTCTTGCCCCCTCGTCTCCGTCCTCCCTTTTCTCTTTCTTCCTATGATCACCCGACTTATTGATGCGGGCTGGGAGGTTATCCACCAGCCCGCTCATGCGTTATTGGCCTTCCAATTGGCCCTCCACTGGCAGGCCGACAAACGCCCCGAGCGCTGGCCCGAAACGCTTATCGCCCTCACGGAACACGACGACGGGCAAGACCCTTATGAAGGTCGTAACCACCTGACCGAAGCAGGTGCTCCCAGGCATTTTCAGGTGCTAGACTACTCGGTGTCGCAAATGCAGAACATGATCACCATCGCCCTCCAGAAAAGCCGCTGGAACGCGCTGATGGAGTCGATGCACATCACGTTTCTGTACGAAGAGAAGCGGGGCAAGAACGCAGAGCTAGACAACTGCCTGGATCAGCAGGTTGAAAATCAGCAGTCGTGGCGGAAACAGTACGGCGTTTCGGAAGCCGTCGTGCGGTATGCCTACGATTTTGTGCAGTGGTGTGATGCATTCTCGCTTATTCTGTGTCAGAATCAGGTGCCACCCGAAGGACGCCGCCTGGAAATCAGCGTTGGGCCGGACGGGCAGCACTACTATGTCTTCCAACGACCCAATGGCACTTTAGGCGTCGATCCCTGGCCCTACGAACCTGATACGTTTACGGCGCACATTGAATACGTAACGCTCGATCAGCTCACGTTTCGCGACGATAAAGCCCTTTACAACGCACTCCAGAAAGCCCCCATTCAACTTCAGGAATGGACGTTGGCGAAAGCGTGAAAAGCAGAACGCGTGAATGAGAGGCCTTGCGTCAGGCTCTCATTCACGCGTTCTGCTTTTCACGCTTTACTATTACACCATCCGTAGCAGGATCGACGACCGCTCGGGTACGATGAACGGTTCTTTAACATCCACACGAGCGCCGCTTTCGACGGTGCCGTTGTAGGTATCCACAATCACCTCGTAGTGTGTACGTGATTTATGCGGAGCCGGTAGCGTAAACGGAATCGGCTCCCAGTAGCTGTTCAGAATCCAAAGCAGTTTAGAACCGCCTTCCTTCGTTTCGTTGAGGAACGTACCTGATTCATCCTGCTCATCGACCCGTGCCCCGTCGATCCAGAGTGCGAGGCAACGAGTGTCACCGTTGGCGTAATCCTGTTCGGTGAACACCTCACCGTCGGGCCGGAGCCAGTCGATCTGTTCTGTGTCGTAGAATTTGCGGCGGCTCAGCAACGGGTATTTCAGACGTACCTGCGCCAGTTGACTCACATAGTCGAACAGTTGCTGATTCTTCTCTTCCCAATTCCAGTTAAACCAGCTGATGTCGCTATCCTGGTTGTAGCCGTTATTGTTACCGTGCTGGGTACGTCCGTATTCGTCGCCCATCATGAACATCGGTGCTCCCTGGCTCAGCAGCAGCGTCGTCATGAAATTGCGCTTCTGCCGTTCACGGGCGGCGTTAATATCGGCGTCGTCGGTTGGGCCTTCTACGCCCATGTTCCAGCTTTCGTTGTTGCTCTCGCCGTCGTTGTTGTTTTCGCCGTTGGCCTCGTTGTGCTTCTCGTTGTAGCTAACCAGATCATTGAGCGTAAATCCGTCGTGGGCAATGATGAAGTTTACGCTGTTGCCGGGGCCGCGCCCGTTGGCGTAAAGATCGGGGCTACCTAGCAGGCGTAATGTCATTTCGTGGGCCTGCCCTTCGTCGCCTTTCCAGAATTTCCGTACGCAGTCGCGGTATTTGCCGTTCCACTCCGACCAACGTACCGGAAATTGCCCGACGTGGTACGATCCAATGTCCCAGGGCTCAGCGATGAGCTTCACCTGGCTCAGCGTGGGGTCCTGGTTGACTGTATCGAGGAACGACGAAACGTAGTCGCCAAGCTCGCGAATCAAGGCCGAGGCCAGATCGAACCGGAACCCATCGACGTGCATTTCCTGTACCCAGTAACGCAGGCTGTCCATCACGACTCGAAGCGTTTGCGGATGCGTGAGGTTGAAGGTGTTACCCGTGCCGGTGTGGTTCATATAGAACTGAGGCTGCTCGGGCACGGTGTGGTAATACACCCGATTGTCGATGCCTTTAAACGACAGCGTCGGGCCCATTTCGTTGCCTTCGGCGGTGTGGTTGTACACCACGTCGAGAATGACTTCAATACCAGCTGCGTGCAGATTTTTGACCATCTGCTTGAACTCGTTCACCACGTTGTCGCTGGAAGCGTAGCCATTGTGGGGGGCAAAAAAACCGATGCTGTTATAGCCCCAGTAGCTTTCGTTGGTGAACTGGTGCACGGGCAGTAATTCGACAGCTGTAACGCCCAGCTTTTGCAGGTATTCGATAGCTTCGGGGGTACCCAGGGCTGCGTACGAACCCCGAATGCTGGCATCGATGGTGGGGTGCTGAAAGGTGAAGCCCTTGACATGCATCTCATACACCATCGACTTGTTCATGGGAGTGTGCGGTGCCTGATCGTCGCCCCAATCGAAGGCAGCCGAATCGACCACCACGCTTTTGGGTGCTACCTTACCGCTGTCTACCTCGCTCATTTCGCGGTAGCGGTCTTCCGCCTCGCTCTCGTGGTTGTAGCCCAGCGTATCGACTTCACCCCCTACGGCGCCGTGAATTTCGCGGGCGTAAGGATCCAGTAGCAATTTGTTGGCGTTGAAATAATGGCCTTCTTCAGGCGCGTAAGGGCCATCGACCCGGTAGCCATACAACTGGCCGGGACGAACGCCTTCCAGGTAAATGTGCCAGACATTTTCGGTCTTTTCGGTTAATTCGATGCGGTGTGTTTCCCGCTCGCCCCGTTTCGAGCTGAAGAGGCAAAGCGATACGCCAGTGGCATGCTTGCTGTAAATGGAAAAATTGACGCCCTGTTCGTCGACAGTGGCACCCAGCGGGTAGGGCTGGCCGGGCCGCGACGGAATGGTAGGCGCCGAAGCCATTTTATGTGTAATCATAACGGTTGAAGACTTGGTAGAAATTACCAATAAATAAACCGCCGTGAAAGCACCATTGTTTGGGCGGCAACCAGCCTTTTTGGCATTCTTACGAAAAATCAGGCGAGTACTCCTGCTTCTCGGGATCGATGTTGAAAACCCCTAAAACAAAAAAGCCTGCACTCACAGAGTGCAGGCTTTCCGATCCCACCATTCACTACACTACCAAAGCCAAGCGTCCCATTGTTGCATGGGCCGACTCGACTTTACTCTTCTGGCGAAGCAGCAACTCACGGGTACTAGCCGCGATGTCGGTCTGCTCAAGCACATCTCTATATTCGTCAAGGGCCTCGGCATCGCCACGCTGACATTCTTCAGCTACAGCTTTGTCGGTACTGCCCGATACGGCACTTTTGATATTAATCCAGGCACGGTGCAGATCAGAGGCCAGGCTGGTGCCACCTTCCGGATCGCCGCCCAATGCGCGGATTTCGCGATCAAGCTCCTGACCGAATTCAGCGCGTTCCCGCGACTGAGCCAGAAACAGGCTCTTCAATTCAGCGTCTTTAACGTTCTCAGCAGCCTCTTGATAGCCTTTCTCGGCGTCGTGGGCGCTTGTCAGCAACTTGTTCAGTTGGTCGAGGATTTCACCTCGTGTTTCTTTAACATTCATAACGTTGATTATTGATTGCACAATGTAAAATGAAAAATGGATACTCTATAGGAAAACTGCCTGTAAAACCACAAAAAGCTAAAAATTGAGCTACTGGCAGCTTTTCTTGATAGCCACCTTTTTGCCTACCTTGTGCGAGTACTAACTTTTCTGAGGATCATGCCCCCAGTTCTTTAACGAAAAAAGCCAGTTACTGCCTTCCACCTCATGGGGTTTCTGAGCCGAATGGCGGCGCACATAACTGATCACTTTACGCATATGGGCGTAGTCGTCGCTGGTCAAATCATCCTTTTTCTTGTTCAGAATCTTGATGATCTTTTTCCCTGACTGATGCCCCACTGATTCTGCGTCGTCATCGTCTTTTTGGCCTACCTTCTTCGATTCAGCAGTATCCAGCCACTTTTCCAGTGTGGTGGCCGACATATTAACGACTTCGTTGAACTCGCTATATACCTCCTTTTTTTCCTGATCGTCGAGTGTTGCCGTTGCCATGACTACGCTACTAAGTTAACGTTTACCAGTTACCGTTCATTGTCTACTTTATTCGAATTTATTTCGACTTAAACGAGTCAATAAATGGTAACTGGTGAACTTATTTGTTATTCGATATTGCCGTCTTTGGCGTCGCGCTTCATCTTGTCATTAGCAAATACGGCGATATCGACCCGGCGGTTTTTAGAGCGGCCAGCTTCGGTGCTATTATCCGCAACCGGTTGCGATTCGCCATAGCCTTTCTCATCGAGACGGGCGCCTTTCACGCCTACGCTTTTCAAATAGCTGGCTACCGCATCGGCCCGTTCTTTTGAGAGCTTCAGGTTGTAATCATCAGGTCCAGAGGCGTCGGCGTGTCCTTCGATCAACACATCCGTATCCGGGTATTTGTCGAGCGTCTGAGCAAACTCGGCGAGCTGCCGTTTGGTCGCTTCTTTCAGATCCGATTTATTCACGTCGAACAGAATATCTGAGCCAAATGTGATTTTGATACCCTCGCCAACCCGCTCTACCGTAGCGCCAGGCAGATCGCGTTTGAGCTCTTCGGCCTGTTTGTCCATACGGCGACCGATCACGGCGCCAGCGGCACCGCCAACCGTAGCGCCGATAATGGCACCTAGTACTGTATTTCCTGACTTACGGCCAATGACACCACCAGCAACTGCACCCGCACCGACCCCAATGGCCGCACCGCGTTGCGTTTTGTTGGTGTTCTGCTTAACCGACTTACAACTCATCATAACATCGCTGGTGGTCAGGCTGGAAGCGAGCAACAGCGCTACCATACCTTTGCGATTGACGTTCAACTTGTTCATAACGTGATAGTGAAATTGATTTAGCCATATATAGCCAAATCCTGTACCACATAATGCTGCAGGAGGAAAAAAGGCTGAAGTCGCTGGCTACCAACCTAACTGTGAGTAGATTAGCCGAAGAAGGGTAGCAGATAGCCGCATGAGCATGAGGTAAACACAGTATACCATAAGATCGCCAATCTGTGGAATTTATTCTACAAGAGTTGTAGACTACTGCGGCTCAGCCATGCAGGCGGCTCAGGAACTGCTCTTTAAAATGACGACCCAGGGGAATGGTCCGCTCGCCAACCCGAATCTCGTTATCATCGAAGGTATCAACGCGCTCGGTATTAACGGCGTAGGACCGGTGAACGCGAACCAGCGAGGGGTACTCGATCTTTTCCAGCACGGCCGATAAGGACAGCCGGAGCGAGTACTTCTTGGTGTCGGTCAGGAAAGTCGTATAGATATCGTCGGCTTCCAGAATCTGAATATCCTTGAGAAGGATCTTGATGAATTGATAGCCTTGTTTGATGAAAATGTGCTGTCCCATTTTCAGGATCAACTCGCGGTTGGTTGACTCCCCACTGGTCGCAACCGGTGGGCTGGCTGCCGGGGCTTTATCGGTCCGGCTCAGGTTGTTAATCGCAATGTCGATCGCCAGCCTGAGGTTCATGAGGTTGTAGGGTTTTGTCAGGTACGCTACCGGAAACGTCTGTTTGGCGCGGGCAACGGTTTCCGCATCAGAATAGGCCGTCAGATAGATGACTGGTACGGGGCGGATGTCGTTAATCCGGCGGGCGGTTTCGATCCCGTCAAATTCGCCTTTGATAGTAATGTCGCACAAGAGCAGATCGACATCGTTGTTCCGAAACAGGTCAATGGCTTTAGGGCCATTATTGGCAATGCCAACCACGGTATAGCCTTCAGATTCCAAGTGATCGCAGAGCGTCATGGCCAGGATAGCCTCATCTTCAACGATTAAGAGATTCATAAAAAGAGGAAGTAGCTGTTCGTTAATCGAAAGCGACGGGCTCGGCTGAGTCGTGGAGCGTCGGTTTCTGATCAATCCAGCGCCAAGTTACTGTTGGATATGTAAACGAAAATGAAGTCCCTGACCAGGCAGCATCATACAGTCGCCACCAATCTGTTGCGACAGGTTTTCGATAAGCCGCTTTGGCAGTTGAACGCCTGCCCGCGACCAACGGGTGGGGTGGGTATCGAGTCCGGGTCCCTGATCCAGCAGTTCCAGCAGCCAGCCGTTCTGCTGTCTCAGGCTAATGGTAACGGCGGGTGGCTGCGGGGCCGCGTGGTGTGTGGCGTCGGTCAGCAACTCGTGCAAAATCAATCCCATCGGTAGGGCCAGGTCGGCGCTCAGTTCGTCGGTATCGAGTTGTAGGGCTAATTGAGGGCATTTTGGCTGTTGCGTCAGTGACTGATACAGGCTACACACGTACTGACGAAGGTTAACGTCGGTTGGCTGCCCACCCAGATAAAGCCGTTCCTGCAAAAGCGCTACTGACCGCGTTCGACTGATACTCTGTTGTAACGACCACCGGGCGGCCGGCTCGGTGGTTTGACCCAACTGCAGTTCGAGCAAGCCGATGGTGATGGCCAGATTCGTGTTGACCCGATGGCTAAGCTCGCGCTGAAGGACAGCCATATGGCCTGATTGCCGTCTGAGTTCGTAACGTACCTGGCGGAGTTGACGGCTCAGTGCCAGGCAGATGAGTATCAGCACCCCGCCCGGCAGTAGCCAATAAAGCCAGTAAGGGGGCGAGAGCAGCATCATGGCAGAAAACAGGTTGTTTCAGGCCAGCAGCAGTACATCGCTAGTTAGCCGTCGACAATAAGCGTAAAATGTTCGATTCCTGCCGCGACAATGTGGGTAAACAGCAGACTCCTGCGGGCCGATGCCCAACGTTTGTTGGTTAGGCAACCTGCAAGGTATGGGCCGGAATGGTAAGCCGAACCTGCGTACCCGCCGAGGTGTCGATGGATAGCCGGGCTCCCAACTGATCGCTCAGGCTGTAAATAAGTCGGCGACCAAAAGACGTTTTTCCCGCGTTGTTCCAGGTGGCTGTGTTGAAGCCCGGCCCGTTATCGGCCAGCAGCAGGCACAGGTGAACGTCGTCGCGCCAGAGTTGCAGGGTTAGGTTGGGCTGGCTGGCCTGCGGAAAACCATACTTGAAGGCGTTGGTGAGCAACTCATTCATAATCAGGCCTAGCGGGATCGCCACGTCGACGTCGATCTCGTCGATGTCGAGTTGCAGGGAACGGGTCAGCTCGTCGTCTGCATAGCCATAGGCGTCGCTAAGAAAGCCGATCAGGTCGAGCGAAAACTCCCGCAGGTTGATACGCGTTGTCGCGTCTGACTGGTATAGGCGCTGATGGATCAACGACATGGCCTGTACGCGCTGCTGACTTTCGACAAACGCCTGCCGGACTGGCATATCGCTGATGCGGTTAGCCTGCAACTCGAGCAGGCCGGAGACGACAGCCAGATTGTTTTTTACCCGGTGGTGTAGTTCGCGCATCAGGAGTTTCAGCTGCTCTGACTGCCGCTGGACCTCGGCCCGGCTATTCCTGACGCGCTGATACAGCAGCAGCAGCAGGCCCGACAACAACAGGAACAAGCCGGCTCCCATGCTAA
Organism: Fibrella musci; assembly: GCF_041321105.1. Lineage (NCBI taxonomy): Bacteria > Pseudomonadati > Bacteroidota > Cytophagia > Cytophagales > Spirosomataceae > Fibrella > Fibrella musci. Next base: position 332,000 of record NZ_JBGGWD010000001.1, on the reverse strand, counting down.
GCCACACCACCTGCTGGGTGCGGCGCTCGTTTTCATCGTTGAGGGTTTCTATGAGGTGCCGATTGGTCTCGGTGTCGTAGCGCGTTTGCAACTCGGCCCGGGCAAAATCGGCTTTGGCCCGCAGGCGCGACAGATCGCGGGCTTTGTCGGCTTCGATGCGGGCCAGTTCACCCTCATGTTCAAGCTGAAGGCGGGTGCGGGTTTCGGCCAGCAGGCGATCTTTCTGCGCCGTAATTTCGGCCAGTTGCCGGGCCCGATCGGTATCGAAGCGGGCCTGCATGATCGTAATCTGGCGGCTTTTATCGGCGCGAAGAAGTGAGTCTTCAATCAGTTTCTGCTCTTCCAGCATCGCCAGCGCCTGCTGGTAATTGCCAGCGCCCCGGTAGGCCTTGTAGCTGACCATCAGCGTATTGAAGAGCCGATGCGGGTCTTTGATGGCCCGCGAGAGCACAATGGCCCGGTCGGCATAGTCAACGGCTTTGCCGTAATCGTGCAGGCGCTGATAGGCGTTGCTCAGGTTCCGATTATTATGTTCGAGCGCCGTTTTTTCGCCCAGCTTCGTATTCAGCACGAGCGCTTTATTCAGGTGTTCAAGCGCTGATCCGGGTTGGCCGATGTCGCAGAAATACTGGCCCAGATTGCCGTACAGCAGCGCGAGCGTGGAGAGATCACGTGGCGGTATCGTCGTCTGAAGTGGCTCAAGCAGTGCGATGGCGCGTTGATAGGCCTTGTAAGCGGCGGGCAGGTTTTTAAGATCGCGCTCAATAATGGCAATGGTGTTCAGCGCGTTGGCAATCTGAGCAGGTCGGGCATTCGTCGCTACAAACGTTGCATGGGCCTGGTTGGCATAGTCCAGGGCTCGCCGGGTTAGTTCGGCCACGTGTTGCGAGTCGCCCATGCGCTTGTAGGTGAGGGCCAGCGTCTGGTAGACCGTAGCTACGCCTACCTGATCGCCCAACTGCTCGCGGTAGGATAAGGCTCGTTGCAGGTGGTTGAGGGCTTCAGCATAATTGCCGCGGTCCCGTTCTTCGAGGCCTAGCGTCAGGTAGCCCTGAGCCAGATCGGCAGGTTTGCGGGACTGCTGGGTCAGCGCAAACAAATGCCTGGCGTACCAATACGACGAATCGGGTCTCACAAACCGATGCGCCTGCCAGCGGGCATGAATAACTGCAACCTGTGCTGAATCGGGCGGTGGTATAGTGGGATTCGCCAACGTACCCAGCCCAATCAACAGACTAACGTAAAGTTGACTCATCCAGAAAGCGGTTAGGGGGTAGGTACGTCGAAGACTGCATACTTAAGCCATCACGTGTATTCAATACACGAATCTACGCAACTTCTAGTTAATACCTTTGGAGGTTCTGACGAATCAGTAAGTCACACTGCGCCAGGTAATCACAACAATACAGTCAGGCCCGCCTGTTGATAAATTGCTACCAGGGCTGGGTCGACCTCCGTGTCGGTGATGAGGGTTTGGGCCAGCGTGAGCGGGGCAAACTGAAAATAACTGGTTCGTTCAAGTTTAGACGAGTCACAAAGCAGGTACGTATGCCCGGCCTGTGCCGCCATTTGCAGGGCCGTACTCGCTTCCTTTTCGCTGTTGGCACTCAGCCCATGCTGACTAGAGAGCCCATCGACGCCGACAAATGCCCGTTTGGCCCGGTATTGCTGCATGTGCTGAGCCGCCATCAGGCCGTGTACCGCCTGCCGTTCGGCATCCACTTCGCCACCCACCAGGTTGATGGTTACCGACGAGCCAATCAGTTCGCTGACAATAGGTAACGAGTTGGTTATGACTTGAATGCGCTTATGACGAATGAAGGGGCAAAGTTGAAAAACGGTACTACCGCAATCAAGAAAAACGATATCCCCTTCCTCGATCTGTTGAGCAGCCAGTTGCGCAATGTACACTTTCTGCTCGTAGCGTTTGGCGGCTTTGTGCTCGAATCGGAAGGGCTGTACCAGATCGACCCGCATAGCCCCGCCCCGTGTGCGAATGAGCAGCCCCTGATCCGCCAATTGCACCAGATCGCGCCGGATCGTCATCTCCGATGCCTGAAGCTGTTCGGCCAATGCATGCACATCGATAGAGCCACGTTCCTCAAGGACAGCCAAAATGCGTCGCGTTCTGTTTTGAAAATTCATGGATTAAGGCGTTGTTTGTACATAATTGAACAAAATAAAACAAAAATGAACAATATGACGACGGATTACGTGCGAATAACCGACGAAAAGCTCCTTTCCGACAACTGGTACGTGTTGAAACGCTACACTTTCGACTACCAGCAGCGCAACGGTACCTGGACCACACAGACGCGGGAAGCCTACGACCGCGGAAACGGCGCAACGATTTTACTGCACAACCCCGCTACCGGCAATGTTATTCTGACCCGTCAGTTTCGACTGCCGACCTACGTGAACGGTAATCCAACGGGTATGCTGATTGAGACCTGCGCCGGTTTGCTCGATAACGATCAGCCCGACGACGCCATTCGGCGCGAGACAGAGGAAGAGACCGGCTTTCGGCTGTCGAATGTGGAGAAGGTGATGGAGGCGTATATGAGTCCCGGTTCGGTCACCGAACGGCTCTTCTTTTACCTCGCTGAATACAATGCCGACACGGAGCGGTATGCGGGTGGCGGTGTCGATGAGGAGGAGATCGACGTGCTCGAACTGCCGCTTTCTGAGGCGCTGCGGATGGTTGAAACTGGCGAAATCATGGATGGGAAAACAATCATGTTACTGTATCACCTGAAACTAAAGCAGTGCGCTGCTTCCATCTTATGATGATCCTCATCGCCGGCCCGTATCGGGGAGGCACCAACGACGACCCGGCCCTGATGGCCCACAATCTAGCTACGCTCGAATCGGTTGCCCTGCCGCTGTTTCGTGCCGGGCACCTGCCCATGATCGGTGAATGGGTGGCGTTGCCGCTAATCCGTCTGGCTGGCTCGAAGCGCCCCGGCGACGAAGCCTGGACTGAAATTCAGTATCCGGTGGCCCACCAACTCCTTGACCGCTGCGACGCCATACTGCGTCTTGAAGGGGCTTCTGCCGGCGCCGACAACGACGTTCGTATCGCCCGCGAACGGGGCTTGCCGGTATACTATAGGGTAGAAGACGTACCTGGGGTACGTGCCGTTCAAAACAACCCCTGAGGCTGATACTTGGGCCGTGCGCCTACAAGTAACAGCTTCAGGGCGTAAGCAAGTATTAGATTGTTGGCGAACCGCCCGTGATCTGCACGGTGCTGCCAGTGGCGTAGCTCGAGTCTTCAGAAGCGAGAAAAACGTAGGCCGGAGCCAGTTCAGCAGGTTGGCCAGCGCGTTTCAGGGGTACGTCCTGCCCGAACGTACTGGTTTTATCGGCCGGCATCGTGGCGGGGATCAGCGGCGTCCAGACGGGGCCCGGCGCTACGCAGTTCACGCGGATGCCTTTTTCGGCCCAAACCTGCGCGAGATTGGCCGTGAAGTTCTGAATCGCACCTTTCGTGGCGGCGTAGGCCAGGAGTTGCGCGTTGGGCTTGTAGGCATTTACCGACGTTGTGTTGATGACGGTGCTGCCCGGTTTAAGGTGTGCTTCCGCCGCCTTGCAGATGTGAAACATGGCGAAGATATTCACCCGGAAGGTGTGATCAAGCTCATCGGCAGTGATGTCCTGCAACGACTCGTGTGCCATCTGGTAGGCCGCGTTGTTCACCAGAATATCCAGGCCACCCAATTCGTCGACGGCCCGCTGCACAAGCTGCTGGCAGTGCCTCTCGTCGGCAATGTCGCCGGGCACAAGCACGGCTTTGCGGCCTGCTTCTTCCACATACCGCGCGGTCTCGCGGGCGTCTTCCTCTTCATTCAGATAGGCGATCAGCACGTCGGCTCCTTCGCGGGCAAAGGCGATGGCTACCGCCCGGCCAATGCCTGAGTCGCCGCCCGTGATGAGCGCTTTACGCCCCAGCAGTTTGCCTGAGCCTTTGTATGATGTTTCGCCGTGGTCGGCCTTGGGCGTCATCAGCGCGTCGGAGCCGGGTGTCGTTTGTTTCTGCTCGCCATAGGGGGGCTGGGGATATTTGGTCAGCGGATTTTGCAAAACAGCCGTGGTTGTCTGGGTTGTTGACGTAGTCATTGTATCTGAACGATTGCGTGTGTACTGCCTCTATCATACCCGCCACCGCCCGAATTGTTGGTAATAGGGGACTTCTGTGAGTTAACGGTCTGTTATTTTGATAGACTTTGTATGGAATGAACCAGGGGGCATTCAGGGGTGTTTTTTTTCTATACACTCCTTCATGCTATCAACTATTTTCATGCTTAAAACCGCGCTGTTAACCACCGCGCTGCTGGGGCTTACTGCGCTGGCACCGACCGCCTGCCGGCAGGGGGCACCCGCCGATGTGGCCGCCCCCAAACCCCGGACAATCGTCAACGCCACCCTGCTGGGTACGTATACGCCCGACCAATTGCGTAGCCGCTACACAGGTGTTTCGTCGGCGCTGCGGTTGCTTACGCGTTACGGCATTCAGGTTTATAAACTCACGTATCGAACCACAAATACAGACGGCAAAGACATTCTTGCGTCGGGGGCGGTGCTGATTCCTGATACCGATGGCCCGATTTCGCTGCTGAGCATGCAGCACGGTACGCTGGGGGGCGACGATCAGGCCCCTTCGTATTACCGGAGCAGCAGCGAAGTTTATTCGTTCGGATCGGTATTCGCCTCAACGGGATATATCGTAGCAGCTCCAGACTATATTGGCTACGGAGCATCGAATAATGTGCCACACCCGTATCAGCACAACCGTTCGCTGGCGTCGGCGTCGCTCGACATGTTGCGGGCTACGCGGGAGTTTCTGGCCGATAAGCAGGTGAACTGGAACAAACAACTGTATATCGCGGGCTATTCGGAGGGCGGTTACGCCACCGTTGCCCTGCAAAAAAAGATTGAGGAGGAAGCCGCCAACGAGTTCACGTTGACCGCGTCGAGTGCGGGGGCGGGGGCTTACGACGAACCGGCCTTCATGCGGCATATCGTGAACACCAAAACACACGGCAACACCGACTTCAACCGGCTGTATCTGTGGGTGTTGCTAACCTATGACCGTATTTATGGTCTGAATCGGCCGGCGTCGTACTATTTTAAGGAACCCTATGCCAGCCGGGTAAAGGCCGACGGTCGCTATGCGCAACTGAACGCCAGCTTTAACGAAACGCTGACCGATAGTTTCCGCAAAGCCGTTGCAGATGGGACCGATACGGCCTTTGTGAAGGCGGTTCAGGACAACGCCATCTATGATTGGAAACCCGTGACGCCTACACGCCTGTATCACGGCGATGCCGACAACACGGTATTCTATTTTAATACCCAAAACGCCTACGACGCCATGCAACAGCGCGGGGCTACCAACGTGGCGCTCTACCGCCTCAAGGGCCGCAACCACTACACGGGCATCATCGATTTTGTGCTGGGTACGTTCGAGTTCTTCGGCGCGAAGCAAGTATAAGAGAAGAGTCAAAAGCCAAGTGGCGGCTGTCGGGCGACCAGCTGGGTACGTTTTAGGAAGGTCGATTATAGCGAAAAGCCCCGGTTCAATAAGAACCGGGGCTTTTCTTTCATAGATCGTTGAGTAAATCAGGTACGCGTACTCGGTTAGTCGACTTTGAACGACTCTTTCGCAGAGTTTACGCCCGACTTAACGTCGTCGGCGAGTTCGTCAACTTTGTTGTTGTATTCAGACTTTACCTGTTGCTTGTTGTATTCAGATTCAACCTGGTCTTTCGCCTGATTGAACTGACCCTTAGCCTGATCTTTCACTTGGTTGATTTGGTCTTTAGCCTGATCAACGTATTGGTTTGCCTGTTGCTTCACTTTCTCGAACTGGTCTTTCGCCTGCTCTTTAACCTGATTGAACTGATCCTTCAGTCCTTCAGAGCGTTTGTTGGCTTCGTCAACCAGCTTTTCGCGGGTTTCTTTGCCGCTACGGGGGGCTGTCAGGATACCAATGGCTACGCCAGTTAGAAGGCCGGTCAGAAAATCACGTGTACTGCGCATGATAATGTTCGTTTTGGAAGTTTGAAAAATGGGTTACTCGGGCGGTTTTAACCGTGTCAACACGAAAAGCCTGTGAATGGAAAGGCGTTCGGGAACAGGTCAATACGCCTCGTTTTAGAAGCGCGTGCGACGTTTAACATCGCCGGCAGCACTCTTAGCTGTTTCAGCAGCCTGATCAACGTAATCGTTGTACTGGTCACGGATGGCGTCTAGACCGTCCTGCAACTGACTCTGTAGATCTTTGAAGAAGCTATCAGCGTCAGAAGAAAGTTTATTCCGGGTTTTGCGGCCGCTTTCGGGGGCCAGCAAGACGCCGGCTACTACGCCAACGGCAATGCCTATTAAGATACCTGGTAGTGACTTCATGAGTTGACTGTGTTATGGTTTGTGGGTCACAACGACACGCATCTTAGTGAAAAAAGCGTACCAGTTTAGGTACTGAAAGATATGTATTTGGTTTAAGCCACTATGCGTCAGTTGATTGGCTTTTATGGAACGGCAAAGTGAAGTGAATCGATTATTTTGCTGCCGGGGAAAAAGGTCTACAGTTTGGCGACCACAACCCCCAATACGTCTTACTTTCTACAACGATGCGATACGGATATTTCCTTTTGGCGGGCTTCCTGTACCTGCTTGCGAGCTGCGCTCCGCAGTCTACGATTTACATTGTGCGCCATGGCGAGCGGGCTAACGACTCCGACACTACCAGCCTGTCGGCGGCCGGGTTGCAGCGGGCCGAGCGCCTAAGTCAGCGACTGGCGGGTTTGCCGCTTGACAGCATTTTCGTAACGCCCTACACCCGCACCCAGCAAACGGCCGCACCCACCGCTCGTTCAAAGGGATTGCCGTTGACTCAATATGCCGTGAAGCCCGTCACCGAAATCGCAGACCGGGTGCGTAGATTTCGGGGTAAGTCGGCCCTGGTGGTTGGTCATAGCAATACCATTCTGGAGATTGCCCGTGCCCTGGGGGCGTCGCCAACGATCCGGGAAATCCGCCATACCGATTACCAGTACCTGCTTATTCTACGCTTACGTCAGTCGTCGTCCGGGCAACAACGGGTCACCCTTCGTGAAGACACTTACTGATGAAGGCCACCACATTTAGTAATGAATCAATCCATTTACCACCGTATGCATACAATCGCTACTATACTGTCGCTTAATCTGCTTTCCATTACATTAACCTTGGCTCAGGCGCCTCAGGCCGCGTCGTCTACGTCGCTCACAACCCGACAAACGGGGGCCGTGGTCAAATCAGCCGGCAAGAGCGTTCGGGTTGTCCGTGAAATACCCGATACCTATAAAGGCCGGGTCATTCTGGTTGGGTCGGGGGGCGGCGTCGTGGGGAAAGAAACGACCTACTCACTGCTCGACGACGGGCGCCTGTTCAGCAAAAAGACGGGCGAGAAGACCCACACCTACATTGGCAAACAAACCGCGGCAAACACTAAAAAAGTGTTCTGGTCGGTAGAAGACCGCTGCGCCATCAAAAAGACGAAGTACCAGAAACCCGGCAACCTGTATCGGTTTGTGGGCTGGCGCAAAGGGCGTGAAGCCTACAAAGTCAGCTGGGCGCCGGGCGATAAAACGGTTCCGGCCAATTATGAGCAGGTATATAAAGGCTTCATCGGGATGCTGCCCAAGTCGTAGAACCCGCCCCGACAACGTACCCAACGACCCATCCACCACCTGATACAACGCCTTGTCTATGCGTACACAGTTACTTCCTCTTTTCGTTGTTGCCGCTTGTTTTCCACTGGCTACACTGGCGCAACAGACCGCCCCGCCACAACGCGGTTTCTCCGTAAAACAAAAAAGTGGTCCGGCCGATGGGGATCTGTCCCGCCGACTGAACGCCAACGAGACGCCCTTGCCTGCCAACCGGCGGCAGGCGCAAACATTGGCCGCCACCGGCGCCCCCACACTGACGCTGCCACCCCTGCGGCTGCGCGTGGTGCACGATGCGCAGTCGGGTGCGCCCATCTACATCGAAAACCAGTCGCCTGCGCCTAGCCCGGCCAACCGGCAGGGGCGACAGTCGGCTGCTGCGGCCACGTTTTCGTTTCTGCGACAGGTACGTAACCTGATGGCCGTCAGAGACCCGGATCAGTCGTTTATCATCAGCCAAACCCTGACCGACGAACTCGGCCAGACGCACCACCGGCTTACCCAAACGCACCGGGGCCTGCCCGTCTATGGAGCGGAACTGACCGTGCACCTCACCAACGGCGAGGTAACGCACGTGATGGGCCGCTACCGCAACGTACCCAGCACACTCACTATTGAACCGGTCCTGTCGTTGAGCGAAGCCGGTAAAGTGGCCATGAGCGACGTTGGACGAAAAGCCATCGTGCAGATGTTCGGGCAGAATATCCTGAAAATGGAGCCCGTCAAAGGGGCGTTGTGTGTCTACATCGGTATGGACGGCAACAACGTACCGGCCCGGCTGGCCTACGATCTTACGATCCGCCCCAACCTGATGGAGCGCTGGCAGTACATCGTTGATGCCGAAACCGGGGCCGTGCTCCACAAATTCAACAATACCTGCGGGGTGGATGGCCCCGTCAACGCCACCGCCCGCGACCTCAATGGCGTGTCGCGCACGTTCAAGACGTACCTGAGCGGCGCCAACTATTACCTGCTCGACGCCTCAAGGGCCATGTATAGCGCGTCTAAATCAAAAATGCCCGACTCGCCGGTTGGCGCCATCTGGACTATCGACGCCAAGAATACGTATGGCGATAATATGAAAGTGAGTCAGGTCGTGTCGACCAACAACACTAGCTGGACGCCTACGGCTGTATCGGCGCAGTATAACGGCGGCATTGCCTACGAGTACTTCCTGAAAACCTTTAACCGGAATGCCATCAATGGCAACGGTGGTACCATCGTCTCGATCATCAACGTCAACGACGAAGAAACCGGCAAAGGCATGGATAACGCCTACTGGAACGGCGAATACATGTTCTACGGCAACGGCGACGTGGGGTTCAAACCGCTGGCGGGGGCGCTCGACGTGGCGGGCCACGAAATGAGCCACGGCGTGATCCAGAACACGGCCAACCTGAATTACCAGGGGCAATCGGGTGCGATCAACGAATCCTATGCCGACGTTTTTGGGGTGTTGATCGACCGCGACGACTGGACGGTTGGCGAAGATGTCGTACAAAGCCGGATCTATCCGTCGGGTGCCTTGCGGAGCATGCAGAACCCGAATCAGGGCGGGATCAAGGGTGATCCCAACGGGTATCAGCCCAAAACGATGGCGCAGTATATAAGCACAACCGAAGATAACGGCGGGGTGCACATCAACAGCGGCATTCCCAACTACGCCTTCTACCAGATTGCGACGGCCATCGGCAAAGACAAAGCCGAGCAGATTTATTACCGTGCCCTGACCACGTACCTGACCCGGTCGTCGCAGTTTATTGACCTGCGGCTGGCGCTGGTGAAGGCCGCTACCGACCGGCACGGGGCCAGCAGCGCCGAAGTAACGGCGGTGAAAACGGCCTTCGATAATGTAGGCATCACCGAAACCAGCAGCACGCCCAAGCAAGACAACCCGACCATCCCGACGGCCAACGGGCAGGACCTGATCGCCGTTATCAGCACCGGCGATGGCAAGCTCTACAGCACGCCTTACCCCAGCACGGCCTTCACGGTCCGGAGCACCTCGCAGCCGCAACGCCGCCCCAGCCTCACCGACGACGGAAAGTATGCCGTTTTTGTAGGAGCCGACAAACGCATCCGGGCGGTCGATATGACCCGCCCCGCCTCGGAAACCGTGATCTCGAACGAGACGATCTGGGCCAACGCGGCGATTTCAAAAGACGGCACCAAACTGGCCGCGCTCACCGCCAACGAGGATGGCAAGATGTATGTCTACAGCTTCGATCTGGCCAAGTGGCAAACCTTCACGCTGTACAACCCCACGTCGGCCAGCGGCGTGAAAACGGGTGAAGTCGCCTACGCCGATTCGTTTGAGTGGGATTATTCGGGCGATTACGTGATTTACGACGCCTTCAATAAGCTGAACAATGCCAGTGGCAGCCCCGTCAACTTCTGGGATGTGGGCGTGATTCACGTGTGGGATGGCGCGAAGAAGAACTTCGCCGATGGGCGCATCGACAAGCTGTTTACTGACCTGGACGAGGGTGTCAGCATCGGGAACCCGTCATTTTCGAAGACGTCGCCCGACATTGTCACGTTCGATTACTTCGACGAAACGAGCGATACCTATTACGTCATTTCGGCCAATGTCGAGAAGGGCGACGTGAAGCTGACTTACGAAAACAACACACTCGGCTTCCCCAGCTACTCGCGTACCGACAATGCGATGGTATTTACGGCGGAAGTAAACAGTAAGGAAGTGGTGGGGATCATCTCGCTCGAAGCGGATAAGATCACGCCCAAAGACGGTACGGAAAAGTTGCTATACAACAGCGCCAAGTGGCCCGTCTGGTACACCAACGTGGCGCGGGCCATCCCGACCAAGGCCAACCAGACTATTACGTTCAACGCCATTGCCGACCGCTTCATCTCGGCGGGTAACCTGACGCTTTCGGCCACGTCGTCGGCTAATCTGCCGGTTGGATTTGCCGTAAAATCGGGGCCAGCCGAACTGGTGGGGACCAATCAGTTGAAATTCACGGGCACGGGTACCGTAACGGTGCGGGCATTCCAGGAAGGAAACAATACAACCTACGCTGCCACGCCCGTCGACCGGACGTTTGAGGTACAGGCCCTGCTCGCTATCGAACCCGACTGGAGCGGTCAGGTACGTTTGTTCCCGAATCCGACCCGCTCGCGTGTTGCGGTCGAACTGCCCGCGGGTATCGTCTGGAAATCGGCCAGCCTGATCAGCAGCAACGGCGTCAGCGTGCAACAGCATCAGACGGCGCTGCCCGCCTCCACGCTGCAACTAGACCTGGGTACGTTGCCAACCGGGCTCTACCTGCTCAATATCGACACCAACGAAGGCCAGGTACGTCGGAAGATCGTGCGGGAGTAAGGGATGTATAATGCACAATGAATAATGTACGATGCACAATGGGCTGACGCAAGAATAAGAGGCGTCAGCCCATTGTGCATCGTACATTATTCATTGTGCATTATTTACTGCTTCTCCGTGCTCTTTAGGGCCCAGTAGACGAGAACGGGCTGGAAGAAGAGGCGGGCTAGGCGTTTGCGGTCAGTATCGAGGCCAAAGGCGCTGCGCTTGTTGACGTACTGGGAGATGTTGCCGGGGAAAACCGCCGTGAAAAAGCCGGCCGCTATTTTGCCCACCGTTTCCTGCTGTTTAGAGCCAGCCAACACCAGGCTACTGCCCAAGGCGATTTCGGCAATTCCCGAATACACCACCGTGTCGTCGACGGGGAGCGGCACCCAATCGGGCACCTGGGCCCGAAAGGCCTTGCGGGCAAAGGTCAGGTGGCTAATGCCGGCCACAATCAAGTTGGCTCCCAACAGGAATCGGGCCGCTTTTTTGACAGTTTTCTCGTCCATTGTCGTGTCTGTATGGCCGTGCGTCCGACTGCTTTTTTATGGGCATCAACCGCACGAAATTCCCAACCTTAACCCTATGAAGCCCGCAGTTGTTGGGCATAGGTGCACTTTTGGGTAAACGAAAGCCCTCATGGCGCGGTTAGTTAAACATGGCAAAAGTGTCGTTAGGAGCGTTGTTGGCCCGCGTTGGGCTGGATTGGTTTATTCTCGCCCTGTTGGGTATGATTGGGCTGGCTCGCCTCTGGCCGGAGCCGGGCCTGGGCGACGGCCCCCTGTCGTTGTCGGCGCTGACCAACTATGGGGTCTCGCTCATTTTCTTTTTCTACGGGCTGCGGCTCAACGTCGAACAACTCAAGGCGGGGTTGCGCAACTACCGGCTCCACCTGCTCATCCACCTCACCACGTTCATTCTGTTTCCGGCATTGGCGCTCGGCGCGCGGGCTCTGCTGGTCTCACCCGAAACCATGCTGCTCTGGACGGGTATCTTCTACGTAGCGGCCCTGCCCTCGACCGTCTCGTCGTCGGTGGTGATGGTCTCTATTGCCGAGGGCAATATTCCGGCGGCCATTTTCAACGCGAGCATTTCCAGCCTCATTGGCGTATTCATCACGCCGATCTGGATGAGCGCGCTACTGAGTGCCAGCAACGGGCAGTTCGATTTGCAGGGTGTAATTCTGAAACTGTCGGTGCAGGTGATTGTGCCGGTGGTGCTGGGGCTACTGCTCAACAGCCGCCTGGGCTGGTTTGCCAATCGCTACAGAACGGCCCTGCGCTATTTCGATCAGCTAACCATTCTGCTTATTGTTTATACGGCGTTCTGCGAGTCGTTTACGCTGAATCTGTTTCGCGGGTATTCGGTGCTCGATCTGCTGGGGCTGGCGGGGGGCATGCTGCTGCTCTTTTTCGTTGTTTTTTTCTTCGTGATGCTGATCAGCCGGTTGCTGCATTTCAGTCGCGAAGACCGTATCACGGCGCTGTTTTGTGGTTCCAAAAAATCGCTGGTGCAGGGTAGCGTCATGGCTAAAGTACTTTTCCCGCCCACGGCGGCAGGGGTGGTGCTGCTACCCATCATGATTTATCACGCCCTGCAACTCATTGTAGCCAGCATACTCGCCAAGGCCATGGTCAACTGGCACCCCAAGCCCCTGCCCAATCAGGCTGAATCCCCTCAGGCACTGCCCGGTTCGGAAGCGTAGTATGGGTTTATCGACTAAAAAAAGCCCATTCTTTGCAGAATAGGCCTTTTAGTGCTTGCTATATTGCTTAGTTCAGAGTGATGAAAATCAGGCCGTTTACGGCTTTCGCTCCATAAAGCCGAACAGCCTGCTTTTGCTCCAGAGGCGTTTTGGGCCGTTCGATCCGCATGCTGGCTATTCTATCAATGGGTAATTTACGCATGGCTGAGTCGGTGACTACGGTTCCATTCACGACTTAAGCGGGTTGCTGATGAGCCGGTATAGGCCGACTTGGTGTGCAGATACGAATCGCGGAGGTAGAGGCCGGGTTACTGGTCAGGCCAGCCGACAACGACACTGGTGCCGAGGAATTGAACACTAATGAGGAAGTCTTCGTTTGGGCGGGTAAGGCGAAGCCTTTGGGCATTAAGCCGTCTGCCTATAACTCACTGAACTAGTCAGCCAACTCAACCCTACTATACCAACGAGGCGCCCTCGCCAGCATTCTTGCTCCGTTTGCATACCTTGATTTATTTGCTTGACTAACTTTCCCACAAATAAACGTAATCGCAAACGAGTTTATTTAGCTTTCAGCGTGACCTCTACCAGCCCATATTGCGCTTTGCTGCCGTAGGTATCGAGTCTAGGGCCGCTCTTCCATACATTGATCGATTCAATAGTAGCCGGGTCGATCGCATCCAGCTCGGCTTTGGTCATTTCTTCGCCATCGATCAGGTACAAGGGCTCCTGGTTCATAAGTGAACGCAAGAGTACGGTCGGCTTGCCCGAAATACTGGCGGTAGCCAGGCTGGTTCGTTGACTACCGGGGGTTGGAGCCGCGCTCGACTGCCGGGTACCCGATGCCTTACCGGGCTTATCATCGATCTGGAAAGAAATCGGCAAATTGTATTTTACCGCAACCGCTTTCCCGTTCTGTTTGCCCGGAATCCATTTTGGCATCAGCGACACCACACGAACGGCTTCTTCGTCGCAGCCGGCCCCAATGCCTTTCAGAACCTGAATTCGATCAATGCGCCCGTCGGCATTGACGACGAAAGCTACGAAGACTTTGCCCATCACGTTTTTCTGGACGGCTTCTTCCGGGTAACGAAGCGTTCGACCCAAAAACTGAAACAACTTGGGCATTCCACCCGGAAACCTAGGTTGCTGCTGAACAACCGTGTAGACTGTTCCCTGCTGTCTGGGGGCAATGCGATAGGGTTCGGGACTGGGCTTGGGTACGTTGGCGCTGCCCGACGCCGGATCAAGAACAACGTTGACGTTCAGCACGCTGATGTTCGCTGAAACAGGTATTTCCTGGGGTTTAAAACCGATAAACCGGACTAGCAGCGTACTACCAGCGGGCGCATCAAGTTGAAAACGACCTTCCGTATTCGTAGTAGTACCGCGCTGCACGTTTTTGACCTCGATGGTGGCGCCCGGCAGCGGGCTGGCGTCACTTGCCCGCACGACACCGCTTACGCGCACTGACGTAATCGTCTTCTCGGATACAGGCATCGCCAGCTTATCCGCTTCAGAGTCTGGTGTCGATTCAGGGGCTGTTGTCAGGGCCAGCAGGGCCGTAGCAACCGGCAATACGAGCGCGTATTTCCAGAGCGCGCGCCGTTGGGTGTGCTGTTTGTAGATCATCTGAATGCGTTGTTTAAGGGTTGGGAAATTGCGTTGATTGGTGCTGAACGGGTGCGTGAGGGCATCGGCGGCAGCCCCTCGCCCGGCCAAACCGAAGGCGTAGTTCACCAGAAAATGGGCATAGTCGTCGCGGTGAGCAGGTGCCTGCTCGGCGGCGTAGCGGTCGGCCAGAAATTCGTGGGTCTCGCGCAGGGCTCGTCCGTAGCCCCACAGCGCCGGATTAGGCCAGCAGAAGGCCTGCACCAGTTCGGCCAGCAGAACGTCGATACTGTGCCGCTGCCGGATGTGGCCCAACTCGTGGCGAACAACCGTTGGCGACTGTTGGTCGGCGGGGTTCAGAACCAGGTAGCGGAAAAACGAAAAGGTCGGCGTCTGCTCATCGGGTGGATAGACCACTGTGTGATCGGGTTGGGGGGCGGAGGGCCACTGATGAATGCGCCATAAGACTCGACCGGTACGCCAGCCGATGCGCAGCAAGAGCAGGCCAGCACCGCCCAACACGGTCCAGTAAAGCAATTCGGGCCAGTCGGGGAGGGAAGTGGGGGCCGGAGTTTCGGCCAGACCGACTACATAACCTACCTCGGCAGTAACTACTGCTGTAACCGGAGTATCGTCGGCCCACAGCCAGCCTAAGCTCAGGCCAGGAATCTGTACCAGAGGCAGCACAAACGAAAGGAGCAACGTACCCAGCAGGTAGACCCGGTTCAGGCGCAGAAACGTATGATTGCGGAGAAGCAGCCAGTAGCAACCATAAAACAGGCACAAAAACAGGTTGGCTTTGAGCCAATAGATCATGAGAGGGGTCATGATTTCCGGCGGTTTAGGAGGTCGATGATCTCATCGGCTTCGTTCAGGCTCAGGTTGCGGTCTTTCACAAAGAAGGAAACCAACTGTTTCAGCGACCCATCGAAGTAATTGGTCATCAGTTGTTCGGTCTGGAAGCGTCGGTATTCATCTTCCTGAATCAGCGGGTAGTATTCGTGTGTCTTTCCGTAGGCCGTGTATCCGACCACGCCCTTTTTCTCCAGAATTCTGATAATCGTCGACACCGTATTATAGGCCGGTTTGTGGCCTGTCGAGTCGAGAGCGGGAAGCTCCGAAAGGATGTCTTTTACGAAGGCTTTCTTTCGCCGCCACAACACCCGCATGATGTCTTCTTCGGCATTGGTCAATTCGCGCATAGCTTGTCGTTGGATGTAGAAGTATACGTCAAAACTAATGAATTAGTTTGAAAACTAAATAGATAGTTGAAATTAAGTTGGGATTAAATAATCAGTAAACAGTGCCAAGCGCTGTCTAGGGATCTTGAGTGAAAGGATTTCGTGAGATTTTATACTTAGTATTATAAAGTACTATTTTATATCGATAAACAGCTATGTATTCGTTTACTTATTCATTAAAAGTGTGTTGAGAAAAGATCTGTTTGCCTAATTATATTCTGATTATTGAAGAATAGTTAAAATAAAATAAGGCTTACAGTGGATAAGCGATTGTATTGTTTGCGTCCGTTAAATAGATTTGCTAAGTAGATTACGTAGTTACACTTAAACAAAAACACTTCAGATGAGAAGATTGCTACTGTTGAGCATCTTATTGGTGTGTGCGACTTGGTCTGCTGGATGGGCTCAAGAGCGAAAAATAACAGGACGGATTACCGCTGATGGCGATGGAGGCGCCATACCGGGTGCGTCGATTGTATTAAAAGGAACCACAAGAGGGGCAAATAGCGATGCTGAGGGGAACTTCAGCATGATGGTGCCCGAAAAAGGCGGTAAGCTGATTGTCAGCTTCGTAGGTACTGTAACTCAGGAAATTGAGTTAGGGAATCAGACGGTGATCAATGTTCGGCTGGTGACCGACGCCCGTCAGTTGAGTGAGGTTGTCGTGACTGGCGTAGGCGTTGCCACCAGCAAAACCAAGCTGGGTATCGCGGTCGAATCGGTATCGGCCAAAGAATTACCACCAACCCCATCGGCATCTATTGATCAGGCGCTGGCGGGTAAGATCGCCGGTGCGCAGATCGTTAGCGCCAATGGTACACCGGGAGCCCGGGCCAACATCCTGCTGCGCGGTATCAACACCGTAAACCGGGGCACGGCGCCCATGGTGCTGCTGGATGGCATTCAAGTAGGAGCCACCGACCTGAACACGCTGGACCTGAACAGCATCGATCGGGTCGAAGTGGTGCAGGGGGCAGCTGCCTCAACACTGTATGGTGCGCAGGGGGCCAACGGGGTCATTCAGTTGTTCTCGAAGAAAGGGCAGGATGGGCCAATCCGCATCAGCCTCAGCAACAGCTACGCGTCTAACCAGTACCTGAACATTGGTAACGTACGCAAAGCGGATACGCACGCGTTTGTCACCGACGGCAGCAACAACGTGATCGGTGTATCGGGTAAGCCCATTACGCTGGACCCAGCCACCACAAACTGGACGGAAAACGTGCAGTATGACGCGCTGAACGTAAGCAGCAACGCCAACAAGCCGTACAACCAGAACCTGAAGTACTATGATCACTACGCGATGTTCTTCCGACCATCGGAAACGATCAACAACTCGGTCAACGTGTCAGGTGGTAGCAGCAAGGCCGATTTCAGCGTGTCGCTGTCGAACAATTACCAGTCGAGCAACATCAAGAACAACGGCGATTTCAACCGCACAAACCTGATCAGCAACATTGGGGTAACGCTGGCGAAAAACCTGACGCTCCGTGCCATCACGCAGCTGGCCTACACGCGTAACACGCTGAAAGTGAGTGATCGTACGTTGATCTATTCACTGAACAACACGCGTCCCTTCGCCGACTATGACTATGTTGATCCCGATGGAAACTACGGGGCTTACTACGGTAGCGCCTCGGGGGTAAACGGCTATAACCCGAACTATTACCTCCAGAACCGCACGCACGCCAACAACAAAATCGACCTGTTGCAGAGCGTAAACCTGACCTACAAGCCCATTAAATTCCTGGATTTGAACGCGCGCTACGGGATCAACTACCAGTCGGTCGATGATCGCTACTCGTTCCCGAACCAGTCGCAAAACCGCAATATTGTCCTTAACCCGACTTACTACGACGGGCTGAACGCGGCCGACAACAAAGGGGAGGTGTCGAGCTACACCAACAAAACCGTGTTCCAGAATGCCTTTGCCAGTGCTACATTCAAGACCGATTTCAAAGAAGACTTCGGCCTGAACGTACCGATTCAAACGGCCACGCTGGTTGGTGTCGACTACCGGAAAAACGTGTATTCGGAGTTTAACAGCTACGGGGCTGGTCTGCCTCTCTACACGCCGTACACCGGCGCACAGGCAGGTACGTTCCGTATTACCCGCGATCAGGTAACGCCGTTCATCACCTACGGTTATCTGGTTAGTCAGCAGATCGAATATGGCGATTTCGGCGGCATCACCGGTACGTTGCGGAGCGATTACTCGTCGGCCTTCGGTCGCGGCTCAACGCCGTTTACGTTCCCGGCAGGGAGCGCCTACATCCGGCCGTCGTCGTTTGATTTCTGGCAAAACAGCGCGCTGGGTCAGATTCTGCCTGAGTTCAAAATCCGGGCGGCCTACGGGGAAGCCGGGATTCAGCCACAGCCGTTCGACCGCTACGTGACGCTATCGACCCGCACCCTGGGCAGCAACAACGTATTCTACTACAACCCGGCGCAGAACAACCCCGACCTGAGCGTGGAGGTGTCGCGCGAGACCGAGTTTGGTACCGACTTTGCCCTGAAAGGTGGCAACGGCGAGTGGTTGCGGAAACTGAATTTCTCGTTCAGCTACTGGAAACGGAACACCGACAACGCCATCTATAACGTCGACGCAGCGCCGTCGTCGGGTGTAGGTAC
The DNA here is from genome assembly GCF_041321105.1 of Fibrella musci. NCBI lineage: Bacteria > Pseudomonadati > Bacteroidota > Cytophagia > Cytophagales > Spirosomataceae > Fibrella > Fibrella musci. The sequence goes on along the minus strand of NZ_JBGGWD010000001.1, from coordinate 313,775 downwards.
GTTGAAAGACAACGCCTTCTCGTTGGCATCGCACGGGCTACAGTTCTCGTTGAACACCACGATCTTCCGCGGCAAAGACATCACCTGGAACTTCACGACCAACTTTGGCCGTCAGACGTCTGAAATCTCAGCGGTGAAAGGCAATGGCGAGATCGTCGTGACCTCAGCGGCAGGGAGCACCAACTATGTGTTGCGCGCTGGCGAAAAAATTGGTCAGCTGTTTGGCTTCGTGGCCATCCGCGACCTGAACCAGATTCTGCCCGACGGAACGCCTGCCATCTCGGAAGCCAACAAAGGCCTGTATGAAGTGGCGAGCAACGGCTACGTGGTGAACAAGAACACCAAGCAGCCGCTCTTCAGCTCGAAGCAGTATAGCCTGGGCGACCCGAACCCGACCTTTACGTCGTCGTTTATCAATGACATTTCGTTCCGCGATATCGTAACGCTGAACGTGCAGTTCGACTGGACGCAGGGTAGCCACATCTACAACCAGACCAAATCGTGGATGTATCGCGACGGTATCCACTCCGACTACTCGCAGCCCATCACGATCAACGGCCAAACGGGTGCCTGGACGGCCTTCTACCGCGGGGTGTATCAGGCGGGTGCCAACAACGGCACGAAAGATTATTTCTACGAAGATGCCTCGTTTGTGCGCCTGCGGAACGTGGTGCTGGGTTTGAACATCAGCAAAATGCTGCCCCGCCTGCCCTTCCGGAATCTGCAACTGCAACTCAGCGGCCGCAACCTGCTGACCTGGACCAAATACACAGGCATGGATCCGGAAATCAGCTCAGGGCAGACGACGGGCAACGAAAACTCGGCCTGGGATCGGGGAACCGACCACAACACCATGCCTAACCTGCGCTCGTATCAGGTGGGTCTCAACTTCGGTTTTTAATCATCTACCGTACAGCATCGATGAAATCAACACTAAAAAAGACCGCCTTCGCACTGGCCGTGATCGGTACGATGGGGGCCTGCAAAGAGCAGCTTGACGTTAAAAACCCCAACCAACCCACGCCCGGTAGCGCCTCAACCGAAATTGGGGTCATTTCGCTGGGGCAGGGCACTGTCTATGTCAATGGCATGGGCACCAGTGCGGGGATCAAATACTATGACGGTGTACCGGGTGGCTTCTGGACGGGGGCCATGGGCTTTCACGAGCTGATGGGTGACGTGGTGGGTGAAGAAGCCGCTAACCAGTATGGCAACCAGATCGGGATGCCTGACCTGGTAACGCTCGACGACGGAACCAAAGTGGCTAACCCCAGCTCAATTCCGACGCAGATTGCGCTGCTACGTACCATCAACGTGAATGCCAACGCCGGGGCTAACCCGCTCTTTTATGAGTGGGCCTACATGTACAACCTCAACAACGGCATGAACAGCGTGCTCGACATTGCGTCGAAAACGACGTTCAGCGGTGACGCCACCGCGCAGGCCTCAAAGCTGAACACGCTGAAAGCCTGGGCCTACTGGTGGAAAGGCTATGCCTACTCGCGCATCGGCTCGATTTATTACGCGGGTATCATCAACGACAAAGTCGGGGTGACCAATGGTAACTACGTGTCGAAAGAGAAGATCATCGACGAAGCCACGAAAAACTTCGATCTGGCCGCAACGGCCCTGAACGCCCTCGGCACGGGCGACGCCAGCTACACGTCGGTGATGAAAGGTCTGGTGCCCGATTTCAACCAGGTAGGCAAAGGCGCGATCCTGACGCCCGCCATGTGGATTCGGAACATCAACACGATGAAGGCCCGCAACATTCTGGTCAACACGCCCGCCAAATCGATGACGGCCGCGCAGTGGGGGCAGATTCTGACCCTGACGAACGCCGGTATGACCGCGTCGGACAACACGTTCACGGGCCGTGCCAACGATAACGGCGACTTCATTAACCGCCTCAATGGTACGGTGGCACTGAAATCGACCGGCGCGCCCTCGTCGACGACCTACAAGATCAGCGAACGGCTGATTCAGGACTTCCCGGCGGGCGACAAGCGGTTGAGCAACAACTTCACGCAACTGGCCGCACCGGCGCTCTTCAACACCGACCGGGGTAACTCGTTCAACACGCGCTGGCAGTTGGTCAACAAAGGCAAAGGGCAGGCAGGCGTTGTGGTGCTGAGCAACCAGGACGTGGGCGGTTACGAACTGTATCTGGCCGGTACGTACGAAGAAAACGAACTGATGAAAGCCGAAGCCAAGCTGTACACCAACGACATCGCCGGTGGGCTGAGCTCGATCGACGCCATCCGGACGTATCAGGGCGCGGGTCTGACTACGCTGTCGGGTCTGACGCAGGCACAGGCGCTGGAAGAACTGCGCAAAGAGCGCCGGGTAGCCCTCGCGTTCCGGTCGCTGTCATTCTATGATGCCCGCCGCTGGGGTGTCATCACCGATGGCCGCAAAGGCGCGGTGGTGGTTGACAAAGCAGGTAAGCTGAACACCAACGCGACGATCAGCTACAACTTCCTCGACTACTGGGACGTACCTGATAACGAACTGGCTTATAACCCGGCCGCGGCCAACAGCGCCCCGACCAAAAACCCGAAATAAGTTAGTATCAACTGATTGTAACGTACCTGACGAAAGCCCGATCCTCGGATCGGGCTTTTGCTATAAGGAGGTGTAGACAAGCTGTGAGCGGTTACCATGCCCAAATAGGGTATTGTATGGCTGCTCAGAAGACGACTTTAGAATGACCATGTATGCAAACGCTCACAAACACACGTGTAAGTCATATAAATAGGCCTGAGATTCTTGATGGTGTACAGTCCACAATGTCTTTCACATTCACTTTGTTCGTGTCAATAAGTATGAGTACACGTAAACTCCTTGTTGTAGGCCTATCTGCTTTACTAGCAACTTTATCTATGGCTTGTACAAAGTATCTACCAGGGCCAGTTGAGTCCTTGTTTAAAGTTGCTGATATTCAAAAAGATACTGTGTTTTCGAATGTAGAGGGTATACCCTCAGAGGGCTCATACAGCGGTAGAATTGCTATTCGGGCGAGGGGCGAGATCGATAGTCCGGTTGCTATCTATCTGCTCAATAGCTCCGGGGTAGACCTGCGCGGGAAAACTAGTATTCCGGCGGGTAACATCGATACTACGCTACTACAAAGTGATTTTTATGAAGCTACCTGTCTGCTTGTTTATAAGCATTTACAGGCAAAGTCAGGTCATCTGCGATTCTTCATTGAGTATTCTTCGGATCCTAATGACACGCTTGGAAGGAAACCCTTTCCGAGGTGAGATGTACGGCAAGATTGCGTTATCTTGCCGTGAACGTATTCCTCTCATCAATGCGCTATTTCTATCTACTTTGTGCTTTTCTTATCAGTAACCTCGTTCACGCCCAGTCTGAGCTAACCCCCACCAGCATCCTGTCGGAGCGCGACCGGGCCAGGTTTGTCGATGAAGTGCTGGAAGATCGCTTCACTAACCTGCTGCCCACGCTGATGCGCCGCGAGGGCATCGACATGTGGATCATCATTTCCCGCGAATACAACGAAGACCCGGTGCTGAAAACCATGCTCCCCAGTACCTGGCTCTCGGCGCGGCGGCGCACCATCATGGTGTTTTTCGATAAGGGAGAGAAGGAGGGGGTTGAGCGACTCGCCATTGCCCGTTACGATGTGGGTAACCTGCTCAAAGGGGCCTGGGACATCGATGTACGGCCTAATCAGTGGGAGGCACTCGCCGCCATTATTCAGGAGCGGAAGCCAAAGAAGATTGGCTTGAACCGCTCAGCCAATTACGCCCATGCCGACGGCCTGACGGCGACCGAGCAAACGGAATTTCTGGAAAAACTGCCCGCTGATTATCAGAAACGCATTGTGTCGGCCGAAAAGCTGGCTGTCGGCTGGCTCGAAACACGTACACCAAAAGAGATGGCTGTCTATCCGCTCATTTGTCGGCTGTCGCATCAGCTGATTCAGGAGGGGTTTTCTGAGCAGGTGATTCAGCCGGGCGTAACTACCACCGACGATGTGGTCTGGTGGTTCCGGCAGCGCATCACCAACCTCGGCCTTGATACCTGGTTTCACCCGACCGTCGACGTGCAGCGCGCCGACAATCAGGAGTTTGAGCACCTGCGCACGTTCTCTAAACGTCCCGATAAGCAGGTGATTATGCCCGGCGATCTGCTCCACGTCGACTTTGGTATCACGTACCTGCGCCTAAACACCGATCAGCAACAGCACGCCTACGTGCTTCGGCCCGGCGAAACCAACGTACCTGAAGCGATTCGGAAGGCATTTCAACAGGGCAATCGCCTACAGAATATCCTGACCGAGCAGTTTGTAGCCGGGAAATCGGGTAACCAACTGCTGCTGAGCGCACTGGCACAGGCCCAGAAAGAAGGTATCCGGGGCACCATCTATTCGCACCCGATTGGTGTACACGGCCACGCGGCAGGCCCCACCATCGGGCTGTGGGATCAGCAGAAAGGCGTAGCCGGTTCTGGCGACTACCCCTTGCAGGCCAATACGGCCTATTCAATCGAGCTGAACGCCGCCGTCGAAATTCCCGAATGGAAGAAGATGGTCCGGATTATGCTCGAAGAAGACGGCTTTTTCGATGGACAAACCTTCCGCTACATCGACGGTCGCCAAACCGAAATTTACACCATCCCCCGCACGCTCGGGTACGTAAAATAGACCTGTTCACCGTTTACTGTCCGCTGTTTACTGTTGCGCTACTAACCACAAAACGTAGCTGAAGCAACGCAACAGTAAACAGCGGACAGTAAACGGTAAACTGTTTTTCCATGAGTAAACGAACCGAGATACTGGCCGGGGTATCGACTTTTCTGGCTACGATGTATATCATCGTGGTGAACCCGGCCATTCTAAGTCAGGCGGGGCTCCCGTTTTCGGGGGTGCTCACGGCCACGGTGTTGCTGTCGTTTCTGAGCAGCCTGATGATGGGCCTTTACGCCCGAAACCCGTTGGTGGTGGCTCCCGGCATGGGCCTGAATGCCTTCTTTACCTTCACCGCCGTAAAAGGTATGGGTATTTCGCCCGAGGTGGCGTTGGGGGCCGTTTTCTGGGCGGGCGTGCTGTTCCTCATCTTGTCGCTGCTCAACGTACGGTCAGCGCTGGTCCGGCTGATTCCCAAACCGTTACGCTATGCCATTTCCGCCGGCATCGGCCTGTTTATCTCGCTGATCGGGTTTGAAAACGCCCACTTTATCGTGGCGAATCCGGTTACACTGGTTAGTGCAGCCCACCTGACTGATCCCGCCGTGATCACGTTTGTGGGCGGGCTGCTGCTAACAGCGGTGCTGCTGATCCGGAACGTACCTGGCGCTATCGTTTTGGGCATTGTGGTGACCACGCTGGCGGCACTGCCCATTGGCCGCTGGTGGGGTGGCGAGGTGCCGCTGGTGCAGTGGCAGGGCCTGATTGCCGCGCCCGATTTCTCGTTGCTGGGTCGGCTCGATCTGGTGGGCTCGCTGCGGTGGTCGCTTTGGCCCGTCATTTTCGCTTTCGTCTTCACCGACCTGTTCGATAGCATCAGCACGTTTGTGGGCGTGGCTGAAGCCGCCAACCTCACCGACGAACAGGGCGAGCCCCTCCGCCTGAACCGCTCACTGCTCACCGACGCCGTGGCTACTACGCTGGCGGGGCTGCTTGGCACGAGCCCCGGCACGGCCTACATCGAATCGGCGGTGGGCATTGCGCAGGGCGGGCGCACCGGGCTGACGGCCATTGTGGCGGGCTCACTGTTTTTGCCGTTTCTGTTTTTATCGCCGCTCCTATCGGTGATTCCGGCTATCGCGACGGCTCCAGCGCTGGTGCTAGTGGGCGCGTTTATGATGAAGCCCATTCTCAAAATCGACTGGGACCGGCTCGACGAAGCGCTGCCTGCCTTTCTGGCGCTGGTGCTGATTCCGTTCAGCTACAGCATCACCACCGGCATTGTGTGGGGCTTTCTGTCGTGGACCATCGTGCGGCTGTTTGCGGGCCGGGCGCGTGAAATTCCCGCCGGGCTATGGCTGGTCGATGCGCTCTGCGTCTTGTCGCTGCTGAGTTAACACATACAACCTGAATATTATGAATCGAGTACTCATTCGGACGCTTGCCCTTTGGCTTTGCCTTGCCCTGACGCATGGGGTGCAGGCTCAATTGTACAAACCTCGGCCCGTCACGGCCTTGCTGGGAGCTTTCGAGCCCGAACTACGCCTCGTCCGGCAATCGCTGAAACACCCGAAAACGCAGGTGCTGAATGGCATTACATTTACGACCGGGCGGCTGGGGCGGCAGCGTGTGGTGGTGGCCGAAACGGGCATTGGCAAAGTGAATGCTGCTGCTACGACCGCCTTTGTATTGGCGTACTTTCGCCCCAGCCGGGTGCTGTTTACGGGAATTGCTGGCGGCGTAAACCCCGATCTGCAACCCGGCGACATCGTCGTTGGTCGGCAGGTTGCCCACCACGACTACGGCTGGATCACTATGAGCGTGCCCCCGCGTCCGGTTCGGCAAACGCGCAACGCCATCACCAAACAGGATAACCCACTCTATTTTCAGGCCGATTCGGTTCTGCTACAACGTACCCAAACGGCTGCCAAAACCATTACCTTCGAGCCCATTCCCGCCACTAATCGCCCACCAACGCTCGTGGTCGGGACCATCGTGACGGGCGACGTGTTTGTGTCGTCGGAGGAAAAAGTAACGGAGCTTCGGCGCGATTTCGGCGCTGATGCTACCGAAATGGAAGGCGCGGCCGTGGCGCAGATCTGTTTTCAGGAACAGGTGCCCTGCCTGGTTATTCGCAGCCTGAGCGACAAAGCCAATAGCAACGCCCGCACCGATATGCAACGGTTCCTCGACATCGCTGCCCGCAACTCGGCCAAGCTGGTCATGACCCTGGTCGAGGGTCTGTAATGAGGGTTTGGGGAGCGGGTACACTACCTGTTCACTAGACAGAATAAAACAGATCGACTATTTTGTTAGATTAAAGGATGATCTTGCTTCTAGGTAATAACGAGTAAGCAAGACGTTAATGAAAAGCAGGAGACGGGGTATCGGGTTGGTGGGATGTATGCTGTTGCTCCTGTTCAGGCAGCAGGCGATCGCACAGACCGACGTAAAGCATTTCAGCAACCTCAGCATTGAAGAAGGCCTCTCGCAAAGCAGCGTATACACCATCACGCAGGATGCCAAAGGCTTCATGTGGTTTGGTACCCGCAATGGCCTGAACCGCTACGACTCCCGGCACATGGTGGTGTATCAGCCGCGCAATGGTGCCCCCAACAGCCTGCCATCCAACATCATCAACAGCCTGCTACTCGACAAACGGGGGCAGCTATGGGTGGGCAGTTCTAAAGGGATTGCCCGCTACCGACCTCAGCAGGACGATTTTGAGCGGGTGGCTCCGCAGGTTGTTGCTACGGGCAAACTGGCCGATTCGACCATCAACACGCTGTTTCAGGACCAGCAGCAGCACGTTTGGATGGGTACCCCGCGCGGCCTGTTTCGGCTACAGACCGCAAACCCCAATCGGTGCGATCGCCTGACCGATCTGACTCAGCAGCACCGCGACCTCAATCACCAGAATATTCGCGCGCTCTTTCAGGATCACCAACAAACGATCTGGGTAGGTACGTCGGCGGGCCTAACCCGGCTTGTTCCCACGCCATCGGGCCGGTTTGAGCTGACAAACTTCTTTCTGAACCCCGCCGACTCCATTTACCACAACACATCCAACGGCATCAACGCCATTGCTGAAGACCGGTTTGGGCGACTGTGGATCGGCACCGAACGAAACGGCATCGCCCTGTTCGATAAAACGCATGGGAGAGTCGTGTCATGGCAGCCCGCGGCGGGTCTTGACCTAAGCACCCAGACCGTGCGGACGATGTTGCCCGACGGCCGGGGGAATTTCTGGATAGGCACCATGACCGGCCTCCACATCATTGCGCAGGATGGCACCCGTTTTTCGACGTACCTGAACCAGCCCATCGATCCCAGTTCGCTGAGCGACAACTCGGTACGGTCGTTGTTCCGGGATCGTGACGGGTCGTTCTGGGTGGGTACGTACTACGGCGGCGTGGGTATGTACAGCCCGTTGGCGCGGCAGTTTGGTGCTTACCGGCCCGTCGATGGGCAGGGGCGAACGCCGTTTAAAATTTCGGGGCCGATGCTGGCGGCCAGTACGCCGGGGCAACGCTGGCTCGGCACCGAGGACAAAGGGCTCTTTCTATTAAACGCCGACAGGACGATTGCCCGCCATTACCGGCACGATCCGAAGGTGAGCCAGTCGCTGACCAACGATAAGGTAAAATGCCTGCTCGCCGACGGCCCCAACGGCCTGTGGGTGGGTACGTTGAAAGGCCTGAACTACATCGACCTGCGTCGACAGACCGTGACGCGCTACCTGCACGAACCCCATAACCCCGGCTCACTCCCCGACGACCATATCTACGACCTGAAGCGCGACGCCCAGGGGAAACTCTGGATCGCTACTTACTTCGCCGGTCTGTGCCAGTTCGACGAGCGGACCCGCACGTTTGTGTCGCTGAAGCACGAGCCTGACCGGCTCACCTCGTTGAGTTCTGACAACACCACCAGCCTGCTGATCGACAGCCGCCAGCAACTCTGGATTTGCACCATTCACGGCCTGAACCGGAAACTGGGCGACCAGAATGCGTTTGTCCGGTACACCCAACGCAACGGCGACAGCACCTCGCTCAGCAGCAACCACGTGATCTGCCTGCTGGAAGACCGGCAGCACCGCATGTGGGTGGGCACGCGGGGCGGGGGGCTAAACCTGCTGCTTCCCGACCAACGCTCGTTTCGGCGGTTTACAACAGCCGAAGGGCTCCCCAGCAATACCGTGTTTGGCATTGAAGAAGATAACCGGGGGCGCCTCTGGATCAGTACCGACAGAGGGCTGGCCCAGTTTGAGCCGAATCAGGCCCGGTTTATTGCGTACGATCGGCACGATGGGCTGATCTGCAAGGAATTTACGCCCAACTCGACCTACCGGGACGAGCGGGGGACCCTGTATTTTGGCGGCTACAACGGCATCGTGGCCTTCCACCCCGACAGTATCCGGCGCAACCCGAAAATGCCTGAACTGGCCTTTACGCAACTGCGCCTGTTCAACCAGCCCGTAACCAGCCAGCCCGCCGGGGTGACCGACGACCTAAACCTGGAGTCGGCTAAGGGCCTGACGTTTACGTACCAGCAGAATGTGTTTTCGCTGGATTTTGCCGCGTTCAACTACATCAATTCGCCCAAAAACCGGTACGCCTATCAACTGGTTGGTTTCGACAAAGGCTGGAACTACGTGAGCGAACCCCAGGCAACGTACATGAATTTACCCGCGGGTGATTATGTGTTGCGGGTGAAAGGCACCAATAACGATGATGTCTGGACCAGTAAGCCACTGGCAATGAGCATTACCGTGTTGCCCCCGCCCTGGAAAACGGGATGGGCTTACGCGTTCTATGTGATCACGTTTCTGGGCCTGCTGAAACTCTGGTCGGGGTTTAACCGGAACCGCCTGCAACTGGCCCACGACCTACAGGTCGAACACGACGAGAAGACCCGGCAGCAGGAACTGCACCAGATCAAGCTCAACTTCTTCACCGAAATCGCCCACGAAATCCGGACGCCCCTCACGCTGGTAATGGCTCCGATCGAGGTGCTGTCGGCCCAATACGCGGCGGATGGTGCTGCCCAGAAGCAACTGTCGATCATGCGCAACAGTACCGACCGGTTGCTGCGGCTGCTCAATCAACTGCTCGATTTCCGGAAACACGAAACCGGTAATATCGACTTGCAACCGCAACGCGTCGATCTGGTTCAGTTTCTGCGCACCATCACCGATTCATTTGCCGAACATGCCCGCACGCACCGCATCACCCTCCTGAACGAAGCCGAAGTGGCGGCGCTACCGGCTTGGGTCGATGGGGGCGAGCTGGAAAAGGTAATCTATAACCTCTTGGTGAATGCCTTCAAATTCACGCCAACGGGCGGAACGGTATCGGTTCGGCTACAGCAGGAATTTGCCCTATCCAACGGGGCCGAGACTGCCGTTATTCTCATCGAAGACACCGGCCAGGGAATTTCGGCGGGCGATATCGACCATGTATTTAACCAGTTTTACCAAGTCAACCAGCCTAAAACGCGCGACTCCGGCTTTGGGCTCGGATTGGCGTTGAGTAAGCACATTGTGGAGCAACACGGCGGCACGATCAACGTAGAAAGCCGGAAGGCGACACCTCTACAGCCCGGCTTCACGCGGTTTACGATCGCCCTGCCGCTCAACGTACCCAGCCACGCGCCGGACCCCATTCAAGCCGTGACTGTGTTCGAGTCAACGCCGACATTGTCTGTAGCCGCACCGCCGCAACAGCCTCTGGTCGTCAGCAGCGATCGGCCCATTGTGTTGCTGGTTGAAGACCAGGACGATATCCGCGTATACATGCGGCATTTGTTCAATGAGGCGTATCAGGTGATCGAGGCCAGTAATGGCGCCGAGGGCTGGGAAAAAGCGGCGCGCCTATTGCCCGATCTGGTTATCGCCGATGTGTCTATGCCGATTATGGACGGTTTCGCCCTGACGCATCGCCTCAAATCCGACCCGCGCACGAGCCATATTCCGGTGATCATCCTGACGGCTAAGGATACGGTCGACAATCAGCTGACGGGCCTGGAAACCGGTGCCGATGATTACCTGACCAAGCCGTTCCATCCCCTGCTGCTACAGGCGCGGGTGAGTAACCTGCTGTCGTTGCGGGAACAGTTGAAAACAAAATACAACCGGTTGGTTACGCTGCAACCACAGGCGCCGGAACTCGACCACCCCGATGCCAAATTCCTGAATCAGTTGATGACGGTGCTCGATCGCCACCTGCCCGACCCCGATTTTAACGTGACGAAGCTGGTGAGCGAAATTGGGATGAGCCGCCCGGTGTTGTTCCGCAAAGTGAAAATGCTGACTGGCCTGTCGGTGATCGACCTGCTACGTACCACCCGCCTGAAAAAAGCCGAGCTTCTGTTGAAGCAGCGGAAAGCGTCGGTATCGGAAATCGCCTTTGCCGTTGGGTTCAGCGATCCCAAATACTTCAGCCGAGCCTTCCGCGCGCAATTTGGCATGACCCCAACCGAGTACGGCGCGCAACCCATCGAAACTCTGCTTGAAACGTCGTAAACCGGGCTGGGAAAGCAGGGTATGGCTGGGATTGCAGGGTGATAGTCCAACTCTGTGCAGGTTCACTAATAAGCTTCAGGTACGTTGTGACCCCGCCCTAAAGGGGGGCTGCTGGCGCCAGAATATCCTTCAGTGGAACTGTCTTTGCGCCAGCAGGCCCCCTTTAGGGCGGGGGGGATGCCGAATCATCAGCAACGTACCTGGCGCTTCAATTAAAACAGCGGTTTTTTCTCGCCTAGTTTTTTGGCGCGAAGCAGGGCCTCGAGGTAATAATAATCCGCATAAATGAGGGGTACGTCGCGCTCGAAGGTTTTGGCGCCGGTGCTGTGGAGCAGCAGAAAGCCATGATGTTGACCAAGAGGGGAGGCGTAGCTTTTGGCCAGATTTGTAATGACCTGGTCGGCTTTGGCGCGGTACGCCGAGCCAGGTACGTAGGTGCTTAGTTCGTAGAGTGCCGACGCCATAATGGCCGCCGCCGACACATCGCGTGGCTCGTTGGGGATGCCGGGGGCGTCGAAATCATAGTAGGGGATAAGGTCGGCGGGCATACGCGGGTGGTCGAGCATGAAGCGGGCGATGGCCTGCGCCTGTTTCAGAAAGAGGGGGTCTTTGGTTTCGCGGTAACAAAGCGTAAAGCCGTAGAGCCCCCACGCCTGCCCGCGCGCCCAGGCCGACTTGTCGTTGAAGCCCTGATGCGTGTTCTTTTTCAGCACATTACCCGTCAGCGTATCGTAGTCGACAACGTGGTACGAACTGTTGTCGGGCCGGTAATGATTTTTCATCGTCATGCGGGCGTGGCTGACGGCTATGTTGTAGAACGACGAATCGCCCGTGAGGCGGGTGGCGGCAAAGAGCAGTTCCAGGTTCATCATGTTGTCGATGATGACAGGGCACTGCCACTGCTCTTTATGGTGATCCCACGACCGGATGATCCCCGCCTTCGGCTTGAAGCGCTTCGACAGCGTGCGGGCCGCCTCGATAAGAATCGTCCGATAGGCTGGGTCGCGGGTGAGTCGGTATCCATTGCCGTAGCTGCAATACAGCTTGAAGCCCATGTCGTGCGTACCGGCGTTCGTTTTTTCGCTTTCGAGCCGGGTGGTGAACTGCCGAGCCTGATCGGCCCACTCGGTTTTGCCCGTGTATTCGTAGAGATACCAGAGTTCACCGGGGAAGAAGCCGCTCGTCCAGTCGCGGGCGGGCACAGCCTGAAGCGAGCCGTCGGCGGTGAGGGTTCGCGGCGACACCAGCGCGGGCTTACCGGCGGGAGCTTGCTGCGTCAGGGGCGTCAGCTCGCGGAGCATAAGCCGGGTTTGCTGCTCGGCCTGATCGAACAGGGATTTCAGGAGCCGGTCGGGCAGGAAGGCCGACGTCAGCAGGATCGTCAGCAGAAAAGCAGTGGTGCGAAAGAGCGTTTGCATGGGGTGGGAGGGGGGAATGCCCGTCAGAGCAGAATGGACAGCATATAGACCAGTAAACAGACAATTAATACCAGGGACCCGACTTCGGCCAGGGTCAGCGTGCTTCGATCTTTTCTCACGTTCGGGGCGGCGACTAGTTGACGATGCAAGTTTAGCGCCCGCCGGATTGAGGCTGGGTACGTCGACCGTTCAGGCAGGAGGACAAACGGTTCAGCCGGTTGACAGACCGTTCAAAAGGGTGGATAGACCGTTCCAATTGATACTATTCCATTATTTTATTGTCACATAGCCATTACTATTGCCCTGCTGCCCCACGCAGGGCCGGTCATCTCCGACCGTCACAGTCTCCTCAGACCACGGCACTCAACACTATGTATAGGTTTCCCAACCCCGTTTTCAAGCCCGCATCGACCCACGAATCGGCTGCTTTCTGGCAGGCCACCGGGCAGTGGTAACGCCGCCAGATGCTGGCCGTCGATCCAATCCAAACGAACACTCTTAACATACCAACCTATTACCTCTGAACACATGCAAAAAACTGTATTTTCTATTCGCCTGCGTCCCACAACCTGCTGCTGGCTGGTGCTGGTGCTGATGGGTAGCGCGGCGGTTGGGCAGACCGTGCCACCCGGTCGAGGGCCAACCAACAGTGCGCAGCAAGTGGCTACCTACCGGTTTAGCGGCCGGGTACTCGACGAAAAAAACAGCGGCCTGCCCGGCGCCACGGTGGTCCTGAAAAGCGACACGCGCACCGGCACCACCACCGATGTGGACGGTAAGTTCAGCATCAACGTACCCACGGGCGGCGGCACCCTAGTGGTTTCGGCGATTGGATACCTTACCAAAGAAATCGCCATTACCAGCGAAACGACGCTCGATGTACTGATGGCGCCCGATACCAAGCAGTTGAACGAAGTGGTGGTGGTGGGTTACGGCACCCAGAAAAAGGAAAACCTAACGGGCGCGGTAGCGGCGATTACCATTGATGACAAAATCGCCAGCCGGTCGCTGGCCAACGTATCGTCGGGCCTGTCGGGTCTGATTCCGGGGCTGTCGGTGCAGCAGTCGACGGGGCAGGCGGGGCGCAGTGGGGCCGCGCTGGTGATTCGGGGGCTGGGCACGGTCAACAACTCGGGACCGCTCATCGTTGTGGATGGCCTGCCCGACGTCGACATCAACCGGATCGACATGAACGACGTGGCCAGCATTTCGGTGCTGAAAGATGCGGCGTCGGCGTCGGTCTATGGTTCTCGGGCGGCCAACGGCGTGGTGCTGATTACGACCAAAAACGGGTCGGGCAACAAAAAACCGCAAATCAGCTACTCAGGTACGTATGGCCTGTCGCAGCCAACCAACTTCTACAACTACTTCGACGACTACGCCCGCTCGCTCACCATGCACCTGCGGGCGTCGGGCGCGGGGGCTTCGTCGACGACCTTCCGCTACGGCACGGTCGAAGACTGGCTGTCGAAAAGCCTTATCGACCCCATCAACTACCCCAGCACCAACTGGTGGGATGTGGTGCTGCGGGATCATGGCCGTATCCAAACGCATAACCTGTCGGCTTCGGGTGGCAACGATCGGGCCAATTTCTACCTCTCGGCGGGCGTTTACGACGAACTGGGGCTGTTGATTAACCATGATTACAAACGCTACAACACCCGGTTCAACCTCGACTACCGGCTGAGCGACCAGGTTAAAGTGGGCATCCGTATGGATGGCCAATGGTCGAAACAGACGTTTGCCAACTCGGAAGGGCTGATCACCTACACCGGTACCGCCGGGTATGATATCCGGTATGCGGTGGCGGGTATTCTGCCACAACACCCCGTGACGGGTCAGTACGGCGGGGCGATGGCCTACGGCGAAGATGCGCTGGCTTACAACATGCTGGCAGCCATGAACATCAACCACAACAACCGCGACCGGCAGGAGGTGAACGCGAACCTCTATGGTGAATGGACGCCGATTACGGGCCTGACCATTCGGGGCGATTACGGGCTGCGGTACTACAATCAGTTTACCAAAACGTACGCCGACCCGACGGACGTGTTCAACTTCCAGACCAACCAGATTTCGCGGAACCTGGTCTCGAACAGCGCGGGTATCAGCAATGCCATCAACTCGGGTTATAAGACACTGTTGCAGGGCCGGGTTACGTATAACCGCACGCTGTTTGGCAATCACCAACTGACGCTGCTGGGGGCCTATACCGAAGAATACTGGTTTAACCGCAACCTGTCGGCGAGCCGGTTGGAACGTATCAACCCGCTGCTGAGCGAGATCGACGCGGCCCTCACCACCACGCAAACAGCGGGCGGCAACTCCGATGCCGAGGGGCTGCGCTCGGGCATTGGCCGGATTAACTACGTGATCAACGACAAGTATCTGTTTGAAGCCAACGCCCGCTACGACGGATCGAGCAAGTTTCTGCCGGGCTTCCAGTACGGGTTCTTCCCTTCGGCTTCGGTGGGCTGGCGTTTCTCGGAGGAGCCATTTTTTAAGCCGCTGAGCGCGGTGGTGTCGTCGGCCAAGCTGCGGGCGTCGATCGGGAAGCTGGGCAATAACTCGGGCGTGGGCCGCTACGAGCAGCGCGACATCTTCAACCTGACCAACTACATCCTGAACGGCAAAATCGTGAAGGGGTTCAGCTCGGCGAAGATCATTAACGAAGATTTCTCGTGGGAAGAAACCAACGTGACCAACGTCGGGCTTGATCTGGCGTTCTTCGGTGGTCGCCTCACCACTGACATCGATTTCTACAACAAGCTGACGTCGGGGATGATCCGGCCGTCGTCGCTGTCGACGCTGCTGTCGGGCTACAACGCGCCCCGCGTCAACATCGGCAAGCTGCGCAACACGGGAATGGAACTGAATATTACGTACCGGGCCAAGGTGCGCGATGCCAACGTAGGCGCTACGGTCAACATGGCGTTCAACAAAAACAAGCTGCTCGAATGGAACGAGTTTCTGAGCAAGGGCTTCACGTACCTGAATCTGCCTTACCACTTCGCCTACAGCCGCGTGGCCACGGGTATTGCCCAGAGCTGGGAAGACATCGCCAACGCGCCGTATCAGGGCCAGTACTTTTCGCCGGGCGATGTGCTCTACAAAGACATCAACGGTGATGGACAGGTGAACGACGAAGACCGCGTGGCGCAGCCGCAGTTTAACCGCGATCAGCCCATCGGTACGTATGGCCTCAACCTCTTCGGCAACTGGCGGGGCTTCGACGTGAGCGTGCTCTGGCAGGGCGCCACGGGTCGGAAAGACTACTGGCTGGAACCCTTCAATCAGGTCAACATCCCGTCGGCTCGCAACGCCTTCCAGGATTTCCTGTGGAACGACACCTGGAGCCTCGACAATCGGTCGGCCTCGCTGCCCCGACTGTTGACGGGCTCGGGCGGCAACAACCAGGCGGAGTCGACATTCTGGCTGGATGATTTTAGCTACATCCGCCTGAAAAACATTCAGTTTGGCTATAACATCCCGGCCAAGTACGTAGGTCGCCTTGGAGTGAGCAAACTGCGGATTTACGGCACAGCCGAGAACCTGCTGACTTTCACCAAATACCGGGGTGTCGACCCGGAAAAAAGTACCAGCGTATCGGGGGCCGACAACAACGACGACCCGTTCCCGCTGCTGAAATCCTACTCGTTTGGTCTGAATCTGAGCTTCTAACCGACCCAACTCGCTTATCATGAATCGATTATATAAACTAGCCGCGTTGGTCGGCCTGACGATAGCCTCGGTGGCCTGTACACAGGACCTGCTCGATCAGGTGCCTACCACGCAGTTGTCGGCTGACCTCTTCTGGAAAACCACCGCCGACGCCCTTGCCGCTGTCAACGGCGTTTACGATGCCAACCGCACCACCTTCGACCGCGATTATTATTTCGACGGGGCCGGTGAATTTGTGCACACCCGCGGCACCAGCAACAACCAGGGGTCGTTCAGCCCCAGCGCACTGGGTTCGGCCACGAATGCAACAACCGGAGGAAACTTCGGCTTTCTGTGGGGCGACTGCTACCGCACCATCAACCGCGCCAATTACGTGCTGGGCAACATCGGTACGCTGCGGGCTACCACCACGGCCCCGTCTGATCTGGCCCTGCTAGACCGGCTTGTGGCCGAAACGCGCTTTCTGCGGGCGATCAACTATTTCCGGCTGATCGACCTGTGGGGCGACGTGCCCTATTTCACCAAGAAGCTGAACGGTAATGCCGAGGCCTACACGCTCACCCGCACCCCGCGCGCGGCGGTGAAAGACTCGATTCTGGCCGACCTCAATTTCGCGGCCTCGGTATTGCCCGAAGTATACACGGGCGATAACCTTGGGCGCGCGTCGAAACTGGCGGCTTGGGCGTTCAGTGGCAAAGTAAACCTGTTCTGGGCGTCTTGGATGAAGAACGATGGCAACGCTGCCGAAGCGCAGAAGCACTTCACGGCCGCCGCCGCTGACTTTAAAAAGATCATCGACAAGAATATTCCGCTTTTCCGCAATGGTGACCCCGGCCCGGCCGATAACCCCAACTACTGGCACCTGTTTCAGTATTTCAACGAGTACGACCCCGAAATCATCTTCTCGGTGCAGTTTGGCGGACCGCTACTGAGTCAGGGCGAGGAACTGTCGCGCGATTTTGGCAACCGAAACACGGGCTTCGGGCAGGTGTGGGTAGCCCCCACGGTCCGGTTGGCCAACCGCTACCAGCTCACAAGCACCGGCGATTTTGCCCCCCCCCTCGTGCTGAGTCGCACCACCACGCTGGCCAACAGCGCCACCAACCCCAAATCATACGAAGGCCGCGACTACCGGATGCGGGCTACGATGGTGTGGGATGGGCAGAAGATGGTGCAACTCACCACCGATGGCCTGACCGTGTTGCCCGATAGTCTGCCGTTTAAGTTTGGCAACCGCGATGGGGTAACAGCCATCAACTACGACGGCGCACCGGCTGGGTACGTGTTCCGGAAGTGGGTACGGCAAACGGGCGGTATCAACCGCAGCGACGGCCCGCAGGACATCTACCTGATGCGCTTACCCGATGTATGGCTGATGTATGCCGAAGCGGTCAACGAACTCAGTGGCCCCACACCCGAACTCTTTACGCTCCTCAACCGGATCCGCCGCCGGGGGAACCTGCCCGCCCTGAATGCGGCCAAATTTGCCTCGAAGACCGAGTTCTTCAAGGCTATCGAGCAGGAACGCATCATTGAACTCGTCGGTGAAGGACATCGCTTCTTCGACATCCGCCGCTGGCGCAAAGCCGAGGAAATCTGGCCGGCGCCGAGTGGTCAGGTACTGTATGACACGCAGGGTACGCGCATCCGCGACGAGTTTGTCAACGCCGACCTACGTACCTACCAGCGCTACTACATCTTCCAGATACCGACGAGCGAGATCGAAGTCAACCCCAACATTACCCAGAATATTCCCTGGCTCTAACCGCATCGAACCTACGACCATGAAACAACTCCTTGCCTCTGTCTGCGTTGGCCTGCTCGCGCTGGTGGGCCTGACGGCCTGCGGAAACGATGACCCCATCGACGCCAACGGCCTGCTGGTGACCCAGCGTTCGCAGTGCTTTATGACCTCCTTCGACCTGCTTGGGTCTGATCACCGCACCGTACTGGTCAGCGGACAGACGAAAATCGACACCACCGCCCTGACGGTAACCGCCGTGGCGCGCTTCGGCACCAACATGCAGCGGCTGAAACCTTTTTGCAGCGTGGTCACCGACGCCATCGTTGAGCCCACCATGGGTATCTGGACCGACTTCACGCAGGCACAGACCTACACCGTGGTGTCGGGTAACCGGCAAGTGCGCAAAACCTATACTGTTACGGTCACGCTTCAAAAATAACCGCCATGCGCCAACCAATTTCTCTTCTATTGCTGGCCTCCGTAGCCCTGCTGCCATTGGGTTGCCAGAAAAGCGTGGAGCCTGATCTCCCCTTTAAAAACGATTTGTTGAAAAAGACGACTGGTCCGGCCGTGGTGGGTGACCGCATTGAGTTTGCCTATGCCATCGGTACGAAGGAAGGCGATCTGAAAAACGTCCGGGCCGAAGCGACGATCGCGGGGGCTGTCGGGACCGGTTTCAGCCGCAACTCCTGGTATACCAACTACAGCACGGGTGTCGATCAGCCCCGGCAAACAGCGACGGATACCCTTACGTCGGGCACGGTATCGACCGCCACGATCCTCGACGTGGCAACTAACAAAGCTGTGACCTTGCGGTACTATTACTACCCGACGGCCGAAGCCCAGGGCAAAGATGTGTCGTTCCGGTTTAGCGGTACCTCGTCGACGGGGCAGGAAGTCAGCATTCAGTCGCCGACCTACCGCGTCAGCCGCATGGACATGAAACGCTCGATCGTGCTGGGCGACGGAGCTAAGGCCTACGTATCGCTGGCCGACATGACTGCCTACACCAAGGCTGAGGTGGAGCAGAATAACCTGGCCAACAAGATCGACTTCGTGTACGTCTACCGCCCCACGATCAATACGTACACGTTTGGGCACGCACTGGTCGCTCCCTCGAATCCCGACTACCTGAAAGACGTGACGCTGCCCACCGGGCTTGCCAAACCCCGCACGGCCATCGATAAACGGGTCGACGTGAAGGATGCGCAATTGCGCGGCACGGCCGGTTTCGAGGTGTATATCGACGACATCGACCTGCAACAGACCACCTTCACCAACGCCGCCGATTATGCCTACGGCCTGGCCGCCGATCAGGGTGCTTTCGTCAAATCGGCCGATGGTACCTACGCGGCTTATGTGTACGTGAATGCCGTCAACAACACCGCCAAAACCATGACGGTCAGCATCAAGCGGCTGAAATTGAACTAATAACCATACCCCCCGCCCTAAAGGGAGCCCGCTGGCGCGAGCATAATGCTTGCGCCAGCGGGCTCCCTTTAGGGCGGGGGGTATGCATCATGCCAACTTATGATGAACTCCAGGCAACGACTGACCTGCTGGTGCTGTCTTTTTCTGACGCTCGTGGTCGGGCCAGCGACGGCTCAACCGGCCAGCAAACCGGCGACTTTTCTGATCGACGCGAGCCTGTTGCAAGCCAGCAAACGCGCGATGCAACAAGGCGATGCTACCTTGCTGGCCGCCCGGCAAACCCTGCTTGCTACGGCCAATAAGGCACTGAGCAAGCCCATGCATTCGGTCGTGGAAAAGACCAAACTGCCCCCCAGCGGCAACAAGCACGATTACATGAGCGTCGGACCCTACTGGTGGCCCGACTCGACCAAGGCCAACGGCCTGCCCTACATTCGCAAAGACGGGCAGATTAACCCCGAACGCTATGCCGTTCAGGATGCAACGTACCTGAACGCCCTCTGCGAGGATGTACAACTGCTGGCGCTGGCCTATTATTTCTCCGACGACGAAACCTACGCCCGTCGGGCAGCAGAGCTGTTGCGGGTCTGGTTCCTGAACCCCGATACCCGCATGAACCCAAACCTGAACTACGGGCAGGCGATTCCGGGAATCACCGAGGGGCGTGGCATCGGGCTGATCGACACGCGCATGCTCGCCAAACTGGTCGACGCCGTTCAACTCATCAAGGGCACGAAGGCCTGGCCCGCTGCCGATCAGCGAGCGCTGCAAGGGTGGTTTCGGTCGTTTCTGACCTGGATGCAAACCAGCCCGGTCGGCAAAGACGAAGAAGACGAACACAATAACCACGGCACCTATTACGATTTCCAGACCGTCGCGTTCGCGCTGTTTCTGGACGACAAACCGCTCGCCCAACAACTGATTCAGCAAAAAACAATGCCCCGAATCCAGAGCCAGTTGAAGCCCGACGGTAGCCAGCCGCACGAACTCGCCCGCACGCTGTCGTGGGGCTACTCGCTCATGAACCTGAAAGGCTTTTTTGGCCTTGCCCAACTGGCCGAAGCCGTGAATATCGACCTCTGGAATTACCAGACGCCCGACGGCAAAAGCCTCAAAAAGGCCTACCAATGGCTGATTCCGTATGCCGAAGGCGAAAAGCCCTGGACGTTTCAGCAGATCAAGCCGTTGCACCCGGAGGAATTTCTGCCTATCAAAGCCGTCGCCGAGGCGAAATACGGGTCAGCGACGGCCGCCACGACCAGCAACGACAGTATGTTTCGCCTGACACGTTCTCTATTTTGATGTGTTGGCATTAGCGCTCCCTTTAGGGCGGGGGTAAATTCCATCGATAACCCACAACATCCAACGTACCCAGCATGAAAAGCCGACTCTTACTTATCCTCTTTAGCCTGTTCTGTGGCGTTGCTAAGGCGCAGGAGGCGAACCTGCTCAGCGGAAAATTCTCGAAAGAAGCTCTGAAAACCGTGCTGATTCCGCAGGCAAAATGGACACCATTTCCGAAGCGCGATGACCGGGCGGGCTGGGCCAAAGCCGATCAGGCCATGATGCAGGGGTATCTCAAAAAAGCCGAAACGTACCTGACCTATCAGTGGCCATACATCCCGGCAACCAAGTCGCTGCTTATCGAACGGACCGGCGATCGTGATGAATATCAGAATGTTAGCTTTCAAAAACGCGAAGTGCTGGGTACGTTGCTGCTGGCTGAAATTTACGAGAACAAAGGCCGATTCGTCGATCAGATCATCGACGGCGTCTGGTCCATCTGCGAAGAGTCGTTCTGGGGCGTGCCGGCGCATTTGCCCAAATCAAAAGCCTATTCAGGGCTGATGGATGTGCAGAAACCGTTTGTCGACCTGTTTGCGGCCGAAACGGCAACGTACCTGGCGTGGGTCGACTATTACCTGGGCGATCGGCTCGACGCCGTGTCGCCGCAACTCCGCAAGCGCATCTACACCGAAACTAACGACCGGATTTTCACGCCCCTGATGACGCAGCCCCACGGCTGGATGACGAAAACCGCCAACGGCCGCGCCCCCAACAACTGGAATCCGTGGATCTGCTCCAACTGGCTCAACGCGGTGCTGCTGCTCGAAAAAGACGACGACAAACGCACGGCGGCGGTCTACAAACTGCTCAACGTGCTCGATCAGTTCGTGAATCCGTACCCGCAGGATGGCGGCTGCGACGAAGGGCCGAGCTACTGGGGTGCGGCGGCGGCTTCGCTCTACGACAACCTGGCGATGCTCAACACGGCCAGTAACGATGCCTTCGCCTATGTCTATGCCGACGAAAAATTCAGGAACATGGGCCGCTTCATTTACCGCGCGCAGATCAGCCCGCGCTACTTCCTGAACTTCGCCGATGCCGACCCGCAGCCCGGCATGGCCGCCACCATGATCTACCGCTACGGCAAGGCCATTAGCGACCCCGACATGATGCGCTTCGGCGCGTATTATTTCAAGCCCGACGATTCGTCTATAGGTAAGTTTCATTACTTCCGCCACTTCTATTCCCTGTTTATGCAGGACGAGTTTCGGCAGGCCGCGAAGGGGCTTCCATTGCCGCAAAACGTGTGGTTGCCTGACCTACAGGTATTTGCCGCCCGTGACAAGACGGGTACGACCGATGGGTTCTACGTGGCGGCCAAAGGCGGTAATAACGACGAAAGCCACAACCACAACGACATTGGCAACTACGTGGTCTATTACGACGGCCAACCGGTGCTGATCGATGTGGGGCGGGGAACCTACACCCGTAAGACATTCAGCGACAAGCGGTACGACATCTGGTACAACTGTTCGGATTATCACAATCTGCCCACCGTCAACGGACAGAATCAGCCGCCCGGCCCGCAATTTAAAGCCCGCACGGTGGCTTATAAAACCGGCAATGGATTCACCCAGTTTGACGTCGATATCGCACCGGCTTATCCGAAGGAGGCGGGTGTGTCGAGCTGGTCGCGAACGGTGCGCCTCAACCGGGGCAAGAACGTGCAGATCAGCGACCTTTTCCGCCTCGACAAAGCCAGCGAACTGACCCAACACCTGATGACCTGCTACCCGACCGAACTGGGGAAACCTGGCGAACTGCTGATTCACTACAAACCGGCGGGCGGTACGGCCAGCGATTTCGTGGTTACCTACGACCCCAAACGCATGCAGCCAACAGTCGAGAAGGTGAAACTGGATCAGCCTGAAGATCGCGGCATCATCAGCAAATGGGGCGATACCATCTACCGCATCAACCTGAACGTGATATCCCCCAAACCCGCCGATCAGCTAACGGTCGTGGTGAGTAAACGATGAACTGACTGGCCAATTTGGCGCGGCCTTATTTCAGCCGTTCATCGAACGAATAGGGCTCAATACCGACGATGCGAAGGTTACTGTGCTCGGGATGAAGCGGATTGAGGAGATAGTTGAACTCAACCGGCGAATGTACTGATGGCACACGCATGAGCCAGTAGCGGTTTTCCTCAAGCCAGTGTTCAGCTAAATCGGCCAGCGTGGTTGGAGCGGGTGAGCGAGTCCAATTTGCTGGTAAGTCGTTAACGGAAAGGGTAAGCATACTGGCCTGATCAGGTACGTCGTAGGTTATTAGTGCGTAGTTTTTAGGTAGTATCTCTGAATTACCCAGAATTTCCAAAATCGCCAGCGACGCGTGTTCTGATGTGTAGAGCAAGCGGGTGCCCTGCCGGTGCCAGCGCCCTGCGCCATATAATCCGCCCGTGCCACCTACATCACTGGCAAACTGGCGTTTCGATAAGCGATAAAGTTTCATGGAACAAACGTGGAGCCTTGGCGTGCCCCGTAACCACACACCCCTTGCTCGATTCGACTCAATTACAGATAAATTCCGTGTAATAGCGCGTTAAGCACGGTCATTACCTGTGCGCGTCCCAGCATGGTATCGAGCAGGTCGATCGGCTTCCGGTTCTGCAGGTTTTGTACCGGAGCATTGAACCACTGCTCCAGATCGTCTTTATTTTCAAAGACTTCCATGCCTTTTTCGTACAGTTCCGACAAGGAAATCGCTTTTTCGGTTTCGTCGGGGGTCAACGTGCTTTGCGCCCGAAGTCGGCGTTGATACGTGCTCTCCGAAATAGCCAAGAAGGTACTCATCTGCTTGTTGGTCAGGCCAAAATTATGGCGCAGGAATTCAACCGAGGCAATGGGTAAGCCTTCTCTGACTACCTCCATCAAGTCAAACTCGTGCTGAATAGGGCGTTTGAAGAACTGCATGCCGCCCAACCCGTCCACAATACGTTTCACAGATACGTTCATTGTCTTTTGCTAGCTATGCTCTTGTCATTTGACAACGGAAAGCTACCTAAAAACAGTTCAACGGCAAAACGGGGAACGTACCCAACTCGGCTGTGGGTACGTTCCCCGTTTGAATATAGCAGCAGATACGGGCCTAGAATCCTTTGCTATCGACTACGATGGCGGGAATTTTCTGCTCGCTGACCAGTTGGTTGAAAGCGGGCACCTGCTTGCCGGTTATGTCTTTCAGCTTCACCAGCGCCGCGTCGATCTGCCGGGCGAGGTCGGCATAGACAACGTGGGCGGCTTTAGTGGGCTTACCATCGGCACCGGCCATCATCGAAGCGAGGCCCGCCAGCTTGTCGTTGAGGCGGATGGGGTGGGCCAATACATCCTGTGGCGCTTTGGCTTTGGGCTGCATCAGCGTGGCTTCCAGTGCATCCAGATCGGCCAGCATCGGCTTGGTGAGAGCGGTGAATTTCTTGATCACGGTGCTGTCTTTCAACGTACCCATGTAGCTGTTGACCGACGCCCGAACGGCCCGCAACTGATTGATGCCCCGGTGCGCTTCCGAGAGTTTGTCATTGCACTGCTTCACGAACGCAAACTGCTCGGCATAGTCGGCCTCGGAGAAGGGAAGGCGCGGGTCTTTGCGAATCTCGATGGGCTGCTCACCCACTAGCGAGTCGCCCAGCAGGAGCCGCACCCGGTAACGCCCTGGTGCTACTTTCACGCCTACGCCATCGCCCGACCACATCACGTTGGTGCCTTCTACGGCCACGGCATCCGGGTAGCGCATGTCCCAAACAAACTGGTTGAGACCGGGTAGGGCAGGCGCAGTGCCAGGGCGTTTCAGTTTTACGTCTTCATAAAACTCTTTCGAGAGCGTCAGCGGCTTGCCCTTTTTGTCTTTCCGGTCCGAATAGCTGATGATCGTGTCGCCTTTGGCTGTCAGGAACTGGAGGCGCAATTCGTTGGTCGGTGCCTTGGGTAGGAAATACCGCACCAGCACCCCGTTTTCGGCATTTTCGCCTTCTGTAGCCTGGCTGCGGGCGTTGCCACCCAGCATGCGGTAGGCGTGGCGTGGTGCAAACAGCATCGGTTTGGTTGTTGAAACGGGCGATTGGCTACCGAGGCGTGCCAGTTCGCGCAGGGGCGTGATGTCGTCCATAATCCAGAATGACCGGCCGTGGGTAGCTACCACCAGGTCTTTCTCGCGCTTATGAATCTGCAAATCGCGGATGGGCGAGATGGGTAGGTTCTGGTTGAGCCGCTGCCAGTTGGCGCCGTCGTTGAACGACACGTAGATGCCCCGCTCGGTACCGGCAAATAGCAGGCCCGGCTGCTCGGGATCGTCGCGCACCACACGGCAATACTCATCGGCGGGAATGCCGCTGGTAATGGCTGTCCAGGTTTTGCCGTAATCGGTGGTCTTGAACAGATACGGTTTCCGGTCGCCGCTCATGTAGCGGTTAGCCGCCAGATACGCCTTGCCGGGTACGTGTTCCGACGGGTGAATGAGGCTCATCAGCGCAAACTCGGGCAACTGGCCTGCGGGCAGGCTCACGTTCTGCCAGTTTTTGCCCGCATCACGGCTGACGTGCAGCAGCCCATCGTCGGAACCGGCCCAGAAAACGCCTTTTTCGGTCGGCGCTTCGGCGAAGGTGAAGATGGTGGCGTAAATCTCGGCGCCGGTCATATCTTTGGTGATCGGGCCGCCCGTTTCACCAATCGTTTTTGGCTCGTGGCGGGTCAGGTCTGGGCTAAGGTCTTCCCACGAATGCCCCGCGTCGGTCGACCGGTGCACGTGGTTGGAGGTAGCATACAGCACGCTGGGGTCGTGGGGCGAAAACAGGATGGGGTACGTCCACTGAAAGCGGTATTTCTTTACCGACGCCGGTGCCCCAATGGCGCCTTCTGGATAGACCGAAATGGCCGACGTCTGGCTGGTGCGCGCGTCGTGCTTCGACATAAATCCGTCATATTCACCGCCGAACGTGATCTTCGGGTCTTTCGGGTCGGCGGCAATGTAGCCCGCTTCGCCCCCCGCCACCGGATACCAGGCACTCTGCCCGATGCTGTAGCCGTCGGTGCGGCTGGCGATTCGGATCGAGCTGTTATCCTGCTGCGCGCCGTAGACGTTATACGGAAAATCGCTGTCGAGCGATACGTGGTAGAACTGCGCCGTCGGGATGGCGATGTCGGAGAACGTGTTGCCGCCGTCGAACGTGATTTCGGCCCCGCCGTCGTCGGCGATGGCGAAGTTCATCGGGTTTTTGGGATTGAACCAGACGTCGTGCGTGTCGCCATGATGCACCGGCACCCGGCTGAAGCTCTTACCGCCATCGCGCGATCGTAACGCATTCACGTTCAGAACGATCAGGTCGTTTTCGTTTTGTGGCGCTACGCCCAGCATCATGTAGTACCAGGGTCGTTGCCAGAGGTTTTTATCGTCGTTGAGCAGCGACCAGTGTTCGCCGCCATCGTCGGAACGGTAGAGGCCCCCCTTCGCATTTTCAATCAGCGCATAGAGCCGGTTGCCATTGCTGGGGGCCACGGCCAGCCCGATTTTACCCAGCAAACCGCGCGGCATGCCCGGTTTTTCGTTGAGCGACTGCCAGGTGGTGCCGCCGTCGGTGCTTTTGTACAGCCCACAGCCGGGGCCACCGCTGCTCATGGAGTGCCCGTTGCGGTAAGCCTGCCAGAGCGTGGCGTATACGATACTGGGGTTGCTGGGGTCGAGCCGGACGGTGGCCGCACCCGTGCTGTCGTTCTTGAACAGTACCTTGCTCCAGGTGGCGCCGCCGTCGGTCGAGCGAAAAACGCCTCGTTCGGCATTGGGCGCAAACGGGTTGCCGAGCGCCGCGGCGTAGACCAGATTGGGATTCTGCGGATGTACCTCGATGTTGCCGATGGCGTCGGCCTGTTTCAGGCCCATGTGTCGCCACGATTTCCCTCCGTCGGTGCTTTTATAGACGCCATCGCCGTAGCTGATGTTGCTGCGGATTTCGGCCTCGCCCATGCCTACATAAATCACGTTGGGGTCGGAGGGAGCCACGGTAATTGCCCCCACCGACGACGACTGGAAGACGCTGTCAGACACGCAGGTCCAGGAAGCCCCGCCGTTGACGGTTTTCCAGACCCCGCCGCCCGTTGCACCGAAGTAATAAGTTTGCGAGTGGTCGGGGTGACCCGCTACGGCCAGTGAACGGCCCGCCCGGAAGGGGCCGATGTTGCGCCACCGCAGGCCGTTAAAGAGTGTAGGGGAGACCGGCAACGTACCTGACGAGGCCGTGTTAACCGACGTACCTGAGCGCCCGCGCCGCGATTGAGCCTGCGCCGATGGAGCGAGCAGGCCAGCCAATACACTGGCCAGCACTAGTGATTTGATAGACGTAATGGGCATGAGGGAATGAAGTGAGTACGTGAAAAGATTCCCTCAAAATACGGCTTAATCGCGTTTTAATGTAGTGCTGTGGCTGTAAAGCGCTGAAATTGGCCCGCTTAGACGACTAACTCTTTGTTTGGTACAACTAGTTAGCTAAATCGTTAACTGCTGCCTTCCGCAGTTTGGGTTGGGAAAAACTCCGGCAGGTTTGACCAGCCCGCTTGCCCTCAGAAATCGGCCTCGCTGTACTCCGTCGAAACGACGCGATTCCACTCGGGATGACGCTTGAGATAAACGGATACGAATGGGCAAAGCGGCACAATTTTGAGGTTGTGCTGCTCGACATACTCAAGCGTTTGCTGCACTAGCCGCGAGCCAATGCCTTTGCCTTCCAGATCGGGGTGGACTTCGGTGTGGGTGAGCGCCAGCGTGTGGTCGTCGGGCTGAACGTAAGCGATCAACGAGCGTTTTCCGTCGATGATCAGCTCAAAGCGTTGGCGGTCCTTGTTCAGCGTGACCGTTGGTTTGGAAGTGGGCATATCAGGAGGATGTTTATGTCTGAAATGACTAACTTGAGTAACGAAATGTTTTCGACTGAGCACCGTTAACCCGTTCGTCGCCGTCCCTATGCCTACTCCGATCGTGCGTAATTACCTGCTACTGCCTACCACCGGTCTCCACTTCACGGCTCCCGAAGCGGGCAGTGCACTCGAAACAGCTTTTGCCCGGCTCACTGAAACGGTCCGGCTCGACGACGTACTTGACGGTACGGAACCCGTTGGGGCGGTGGTGATGGACACCAGCAGCGAGGGCGGCCCGAAACTGGTGCAGATTGCCGATACCGATCTGGCGCAGGTACGTGCCCAACTGCCGGGCGTGCGCATTGTGCCGGAAGTGTTCTACTACCCGCAGGTACAGCGCGAGAAGGTGTTGCAGCCGTTTCGGGTCATGCAGGGCCAACCCCGCGTGGGGGTGCGCATCAAACTGACCGATGCCAAAACAGGTAGCCCGATAGCGGGCGTTACGGTGATTGCGTTTACCAATTTTGCGCAGCGACAGGGTGAACAGGGCACCACCAACGCGCAGGGCGTCGTGTCGTTCAGAAACATTGGTGGTAAGAAAATAGAGCAGTTGTTTGGCTATCCCAAGGTGGGATACTGGAGCCTGTGGCGGAAGAACCTGACTCTCACCAACGACCAGGTCTTTACGCTGCAACCGCTCAAACTCGACTATATCGACGCCAAACAGTTTTTCTACCCATCCGCGCAGACCGACCTGACCGTCGGAAAAGGCGTTCGCGTGGGGATTATCGACACCGGCTCGGGGCCGCACCCCGACCTGGTGATTACGGGTGGTGCCTGCACGGTCACGGGCGAAAGCCCCACCGACTATGCCGACGTTGACGAACATGGCTCGCACGTGGCGGGTATCGTAGGCGCGCGGGGTACGTCGCCGTCAGGTGTGCGTGGGGCTGCGCCGGGCGTCGAATTGCGGGCCTACCGCGTCTTTGGTAAGAATGCCGATGGGGCGTCGAATTTCGCGATTGTGAAGGCGATCGAACAGGCCGTGGCCGATGGCTGCGACCTCATCAACATGAGCCTCGGCGGTGGGCCAGCCGACGACGCCACCAAAGACGCCATTACGTTTGCCCGCAGCAAAGGCACGCTCTGTTTCGTGGCGACCGGCAACGACGACCGCTCGCCGGTAAGCTTCCCGGCGTCGTTTTCGCTGTCGCTGGCGGTAGGAGCGATGGGCCGAAAAGGCACCGTACCCGCCAACACCACCGACGCACCCTACGCCGTAGCGCCATTTGGCACCGATAAGAAAAACTTTGTGGCGGGCTTCTCCAACATCGGCCCGGAAGTAGACTTCATTGCTCCCGGCGTCGGTATTATTTCGACCGTACCCGGTGGCTACGCGCCGCTGAGTGGCACATCCATGGCTTGTCCACTGGCGACGGGTGTCGCGGCGCGCCTGTTAGCCACCCAACCCGACATCCTGGCGATGCCCCGCACCGACGCCCGCGCCAACGCGATGCTGACGTACCTGCAAAGCAAGGTGCAGCCGCTGGGATTCGGACCTACATTTGAAGGAACGGGCCAGTTTGTCGGCTAACAGACATGGCACGCTACGTTCTGCACACAACCAACCCCGACGGTCCCACGCCCGATGAACTGACGCTTATTGGTCAGCGCGGGCCGATTATCGACCGAAGCCGCCGGGCATTACTGGTTGAACTAACCGACGAGCAGGCCACCGAATTGGCTCATAACCTTCCCGGTTGGACGCTACAGCCCGAAGTAACGTACCCAATTCCCACCACGCGCCGCAAACTGAAGTAAGGCGTAGCCAAAGCTTCGTGAATTAACAAACCGCTTTCCGGCAAACGGCCACCGACTGCTCAAAACCGACCCTGCAACAGAAACTGATCGGTGCGGGCATAGAGTAGGCAGAAAAAGCTGAAATCGCTTTTGTTTGTATCGATCCGTTTTTCGAGCCGTAAGACCGGGCTGCCAGGGTCGATCTGTAACTGACGGGCAATCGCCGGGTCGGCGGGCAGCGCCAGAATCTTTTGTTCTCCGCCCATGACAACCAGGCCATATTTAGTCCGCAGCAGGTCGAAAAAGGAGCGGTTCTCCACCCGTTGCCGGGTCAGATTGGGCAGATACCGATTGGGTAAAATCAGTTTTTCGTAAAACACCGGCGTGCCATTCACCGACCGAAGGCGTTCCAGGTTATAGTAGGTCGCGTCTTGCTGTTCATCGGCGGGGAAAAACAACAGCTCCTCGGGGAACGTACCCAGCACGGGCCTGACCAGAATGACTGTCGTAATCTGTTCTGCTGGCAGTTCCTCGGGTTGCGTGGGCTTGTCGTCGGCCTGCGCGGCATGGGTTTTCAGCGACATCACCCCCAACCCAATCGGGATCGACTGCACAATGCTGCCCTTCCCCTGATGTTCCCGAATTTACCCTTCCTGCACCAGCAGCGACAGCGCCTGCCGAATCGTTGGTTGCGTGAGCCGGTACTGCTGCTGAAGTACACTTTCTGAAGGCAGCAAATCACCCGCCTTGAACACCCCCCGAATAATATCCTGCCGGAGCACCTCGTACAGATGCTGGTATTGCGGAATGCGATTGGGTTGGTTAGTCATACGGCCCGTAAAGGTAGTGAACCGCTCAAGTATCGATGGAGGGCGCAAAAATTCATACTGTTAAGTTGTTAGAAAACTATGGTAACTGATTGATAATAAGATTTCTATTTATGTAATGAAGCGCTTATTATAATGAGTTAATTGCTGTAGAATAGATTGCTGTTACATTTGGTTTTAGAAAATGAGCATACTTGGTCTGGCAACATGCGCCGGTCGGAGACATCACGTTTCACCACCGGCCCGATGCTATCGGCCGACGGGGGCTGGAGCGTCAGCGAAGGATAGTTGTAACGCTTAACCCACACGTAACTTGGAACAAGCAATAGGCATCGATTTAGGCGGAACCCGTATTAAAGGCGTGCTGATCAACCCCGATACGGGCAAGGTCATTCACCAACTCGTTACCCCAACTGGTGATGCAAATGGCGCGAACTGGCAAACGGCCGTTGCCGAAACGGCTCAGGCGCTGACCCGGCTGGCAGTCGAGCCTGTAGACGGTATCGGCCTGTCAGCGCCGGGCCTGCCTACCCCCGACAACCGGGCCATTGCCTGTATGCCGGGTCGCCTGCTGGGGCTGGAAGGGTTCGACTGGTCGGCATTTCTGGAAAAGCCGGTTCGGGTGCTCAACGATGCCCACGCGGCCCTGATGGCCGAAGCCCGTTTTGGGGCACTGTCCGGTATACAACACGGCTTGGTGCTGACGCTGGGTACGGGCGTAGGGGGCGGGCTGTTGCTCAACGGACAGCTCTACCAGGGTTTCTTTCAGATGGCGGGGCATCTGGGCCACATAACCCTGAACGCCGACAGCGGACAAATCGACATTACCAACGTACCTGGTAGCCTGGAAGACGCCATCGGGAACGTAACGGTGGGCAAGCGTTCGTTTGGCCGCTACACCTCAACCCACGAACTGGTGGCCGCGTATCAGCAGGGCGAGCCGCTGGCAACGCAGGTCTGGCTGACGTCTGTTCGCCATCTGGCTGTAGCCATTGCGTCGCTGGCCAATGCGTTTTCGCCCGAAGTCGTGGTGCTGGGCGGCGGCATCATGCAGGCCGGCGCTGCCTTGTTAACTCCGCTCGACACGTTTATGGACCTGTTTGAGTGGCGACCCGCCGGGAAGAAGACCGTTATCCGAAAAGCGCATTTTGAAGACTGGGCCGGTGCCATTGGTGCGGCCGCATTCCTGACACACTAACTGACTTTATGACCCCCACTCTCAATTACATTCAACGTACCCGCGACCTGCTGGCAACCATCGAGCAACAGGCCGATGCCATTCAGCAGGCCGCTCAGTGGTTCAGCCAGACCATACTTGCCGGGCGCATGGTCCACCTCTTTGGCAGTGGCCACAGCCGGATCATGGTCGAGGAGATGTGGCCCCGCTACGGTTCCTTTCCTGGTTTCAACCCCATTGTCGAACTGTCGCTGTCGTTTCATAACCTGGTGGTAGGCGCCAACGGACAGCGGCAGGCCATGTTCCTGGAAAACGTACCTGGCCTGGCCGACCGGATCCTGCGCAACTTCGACCTCTCGGAGCAAGACAGTGCCCTGGTCATTTCGTCGAGTGGCTGCAACGTGGTGCCGATCGAAATGGCCGAACTCTTTCAGCAGCGCGGTATTCGGGTGGTGGCCCTGATCACCAAGGAACACGCCGAAGCCAGTACGAGCAAACGACAGGATGGTAAAAAACCAAGCGACTTTGCCGATCTGATTCTGGACACCGGTGCGCCCGTTGGCGATGCCATGCTGACCATTCCGGGTCTGGATACGCCCGTTGCGCCCGGTTCCACGGTGGGGGGCGCGGTAGTGGTCAACTGCATCAAGGCCGAAGTCGCCCGGCTGTTGATGGAAGCCGGAAACCCGCCTAAGGTACTGTCGGCGGGGAACGTGGTTGGTGCGGAACGGGCGGTCACGTTGTTTGAAAGCGCCTACGACGAACACGCCCACCGGCTGGCCAACCTGTATAGGCGCGTGGGTTATCCTTCCTACGTGAGCGAGGCATCTGAAGCCGCTAGTCAACAGCAACCATGATGCCCGACTTCCCGGATCAGATTAATGCCCGAAACACGTTCTGGCAATCGTGCCGAGGAGCACCGGGCCTAGGCTGCTCCTGAAGGAAAAAGCGAGTGATGAAATTGTGGAAAGAGACTTGCCAACCGGGTCGATCGGTTAGCCGTAACATGAACTGACAACGTACCATGCTCAACACAAAAACAAGTCAGCGACTGGCGGTGGGTGTACTTGCCCTGTCGGGCTTATGCTGCCTGAGAATCAGCCGGGTCGAGCCCGATACCAACTGGTCGGAGTACCATGGTGATGGGCAGCGGAGTCATTACTCGGCGTTGCGCCAGATAACGCCCGGCAACGTACAGCAACTGACTGTAGCCTGGAGTTATGCGTCGGGCGGGGCCGATACCGTTCGGAATAGCACCCAGATGCAGTGCAACCCGATCATCATTGGTGGTGTGCTCTATGGCGTGTCGGCCAACACGCAGGCGTTTGCCATCGACGCCGCAACGGGTCGCGAAATCTGGAAAACCCGCCTGCCCGATACCGACGGGACCACCAGCCGGGGCGTTACGTACTGGGCCGAGGGAACCGAGGCGCGCATTTTCTTTGGCGCGGGCGGCGGTATCTACGCCCTGGATGCCAAAACAGGTGAGGTCATTCGCACGTTCGGAAACGCCGGGCGCATCAACCTGAAAGACGGCATCGATCGGCCCGGTGCTGATAACTACGTTCGGGCCAATACGCCCAATACCACCTATAAAAACCGGCTGATTGTTGGAGCGCGTCTGGCTGAAGGTGAAACCGCGCTGCTGGGTGATGTGCGAGCCTACGACGTGCGTACCGGGCAGCTTGTCTGGACGTTTCACACCATCCCGCAACCGGGCGAGTATGGGTATGCAAGCTGGTCGCCGGCCAACCCGCGCCAACGCCTCGGTGGCGCTAACGCCTGGGCGGGCATGGCTATCGACCGGGCGCGGGGCATCGTATACGTACCTACAGGCTCAGCAGCTTACGATTTCTATGGTGGAAACCGCCTGGGCGACAACCTGTTTGCCAATTGCCTGATCGCTCTCGATGCCGCTACCGGCAAACGACTCTGGCATTTTCAGTTCGTTCACCACGACATCTGGGACCGTGACCCGCCCTCGCCGCCTAATCTGCTGACGGTTGTACAGGCCGGGAAACGCATCGATGCCGTGGCGCAATTGACCAAACAGGGCCATGTGTTCGTTTTCGACCGGGTGACGGGCAAACCGCTGTTTCCGATCGTTGAAAAAGCGTTTCCGGGCGATGGGGTAGCCGGCGAAAAGACCAGCCCAACGCAGCCAATCCCGTTGAAACCGGTCCCCTTTACGCAGCAGACGTTCACCGAAAAAGATATCAATCCCTGGGCCTCGAACCGATCCGACATTGTGGCTATGTTGCGCAAAGCCCGAACCGGTAGCCCCTATATACCACTGACGGCCGAAACAACAATTTTCTTCCCCGGAACCGATGGCGGTGCCCAGTGGGGCGGTGCGGCTACCGACCCGGCCGGGACGATCTACATTCCGGCCAAACAGAATCCGTGCTTTTCAACGCTGATCCGGAAAGAACAACCCGTTGCCAACGCGCTGGTAACCAGTAGTCAAGTATACCAGGCCAACTGCGCGTCCTGCCACGGTGCCGATCGGCGAGGCAATCACGACGGTTCGTATCCATCGCTGGTGGACATCGACAAGCGGCTATCTACCGACGCGATCCATCAGGTGCTGCTCAAAGGCCGGGGCATGATGCCTTCGTTTTCGCACCTGCCCGAGCGTGAACGCAACGCCATCGTTGATTTTCTCCAGAACAGAGCCAGTGCCGCGCAATCGGTTCAGGCGAAGCGAGGAGACGTACCTTACCAGCATACGGGCTACAACCGCTGGTACGATAGCAATGGATACCCGGTGAGTGCGCCGCCCTGGGGTACGTTGACGGCCATCGACCTCAATACCGGCGAACACCGGTGGCAGGTGCCGCTGGGCGAGTATCCCGAACTGACAGCCAAGGGCATTCCGCCAACCGGTACCGACAACTACGGTGGTCCACTGGTTACGGGTAGTGGCCTGCTCTTCATCGCAGCCAGCAAAGACGCGCAGTTTCGGGCCATTAATACAAAAACGGGAAAAACGATCTGGCAAACGGCCTTACCAACGGCTGGCTACGCGTCGCCGTCTACCTATTCGGTAGGGGGCAGGCAGTTTGTCGTAATCGCCTGCGGCGGCGGCAAACTGAAATCCAAATCGGGCGACAGGTACGTTGCCTATGCGCTGCCTCAATGATACGGGCAGAAGCTGATGGTCGATTGCAAAAGCTGGTGAAAGGAGCCATGGCACGTAGAAATAGCTGCCTGATTGAAAATACTCTTTGCTGGGTGTAAGCTACGTATAGGTTTACTCAACTATTCGTGTTGTTGACTGCTATTGACAACGGTTTCTTGGCGAAGCCTGCTTTATCTTATCCAGCACAAACGAACCGACCTGGATTGACCCGAACGCATAGGCGTTGTTACTCGCGCACCTGCGTATCGAAAACGCCAGTCAACACTTTTCCGTTGCGCTTCACCTGTACCCAAACGCGATAGTGCCCCGCCCGTGGGAAAGCATAGGGAAACGTGACCATGTTGTTAATGCCTTCAGGGTGAACCATCCCCACCATGCCTGCCGTCTGGGCCGAAGCGGGTTGGCCTTTCAACTGGCTCAGGTACGTGTCGATGCTGTCGCGGAAGCGGGCACCGTTGAGCTGCGGTACGTGGCGGGTGGTATCGGCAATGCGGTTGGTGAGCAGTTGTTCCGAAGCCATCGAATACGTACCTACGGGGTGGAGGTGAATGTATACCGTGCCATCGGAACGCAGAATGGCCGCGTGGCCACTCATGCCCAGATACGGCTCCAGCTTGGCGGCTTTTCCAGTGGCATCGGCCACGGCAAACTTCAACGTATAGAGTTGCCCGGCATCGAGCACAGAGGCGGGCTTATCGGTCCAGATCATCGTGGAGCCGTCGGCCAGTTTCGTGCTGGCCCCCGGTTTACCACAGGCAACCATGTCGGCATCGAGGTGCAATTTGCCTACGGCTTCCTGCTTCACGCCCATCGGTTCCGCAACAATGTAGCTATCGTCGGGGTCGGTGGTGCGTTGGGCGGCGGGTGCGGCTGTCACCTTCAGGGCAGGAATATCGACCGTGTCAGTCAGGGTTTCGGCATAGCCAGACCGGTAAACGACATCCGTATACAACAGATACCGACCGCCGGGCAGATTGGGTAGCCGGGCTTCGAAGTGCAACGAATCGCGGCGGGTAGGGTGGAGGTGGGCGAAAGCGTCGAGGCCCGGCACCCGCACCAGAAAGGTATGCAGCAGCTTGCCGTGATCAGGTACCAGCAGGTTGAAATCGCGGCGGCGGTTCCAGTTGTCGTGAAAGCCCGTCGTGTCGGGTTGCATAGTCAGCAGTATTTGCCCAGCGCGGCCCGGACCGTTGTCGGGTTGGGCCGTGCTGATGAGCGGCACCGGTTTGTAGAGCTGGTAGGTGCGGTATTCATCGGCCCAGCTTTGCCACCACATGCGCCCACCGGTCAGTACCAGTATGAGCAGGACGCCACCCACGCCCATACCCACCAATCGCCGACGCCGAAACGAGCGTGCTAACGTACCTGGTGCGGTAACGCCATCGGCGTTGCTGGCTCCCAGAATCGTCACGAGCATCACAAACAGCAACAACCCCATTGCAGCCAGCCCGGCCCCGGTTCCGGCGGGCATCTCGCGCGTCGCGGTCGACGTGGCCAGGATGGGCACCACTACATCGGCTTTGCCATCGGGTCCGTCTATCTGCAACTGAATACTGGTTGAGCCCGATTCCATCAGCCAGACCGAACCCTGGTAGCGATTGTTCTCGACGGCCGTAAGCGGGTCGGCTTCAGGGGCGCCTTCGTCGCCCTCAAAAAAGTACACCGGTCGTCCCTGAATGCGGCTGGGGCGACCTTTTTCGACAAATACCGTTATCTGTGCCGTGCCGGGTACCACGTCGGGGGGCTGCACGCTGATGAGCAACTGGTACTTACCAGCCTGTTTCTGCACAATCACGCCCGCGCTGCCCACATGTGCCTGGGCGGCCAGCGACAGCACAATCAAGAAAACGAGCGAAAGTAAAAGACGGAAGGGGTTCATAAGAGGAAGGGGAATGGATAATGGATAATGTACGATGTACAATGCACGATGCACAATGCACGATTCTTAATGCACGATGCACAATGCACGATGCACAATGAAGGGTCGGGCGCGACTATGAGCGGTAACCAGCCAGATGCGCCAGCCCATTGTGCATCGTACATCGTACATCGTACATTGAGAATCAACGCACGACGCGGCGCATCCAGTTGCCCCACCACAGGCCAACCCGTGCGGAGATCATGGCGATGAGCAGGGCTTTAGCGAACCCAATGGCAAACTGCGCAGTGGTTTGGTCGAACCAGGGGCTGAATTTGTAACGATACTGCCAATCGGGCGAGTTATCGTAGCTCCATGAATTGCTCATAAAGAACCAGTTGCGGGCGTAGGGCGATTCGTGCAGAAAGCCACCGAAGGGCCACTGTACGGCCAGAAAAACAAGAATAAACGCCGCTCCGGTCAAGGCTGCCAGCAGCCAGTCGTTCATCGGTTTCTGGGTACGTTGCGGCGTGCTGAACCGGTTCAGGAGCCAGTCGAGCGCGAAAGCCGGAATGACCAGCAGCATCGGAAATATAAAGGCCTGATAGGTAGTAATCGGGTTGGCGACCGGCCCCAGTTTGGGGGTAGCGGGCATCAGCGACAGCACCCAACTCGGCACGGCAATCACCAGCATGTAGAGCGCTGCCACCAGCGTAATGGGAAACTGGAAAAGCCTTCCCTGCCCACGGCCGCCCGTAGCCGCCCGGCCAATCGCCAGCAACATGAACGGGAAAATAATGGCGGCGTTGATGTAGTACGATGAATTATGGGCGGCATACCGGCCCAGATTTTCGGATACCAGCACGAACAAGACACTGAGCATAAACGCACTCGACAGCATGAACAACAGTCGGATACGACCCTGTTGCCGATCATCGGATTGGGTTAGTCCCGCCTTGGCCCCATTTTGCAGCGAAAGCACGGCGACGATGGCCCCTAACTGTACCATCATCATCCCCACCAGCAGAATCGTGTGTGGCGGCGTCAGAATCTGCACGTCGAGGCCGTAGGTGTTGTGCCACCAGTCGTCGAAGGGGGCGGAGGTAAGCATCGCCAGAGCCCCCCAGACACAATACATGGCTCCCAGTGAGCCGTAGAAAACACCCCAGAAATTAACCGAGTGCGCCCGGTCTGGGTGGTTTTTCTGGAACGTGATCGACAGAATCTGGTAAGCCGAAAACAGACCCGCCACGATGGCACCCACATACATGACCACGTGGGGAGCCGAAAACAACCCATCGCGCCCGATGCTCATGTGCCACATGATGTCCCAGAGCAGGCCCATCACGATACAGAACGACGAAAAGACGACCGCGTAGGCGTAGGTTGGAATACCCAGTCGCCAGTTGGTGGCACGGACTGTGGTTTCTTGAGAGAAAGAGGTTGGAAGAGCCGCTTGCATCGCGTTTAGAGGGAAAAACTACCCTTCAAAGATGCAAAAAAGACCTGCCGGGTTGCCAAATGTTGCTTAATCGGTAGGTCGATTGTAGGACCGTCTATTTATTGATGCAGCCGCGGGCAATCAGGTACGGGAGCAGCACATACAGTGTCAGCCCTTTGATCAGAAAAAAGAAGAAACCCGCCCAGCCGAGGCGTTTAAACCAGTTGATGATCTTGTTATTGGTTTCGGTCATGCCCCAGCAACGGGATTTAAGGCCGCGTGGTTCGTCAGGTACGTGGTTAAAGCCGCTGCCTGTTGCGTACCCAACAGCACCTTCCCACCGGTCGTCTTCTCGATTTGCAGCCCGAACTGACCGTGGAATGGCGCAAAGGCAAAGCCATTGGGCCCTTGACGAAGTCCCAGACGACCTTTTGGGTATTCGCCAAACAGGGCGTACTCACGCACGTATAGCCGGTCAACATCGGCCCACGGAATCTGCTGCCAGCGCGCCCAAGCCAGCGGTACCCGGTAATGGATACCAGCCTCGTCGATGCGCAGGTCGAGCCGCCGAAAAAAGGAACACGTCAACACAAGCAGGAAAACCAACTGACCCACCAGCAGGGCGCCCAGCAAAACGGGGTCGGCCTGCAAAACCGGGAATCGGTTCAGGAGGAAAGCCAACGTGATGCCCTCGGCGAGGATGGCGGCAATCAGGAAATACCAGCGGTAAGGATTCTGTTGGGTTTCGGTATACACGGGCATAGGAGTTGTAGGAAAACGTTGGTTGCGGAAATATATACACCAACGCTCATATTCCGAGTACAACCTTAGGCGCGGCTATGTTTTTTGTTTCTTTTTCTTTGCGGCGGGAAACAGAATATTATTCAGGATGAGGCGGTAGCCGGCCGAATTGGGGTGCAGGTTCAGGTCGGTAGGCTCTTCACCGATTTCGTGACGGTAGTCTTCCGGGTCGTGGCCGCCGTAGAACGTAAAGAAGCCTTTGCCATAGGGGGCGTGAATGTAGCGCGCCTCACCGACCGACCGGTTCTCGGCCAGAATATCGACCTGCGGTTTGATGTAGGCTTTCTTGAAGGCCGTAGTCTGGCCCATAAACCCTTTGATCGTGCTCTGATGGTTTTGCGTGAGCATGGTCGGGATGGGGTTCCACTTGGCCGAAAACTGGAACAGCGTGAAGTAGTCGTTGTGCTCGCTCAGGCCCCGCTCTTCGGGTTGGTTGTCGATGTTCGAAAACTCGATCATGTACGGATTGGTGTACACCTGAAAATCCTTGAAGGCCATTGTTTGGCTGAAATCCAGCTTGCTGTTAGCCTGCGGGTCGAACGGGTCACCGTCGTAGAAGGCGTCGACGATGTCGGTATTCTGCGCCGCCAGCGCGATGTCGTAGGTGTCTGTGGCGTTGCACATGGCAAACATATAGCCGCCACCCAAGGCAAAATCGCGGATCTTCTTCACCACCGCCAGCTTCATCTGCGGCACTTTGCTGTAGCCAAACTTGCGCGTAATAAGTTCAGCCTCGCGGCGCTGGGCGATGTACCATGGCTGGTCTTTCATGTGAAAAAACTTGCCAAACTGCCCCGTGAAGTCCTCGTGGTGCAGGTGTAGCCAGTCGTATTCGGGCAGCTTGCCGTCGAGCACTTCTTCGTCGAATACCACATCATAAGGGATTTCGGCGTAGGTCATCACCATCGTAACGGCGTCGTCCCAAGGCTGTTTGGTCTTGGGCGAATACACCGCCACTTTGGGCGCTTTCTGGAGCTTGACGGCATCCATGTTGGCGTTGGGCGACGCGATTTCGGCCAGAATATTGGCAGCATCGGCGTCGGAGATTACTTCATACGACACCCCCCGAATGAGCATTTCGTTGGTGAAGGTGGGCGATTGCGGCATCAGAAACGCCCCGCCCCGGTAATTCAGCAGCCAGTCGATTTCGGTTTCATGCGTTTTCAGTACCCAATAGGCGATTCCATAGGCCTTCAGGTGATTTTTCTGCGTCTCGTCCATCGGCACCAGAATTTTGGCGGCAAACGAGGCCGTCGACAGCAGAAAAAGGATAAGCGGTAACAGCAGACGTTTCATTGGCAGATTGTGGATAACGCCGAATTGTAGTTTTGTAACGATCAAAACAAGGTTTTGAATGTACAATGTACGATGAACAATTTGGACCGCCACCGCCAATCGGGGTGGCGCTCTTTACCAGGACATTGTTCATTCTGCATTGTTCATTGTACATTAACTTATGGACCTACTCGAAAACATACGCGAAGGGTTGCGGTCGGTGGCGGGCAATCGGCTTCGCACCATCCTGACGGCCCTTATCATTGCGCTGGGTATAACCTCGCTGGTGGGTACGTTGACGGCCATCGATGGCATACAGGCTTCGCTGAACAGCAACTTTGAAGGGTTAGGCGCCAACGTATTCAACATTGTGGCCCGGCAGGAAGTGCGCCGGTTTGGCGGACGGATCATCCAGAAAGACGAGCCCATCGACTACCACGAAGCCATTACCTTCCGTCGTCGCTACAAATACGGGGCCACTATTTCGATCTCGACGCTCGTTTCGGGGGCGGGTCAGGTAAAATATGGTTCGAAGAAGACCAACCCCAACGTGCAGGTAGTTGGCATCGATGACGCGTACCTAACCGTCAAAAACTACAAAATCGGGCAGGGCCGCCCTATCAACTCGGGTGATATTGACAATGCGCTGACCGTGGCTGTGATCGGTAATGAGCTGGCCAACACGCTGTTTCAGGGAAAGGTAAATCCCGTTGGGCAGCTGATTCGGGTGCTGGGCAGTCAGTTTCGGGTGGTGGGCGTGCTGGAGAAAAAAGGCTCGCTGACGGGCGGCGGCGACGATCGGGTGGTGTTGGTGCCCCTCGAAAATGCCCGTCAACTGGCTGGTGAACGTAAACTGACATTTGATATTACGGCCTCAGTAACCGAAATCGGCGATCAGGAAATGGCCATTGGCGAAGCGACTGGCCTGATGCGGCTGATTCGGCAGGACCGCCTCGGGCAACCCGACTCGTTTGACATCGAGCGGGCCGATGCGTTGGTCAAAGACATTGAAGAAACCACCGGCTACCTGCGTTGGGGTGGTTTTGGCATCGGAGCCATTACGCTGCTGGGCGCGGCCATCGCCCTGATGAACATCATGCTGGTATCGGTAACGGAACGTACCCGGGAAATTGGGATTCGGAAATCGCTGGGGGCGACGCCGATGCGTATCCGGCAGCAGTTTCTCATCGAGGCTATCGTAATCTGCATTCTGGGCGGACTGGTCGGAATCATGCTGAGCATTGCCATTGGGAACGCCGTGGCGTTCGGGATTAGCAGCGATGGCGAAGGCCGGTTTGTGCTGCCCTGGCTCTGGATGATGCTCGGCCTGCTGGTCTGCGTAGCAGTTGGTCTTTTCTCGGGAATTTACCCCGCCATTCGCGCCTCCAAACTTGACCCGATCGACGCTC
Source organism: Fibrella musci (assembly GCF_041321105.1). Classification (NCBI taxonomy): domain Bacteria; kingdom Pseudomonadati; phylum Bacteroidota; class Cytophagia; order Cytophagales; family Spirosomataceae; genus Fibrella; species Fibrella musci. The sequence goes on along the minus strand of NZ_JBGGWD010000001.1, from coordinate 272,405 downwards.
TGCGGTACGAGTAACCGATGCGCTGTCGCATAAACGGACTGTTCCTGGCACTACTCTAAAGGGTTCACCAACGTACCCAGCCGTACCCCAATAGCCATTCAGGTACGTTACGCCTGGAGTAGTAGGCTATTAGGCCGAAAACTACGTATCTGTAAAAACTGTACAAGCAGCTGACAGGCAACGCAATAGCGGTTTTTAGGACAAAATGACCCAAAAAAAAGACGATGGGCTTTGGGTGTAGTATTCGTAAAACACTAGTTTTGCACCACGTTTGACAAAACGCATCGTCGGCAACGACGTACGGTTCTCCTGCCGGGTTGGCGGAACCGGTAGACGCGATGGTCTCAAACACCATTGTTCGCAAGGACATGCCGGTTCGAGTCCGGCACCCGGTACGATAATAGCCCCTAATGATCTGTTCACAGAGTGTTAGGGGTTTATTGTTTGTTCGCTTTTTAAACCGACGAATCCGATTTAGCCTGTACACTTTTACGCGTTCTTCTATAAATAAACCCGCTTGGAGGTGGTTGCTGATCAGTTGGCTTCTAGCTGATTTATAAACTAAGAAAATCAGTTGAAATTGGATGATTAGCCGCACCCCGTCAAATGATGCGTCTGATAGAAAGTTGATTCGAGCGTATATGAGCACATCACAAGTTCGTTTACCGTTAACTCAACTAGAGCAGCTTGTTCAGGCGATTCATCCGTTGGCGGAACCCGACTGGATGGCGTTTTCGGGTCTATGGAGGCCGTTTTCGGCAAAGCGTAAAACCCTCCTCACCGTGGCCGGAGAGTTGGAGGGTTACCTGTATTTCGTGGCAGAAGGGGTGCAGCGGGTCTATTACCTCGACGAACAGGACCGGGAAGCCACGCTGGTGTTTTCGTATGCCCCATCGTTCGGCGGGGTTGTCGATTCGCTGTTATTGCAGCAGCCTTCGCGGTACTATTTCGAAACTCTGACGCCTTCCGTTTTCCTACGCGCCCCTTACGCCGACTTGCAGACGGTGATGCAGCGCCACCCGGCCGTTGAAACCATGACGCGAATGGCGCTCACGCAGGCGCTGTCGGGCGTGTTACAACGGCTGGTTGAGTTACAATGCTATTCAGCTGCCGACAAATTCCGGGGCTTACTGCGCCGAAGCCCGCATATCCTGCAAGTGGTGCCACACAAGTACCTGGCCAATTATATCGGCGTCGACCCAACGAATTTCAGCAAGTTCATGAACAGCATCAAGGTCTGAAATCTTGGCAAATACCAACAACCGGTAGGCATGGAGCGCTCAATTTTGCATCGTACTAAACAGCAATACGATGCAATTACAGGCAACACTTAAATGGTCGGCGCAGGGGTTTATCCTGCTGTCGGCAATGGCTCTGCTATCCGTCAGTGTGATGGCTTTTTTCAATCCGCAATCGGTCATGGATCTGGTTCAGGTCAAGCTGACCAATACCAGCGCGATCAGTTCAATCCGGGGAGCCTACGGCGGCGTCGGGCTGACGCTATTTATCAGTCTGCTCTACCTGATGGTTCGCCATATTGCCAAAGGCTTAGCTTTTCTGGGCCTGTTATGGGGTTTTTATGCCCTGTCGCGGGCTGTTACCGTGCTGGCCGACGGCGCGCTGGGTAGGTTTGGGCAGCAATGGCTCCTGATCGAATCAGCTTTCTGTCTAATTGCCCTGTCGCTGCTCTGGGCGAACAGGAAAGTCGCCGCTTTTCAGTAGAGCCCATCAGGGCCAGGTACGTTAGAAGGCTCACCGGCTGATGTCGTTTAGCTGTAAATCTTTGCTGTCAAACGCCTCGGCGGTGTTGATAATGCCCACCTTCCACAGGCGCGTATTGAGGAACCGGAAAGCCGGTTTGCCGTCACGGTCAGAAACGCGTCCGCCGCCCGAGAAGTCATTGTTGATGAACCGCACGCCCATCAGGCCGGGGCCGTCCATCAGCAGGTACGTGGTCCCCGGCTTATCGGCTCTGGTGGGCAGGCCAGCGTGCGAATAGAATGGCTCTTTGGCGGCGTTGGTTTCGTAGGGAAACACATCCTGCACGGCCGTAAATGCCCATTGGCTACCCGTCCAGGTGGCTAGTTTACGGCCCTGTCCGCTCCAGTCGCCGGTGGGGTTATCGGTAAGCCAGTACGTGTCGCCGGGCGCGGGCGAGGTAGGTGGATTTTGTTGCAGGTTTTTGTTGGTCAGGGGCTTAGTAACAAACTGACTCCCCGTCCAAACGTAGCTATACAAACCGTTTACCGTGTAGTTTAACACATTGAATGCATTATCGCGCAGTTGCAGGCGAGTGGGGGCCACCACCCGAATACCCTGGATGGTACTGTTTCGGAGTTGGTAAACACTAAACAGACTAGCCAGCGAATCGGGGGCGTAGCCCGTCAGGTTCAGGCGGTCGTTGGCCCAGGTAAGTCCTGCATTACGGCCAAAATTGTAGAAGGGTCCCTGAAATGGGTAGGCGGCGGTAATCACGTTGTTGCGCACGATGGCGTTTAGGGTGTTGCCAACTGAAATAGGTGCCCTGAACCCCGTTGTTCCCGCCTGTCGCTCGGTGCAGCGAATGGTATTTTTTTCGATCAGCACATTTTCGCAGAAGGTGGCTTCGATGACCGTTTTCTGGAAGGACCGCTGCCGGAAGTTGTTCTGGCGTACAGTTAGGTCGTGCCTGTCTAGCGCCGATTGACTGCCGCGATCGCTGGAGGTAGTCGAGAAGCCGACGCCGTCAAGAAGGTTGTTTTCCACCGTCGTTCCGTTGCCGAGCATCTCGATGTAATCGGTATGCCAGTTCGTGAGGGTATTCTGGGCAATGTAATTGCTGTCGCCCTGTTGTGAGAGTGCAAAATACCCGCAGTTGCTAATGCGGTTTCCTATGATCTGAAGCTTGCGATTATGCCAGCCGCGCAGAAAATGGTCGTGTGGGATAAACAGTTCGACGCCCATACGCCCACACGAATCGACGGTGTTGTTGAGGAGCATCAATTGATCGAAGCGGCCCCAGGTGGTCAGTCCGTTACCGCTGCCTTCGGTCTGTGAGTGCATCAGTCCCGGCCCTTTCGACGCCACGTTTCGAATCACATTATTCCGAAAAACCGCGCCGACAATGGGAGCCGGGCAGTCGAGGTTGTTTAGGTGTACCCCATGATAGCAGTCGCGGATGGACGTATTTTCAATGATGAGGCTCGTAAATCGATTCTGACTGCTATTCTGCTGTGACACCACAATCGCCTGATCACCACTTCGCCGGTAGTCGCCGCCTGTGATACGAACCCGGATCATGCCCGTGTCAGGCGCATCAACCCGGATCAGGTGCTGCCCTTTTATTTGGCCACCCGATACGGCAGTGGTCTGTTGACCCTCCATACGCCAACTGCCGGTCATCAGGCCCCTGTTCGTGAGCGTCAGGCTCGACCGCGTATATAGCAACCGTTTGCCCGGCGTCCTTGTATCCAGAAAGAGTTCGGCTCCCGGTTCAACCACCATCGTAAGCGCGCCGGGGGCTGTCAACTGATCCGTCAGCCGGTACCGTTTCTGGCGGCTGATCAGCAACGGTTGCCCGGACGTACAGGCGGCAGTGAGCGCCGCCCGCAGGGGAGCGGTATCGTCGGCAACCCGGTCTCCAACGGCCCCGTAAGCTTCGGGGCGTATCCCTCGTCCGGGCGCGGCCACCTGTCCGCTATCAGCCTGGTTCGAGAGCCGTTGATGTATCGTGGTCCCGTGTGTTTCTGGAGGGATTAGCAGGCCTGCCCAATGCAGCACCAGCACAGATAAGGAGTGAATCGTTAGCAGCATCGTACAGTTTCGGGCGCTCAGTTACCACCACGCCGTATACTGTTCTATCGCTGTCTGCCTCGTATTTGTTGCCCGGTTTTCGTTAAAATTCCCTTGGCAACTCATTAAAAGAAGCCAAACGAGAGCCGTTTCGCGAAGATTGCCTAGCTGATCGTTGCATTTGTCGGGTTAGAAATTGCATCGGGAGAAGTCTTTTCGAGCGTATTGTCTGAATCGACATGGCTACGACTTGCCCGCCATAGCCAGCCGAGCGACAACAGAGTAACGAGACCAACACCGATGGCGAACCACGTACCGGCGGGCAACGGCAGCAGCAGGTACGTAGCCACGCCAGCGCATACCAGCAACCGGCCCGCCTCGATTCGGAACGCCCAGGTACGTCCCTCAAAGAGCCAGCCAAAATTAACGACCGTCAGGCCGACGAGCAGGGCGATTACCGCTTTTTGCCCCCAGCCCAGTTGCGCCTGAAACTGCAAAAAAGGAAAGGTGGCCAGCAACAGCAGGCCATACTGAAACAACACGTAGTAGTTGATTGGCGGTGCTACGGTGGTGTCGAATTTCTGGTACTCGTCGCGGCTGACGGCGGGAATTGGGTGGTAAACGGCCATTTTGGCGTCCCAGCCAGGTTTGTAGAACAATACTTTCAGCTTGTCGGCGAAACGGGGGGCCTCCCGGAGTTGATGACCGATCTGTTCGAAATGCGAGAAATTGGCCCAAACCGGATTCCAGCTATTGATAGGGGTGGTGATGCCATACACGGGCCGCTCGTCTTCGGCCTGAAAGGTACCAAAGAGCTTATCCCAGATGATGAACGTACCTGCGTGGTTTTTATCGATGTACCTGGGGTTGCGGCCGTGATGAACCCGGTGGTGCGAGGGCGTATTCATTAACGCTTCCAGAAAGCCCATGCGGTCGATCAGCTCGGTATGAATCCAGAACTGGTAGATCAGATTGATGCCGCCCACAATGAGCAACTGTGTGGTATCGAAGCCCAGCAGCGCCATCGGCAGGTAAACGGGGGCGGTCCAGACGCCCTGAAACCAGCTTTGGCGCAACGCCACCGAGAGGTTGTACTCTTCGCTCTGATGGTGCACCACATGACCGCTCCAGAACAGGTTGACTTCGTGGCTGAGCCGGTGTGCAAAGTAGTAACACAGATCGTACAGCAGAAAAGCCAATACCCAACTCCACCAGACGTGGGGAATCGTAAAAAGGGCAAAATTGGCGTAAACGGCCTCGTAAATGCCCAGCGTGAAGACCTTTAGAAAAAGCCCAACGACCTGTTGCGACGTACCTGCGCCCAGGTTAGTGATACTGTCATTGAGGCGGTACAGTTTCGTTTGTCGATGATGATCGAGCCAGATTTCGATCCCCATCGCCAGAAAGAAGAAGGGAATCGCCAGCATGATTGGGTTAAAATTCATAAGGTCTCCGGCGCTGTCTGTTGTGTATTTTGATCATCGAAAATAAGACCAAATCAGGGAAAAGTTGTGCTGTTGGGTGGCTATGGTGAGGTTTAGCCTGGTCAACGCTTTACTTGCCAGCGTACAACCGACAAATAACGCATGACAACCCAGACTCTTTTTCCGGCTAGTTTGGCCGACGTACCTGCCGACGTTCAGATTGAACCCATTCACCAGCGCGAATACCTGCTCAACGGGGAGATGATCGCCTGGTCGGGGCGGGTAGCCGAGGTATATTCACCCGTAGGCACCACCGACGAATCAGGTACGTGGCAGCGGCATCTGGTGGGCAGTTATCCGGTATGCGGACCAACCGAAGCGATGGCCGCGCTCGATGCCGCCGTGGCCGCCTACGACAATGGCCGTGGCGAATGGCCACAGATGCCCGTTGCCGACCGCATTGCCTGTATGGAGACCTTCATTGGCAAAATGTTGGAAAAGCGGAGCCTGGTGATCAACCTGATCATGTGGGAGATTGGCAAAAACCGCCCCGACGCCACCAAGGAATTCGACCGAACGGTGAAGTATATCTACGACACCATCAACGTGCTGAAAGACATGGACCGCAACTCATCGCGGTTCCGGATCGAAGAGGGTATCATTGGGCAAATCCGGCGGTCGCCGCTGGGCGTGGTGCTGTCGATGGGACCGTTCAACTACCCCCTCAACGAAACCTACACGACGCTGATTCCGGCCATTTTGATGGGAAACACGATTCTCTTCAAAACGCCTAAACACGGCTCGCTGCTCCATTATCCGTTGCTCGAAGCCTTCCGTACGAGCTTTCCGAAAGGCGTGGTCAACTCGCTGTATGGCCGAGGCGCCGAGGTGATTCCGCCTGTGATGCAGTCGGGAAAGGTGAACGTGCTGACGCTGATCGGGTCGAGCCGCGTAGCCGACGAATTGCAGCGTTTCCACCCCAAACTGAACCGCCTGCGGTCGATCCTGAGCCTCGATGCAAAGAACGCCGCGATTATCCTGCCCGACGCCGACTTGGACGTAGCCGTCAGTGAGTGTATCCTGGGGTCGTTGTCATTCAACGGGCAGCGATGCACCGCTATCAAGATCATCTGGGCGCACCGTAGCATCGTCGATCAGTTCTTGGCCAAATTCGGGCCGGCTGTCAGTGCGCTCAAACTGGGTATGCCCTGGACCGACGGCGCGCAGATTACGCCCCTGCCCGAACCCACCAAAACCGATTACCTCACCGATATTATCCGTGATGCCGAAGCCGGTGGGGCCAAGATAATGAACGAAGGCGGTGGCGAGGTTGCCGAGTCGCTGTTCCGGCCGGCGGTGGTGTACCCGGTTAAAGAAGGCATGAAACTCTACCGCGATGAACAGTTTGGTCCCGTGGTACCGGTGGTGGCCTACGACGATACGGAGGAGTTCATCGACTACCTCATCACCGATGACCACGGTATGCAGGCGAGTATTTTCGGCACCGATCCCGAAGCCATCGCCGCACTGATTGATCCGTTGGTAAACCTGGTCAGCCGGGTGAATATCAATGCTCAATGTCAGCGCGGGCCCGATACGTTCCCGTTCACCGGCCGGAAAGATTCGGCAGAAGGTACGTTGTCTGTAGAAGACGCCCTACGATCGTTCTCGATCCGGTCGGCCGTGGCGACGAAAGACACCAGCCCGAACAAAACGATCTTGAACAACATCGTCGGGAATCACGAGTCGGTGTTCCTCAGCACGAACTTCATTTTTTAAAGTATGAATTATGGAATAGGAATTATGGGCTATGAATTAGGCTGGCGCGAGCATTTCGTGCGTCAGCCTAATTCATAGCCCATAATTCCTATTCCATAATTCATTTCCCCCATTCCGCTGGGTTTTGGCGCCAGGCGGTGAGGGAGTCGGTAGCGTCGGCGGGAATGTAATCGAGGGATTGGGCTTCGCCAATCAGGGTATCGTAGTTGCTCAGGCAGGCCAGCCGGACGTTGGCATTGGCGAAGTTCTGGTCGGCCAGCGCAAAACCGTAGGTGAAGATGGCGATCATGCCAATAACCTCGGCCCCGGCCTGCCGCAGCGCCTCGACAACCTTCAACGAACTGCCACCCGTCGAAATCAGATCTTCCACCACCACCACGCGTTGCGGGCTGTCTGCTGCTTCGATCCGGCCTTCAATCTGATTGCCCATGCCGTGCTTTTTGGGTTCAGGGCGCACGTAGCAGTAGGGGAGGTTCAGCGCGTCGGCAACGAGCGCCCCCTGCGGAATCCCCGCTGTAGCGACACCTGCGATGACCTGCGCCGTTGGGAATTCGCGCCGAACCAGCTCGGCGAGGGCTTCTTTGATGTAGGTACGTACCTCAGGATAGGCCAGCGTAACGCGGTTGTCGCAGTAGATAGGCGATTTCCAGCCCGAACTCCAGGTAAACGGATCGGCTGGCCGGAGCCGAACGGCCTGTACGGTTAATAAATGACGGGCAACGGTTTGAGCAACTGTAGACAATTTGATACGACGATTGATTTGATTGCAAACTTCGTTGTAAACTTTGGCATTTCCTGCCGACTTTCAAGCGTTCAAGGCGTTAGGATTCGTTTAGAACGTGGTGCCAACTCCCAACTCCGCTACCTCCAGGTTCGATGAAATCGCATATTACTTCGCTGTTTGTTTGTCTTGCCGCATCTAGTATGGCTCAGCATTATCCGACGATCGGGCGCGTCGTTCGCGAAGATCCCCGCCTGAATGCGCTCCTGCCCGAAAACGCGCAGATCGAAGTGCTGGCGTCGGGCTTTGAGTGGACAGAAGGGCCGGTATGGGTGAAAGGGGCGGGTAACGCGCCGGGTTACCTGCTGTTCTCCGACGTACCCAACAACGTTATTCACCGCTGGACCGAAAAGACCGGCGTGCAGCTGTTCCTGAAGCCGTCGGGCTACACGGGGCTGGGCTCCTATAGCAATGAACCCGGCAGCAACGGGCTCGCCATCGACCGGCAGGGGCGGCTCATTGCCTGCGAACACGGCGACCGGCGTATCTCGGCTATGCCGCTCGATAAACCCGGTGGGAAAATCACGCTGGCCGATCGGTGCCAGGGCAAGCGATTCAACAGCCCCAACGACGTGGTGGTGCACAACAACGGCAGCTATTACTTCACCGACCCACCTTACGGGCTTCCCAAACACGAAACCGATCCGAGCCGCGAAACCAGGCTCTTTGGCGTGTACCGCATCGACCCCGAGGGTGAGGTAACCGTCGCGATTGCCGATCTGGTCCGGCCTAACGGGCTGGCGCTGTCGCCCGATCAGAAAACGCTATACGTGGCCCAATCGGATGAAAAACAGCCGGTGATCCTGGCGTACCCGATTCTGCCAGACGGGCAGGTGGGCAAAGGGCGTCTGGTGTTCAACGCGATCGATCTGATGAAACGGGGACTGAAGGGTGCTCCCGATGGTCTGAAAGTCGATGAGCAGGGAAATCTGTGGGCAACCGGGCCTGGTGGTGTGCTGGTGATTGCCCCCGACCCGAAAGGCGGGGCCGGTACGTTGCTGGGCCGCATCGATCCCGGCGAGGCTACGGCCAACTGCGCCTGGGGCGACGATGGCAAAACGCTATATATCACCGCCGACATGTACCTCTGCCGCATTCGTACCAACGTGCGCGGCGCGAACTGGTAGAGACCGCAGCGGCGGACCGTGCAATCCGTTGCATCTCTCTCGCGGCAGCAATTGGGCTCGTTTAACAATAAAATATTGCTGACGCCTGGGAGACGCAACGGATTGCGTCTCTACGATTATAGGCCTAACTTTGTAGAGAGGTCAATGAGACCCCTCGTAATTTGACAATAGGGCTTTATTCTCAGTGATGAGAATCAATGATTGAAAACCAGTGGTTGAAAATCGCAAATTCATTATTATCGGCGTCTTCTGTTTAGTGGGCCTGATTTACGCCGCTCGCCTGTTCTACCTGCAAATTTTAGACGATAGCTATTCGCTCGAGTCGTCGAGTAACTCCATCAAACGCGTTATCGAAATTCCGTACCGGGGTCAGATCTACGACCGCAATGGTAAGTTGCTGGTTTACAATACACCGGTTTATGATCTCTATGTGACGCCCAAACGGGTCAAAATTCCTGATACGACGGCCTTTTGCAAGATGATGGACATCACCCGTCCGGAATTCGACAGCATTATGGCGATTGCCAAAGCCTATTCGCCGCTGAAGCCGTCGGTTTTTCTGCGTCAGCTCTCGAAGGAAGATTACGCCCGAATTCAGGACGCCCTGGTCGACTACCGGGGATTTGAGCCGGTGATGAGTTCGATGCGGACGTACCCGGCCCAAACCATGGCCAACGCGCTTGGGTACGTGTCGGAGATCAGCAAGAAAGCCCTCGAAAATCAGGAAATACCCTACTACCGGCAGGGCGACTACGTAGGGCACAACGGCCTTGAAGAACAGTATGAAGTAGAGCTGCGGGGACGCCGGGGCATCAAATACGTGATGCAGAACGTGCGCGGCGTGGTGAAAGGCTCGTTTAAAGATGGAGAGTACGACACGGCAGCCGTCGCGGGCAAAAGCCTGTATACGGGTATCGACGTGGAGGTGCAGCGGTATGCCGACAGCCTGATGCAAAACCGGGTGGGCAGCGTAATCGCGCTCGATCCAAACACCGGCGAGATTCTGGCCTCGGTTTCCGCACCTACCTATGACCCTAACCTGCTGTCGTCGCGGTACTTCTCGAAAAATTACCGGAAGCTGATCAAGAATCCATACAAGCCGCTCATCAACCGGCCGATCATGGCGAGCTATCGTCCGGGTTCGACGTTCAAGCTCATTCAGGCGCTCATTGCGCAACAGCAGGGTTCATTGTATACCAACACCGTTTACGGGCACGGCGGCTCGCCCATGCGCTGCCACTGCCGGGGCGGCAACAACCTGCGCGGGGCGGTGCGGTTTTCCTGCAATCCCTACTTCTACAACGTTTTCCGCAAATACATCTATCACAACGGCAATCCCAACACGTTCAAGGCCTCGGCCATTGGCTTACAGGAGTGGTACGACCACGTAGCCAAGTTCGGCATCGGGCAAAAGCTGGGTGTCGATCTGCCGAGTGAGCTGCGGGGTAACCTGCCTACCGTAGAGACCTACAATAAAGCCTACCGGGGCGAACTGCGCTGGAAGTTCTCGAACATCTACTCGCTCAGCATCGGCGAAGGGGAGTTGCTGATCAGCCCGCTCAAGCTGGCCAATCTGGCAGCCATCATGGCCAACCGGGGCTGGTACATTACGCCCCACTACGTGAAAGGCATCGGGAAAATCGGTGAGGGGGTGCCTGACAAATACAAAGAGAAACATTACACCGACATCGACCGGCAGTATTACCTGCCTGTGATCGAGGGAATGCGGATGGCGGTGATGGCCGGTACGGTGAAGAAAGAAGCCGACATCGCCGGGATCGACCTTTGCGGCAAAACAGGTACGTCGCAGAATGCCAAATTCGGCCATAAGCACGACCACTCCATCTTTATCGGGTTCGCCCCGATGAACGATCCTAAAATTGCCATTGCCGTGTTTGTTGAAAACGCGGGTTGGGGGGGTACCGCTGCCGCTTCGACAGCCGCTCTGGTAGCTGAGCGCTACCTGAAACGCAAAACTGAAGCGACGAAGCTGCAAAACTGGCTGGTGCAGCAGAATTACATGCCGCCGCTCTCGATGCTGCCCAAACCGCGTGAAGCGAAGAAACCCGCTGATACGTCGGGCCAGAAAGCCACCCCCAAGGTGCAGAAAGATAGTCTACGCCGTCCCCGCCCCATGATGACCCAGGTAGGTACGTCAACGAAAAGCATAGTGGGAGGAAATTAAAGAAATGTACAGTGTACGATGCACAATGCGGTCCGCCGCTGCGGTACAATCAATGGTGCTGCAATTGCGTACCGGTGTATAGCGTATTGTACCGTAGCGGCTAGGCACCCGGCTGACCGCATCGTTCATTGTACATTGTTCATTGTTCATTTGTAAAATGGCCCGTAACGCTGAATTAACCCGAAACATAGATACCCTGACGCTGCTGCTCTACATTGGTTGCGTGCTGATGGGTTGGCTGAACGTCTACGCCGCAGTATATAGCCCCGAAGACCAGACGAGTATCTTCGACCTGTCAACCAACGCCGGGAAACAGCTGATGTGGATCGGTACGTCGGTCCTGCTGATTATTGCCGTGCTGGTAATCGATCATAAGTTTTACGACACCTTCGCCTTTGTCTTTTATCTGTTTATGATTGCGATGCTGCTGCTGGTGATGGTGGCGGGGGCGAACATCAAAGGGTCGCGGTCGTGGTTTAAGATTGGGTCGTTCTTGTTGCAGCCGGCCGAGTTTACCAAGATGACGACCAGTCTGGCGCTGGCCAAATACCTCGATCAGCCGGGTGTCAACCTCACCAAGCAGAAAGACCTGCTCTGGGTGGGGGGAATCATTGGCCTGCCTGCTCTGCTGATTATCCTCTCCAACGAAACGGGGTCGATGCTGGTGTTCTCGTCGTTTGTGATCATGCTGTACCGCGAAGGCCTACCCGGCTGGATTCCGCTGACGGGCGTTGTGCTGGCGGCGCTGCTCATTCTGGCGCTGATTGTACCGCCGCTCTATCTGTTTGCCGGGATTGCCGTGCTCTGCGGGGTGGTGATCCTGCTCATGCCGCGCTACAACCGTACGGCTCGCAACATCATCGGCATTGCGCTCATCGGGGGAGCCATGATGCTGACAGCCACGGGCGTCGATTTCTTCGTGAACAAGGTGCTGCAACCGCACCAACGCAACCGGATCAAGGTGTTGATCGACCCGAACGTCGACCCACTGGGGGTGGGCTGGAACGTGACTCAGGCTAAAATTGCTATCGGTTCGGGGCGTATGCAGGGCAAGGGCTTTCTGGAGGGAACCCAAACCAAGTTCGACTTCGTACCCGAGCAAAGCACCGACTTTATCTTCTGTACCATCGGCGAAGAACACGGCTTTGTCGGGAGCCTGATCGTGATCGCGCTGTTTATGGGCTTGCTTACCCGCCTGGTGATTCTGGCCGAAAAGCAACGCAGCAAGTTTGCCCGGATTTATGGCTACTGCGTAGCGGGCATTATCTTCTTCCACGTCATGGTCAATATTGGCATGACGATCGGCCTGATGCCTGTGATCGGGATTCCGCTGCCCTTCTTCAGCTACGGCGGCTCGTCGCTCTGGTCGTTTACGCTACTGCTGTTCATCTTCCTCAAACTCGACTCCCGCCGGACCAATTCGCTGTTTAGTTGAGGAAAACGTTCAACGTCCAACGTTCAATGGTGGCTGGCGCACTCATCACGCGCGCCAGCCACCATTGAACGTTGGACGTTGAACCTTGAACGTTTTTAGACCTTCTGCCGGATCGTACGGATGATGGCGAGCACTTCGGCCTGGAGCGCGTTGTCGAATTGTACGTTGACCGATTCGCGGTAAGCACCGTTGTTGAGCAGGTAGAGCACACCCACGGCATTAGCCTGTTCGGAGTAGAAAAACGTACCAAAGGGCTGATCGCCTTCGGTCAGGGTGATGGATTTGGTGAGTGTTTGCCCGTTGAACGACTCGATAGCAGGTGTCTTGCCGCCCAGCGCCGTCTGTCCGTATTGCGAGCAGCCCGTAGCTGTGCAGAAACTGTAGGCAAACTTGGCGCGTTTATCGGCGCGGTCCTGCGCAAAAAGCCAGCCATCAACCTGAATGCGGCCACCCTCGCCGGTATAATTCGCGGGAAATTTGATCGTATAACTGGCGTTTAACTGACCCAACGTCCAGCTAGTCGGGTCGGTCTGAACGGTGTTGTTCAGATTCGTTGGCGGGTTGGGGTCAACGGTAGCGCGCTTCTTGCAGGCAAACAGCACCACAAATAGCGAAACGAGCAGGGAAATACGGAGCGGTAGCATAAGTCAGGGGAAGGAAGTATCCTAAAAACGAAATTCGGTCCAAATCCGTTGATTTTCGTTTCGTTTGCTGCTCATTTGTTTTTAGACGGTAGGGGTAGGGTCGTCAACTCGGCCAGGCAACGGGTGCAAAGACAAACGTACCCACCCAGTTCCTGCTCCGTATACGCCCGAATTCGGGTCCGTTCGTCGGGCGTCAGCGTCAGTTTGGCGCAGCCGCAGTCGTGGATGGCATCGGGTTGGCAGCTAAATGGTTGCTGGCAGCGGGGGCATGTTTTTGTCATACGTGTAGTGACCAGTCGTTGAGGCGTTTGCCAGCTTCCAGCAGCATGGCATCGTCTTTGGCGAAGCAGAAACGCAGCACCTGGTAGTCGGTACGTTGCTGGTAAAAGACGGATACCGGGATGGAGGCCACGCCAATGTCGCGGGTCAGGCGCACGGCCAGTTCGTGATCGGGTTCGTCGGTCAGGCCGGCATAGGATACGTTCTGAAAAAAGGTGCCTTCCGTAGGCGTGAACCTGAAGCGCGACCCCGCCAGTGCCGACAGAAACAGGTCGCGCTTCTGCTCATAAAAGGCGAATAGTGTCCTGTACCGTTCGGGCTGTGTCAGGTACGTTGCCAGCGCGTGCTGCATCGGCGTCGAGACGCTGAACGTCAGAAACTGATGTACTTTCCGAAACTCGACTGTCAGCATGGGCGGGGCCATGCAGTACCCGATTTTCCACCCGGTGATGTGAAATGTTTTGCCGAACGAGCCGATCACGAAGGTCCGTTCGCGCAGTACCGGATGGCTGGCCAGCGAGTGGTGGGTACGTCCGTCGAACAGGATGTGCTCATACACCTCGTCGGCTACTACCAGCAGGTTGTGCGCTTCGGCGAGAACGGCTAGTTGGTCAATATCTTCGCTCGTCCAGACGCGGCCCGTGGGGTTGTGCGGTGTGTTGACCACAACGAGCCGGGTACGTGGCGTTACGAGCGAACGTACCTGTGCCCAGTCGATGCGGTAGTCGGGCGGGGCGAGCGACACATAAATGGGGTGGCCGCCCGCCAGTTCGATCGCGGGTACGTAGCTGTCGTAGGCCGGTTCAAACACGATCACCTCGTCACCGGGGTGCACCACTGCCGTAATGGCGGCAAACAGCGCCTCTGTCGCGCCCGACGTAATCGTAATCTCCTGGTCGGGGTGGTAGCTAGCTCCGTATAAACTGCTCGTTTTCTGAGCAATGGCTTCGCGCAGGACCGGAACACCCGGCATAGGGGCATATTGGTTATGCCCGTCGCGCATCGCCTGGGTGACCAGCTCGATCAGGGTGGGGTCGGTCGCGAAGCTCGGAAAGCCCTGCGATAAATTCAGAGCCCCCACATCTGCCGCCAGTTTCGACATGACGGTGAAAATGGTGGTGCCCACATTAGGTAATTTGGACTGCATAGGTAATTCAACGTTTAACGTTGATGTACGAGGGTAAATGAGGACGAAGCAGGAGCAGGCTGGTTGCGGATTCAGGACTCTCCGCTTTTTCCGCCTTTAGGGTGGGCCTGATCGTAGGTTTTCTTTAGCTGCTCGAGGCTGGTGTGCGTATATACCTGCGTAGCGGCCAGGCTGCTGTGGCCTAGCAGGTCTTTTATGGCGTTGAGGTCGGCGCCCCGGTTGAGCAGGTGTGTAGCAAAGCTGTGGCGCAACACGTGCGGACTACGTTTTTCGAGGGTCGTTACCAGCGAGAGGTACTTATTGACGATCCGCTGAATGAGCACGGGATAGGCGGGGATTCCCTTATCGCTGACCAGCAATACGGTGGGGTCGGCTTTGCCATCGAAGAACACGCGCTTCTGTTGTTCGTATTGCTCGATCAGCGCCAATAGCGGTGGTACCAGCGGAATAATCCGATGCTTATTGCGCTTGCCCAAGACGGTGATCGTCCGGTCGAAGCGGTTGATGTCGGTGGGTTTCAGACCCAGGAGTTCGCTCAGGCGAATGCCCGTACCGTAGAGCAGTTCGAGCACCAGTTTGTCGCGCAGGCCGATGAAATCCTCAGGGAAGTCGATGTCGTCGAGCAGCGTCTCCATCGGCTTTTCTTCCACGAACGTCGGGAGGCGGCTGCTTTGCTTCAACGCCACGATTTTCTGCATCGGATCAACGCTAATGCGCTGATGTCGAAGTAAATAACCGTAATAAGCCCGCAAGGTGGCAATCTTTCGGTTAACGGTCGATTTGTTCAGCCCACTTTCGACCAGGTGCACAATCCAGGCCCGGATCAGCAGGTGATCGGCGGCGGGGGGCAACCCCGCCGGGGCGGGGCAGGCCGTACCGGCGTGCTGTTCGGCCAGAAACTCGGTGAACTGAAGCAGGTCGTTTTCGTAGGCCAGCAGGGTATGGTGGCTGAGCCGTTTTTCGTAACGGATATGCCGTAAAAAATCAGAGCCGGGATCGGTTGGAGTCAACGTCGCTGTCGGGTTAGTGCGTAGTACGAAGATAGGGTATAACCGGGCGGGATCGTACCAAAAAACAAGGGACTTAACCCGATTGGATTAAGTCCCTTTAGTCGTTTACAGAGACGTAACGTCGCTGGCACTCGTGTAGCTCGCCGCCCCGGCGAACCGACTACTGTTGCGTGTGGTTGCCGTACATTTTTTCTTTGTAGGCAGCGCGAATGACATCCTTCCGACGGCTAATAGAAGGCTTCTGGAAGGCCGTACGTGCGCGCAGCTGACGCAACACACCCGTCTTCTCGAATTTCTTCTTAAAGCGTTTCAGAGCTTTATCAATCGACTCGTTTTCTTTTACGTTAATGATAATCATGTAATACCGGTATTTTTGTGTTTTGCAAAACGGACTGCAAAGATAGTGAATTCACTACATGAAACAAGCGGTTATCGACCTTGGAACGAATACCTTCCACCTCCTTATCGTCCAAAAAAAGCCGAACGCAGCCTATGAGACGTTGTTTCGGGAAAGTCGACCTGCGAAAATCGGACGATCGACGGGCGGGGGAGGCGGTATCAACCAGCGCATCATCACCGACGAGGCAATTGGCCGCGCGCTTGACGTACTAACGTACTTCCGTGAGGTGCTCGATCAGCACCAGATCGACCCTGCCAGCGTGGCTGTGTTTGGTACCAGCGCCATTCGGGTAGCCCAGAATCAGCAGGCGTTTGTCGATCAGGTACGTACCCAGACTGGCCTGTCGGTGCGCGTTATCTCGGGCGACGAAGAGGCGGGTCTTATCTACCGGGGCGTGCGGGCGTCGGGGGCTTTGTCCGACGAAACAGCGCTCATCATGGATATTGGCGGGGGAAGTGTCGAGTTCATTATCGGCAGCGCCGACCGGATCCTCTGGAAACAGAGCTTCGAGATTGGCGGGCAGCGGCTGATGGAGCGGTTTATGGGTGAATCCGACAGGCTGAGTCCCGCTGCCGTTGGGCGGCTGCACAGCTTTTTCCAAGAACAGTTATTGCCGCTGACCAACGCCATTCACCAGTACCATCCGTCGGTGCTCGTCGGCTCGTCAGGTACGTTCGACACGCTCATTGACATGCAGTATCAGCACGAGCAAGGCGTTTGGCCGCCCGCCGAACAGGCAGCCTTCACCCTGCCGGTCGCCGAATTTTACCGGGCCTACGAACTGCTGCTTACACGCAACCACGACGAGCGCATGGCCATTCCCGGCATGATCGAACTACGCGTGGATATGATTGTGGTGGCTGTCGTGCTCATCGACTTCGTGCTCAAAACTTACGGCATCAACGCCATCTGGGTATCAACCTATGCGTTGAAAGAAGGGGTGCTTAGTGGAGAGTGATAAAGGATAAAAAGCGCTTTATCACTCATCATTCACCTCTCGCCTGCTTGCGCTTTAGGCTGGCTAGGTGGTGGTAGGTGTGATGGGTGGTAAAAAAGAGCATCTCCAGTCCCGTCACTGGCCCCAGAATCGGGTGTTTCCAGACTGTGTTTCCGGTCAGATCGGCGTCGGAGAGTTTGGGGAGAATCGGCTCCACGGCTGCCAAGGTCTGGTGCCAGGCCGTGTTTTGTTCAATAAGTGACTTCGGCTGGCTTTCCCGGATCGCCGCGTTGGTCGTGGTGGGGAGTTGCGCCAGCCCGGCATTGTATTGGGCTACGATCTCGTCGTAGGAGCGTGAGGGGCGATCGGTGGGGCGCCAGTTGGCCCGTGCGGGCTCGCCATAGAGTTGTACGAGGCCATAGGTGCTTCGGAGCAGGTGCGCAAACTCCTGCTCGATGGTCCATTTCTCTCCCTGCGGAAGTGCCCAGGCATCGGCCAGACCGGGGCTGTTGAGCCAGTCGGTGATGTGTTGAAGGGCGGCAAGTACCTCGGGGCGCACGGTCGCTAACGTCATGAGTCTGATGGGGTTGTTTTGGATAGCCCAAACGTATTGACAAAAAGTTGTATATGCAACTTTGGTCTGTATCTTTGTCTGTATGACGGACGAAACGTATTGCATAGCCGGCCGGATGCGGATGCTGACGCGGCTGGTGACGAGCCTCTACAACGAGGCCTTCGCGCAGGAGGCGGTTACGTTTGCGCAGGCGAGTTTGCTGATGTACATCTTCCCGCAACCCGGCGTGCGGCAGACCACGCTGGCGAAGCAATTGCAGATTGAGAAATCGGCGATGAACCGCGACGTACAACTGCTACAGCGCAACGGCTGGCTGACCGACAACATCCGGCAGGGCCTGTTTCTGACCGACGAAGGGCGGCAACTCGCCAAACGCTGTCATAAGATCTGGAAAGTGCTGAACGAAGAGGTACGTACCCAACTCGGCCCCGACGCCGTAGCAGGGCTGTCAACATTATCCGACCAATTAACCCGGCTCACCAAAACCGGTACGACTACCGTATGAAACCTACTTTTTTGCAGACAGTACGCACCGAATCGGCCAAAACATGGCGATTCCGAACCTTGATGAACTGGTACCCTATGTTTTTTGGCACGGGGGGTAAAATCCTGTTCTGGTCGGGCGATTCGCGCGAAGTACAGGTGCGGCTGAGGCGTAACGTCTGGACCTACAACTACGTCGGGACGATCTTTGGCGGGAGTATGTTCGCGGCTTCCGACCCGTTCTACATGCTGATGCTCTACCAAATCCTGGGGAAGGATTATGTGGTCTGGGACAAGGCGGCCAATATCCGGTTTCGTAAGCCGGGCCGCACCACGCTTTACGCCCACTTTCTGCTAACTGACGAACTCATCGAGGCCATCCGCGCCGATGTAGCGCAGCACGGTCAAACCGAGCGCGTATTGCCCCTGGCCTGGGTCGATGCCGACGGCGTAGTGCATGCCCAGATTGAGCGAACCGTCTACGTAGCCGACAAAGCGCATTACGAACAGAAAAAACAGGATCGCCAATCGTCGCGTTTTGCGCGCTGAGTGGCTAAACCAGCAACAGCATGGCGCAGGAACACACCCTGACCGTATCGCGTACGGCCCGGTATTACACCTTGGGCGGCAATCCGTTGGGCACCCCGTCAGGTACGTTGCCAGCCACGACCAGGCATGTCTGGTTTGTACTGCACGGCTACGGGCAACTGGCCCAGTATTTCATTCGACGGTTCGATGTGGTCGCCAACGACGATACGGTGGTAGTAGCCCCGGAAGGGCTGTCACGGCTGTACCTCAACGGCGAATTCAGCAAGGTGGGGGCGTCGTGGATCACGCGCGAAGCCCGCGACCACGAAATCACCGATTATGTGACGTACCTGGATCAGTTATACGACCGGCTGCTGGGCGATCTGGTGCCAGGTACGTTCACGGTGACGCTGATGGGCTTTTCGCAGGGGGCGGCCACGGCCTGCCGCTGGCTCAATGCCAGTGATCGGCTGCGCGTCGACCGGCTGATTCTCTGGGCGGGTTTCTTCCCGAATGGCCTGGCCGACGTGATCGATCTGACGAAACTGGCCGATGTACCTGTGCAGTATGTGTATGGCGAACAGGACGAATACATCGAACAGATGCCTGATTCGGCCGCTTACCTGCGTCAGCTACAGACCGATCTGCCTGCCCTCGAACTCGTCCCGTTTGCGGGCAAACACACCGTCGAGCGGTCGGTGCTGACCACCTTGCTGGGGTGAGGAATGGAGAGAAAACGACCAACGTTGTATTGACTGTAGTACAGACGTTCGTTGTTTTACCAATCGTTCAACCCGATTGGCCGTGGCGACGGTCAGGT
Source organism: Fibrella musci (assembly GCF_041321105.1). Taxonomy (NCBI): domain Bacteria; kingdom Pseudomonadati; phylum Bacteroidota; class Cytophagia; order Cytophagales; family Spirosomataceae; genus Fibrella; species Fibrella musci. Next base: position 253,081 of record NZ_JBGGWD010000001.1, on the reverse strand, counting down.
GAGGCATGAGAAAAATTGTGATTATTGAAGACGACCGGCGGATTGCCCAGAACATCAGCCGGGGCCTGCAACAGGAAGGTTATGCCACCGAGGTCGTCTACGAAGGCGAAAACGGGCGGCAACTCGCCCTACGCCCGGAGGTAGAACTGGTGATTCTGGACCTGACCCTGCCGGGGATCAGTGGTTTTGAAGTGTGCCGGTCGGTGCGGGCCGAGCGTCCTCATCTGCCGATTATTATGCTGACGGCCCTAAGCGAGGTCGAAGATAAGATTGAAGGCCTGTCGTTGGGCGCTGACGATTACATGGTGAAGCCCTTCGATTTGCGTGAACTGATTGCCCGGGTGGCTACCTGTTTCCGGCGGGCCGATCTGCGGCAGGAGCAAAAAACGGACGATGTCTGGCAGGTGGCCAATCTGACCGTCAACGCCGATACCAAAGAAGTGAAACGCGGCGACGTGGTTATTGACCTGACCGCCCGCGAATTTGCCCTGCTTGAGTACCTGATCCGCAACCGGGGGCGAGTACTGGCCAAAATCGACATCGCCGAGACGGTCTGGGGCCTCAATTTCGACCCCGGCACCAACGTAGTCGAGGTGTATATCAATTACCTGCGAAAGAAAATAGACCGCGATTTCGAACCTAAGCTCATTCATACCCGATCGGGTATGGGCTACGTGCTGAAAGAGGAAGCATGACGATACGTAACCGCATTGCGCTCCAGTTCTCGCTGATTGTCGCCTCTATCCTGATCGTTTTTTCGATCGTCATCTACCTGGTATCGGCTACGTACCGGCGCGAAGAATTCTACGATCGGTTGAAAAACAAGGGCAGGACCACCGTGCGCTTTCTGGTGGAAGTGAAAGAAGTGGATCAGGATATGCTCAAGATTATTGACCGAAACACGCTGACCGCCCTGTTCGATGAAAAAGTACTTGTTTTCGACGCTCAGAACAAGCTTATCTACGCCAGTGTCGATGATCAGGTTATTAATTATTCGCCGGCTTTACTGGCCGAGGTGCGGCAGAAGAAGGATGTCGAAACCTTCAGCGGCGAGAACGAACTGATCGGTCTACTTTACCGGCAAAACGGGCGCGATCTGGTTATTCTGGCATCGGCCAACGACCGGTTTGGTAAGAGCAAACTGGCCAACCTGCGCCTTACGCTGGGCTGGGGGTTATTTGTGGGGCTGGGGCTGACCATCGGGCTGGGGGTGTTCTTCGCCGGGCAGTCGCTGCGGCCCATCAGTCAGATCAACCATCAGGTGTCGACCATCACGGCGGGGAACCTGCAACAGCGGCTGGCGGAAGGCAACCGCCGCGACGAGATTGCCCAGCTGGCCATCAACTTCAATACAGTGCTGCAACGGCTTCAACAGGCATTTGAGCAGCAACGAAGTTTCGTCTCGCAAACGTCGCATCAGCTCCGCACGCCACTGGCCGCCCTCAAATCGGAGATTCAGCTGGGTTTGCAACGCCCGCTCACGGTGGCCGAACACGTCGAGATTCTGCACAACCTGCTGTCAGATACCGATCGGCTCATTGGCCTTACCAACAGCTTGTTGTATCTGGCCCGCACGCTCGAGACAATCAATCAACTCCCCTTTCATCCGGTGCGGGTTGATGATGCCGCTTTTGCCGCTAAAGACGAACTGCTGAGCGCCAAACCAACGTACCTGATCGACATCGACTACGATGGAATCCCTCAGACCGAAAACGATACGCTCATTGCCGGGCACGAAGAGCTGCTGAAACAGGTGCTGCTGAATCTGTTCGACAACGCGTGCAAGTACTCGCCCGACCACCGGGCCGTGGTGCGCATTCATACCGACGAGCAGTACTGTCAGATCGACGTGCGCGATCGGGGTATTGGCCTGCCGGAAGCCGATCAGGTACGTATTTTCGAGCCCTTCTACCGGGCGTCGAATGCGCAGGACTATCAGGGCTTCGGCATCGGGTTATCCATCTGTGCGCGGCTGGTGGCGTTGCATCGGGGGCGGCTCACCGTCAGCAGTCAGCTGGGGCAGGGGAGCGTCTTTTCGGTGATACTGCCTCACCTGTAGGGAGTTGACTGAGTGTTCTAATGTTTTTCTAAGCTTTTTCTAAGTGAAACCTAAAGGTGCTGTAAGCCTGCTGTAAGGGTGAGGCCGGAGCTTTGCTGCCAGATCATTCACTGGTATGCGGCGGCTGTTAGTATTCATTTTTTCAGGATTGTGTAGCCTGACGTTAGGGGCAAAAGCCGAGACGATCAGGCAATCGGCTTACGGCGAGTCCACGCCCGGCGTGGACTCGCTGGCGCTGACCTTACGGCAGGCTGATAGTTTATTTCTTCAAAACAACCTGCTGCTGCTGGCCGAACGGTTCCGGATCGATGCCGCCCGGGCGCAGGTGTTGCAGGCTAGCCTGTACGACAACCCGGTGGTTGGGTTGGAACTGAGCGCCTATAATGGCGCCGCCCGACGGGTACTCGATGTGGGTGGGGAGGGTCAGAAAATCCTGTCGGTCAATCAGTTACTGTACACGGCGGGTAAACGTAACAAGCGGATCGCACTAGCGACCGAAGCGGCCCGGCTGAGCGAGTATGAACTGCTGGACCTGCTCCGAAATCTGCGTTTTGAACTGCGCAGCCGGTTTTACTCGCTCTATTTCCGGCAGCAGACACTCCGCCATTTCGAGCAGCAGTTGGGTACGTTGCAAACGACCGTAACGGCCTATGAAACTCAATATAACCGCAACAACGTGTCGCTGCGCGAGTTGCTGCGACTAAAAGCGCTGCTGTTTCAACTCAGCAACGATCGCACGGATCTCATCTTCCAACTCGCCGACGATCAGCTGGCGATACAGACGCTGGTAGCGACTACGCAGCCGATTCGACCGCTGGTATCGGGCGAGGCACTGAGTCGCTACCGGATGCCCACTCAGCCCGACGACACCCTGCGGCAGCTGGCTACGCGTAACCGCCCCGACCTGAAAGCCACGGAATCACTCACCCGGCAGGCTGAGCTGAACCTGACGTTGCAGCGGGCACTGGCCAAACCCGACGTACGCATCGGGGGTGCGTATGATCAGGCGGGCAGCTATATCCAGCACTACCTGGGCCTGTCGATCAGCACCGACCTGCCCCTGTTTAATCGCAACCAGGGCGCTATCGAGGTAGCCCGGAACCAGATTGGGTATCAGCGGCAGATCCAGCGCCAGAAAGAACTACAGATTGGCAACGAAGTGACCACCGCCCTGCTGAAAGTGCGCGAAGTGGAACGCCGGGTGCAGAGTGTCGAGCGGTCGTTTGCCGAGCAGTTCGAGCAGTTGAACCGGGGCGTGGTGACCAACTTCCAGAAAGGCAACCTGACCCTGCTCGAATTCGTGGATCTGATCGAGACCTACACGGCCAGCATCCAGCAGATTAACCGGCTTAAGGCCGAGCGGGTGAGTGCCTACGAAGAACTGAACTACCTCATTGGAAACGACTTAGTCAACTGATTATGAAGCGTAAACGTGTGAATTATGTACTGGCTATCGGCGGATTATTGTGGCTGGCGGGTTGCCAGACCAAGCCGGTGCAGGAGCCGCAGGTAGCTTTTCGGCTGTCGGATGCGATGATGCAGCGGATTCAGGTGGCCGCTGCCGAAACGCAGCCCCTGCGCAGCGAACTAACGCTGGTGGGCAAGATAACCGCCGATGAAAGCCGCTTTATCAAGGTCTTCCCGCTGGTCGGCGGCGACGTAGAGGGCGTCAACGTCGAACTGGGCGATTACGTCCGTAAAGGGCAAACGCTGGCGTCGATCCGGTCAGGCGAGGTGGCCGATCTGGAACGGCAGCGGATTCAGGCGCAGTCGGAACTGCTGGTGGCCGAAAAAAACCTCCGCGTGGCGCAGGATCTGGTCGAAGCCAAGCTGTCGTCGCAGCGCGAGGTGGTAGCGGCGCAGAAAGAAGTGGAGAAAGCGCAGGCCGAAGTCAACCGCATCCAGGAAGTGTCGCGCATTTACGGTATCAGCAAATCATCGATGTATACGGTCAAAGCGCCTATCGACGGGTACGTGATCGAGAAAAACGTGAACCGGGGCACACAGTTGCGCTCCGATAACGCCGACAACCTGTTTACGATCGGGCAGATCAGCGAAGTGTGGGTGCTGGCCAACGTCAACGAGAGCGATATCGGTCAGGTACGTACCGGTATGGATGCGTCCATTCAGACACTCAGCTACCCTGATGAGGTGTTTCGGGGCAAAGTCGACAAGCTGTATACCGTGCTCGACCCCGGCACCCGGGCCATGACTGTGCGGGTACGTTTGCCCAACAAAGACCTCAAGCTGAAGCCCGAAATGCACGCGACCGTCACGCTGCGGTACGAAGACGGGGGGAGCTTGACTACTGTGCCTGCCAGCGCCGTCATTTTTGAGCGGTCGAAGCACTATGTGATGGTGTTCCACAGCCGCTCCGAGATCGAGACGCGGGAAGTGGAGGTGCTCAAATCGCTGGGCGACGTGGCCTACATCCGGCAGGGTGTCAAACCAGGCGAACAGGTGATTGCCAAAAACCAGCTGATGGTGTTCAACGCCTTCAACAACTAATCCAGCATGTCGAAATTCATACAGCGTGTCGTCGGTTTTTCGCTGAAAAACCGATTCTTCGTCTTTTTTATGACGGCCCTGCTGGTGGTGGCGGGGGTAGTCAGTTACCTCAACACGCCGCTCGAAGCCTTCCCCGACGTGACCAACACGCAGATTATCGTGGTGACGGAGTGGCCGGGGCGCTCGGCCGAAGAGGTCGAGCGGTTCGTGACGGTGCCTATCGAAGTGGCGATGAACTCGGTGCAGCGCAAAAGCAACGTGCGGTCGACCACCATGTTCGGGCTATCGGTCATGAAAATCATCTTCGACGATGGTGTCGAGGATTTTTTCGCCCGACAACAGGTCAATAACCTGCTGCGAAATGTGTCGCTGCCCGACGGCGTCGAGCCGGATATTCAGCCCCCCTACGGCCCAACCGGCGAGATTTTTCGTTACACCCTCGACAGCAAAGACCGCGACAGCCGCGAACTGCTGACGCTCCAGAACTGGGTAGTCGACCGGCAGCTGCGGAGCGTGCCGGGCGTGGCCGACGTGGTGGCTTTTGGCGGGCGCGACAAGATTTTCGAGCTACGCGTCAACCCCACGCAATTGACCAAGTACGACATTACGCCCCTGGAAGTGTATCAGGCTGTTACGCGCAGCAACATCAACGTCGGTGGCGACGTAATCGAGCGCAACGGGCAGGCCTACGTGGTGCGGGGGATCGGGTTGCTCACGTCCATTCAGGACATTGGCAACATCATCATTGACGAAGCGAACGGTAACCCGGTGCTCGTCCGGAACGTGGCCGAAGTGGCCGAGTCGAATCTGCCCAGGGTTGGGCAGGCCGGGCTCGACGCCAACGACGACGTGGTGGAAGGGATTGTGGTGATGCGCAAAGGTGAGAATCCGAGCGAAATTCTGGGTCGGGTTAAGGCCAAGATCGAGGAGCTGAACACCCGCATTTTGCCGTCAGACGTGAAGCTCGTGACGTTCTATGACCGGGATAACCTCATCGAATTCTGTACCGCTACCGTGCTGCACAACCTGACCGAAGGCATCGTGCTCGTGACGGTGATCGTCTTTCTGTTCATGGCCGACTGGCGTACTACGCTGATTGTGAGCCTGATTATTCCGCTGGCGCTGCTCTTTGCGTTTATCTGCCTGCGACTACGGGGCATGTCGGCCAACCTGCTGTCGATGGGAGCCGTCGACTTCGGGATCATCATCGACGGGGCTGTGGTGATGGTGGAGGGGATCTTTGTCTCGCTCGACCACAAGGCGCATAAATTAGGCATGGAGCGCTACAACCGGCTGGCCAAACTCGGGCTGATCCGGCAAACGGGTGGCGAACTGGGCAAGGCTGTCTTTTTCTCCAAACTGATCATCATCACGGCCCTACTGCCCATTTTTTCGTTCGAAAAAGTCGAAGGCAAAATGTTCTCGCCCCTGGCCTGGACACTCGGTTTTGCCTTGTTAGGGGCCCTGCTCTTCACGCTGACGCTGGTGCCGGTGCTGTGCTCGATTCTGCTGCGGAAAAACGTGCGCGAGAAAAATAACCCGATCGTCAATTTCTTCGACCGGGTGGTGATGCGGGGCTTCGATGCCTGCTATCGCAACCGCCGCCTTAGCCTCATCGCGGGCATTGCCTTTATGGGCGCCACGTTTGGGTCGGCCACGTTGCTGGGCACTGAGTTCTTGCCGCAACTGAACGAAGGCGCGCTCTGGGTCACCGCCGAGCTGCCCATGAGTATGTCGCTGCCCGAGAGCGTCGATATGGCGAAAACGATTCGGAAAGAGCTGAAAACCTTCCCCGAAGTGCGGCAGGTGCTGTCGCAGGTGGGGCGCTCCAACGACGGCACCGACCCCAACGGGTTTTACTTCTGCCAGTTTCAGGTGGATCTGAAGCCGCAAAGCGAATGGAACAAACGCCACAATGGTCATCGGCTTTCGACCGAGCAACTGACCGACGAGATGGACGCCAAACTGAAAAATTACGCGGGCATTCTCTATAACTATTCGCAGCCGATCATCGACAACGTGGCCGAGGCGGTGGCAGGTTACAAAGCGAGCAACGGCATCAAGATTTTCGGGCCGGATGTGTATGAGCTCGAAAAGTACGCCGCCCAGGCGCTGGAGGCCGTAAAGGATGTGGAAGGGATCAAGGATCTGGGCATTATCCGCAATGTGGGTCAACCCGAGATCAGCGTGCAGTTTCACGACCATAAAATGGCGCTCTACGGCGTTTCGACTACCGACGCGCAGGCGGTGATCGAGATGGCCATTGGCGGTAAAACGGCGTCGGTGCTGTATGAGGGCGAACGGAAGTTCGACATCCGGGTACGTTTCCAGCCCGAATACCGGCAAAGCAGCGACGACATTATGCGGCTGATGGTGCCCACCATGCGGGGTGGCAAAATTCCGCTTAAAGAGATCGCTACTATCAAACAGGTGACCGGTCCGGCGTTTATCTACCGCGATCTGAACAAGCGGTTCATCGGCGTGAAGTTTTCGGTGCGGGGCCGCGATCTGGGCAGCACCATTGCCGAGGCGCAGCGGCGGGTACGTGAGAAGCTGCAACCCGACAAAAACTATTCGGTGGAATGGGTGGGTGAGTTTGAGAATCAGGTACGTGCCACCGGACGGCTCGGGCAGGTAGTGCCCATCAGTATCGCCGCGATCTTCATCATCCTGTTCGTGCTGTTTGGCAAGGCCAAAGACGCCGGGCTGGTGCTGCTGAACGTGCCCTTCGCGCTCATCGGGGGCATTCTGGCGCTGCACATTACCGGCATGAACTTCGGAATTTCGGCCGGGGTGGGCTTCATTGCTCTGTTCGGGATCTGCGTGCAGAACGGCGTGATCCTGATTACGGTCTTCAACAACAACCGTAAAAACCGGATGCCGCTCGATCAGGCCATTCGGGAGGGGGTGCAGTCGCGTATCCGGCCCGTGATCATGACGGCGCTGATGGCGGCGATTGGTCTGTTGCCCGCCGCGGTGTCGACGGGCATCGGTTCGGAGACGCAAAAGCCACTGGCTATTGTCGTGATTGGCGGGCTGGTAACGGCAACGGTGCTCACGCTGCTGCTGTTCCCGATCATCTACCGGCTCTTTTACCGGTCGACGAAAGCCAAACCCACCCGGACGCTGGAACTGGCCTAGCCAGGGTGGGCTGTCTGTTAAGAAAGCTAAAGAAGAAAGGCTCCTGTGCAACCTGCGCAGGAGCCTTTCTTCTTTAGCAGGTAACGGGGTACGTCGTCGGCAAGCCGAGTTATGGCTATATTCGTAAGTCACGACGTACCTAAATCCCGTAACTGATTCGTACCCAATTCGCTATGCATACAACGGCTGCCTGCTTCTTTCCCTACGGTCCGGCTGGATGGCGCGTCGACCTATTCAGCAATGCCATAAAGACCTGCCTGAGGGGCTGGGTAGGCTCATGCTGCCTATGGTTATTGACGGGCATCGTTGGCGGAACCGTGCAGGCGCAGAACGACAGTCCGGCGGGTCCGTCGGCTACGTCGACAGCCGACGTCAGCCAACTGAAAATGGCGTTGAGCCAACCAGTCCGCACGGTTGAGCAGGCCGATTCGCTGCTGGCTGTTAGCCGTCAGCTGGCCTACGTACCTGGCGAAGTGGTGGCGCTCTGCCAACTGGCCCTGCAACGGGCGCCGCAACAGCCCGAAGCGGCTCAGGAGCTATTGCAGCAGGCCGAACGGCTGGCGCCACAAATCAGCAGTTTCAGAGAGGCGAGCTGGGCAATGGGCCGGGTGGCGCGCCTTCAGGGTCGTCACGGTCGAACCAATCCCGAACTGGCCACGCGTTTCGGCGGCATTCTGAGCGCGCTGGGTAAGGCGCTGAGCAACAGTAAGCCCGTCGAGCAAATTGCCGAGGCGGCCCGGCTATCGGCCGAAGCAGCCCTGGCTCCTTGGCAAAACGCCGTTCCGCGCCGCGCGCCACGCCCTAACGAACTCGATTACCTGACCATCCCGCCACTGCCTCCGGCGAGCTCTATACGTGGCCGAAATGGCCATTATCGCTCCGATTTTATGGAGCAACTGATCGACAGCTTGATCCGATCGCGCGTGACGAGCCCGCAGGTGGCCCGTCAGTTAAGCACCCGCAAGCAACTGCGCGATTCGAGCCGGAATCTGAGCAACGCCTACGCCCGGGAGGGCGATTACGTGCGGGCCTATCAGTATTACCTGCAATACACCGCCTATAAAGACAGCCTGGCGGCCGAGGCTACCAACCGGCGAATCGCCTCGCTGCGCTACCAGCAAAATCTTCAGAAAAAAGAAACGCAGATTCAGTTGCTGACCAAAGACCGGCAATTGCGCGATCAGGAAGCGCAGCAACAACAACTCTTTGTATTGGCGCTGGTGGGCTGCGTGGCGCTGTTGCTGGCGTTTGGAGCGGTGATGGTGCGCAACAACCGGGCAAAGCAACGGGCCAATCAGCAGTTGAATGAGCAGAAAGAAACCCTCCAGAAAACGCTCACCGACCTGAAAACGGCGCAGGCGCAGCTCATCCACGCCGAAAAGATGGCCTCGCTGGGCGAACTGACGGCGGGCATTGCCCACGAGATTCAGAATCCGTTGAATTTTGTCAATAACTTCTCCGAAGTCAGCAGTGAACTGGTCAGCGAACTGATTGACAGTCGGCAGCAACCCAACCGGGATGAGGAACTGGAAAGCGAACTCCTCGCCGATGTACAGCAGAACCTGCAAAAGATCAATCAGCACGGCAGCCGGGCGGCGACCATCATCCGGGGCATGCTCGATCATGCGCGCCCTACCGGCGGCGAAAAACAACGGGTCGACCTGAACGCGCTAATCAGCGAATACCTGAAGTTGTCGTATCATGGGTTCCGCGCCACCGACGAAGCGCTGACGGTGCAACTGACCACCGATCTGCAACCGGGGCTATGTCTGGTGAGCGGGGTGCCGCAGGAACTTGGCCGGGTATTGCTGAACCTGTTTAACAATGCTTTTTACGCAGTGCAGCAACGCCAGAAAAAAGCCCCGACCGACTATCAGCCTAATGTAACGGTGCGGACCAAACAGGTGGGACAACAGGTGCAGGTCAGGGTTCGCGACAACGGTATGGGCATTTCGGCGGCCAATCAGCCGAAGGTGTTTCAGCCCTTTTTTACAACCAAACCCACCGGGCAGGGGACGGGGCTAGGCCTGTCGCTTAGCTACGACATCATTACCAAGGGCCACGGCGGAACCCTGACGGTAGCCAGTGAAGAGGGCGTTTATACTGAACTGACAATTATGTTGCCTGTTTAACTACGATGACGTGTATACAGTAGCGTAAGCAAGAATTGTAGGCTTTATTGCGCTTACGGGTAAACATTTGTTTTTAATTTTCAGTCAGTTTAACGTAGATGTATGTAATTGTGCTCGCGTTGGCTCCAGCTCGATGCCGATAGGGCTAAGCAGGGCCTGCTGTCGGCCTTCCCACTGCGGAGGCTTTCAGGCTGATTTCGACTAGGCGGTGGGCGCATACAGGCATGTCGACGAAGCCAGTCAGGATGGTTGACCCGCCGGCTGATACACTTTTTACGGATCACTTTTGGTATTCATGACCGGCAACCAACCGTCTTTCGACTATAGCAAGCACCTTACCGAGCGACTCGATATTGATTTTGTCCTGGAGGCAGCCGGGTTGGGCATCTGGGAAATAAATCCCAGCACCAACCAGGTTGTCTGGGACGCCCGCTGCCAGGCACTGGCGGGACTCCAACACCACGAGGTTATCCCATTTGACGAAGCCATCCAGTACATTCACCCGGACGATCGTGACCGGGTGACGATAGCCATTCAGTGGGCCATGACGCCTGAGTCGGGCGGCCGGTTCAACCAAAGCTATCGGACCGTCGGCGCTGATGGTGGAAAGGTGCGCTGGGTACGTTTCTGGGGGCAGAGTTCCTTCAATGCCGCCGGAGAATTGTTTCGGTTTGCGGGTGTCGGTCAGGAAGTAACGGCGCAGGTTGAAGCGCGTCGACTCCTCGAAGAGAGCGAAGCCCGGTTTCGTTCACTGGTGGAAGAAGCACCGGTGGCCACCTGCCTTTTTGTGGGGCGGGAGTTACGTATCGAAGTGGCGAATAGCCAGATGATCGGGTTCTGGGGAAAAGACGCAACGGTATTTGGGCGCCCCCTTGAGGAAGCCGTTCCGGAATTGAAAGGACAACCCTTTTTAGCCATCCTGGACCACGTTTTTACCACCGGTGAAGCATACGAAGACAGAGGCGCACGGGCCGAACTGGTGGTCGATGGCGTGCTGGGTACGTATTATTTCGACTACACCTACAAACCGCTGCGGAATGCGCAGGGTGAGGTGTTTGGGATCATGGATATGGCAGTCGACGTCACCGATCAGGTGCTGGCTCGGCAACAGCTGGAAGAAAGTGAGCTTTTCGCGCGTAGCCTGTTTGATAACTCCCCCGTGGCCAAAGCTGTACACGTGGGGCAGGATATGCGGATTCGAACCGCCAACGCGCAGATGCTGAGCATATGGGGCCGGGACGCGTCGGTCATTGGGTTGCCCTTCATGGATGCCCTGCCCGAACTGCGCTCGACGCCCCAACTGGAGCGGCTACGGCACGTGCTGGCTACAGGCGAACGGTTTCGTCAGCCGGAAGAAAAATTCGATCTGATTCGGTACGGTAAACCCTACACGGGTTATTATGACTACACATTCGAAGCCCTCCGCACCACCTCCGGGGCCATCTACGGGGTTATGAGCGTCTGTACCGAAGTGACGCATCAGGTACTGGCCCGGCAGAAGATCGAAGAGAGTGAAGCCGCGCTGCAATCGGCCATCGATCTGGCCGAGCTGGGTACGTTCAGTGTCGATGTCGCTACCAGCCAGCTAACGCTGTCGCCTCGCCTGGCCGACTGGTTTGGGCTACCACAGGTAACGGATGTATCGGCTCTACTGGCGGTCATTGACGGAAGCGATCAGGAGCAGTTTTACATGGCTTTTACGAATGACCTCCGCTCGGAGGTTGCCGGTGGTTATGAGGGGGAATATGCCGTCATCAACCCGATCAGCGGGCAGAAGCGCATCCTGCATACCACCAGTCGGACGGTCTGGAATGCGGAAGGACAGCCGGTGCGCGTCGACGGAACGGCCCAGGATGTTACGGCCCAGCGCAAATTGCAACTGGCGCTCAAGGAACAGGTCAGGCAACGTACCCAGCAACTGGCCGACGCCAACCAGATACTTGAAATAAGCCAGCAGCGACTCGTGAGCATCTTCGAGCAGGCGCCTGTCGCTATCGCTTTGCTGGAAGGCCCCGATTATCGAATCAAGCTGGCCAACGCAACGATGCAGGCGATCTGGCAGCTCCCGGAAGGGAAAGACATCGTTCTCAATGAGCCCGTGTTTGAGGCGTTTCCGAATATTGCCGGATTGGGGTTGGAGGAACTGCTGGATCAGGTACGTCGAACGGGCGTTCCCGTGAGCGGAAATGAGCAGCCAGCCGTATTCGTGCGGAATGGAACGCCCGAAACTGTGTATATCAATTTTGTGTATGCGCCAATTGCGCACTCCGATGGGAGCGTGGATGTGGTGGTGGCTGCTACGGAGGTTACCGAGCAGGTCGTGGCCCGGCGGCGGATCGAAGAAAGCGAGGAACGGTATCGTCGGCTATCCGAACAGCTAGCCGTCAGCAACAAGGAATACGCGGCCCTGAACGAAGAACTGGAAGAAGCCAACGAATTGCTGGTTCGCTCGAACGATAACCTCCAGAAGTTTGCCTACATCGCCAGCCACGATTTGCAGGAACCGCTTCGCAAGATCCAGCAATTCGGCAACCTGCTGAAGCTGCGCTACGTAGGCGCTGAAAGCGACGGGCTCGACTACCTGGAACGGATGCAGGGGGCCGCCAGCCGCATGTCGCAACTAATCAAAGATTTGCTGGATTTCTCGCGCATTTCCACCCAGCGGGACACCAGTGCGGCGGTTTCGCTGGATGAGATTGTGAACCGGGCATTATCGACCCTGGAACTGACCATTCAGGAAACCGGCGCTCAGCTACAGGTAGATCCGCTGCCGGTTATTTCGGGCGATGCGCTGCAATTGGGGCAGCTATTTCAGAACCTGTTGAGCAACGCCCTGAAATTCCACCAGCCCGATACACCGCCCCACGTTACTGTGCGTGCCAGTCTGGTGCCGATGGCCGCGTTGCCTCCTACGGTAAAACCCAACCGCCTGACGGCCACCTACCACCGCATCGACGTGGTTGATGATGGCATCGGCTTCGATGAAAAATACCTGGATCGTATTTTTCAGGTCTTTCAACGGCTGCACGGCAAGAGCGAATTTGCGGGTACCGGTATCGGCCTGGCAATTTGCGAGAAAGTGGTGGTCAATCACGGCGGTGGCATTACGGCAAGCAGCCAGCCTGGGCAGGGAGCTACTTTTAGTATCTACTTTCCCGTAAATAAATGATCACTTAAGCCGTCATATAGACTATGCCGTCACTGGACAATTGGTTAGTTTTCCTGTGGTTTAACTGATTTATTTTAACTACGGAAATAGCTGGTCAATACGGCCTGCTGAGGTTTATGATAGCTAATTGATAGGTGTATCTAATTTAGGCCTCACACTACCGGAAAAGGGCCTATTTTTGATTTCCCAACGTTAGCCTACATTTCCTTGACATCGTCTGCCAATTATTATCCCTTCCTGCGAGGTGGGGGCCAGATGGGTGAACTCACTCGCACCTTGGATTGGTCCCAGACAACGCTTGGCACCCCGGATACCTGGCCGCAAAGCCTGCGGGCCACCCTAAGCATCCTGCTCAACTCCACGTTTCCCATGTTCCTGTGGTGGGGGAAAGACCTCATTCAGTTTTATAACGATGCCTATCGCCCAAGCCTGGGCTATGACGGGAAGCACCCCACGGCGTTGGGGCAGGCGGGGGAGGCGTGCTGGCCCGAGATCTGGCCCACGATCAAACCCCTGATTGATCAGGTTATGGCTGGAGGTGATGCCGTCTGGCGGCAAAATGAGCTTGTTTCTATTTATCGGAACGGGCGGTTGGAGGATGTCTACTGGACCTTCAGCTACAGCCCTATCTACGACGAAACCGATCGGGTGGCCGGTGTGCTGGTCACGTGCGAAGAAACAACGCAGCAGGTGTTGGCGTCGCGGCGGCTGAACCTGAGTGAAGGGCGGTTTCAGCGACTGGTTGAGCAGGCACCCGTGGCAGTGGCGCTGCTGAGTGGCCCCCAGTTTGTGATTACACTGGCCAACGAACGTGTGCTGGACTACTGGGGCCGCGACCGTAGCCAGGTCATGGATAAGCCCCTGTTCGACGCACTGCCCGAAGCCCGTGGGCAGGGTTTCGAAGCGTTGCTCTCGGGCGTTTACACCACGGGCGAACGGTTTGTAGCCAAAGAGCTGACCGTCATGATGAAGCGACATGGGGTGCTGACTCCCACCTACGTCGACTTTGTGTATGAGCCTTTCTACGAAGACGATGGGCGCATCTGCGGGGTGCTGATGATTTGCACCGAGATCACGGAACAGGTGCAATCCCGCCAGAAAGTGGAAGCCAGTGAAGCCCGCTTCCGCTCGCTCATTGAAGAAACGCCGGTAGCAACAGCCTTATTCCGGAGCAAAGACCTGATCATCGAGCTGGCCAATGAGGTGATGATCCGATACTGGCAGAAAGGATCGGAAGTGGTTGGGAAACCCTATCGCGAGGCCGTACCGGAACTGGCCGGGCAAGGTTATTTTGAAAAACTGGAAGAGGTCTTCGATACGGGCGTCGAATACCATGCAACGGGGGGGCGGGCAGACATCCTGGAGAATGGTGTTTTGCAGACCCACTATTACAATTATTCGTTTACCCCTCTGTTTGACGCAACGGGTGCCGTCTACGCCGTGCTGAACATGGGCAACGACGTAACGGAGAGTGTACTGGCGCAGCAACGTATCAACGAACATCAGAACCGCCTGCTGGCCTCCTTTGCCGATATGCCGGTGGGACTGGCGATAATCGCCGGGGAAGCGCTCGTTTTCACGATGGTGAATGCATTCTATGCAATGCTCACCGGCCGTTCGACCGAGGCGTTGCTCAATAAGCCCCTGCTGGAGACGATGCCTGAGTTGACCGGGCAGGGGTTTGATGAGCGCCTCAAGGAGGTGATGGCAACGGGTAAGCCGTTTATGGGCAAAGAAGCCCCGGTTGAGATACGCCGAAATGGACAACTGGAAACAATCTATGTCGATTATACCTACCAGCCGCAGCGCGACGAAGCTGGCACCGTTTCTGGCGTACTCGTGGTGGTGATCGACGTGACGCAGCAGGTACTGACGCGACGCGGTGTGGAAGAAAGCCGTCGGCATTTGCTCGCGATGTTCGACGAAGCGCCGGTGGCGATTGCGACCGTTACCGCGGCAGATGAGTTGGTATTTCAGTCGGCGAATACGTTCTACAGTGAGCTGGTTGGTCGCCAGCCTGACCAATTGATCGGCGCACCTATGCTGACAGCCCTGCCCGAATTGGTTGGCAAGGGTTTCGACGATCTGCTACAGCGTGTTATCCAAACGGGTAGTCCGTTTATGGCGCAGGAAGTGGCGGTCGAGTTGGTGCGGCACAGTCAGCTGGAGACCCGATACGTCAACTTTACCTATCAGCCGATCCGCGATACCAACGGACAGACCATGAGCGTGCTGATTGTGGCAACCGACGTCACGCAGCAGGTATTGGCGCGCCAGCAGGTAGAAGCGAGCGAGGATAAACTCCGTAGCCTTATTGCCGCAGCCCCGGCGGGCATCGGCCTGTTTGTTGGGCGCGACCTCATCATTGAGCATCCAAACCAGACGTTTATCGACATCGTAGGCAAGGGGCCTGGTGTGGCCGGACTACCGCTGCGGGAAGCGATGCCCGAACTACTCACCGAAGGGCAGCCGTTTCTACAAATCCTGGATGATGTATACACCTCCGGTGTGCCGTTTATATCACCTGCCTCGCTGGTGAAAATCAGGCAGAACGGCGTGCTCAATGATAATTACTACAACATTTCGTACACGCCCGTCCGAAATACGGCGGGGGAGGTATACGCTATCCTGGACATAGCGATCGACGTAACGGCTCAGGTTAAGGCACAACAGGCGCTGGCCGAGAGCGAAGCACACCTGCAACTCCTGCGCGATACGGTTCCGGCCATGATTTTCTACCTGGATGCCGAGCAGCGCTACCAGTCCTACAATAAGGTCTTCATGGAGTGGTTTGGGGTCGACGCCGAAGGGGCACTTGGTCAGACCGTCCGGGCATTTCTTGGGGAAGCAGCCTACCAGAAATCGTTGCCTTACCTAACCCGGGCCTACGCGGGTCAGCAGGTACGGTACGAAATGCACGCGCCCACCCGAATGCCGGGTGGCCGGTGGCTGAGTATCGTTTACACGCCTCACAAAACGCCGGAAGGCGCTGTCATCGGCGTTATTGTACACGCTACCGATATTACCCTGAACAAACAGTCCGAAATCGACCTGCGTGAAAGCGAGGCCCGGTTTCGCTCGCTGGTCGAGAACACGCCGGATGTGATCACCCGTTGGGATGACCAACTCAGGCTTGCCTTTGCCAACGAAGCTTTTGCCCAAAAAATAGGGGAGCCGCTAACGGCTCTGCTGGGCAAGAAACATGACGAGATGGGCCAGCCTGCGTCGGTAGCGCAGTCGTACATGGACGTGCTGCAAAAAGTGCTGGACACGCAGGTGTTGCAGGAGTATTACAACAGTAGTCCGGAGCCCGATGGGCGCGTGGTGGCCTACCACTCACGGCTGGTGCCTGAGCTGGACGAGGCTGGTCGGGTCGAAAGCGTCCTGTCCATTGCGCGCGACATCACAGACATCAAGCGCAATGAAGATCAGATCAACGCGATTTACAACAACGCACCGGCGGCGATCGGGTTGCTTGAAGGCCGCGAAATGGTGATCCGGCGTCCTAATCAGACGTTCATTCACATGATGGGGAAGGGGGCTGGCATTGAGGGTAAGCCCTTGAAAGAGGCCCTGCCCGAGTTTGTTCAGGGGAAACAGGCCGGAAAACCGTTTCTGACGCTATTGGATGAGGTGTATGCGTCCGGGCGGCCCTACCATACCGACGAAACGCAACTGATGCTTTTTCGGGATGGGGTCATGACCAACGACTACTACGATCTGGCTTATATCCCGCTGCTGAACGCGGAGGGCAGGACCTACGCAATCGTGGTGTTTGCGCTGCTGGTGACCGAGCAGGTGCAGGCCCGGCAGCAACTGGAAGAAAAGGAAAAGGCGTTGCGCAATGCTGTTGAACTGGCGGAACTCGGTACCTGGACGATGGAGATCGAAACGCGCACGATCCGGTTTTCCCGCAAGCACGCCGATATGCTTGGCCTGGATGCCGACGAGATGCCGTATGCCGACGTGCTTGCCATCATCCACCCCGACGATCACCTCCGTGTGCGCGATGCCTTTATCGATGCCGTCAAGCCGGGCGCCGATGGTAAATACGAAACTGAGTATCGTGCCATCCATGCGAAAACCGGGCGACAGCGGATTATTCACTCATTGGGCGAAACCTACTTTGAGGATGGACGACCGGTGCGGGTTGCGGGGACAGCCCAGGATGTGACGCTGGAACGTGAGCTGCAACTGGCGCTGGAACAACAGGTGCAGCAGCGAACGGAAGAGCTGGCCGCTGTCAACAAAGCGTTGGAAGCGAGCAACCGGGAATACGCCGGGTTGAACATTGAACTGGAGGAAGCCAACGGCCTGCTGCTTCGATCCAATGATAACCTGCAACAATTTGCCTACGTAGCCTCTCACGATTTGCAGGAGCCCCTCCGCAAAATCAAACAGTTTGGTACCCTGCTGAAAGAGCAGTACGCGCCGGCGCTCGATGAAGGTGCCAACGATATTATTCTGCGAATGGCATCGGCCAGCGACCGGATGGCCATCCTGATACAGGACCTGCTGGCCTACTCGCGGCTCACCGCTCAGCCCGCTGCCCGCGAGCCGGTTGACCTGAATCAGGTTGTGGGCCGGGCGTTACTCGATCTGGAACTGGTTGTTGACGAAACCGGGGCGACTATCCACGTTGCGCCGCTGCCAACGGTGTCGGGGTATCCGTCGCAACTGGAACAGTTGGTGCTGAACCTGATCTCCAACGCGCTTAAATTCCGCCGTCCCGAGGTGCCGCCCCTCATCGAGATCCGGTCGGCATTGATCGACGACAGCAACGTACCCAGCCATGTGAAACCGGCCAGTCAGGCCCGGCAATACCATCAGATCGACGTGATTGACAACGGCGTTGGCTTCGATGAGAAGTACCTGGCTCGTATTTTTCAGGTGTTCCAGCGGTTGCACAGCAAGAGTCAGTTTGTCGGTACGGGCATTGGGTTGGCTATCTGCGAAAAAGTAGCGGTTAATCACGGTGGCGCCATTACTGCCAAGAGCCAACCAGAACAGGGGGCTACGTTCAGCGTGTACCTGCCTGCCAACGAGCCCAACCCGGCCGGGTAGCGATAATAGTAGCAGGTAACGTACCCAGAAGCGAATAGAAGCACCTACTGGGTCTGGGGTTGCCTTGAAGCATCCAAGAAGGGGACGTTCAGGTACGTACCTGGCCCGTTGTGCGACTCGTTAGGCAGTTAAGAAACAATTTTACAAATTCCGTAAATAAAGTTTAATCCTTTTGCCCGTAGATGTGTTCCATCAGTACGGCACCGGGCATCCACCGTCGCAATCAGTTGGCGTTCATTCGTTTTCGCCTGTCTGAATCAAGCCGAATCGTTCGGAAATAGGTCATTTTGCCACTAACCTCGGCGCTACGCTTGTCAGAACGGGGTTACTCCCGAACGACGCATGACGATCATTTTCAATTATTTATTCACGGCAACAGGCGATGGGTTCAAAACCAGAGTGCCGCTGCGGTTGCAGCAAGGGCCCGTGTTTGCCCCCGGAATGCCATTGTCCCGCACTGATCTGGATGGCTTAGATCTGCATCAGTGGGAGGGAAAGGCCATCGAGGTATCTATTCAGGAAGCTATCTACACAATCAAAGGATTGGCCGAGTAAGGCTTGTGTCGATCCGTTTTGCTCAGATTACCAGTATCCTAGTTCAAATCAACTACCAACATGAAAGCGAATAAAACACGGTTGTCAATCAGTTTCAATTGGCTCATTCAAATCGTTCAGTGGATGAATATGCCGGAACGCATCTTTCAGCCGGTCGTTACGCCCAACACGATTCGCGCCGGTTGGGAACGGCACAACTGAACACCAATAACACATGACCCCTCAATCCCCCACACCTGCCCCTGATGAGCGCCATCCGTTAACAACGTACCTGGCTCAACTCCATATGCTGTTCGACGCGCCCGTGGCCCAACGCGATTCGGTCGACGATGGCCACTGGCGCGCCGAGTTTGCGCAGCTCATTACCCTTGCCCATGCGGTGCTGGCGAAGGCCAGCCAACAGGGAAACCGGGTTGATTTTACGAGAGGTGTGGGGGTAAATGGGAAAGTACAGGACGTCACTTCGCTGATCGAGTGGGTATTCGCCCGCCTGCCCGAACTGGCCAGGGACCAGCCCGGCGACCGACCTTCGAACCGGCTCAACCGCTATGTCGACGCTGGCGTTGGTTTTTTTGCAAACGGCATCTTATTCAGCGCCGAATTTGATGATGAAGTGACGTACTATGTCGATGATCAGCGCATCTACCTGAAGCATCACATTCAACGGGCCATCGCCGAGGCCGAGGATCATCTTAACTAATACCGGCGCGGCGTACTTAGAGAAGCTGTCTGGTTGCAGCAAAAAGCTGGGTGTTCAGGCGCAATCGCTACTCAAACGGCAGGTTGTCGGTAGTATTAATGGACTAGTTTGACGGGAGGACGGCTGTGTGCGAAGCAATCGCGCAGTAATTTGCCGTGCTTTGGGTATCTGTGGCGTAACGCAACACCGCTGCTGCCTGTAGATAGCCGAAGTCCATCATGAAACCCATTGAGATCATAACCAGCTTATTGGCGCTGACCTCGCTGCTGGCCGTTGTTGCCCGCAAAATCAAGATTTCGTATCCTATTCTGTTAGTAATCGTGGGGTTGGGCATCGGCTTTGTGCCCGGTTTGCCAGCCGTTGCCCTCGAGCCAGACGTTGTATTTCTGGTTTTTCTGCCCCCCTTGCTCTACGGAGCCGCCTGGACGATCAACAACGCCAACCTGAAGCGCTACTGGCGGGCGGTGGGCCTGTTGGCTATTGGTCTGGTGCTGTTCACGTCGACACTCGTCGCCTTGTTTTTTGCGGCGTTGATTCCGGGCTTTTCCATCGCGCAGGGCTTTTTGCTGGGCGCGATCATTGCCCCGCCCGACGCCGTTGCTGCCGCCTCCGTGATGCGAGGGCTGGGCATTCCCAAGCGTGTGAGCACCATTCTGGAAGGTGAAAGCCTCGTCAACGACGCCACAAGCCTTGTCTTGTACCGGTTTGCGCTGGGCGCCGTGCTGACGGGGCAGTTTTCGCTGGTGGATGCCAGCTGGCAGTTCGTCTGGTCGGGTGTAAGCAGCGTAGGACTGGGTTTTGTGGTTGGCTGGCTGATGCAGTACGTACACCGTTCGCTACGCCACGACGCGACCACCAATACGGCCGTTACCCTGCTGATTCCATACGGAGTGTACCTGCTGGCCGAACATATGGCGCTGTCGGGCGTGCTGGCTGTGGTCACCACCGGGCTATTTCTGTCCTGGCGCGACAACTTGATTTTTTCGGATCAGACGCGGGTACAGGCCTACACTGTTTGGGATGTAGTCATTTTCCTGCTGAACGGCCTGGTATTCATCCTGATCGGCCTGCAACTGCCGCATATCCTGAGCGGATTAAACACCCTCGGGCTGGGGCAGGCGCTGTTGTATGCGGTGGCGTTGTCGCTCATCATCATCGTGGGTCGTATAGTGTGGGTGTTTCCAGGTACGTACCTGCCGCGCCTCCTGAGCGCAAAGATCCGGCGGAGCGAACCCCGGCCTCCCTGGCAGGAGGTATCCATTATCGGATGGGCGGGCATGCGGGGCGTCGTATCGCTGGCCGCCGCGCTGGCCCTGCCCGAAACCGTACCGGGCCGCGACCTGATCCTGTTTCTGACGTTCGGGGGCATTCTGGTAACGCTGGTGGTGCAGGGGTTATCGCTCCCCCGGATTATCAGGTGGCTGGGTGTACGCGACGGTGCGGATGAGCACGAACAGGAGCGGGATCTGCGCCGGAAACTAGCTTATAAGGCCATCGCGCACCTGGAAGAAAACCACGCGATCGGCTCATTGCCCGATGCGGCCCTCGCTCAACTTAAAAATAGTTTTGAGCTGAAAATTGATCACCTCAACGGTCGTGTTCGCGCCGATCTGCCGGGCGAAGCACCGAGTGGGCTCTATGAACAGGTGGTTCGGGTACAGCTGGAACTGATTGAAGCGGAGCGGATGGTGGTCGATGAGCACCGCCGTCAGGGCGAGCTGAGTGATGAATTGCTACGAAAGTTGGAAAACGAGCTGGATTATGAAGCGGTGCGGCTGACTTCGACGTTGCCAACCGTCAGCGCGGCCGTTTTCCCGGAAGAGCAATCGGCAGTGTCGTGGTTGTCCAGACTGAAGCGTTACACAGGCCGACCCATAACGCCCTGATCACGACGACCGACCTCGCCGCGTGACAAGTCCGCTACGGTAAGAAATTACGTTGAAGTTAGCTCATTCGTGCTTAGCCTATTTATTTTATGGGTGAAAGGTGCGGGTCGGCTAGCTACTGATCTGATTACCTCGTCTATCGTCTTCTGACCAATGGATTATTGTATCACCTATTTTAGCTCGGCTGTTGAATCAACGTCTGAGCAAGACATCATCGACATTGTCGAATTAAGCCGTGTCAAAAATGCCCGCCTGAACATCACAGGCGTACTGCTTTACATCAATGGAAGCATTGTACAAGTGCTGGAAGGCCCTCAACCCGCTCTTGAGGATCTCTATAAGAGCATTCAGGCCGATGTGCGACATACGAATGTCAGAGCCGTAATCAGCCAGCCGATCAACCAGCGATTATTTAGCCACTGGTACATGGGCTACGAAACGCTGACGGCTCAGCAGTACGAGGAAGTGAATAATATTATTCCGGTAGATACTCAGAAACAGGTAGTTACCGATACTGATCAGCCCGTTATCGTGCGGATGCTGAAAGATTTTTTTGACCTGAATAGCCGAAAAGGGACGCATTGAATCTAAACATTATTCGCGTCCGTTTATTATTAGGGGAGGGCTGTGGTACATCTGCTCTGAGAGTTGTTACTTTTATCAAGCGTCGTATTCAGTCACTTACAAATCGATCAGTTAATGTCCTTTCCCTTTTGGTCAGGAAATCAAGCCGAGCAGGATCGCCTGCAATATGCCCTTCAGGCCGCTCAAATTGGCACCTGGAATCTTGACGTTAATCGGCAGCAGGTATGGTGGGATGACCGGTGTCAGGAGCTCTACGGCTTGCGCGGGCAGGATGTGGTCAGCTATCAGCAGCTGCTGGCTTTGGTGTACGAAGAAGACCGGCCCCGCATGGACCAGGCCATTCAGTCGGCATTAGAGCTTTCATCGACGGGCCATTATGATGTGCAGTTCCGGACAGCCATGACCCAGGCCGCAGATGGGCAACCTCGGTGGCTACACGCCCAAGGGCGGGCCTACGTGGATGTTCGGGGAGCGGCCTACCGCCTGTCGGGTGTCGTGCGCGATATTACCGCTCAAGTGCAAACGCGCCAGCAACTGGAAATCAGTAAGGCCCGCTTTCGGAGCCTGGTCATCAATTCGCCCACAGCAACGGTTCTCTTTGTTGGTCCTCAGATCGTAATTGATTCGGTGAACCAGCCCATGCTTCGGATCTGGGGGAAGGATGAATCTGTAATGGGGCAACCGATCCACGAGGTCATGCCGGAGCTGGCCGGACAGCCTTTCTTAGACCTGCTCCGCCGCGTTTATGATACGGGTGAGTCGTATCATCAGGCCGAGACAAGAGCCCGAGTGGTGGTAGAAGGACAGTGGCAGGAATCCTGGTTCAACTTTGCTTATAATCCGGTGTACGCACCAGATGGCAGTATTTATGGCGTTTTGAACACGGCTACCGACGTGACCACTCAGGTAGTAGCGCTGCGGGCCAGTGAACAGCGGTATCGGCGTCTATCCGAGGAGTTGGAGAAGCGGGTAATCCAACGTACCCAGGAATTGAATCTGGCCAATCAGGACCTGAAACGCTCCAACGAGAACTTACAGCAGTTTGCCTACATTGCCTCGCATGATTTGCAGGAGCCCTTGCGCAAGATTCAGTCGTTTGGCGATCTCGTGCTGAAGCAAACAGCCGCTCCGCTGGATGACCAAAGCCGATTTATGCTTCAGCGTATGATCGAGGCTGGCAATCGGATGTCGGTGCTGGTCAACGATCTGCTCACATTTTCCCGCGTTAAAACGCGTCAGGAAGCCTTCAAGCTGGTGTCGTTGCAAAAGATTGTGGCCCGGGTGCTCGACACCCTGGACCTGGCAATGGAACAGGTTGGTGCCAGTATCCATTTGCAGGCGCTGCCGCGCATCAATGGCGATGAGATGCAATTGGGGCAACTATTTCAAAACCTGCTAAGTAATGCCTTGAAGTTTGCCGCCGACGGCCGTAAGCCAGTCATTAGCATCACCGTAGAAGAGCTGGAGCGAACGGCATTACCGGCAACGGTTAGCCCCAGTAGCCACGCCCAACGATTCTATCAGATCAATGTAGTCGACAATGGCATTGGCTTCGACACAAAGTATCTGGATCGCATTTTTCAGGTCTTTCAGCGCCTTCATGGTAAGAATCAGTATACAGGCACAGGTATCGGGCTAGCTATCTGTCAGCGGGTAGTGGAAAACCACGGCGGGGCTATCACCGCCCAGAGTCAACCGGGGCAAGGAGCCACCTTTATCGTGTATTTGCCATCGCACTGATGGCCCGTAGGTAAAACGTCTCCTAGCAATGGAGTGGCTTCAACTTGGAGTTTATAGTAAATGAGTGGAAGATAAAGTAGGATATATCAAATAAATAGGTCGATTAAATACATGCCAGTTAGGTTCATTAATCAGAAAACAATCTTAACCGAATAAAGAGCTATATTCAAGCATTAAATGCTAATTATCAATGATTTGCAACTATGCCGTCAGTTGACTAGTTGTGTCAGTATGCTTCTCTAATGGAGCACATTGTTATGAAAGTCAATTTTTGCATTATTGCATTATTTATAGTGGGGTCGTTTGCTATTTCAACCTCTTCGATTGCTCAATCAACGCAAGCCAGCTCACGTGAAGACAATGCGCTTCAGGCGCAAATCAGCAACGATATCCGTTCACTCGAGACCGAAATTCGGAAGATCAATACGATTGATGCGCTAAAGATAGCGGCTCAGAAAAAGGCCGATCAGTTGCTCGACGAGCAGCTACTGCATGAAACTGATCTGCTAGCCCCCAAGCCCGTCAACACTAGCCTGTTACCGGCATCTAGTCGTTCCAAACCAGTAAAAACGCCTGTCAAAACCGAACGGCACCCCCGTACAACGTAGATTAACCTGCATCAAAACAGCGAAAAGTGCGGCTGAGTCCTGAACCGATGTGATCACATCGGTTCAGGACTCAGCCGCACTTTTTTAGCAAGAATCACAAAGCATTATCGTGCATGGGCCGCATTCATCTTGCTGACGTGATAAGCCTTCTAGCCGAAGGCATCATCGAGACCTTATAGTTATCAAAAGCTATCGTTGGCCGTAATCAATTCTACTTATTCGAGATAGAAACAATCAATATTTTTTGATTGATTTTGCTTATAAATTTGAAACAGTTAATAAGTAATACTCACAAGGAATTTTCTACAATTACACGCATCAATGCGCTCTGAATCACTTTCTGCTTTCAAGCCTGTTCAGTCGATCGATTGGTTAACCACCTGTACCTGGGCCACCGTAGCGACAATAGCTGCCGCGTTTGTTTACCTTCTAACAATACTTCTCTTTTTTTAAACCGGATAGGCGATCTAATCGACGCATGGCAGGTAAAGTGCGAAGGTGGTTCCTTTGCCGGGTTGGCTCTGGGCAGTGATAGCTCCACCGTGGCTAGTGGCTACCTGCTGGCAGATGGCTAAACCAATGCCGGTTCCTTCGTACTGACTTTTGCCGTGTAGCCGCTGAAACATCTGAAAAATCCGCTCACTATACTTCGGGTCAAACCCGATGCCGTTGTCACGTACCGTGACGACATGATAAACGGCAGCGCATTGGGCGGGACGCACTAAGGAAGGCAATTCCTGTTCCGTCATCTGATAACCGTCAATCACCAGATGCGGTTGTATACCCAACTGGCGAAACTTCAGCGCGTTTGTCAACAGATTTTGAAATAATTGCCCCAACTGAGATGCATCGCCCTGAACGGTAGGTAATTCGTGCATCTCTACCAGCGCGTTGGTTTGCTCGATGATCATGTCCAGTTCTGACAAGACCGTTTGCACGACTATCGACAGCGATACGGGCTGCCGAATCGGCTGTTGGGTCGTGATTCGGGAATAATCCAACAAAGCCCTGATGAGCGTTTGCATACGGTTGGCTGCCGACTGCATGCGCTGTAGCAGGTCTTGCCCCGTATCAGGTACGTAGGTACCGTATTGCTCATAAAGCAAATCCCCGAATGACCTGATCTTGCGCAACGGTTCCTGTAAGTCGTGCGAGGCAACGTAGGCAAACTGTTGCAAATTGGCATTGGAGCGCTCCAGTTCATCCACCTTACTTTCAAGCTGACGCTGCAACTGCCTTTCCCGCGTGAAATCGGTAAAGTGAATAACAACTTCCTCGTCCAGTTTGTAGGTGGTCATTCGATTGTAAAGGTCCAGCCCATCTTTGTCGTAGTGGATTTCGAAGGTGAGGGGCTCACCCGTTTCGTAGGTTTCAACCGGATTGGTAAAACTAACCGTATCAACGTAGCCGGGAAAAACGTCGCCAACCAATCGACCATGTAGTTGATCTGGGGTGGCCTTGGCATAGGAGGCATAGGCCTGATTAACCAGTTTAAAACGGAAGTCGATGATTTTCCCGTCCTTGATCACGGGTTGCAATACCTGTAAGGGTTCCGTAAACCCATTGATAATGTCTTGCAGGTACCGGTTCGCCTTGGTGACTTCCACTAGCTGCACCGCCTGAGTAATGTCTTCTACGGTATTGAGAATGTAGCGCAGGTCGCCGTGTTCATTCAGCACAGGCTGATTAATAACTTTCCAGATTCGCTCCTGAAGGTTACCCGTACTGGGGTCAAGGATATCATAGCGTATCTCGGCCGTCTGATGAGTCTGTTTGTGGTGAACTACGTGCTGTAAGGAAACATTAAAGGACTCTACCCCAATTGCCTGCCGACTTGCCCCTTCCCCCGTAAACACCTCGAAGAGACCTTTGCCCTGAATTGACTCCCAGGAAGCATGGGTAACTTCCAGATAGGCATCTGTAGCGGCCACGATAGTGAAACGGGGGGCGTCGGGTAGCATGACAAGATGATTACCCGGTAAAGCTTTAAATACTGATAAAACATCCACCGTTGGCTGGTTCATCGGCAAGGTTACTAATATATACTATATGTGATACAGACGAAATAGCTCTTATGAGCTGGTTTCCAGTCAATACTACATGTAGACTGATTGAAAAAGTTGCCAAGATTGGTAACTAGGAAACAAGGTAGTTCATTCGTAGGGAAGTTGCCACCATTAGTCGTCTAAAAGGCGCTTTGGTTGTCAATTGCAAAGGATAAATAAAACATATAAACAGGCCGTCCATCAGGCGTAAGCTGCTGAGTGTAGTGCGACATGGAGCTAAGCAGCTTAAGAAGCAGATGAGCTACCGATCTGATCAGCATTGATCAGGGTAAAGCCCAGTGATGGACGCATGATGCGGCAAAAAATGTACCCTGCCAGATACCACAATCCGGATGCGCTCGACTTTATAGTTTATTCTGTTTAACACTACTTAATAAGACCTTACTTGTTTCGTTTGAACTGCCAATTATTACTTATAAGTAAGCGGATTTATTATTACAAACTAATTAAATAACTTAAAGTAATTTTATCGTAATACTAAGTATATTTTCTATGCATATATTTGCTTATGCAATTAATACTATGAGCGCCAAATCGAAGGGAACCCCACTCTTGAATTTCTCTATAAACTGGACGAATGCCCTTTCCTGGACCTGTATGCTTTTGGTGTTTATTGCCTTGTGCTGCATCCTCTTTTTGTTTGTGTACTAATGATAGCTTATTCCTGCCAGAACGAGTTGAAGCGCACGCTTTTTCCTTCTCAGGATACATAACCCCCTCTGGCACTCATTGCATAAATTGCCATGCGTTTGGGAACGTAACGTATTTCATAAAAGCCTTATCAAACTTACCTTTTGGATACAATCAAAAAGTGTCATCCTGTTGGAGTGGCACTTTTTTTGTACATCAGCAATCGTATTAATTGCCTTGTAAAGGGTTGACTGTTAAGGGAATAGCGTGAGTATGACAGCCGGATCAGCTCGTTCTTTGCAGAGTCTTTCTGCTTCGTGCATTCTGGCCTCAAATCCTTCTACGCTAAAGGAAAGCTCCAGATTGCGCATGTCTTCCTCCAACTCAACCTGCCATTGTTCATCAGTCGTGAACGGAATAGAATGGCCCTGAGCAAGATACGAGTGCAAATCGGCTATGAACGAAGAACCGTCGGCTGATTGTCGCAACGCCTTTTGTTGATCATAGTAGGAGGCAACATAGGTCTTAAACTCGACGCTAGGGTTGAGCAGGCTGTAATGATCCATGTCGCCCCGAAGACTTGTGAGGCAACATTCCCAGGTTAAGCAATTTTCGTCCGGGTCTTCACTCCAATTAGCCGAACCATCCAGATGCCCTAGTAAACAACACCGAATGGATTGATACTGACGCTCAAGAGCCGCAATTTCGGCAAAGCAGATATAAGCAAGCGCAAACTGTGAAGCGTTCGGCAAGATGAGCGCCTTGTGCAACTCGCGCTGCTCAATAAGGCGTTTTTCGTGCGTATCAAGAACCGTCCAGGCGCTTCGCTTCAGTCGACGTAACTGCTCTCCATTCATTTGCTGTACAAGTAACTACATATTTTCCTTCTTTCAGTCAGATAAAGTATACATAGTGCATTGATGCCGCTAAATGACCACAAATACCATGCTTATTGGCCTCGCAACGAATGTTAAATAGTTACTTTTGCAAAGAATATTGCTAATAAAATTAGCCCATATTCTTTGCAAAAGTATATATGTAGGTAGTATTTTTTACGTATAGTAACTTAAAAGTCCCAATTTATGCCCATTACAGATGATAAGGTGGGCATGGTAAGTACAATAGGTGATGACGATGTGTCTTAAACGTCTTGATGAGGTCTGACTCAAACTATAGGTTAGACTATCCGTTCGACGAGCCGGCTGGTTCATTTAACAAGTGGTTTCGCCATTTGCCCTTCATAAGTAAGCAGGCAAAAATGCCCGATTAGCATCAACTTAGCCACTCGCCACCTACCGCAACAGTTGTTCTGTAACTCTTTTTTATGCTGGCAGGTATACCATAAAGGTTGACCCCTGACCCGGTTGACTCCGGGCGCTTATCCAGCCGCCATGATTAAGGACTACTTTCTCGCATATGGCCAACCCAATGCCTGTTCCGGCGTACACACTTCGACTATGTAAGCGTTGAAACACCATGAAAATGCGGTCCAAATATTTTTCCTCAAAGCCGATTCCATTGTCCATAACCTCAATCCGGTAATAGCCTTTAACCTCTCGATTGGGTTTAAAAGCGGTCGGCAAATCGCTGTCTACCACCCGACTTGACAAGATCTGAATCTGAGGAGCAACTCCCGGCCGGTGAAATTTTAGCGCATTACTCACCAGGTTTTGCAACAACTGCTCTAATTGGGACGCGTCACCAGCTATCTCGGGTAAGTCACTAACCTGAATAACCGCGGCCTTCTCCTGAATAAGTAGGTCTAGGTTTTGGAAAACGGCCTCCACGATGGTAGTGAGTGAAACCAACCGGCTGGTATCCCGTTGGGTAGTGATTCTCGAATAGCTCAATAAATCGCGAATCAGACTTGACATCCGATGGGCGGCATGCTGCATGCGCTCCAGATAGGTCACGCCTTCTCCCAACTCTGTGCGATATTGATTCACCAGCAGGTCGCCGAATTGCTGAATTTTGCGAAGCGGCTCCTGCAAGTCGTGGGAAGCGATATAGGCAAACTGTTGAAGGTTTTGGTTGGATCGCTTCAAGTCTTGAACCGAATCCTGTAGCTGCTGGGTACGTTCGGCTACTTGTCGATCCAGCTCGCTTGACTGCTGCCGTAATTGCTCTTCGCGCAATAGCAGTGCCTGATGCGTGGCTACCTGCTGAGTAATCTCGACCCCTGTCGCTATGATCCCATACACAGCGCTTTGTTTGTTGCGAAGGGCTTTGAACGAAAAATCAAAATATACGGTCTTCGGCACGCCATCGACCACCATATGGGCGGGGGTATTGTTCGTAGCGAAAGTGACCCCAGTAGTAAATACTTCATCTAGGATGGCCAGAAAGGGCTGCCCTTCCATCTCAGGAATGGCTTTGGCTAAGGGCATTCCGAAGACACGATTGCCCTTTCCCCATACGGCTAGCTGCGGCTCATTAGCTACGGTAATAATCATCTCCCGGCCAACAAGTAGGGCAATTGGAATAGGGGATTCCATTACCAGGGCGCGAAAAATAGCTTCGTTGTCGAGCGATTCGGAATCACCAATCATACACAAGTAAAGGTAGACTACAGTTGGTTAACCAGCAAAGCCCGACTGACTTCTCTCAACTACCCTTCCGTGGTTGATTCCTCAAGCCATATCACTTAAAAACGCTCCCAATTGAGACGAACAGTTAGCCATATACCTCCTTCTTGAAGTAGACTTTTACTGACTTATTACAGCGTATTCGGTAAGTTTATAATAGGAGAATAGTTGCCTGTTACTCAATGATGTGCCGTTCTTCGTTTCATTTATGCTTGTTAGATCTTTTGTTGTCTGCTTATAACCAAACCGCGCATATAGCCATCAACGACCTGATGCAGACAGGGCTTTTCTGCTTTACCTCGAACGGAGTTCGCCTGATCGATCCTCTATGCTGGCAGGTAAATACTGAATGTAGCCCCCTGACCGGGCTGACTGGTAGCCATGATAGCTCCCCCGTGATTCACCACGACCTTCTCGCAAATGGCCAGGCCAATTCCCGTACCGGCAAACTGCTGTTTGCCATGGAGGCGTTGGAAGACCTGAAAAATGCGATCGGCGTATTTTTGATCAAAGCCAATGCCGTTGTCGATCACATCCAATCGGTAGTATGTGCTCACTAACCGCGCCGGTCGAACGCCGGTTGGTAAGGCCTCAGCGGCTACAAGTTGGCTGCGTACGTCTACAATTGGAGGCGTGCCGCTCCGGTGAAATTTCATGGCGTTTGCCAACAGGTTCTGAAAGAGCTGTCCCAACTGTCCCTGATCACCGGTCACCGTTGGCAGGGGCCCAATGTGAAGTTGCGCGCCTGTTTCGCTAATAATTAACTCCAGATCTGTTAGTACTGCGCTCACCACTTGGTTTAGGGGAACGGGCGCGTCCGCTTCACGCCGGGTGGTTATGCGTGAGTAGTTCAGTAAATCCCGAATTAAAATAGACATCCGACTGGAAGCGGCCTGCATGCGCTCGAGCAGGTCTGCCCCTTCGCCCAGACCGGCTGCGTACTGCGTTTTAAGGATGTCGCCAAAGGCTTGGATCTTACGAAGCGGTTCCTGCAAATCGTGGGAGGCCACGTAGGCAAACTGTTGTAGATTGTCGTTGGAGTGAGTCAGCAGGGTATTGGCCTCAGCAAGTTCTTGGGTGCGATTCTGTACCTCATTCTCCAGGGCTAATTGAAGTTGCCGATCTAGGGTGACGTCTTGAGTTATACCAGCGATCCGTAACGGTTTACCGTGAATATCAAACGTGGCCTGGCCCCGGGCCCGAATCAACTGCTGCTGCTTGGTATGTGCATTTATAATTCGATACTCGGCCTGATATTGGCCGCTCGAGCCCGGCTGCAGGGCTTGCTCGAAAGCCGTCTGCACCCAGTCCCGATCATCGGGATGGACAATAGCCAGCGCCGTTTCGTAAGGCAAATGTGTCATGCCTAACCCAAACATGTCTGCATGCCTTTGTGAAAGTTTGGTGGTGCCAGTGGCAATATCCAGCGTCCACGTACCTAGTTCAGCTAATTCAACGGCGTTGCTGAGTGCGACCTCGTTTTCGGCTAGAGCTTGGCGAGCAAGTTCCTGTTGGGTTACATCGACGGCCATATCCATAATGGCATATACGTCGCCAGCCGCATTGCGCAAGGGCTTATAGGTAAAGTCAAAGTAATAGGTGCCTAACGTACCTCCAACTTCTAATTGTGCCCGACCCGCTTTGAGTTCTATGGTCTTGCCAGTGGTGAATACTTCGTCTAGTAGTTGGATAAACGGCTGACCTGCTAACTCGGGCACAGCCTCGATCAGTGGCTTACCGATAACCGTTTGATCTTTTCCCCAGTAGCCAATCATGGTGTCATTGGCTACCTCGATGCGTAAATCACGACCCACAAACAAGCAGGTAGCTACCGGCGCCTCTTCAATCAGGCTTCGGAAGCGGGCTTCACTTTCGGCAAGTTGGCGCCTTGCCGTCTCCAATTCAGTGACGTCGGCCCCCGTATTCATCACCCCGTATACCTGGCCATTAGCATCAAATAGAGGCGTAAAGTTGTAGTTGAAGTAATAAGGGACCAGGTTGCCACCATGGTCAATATCAACACGCTGGGTACCACTGGCAAAAGGCACCCCTGTAGTATATACCTGTTGGAGTTGTTCGAAAATGCGCTGACCTGCTAGTTCTGGTAAGAGTTCAGGGTAGTTTTTGCCAATAACGTCCGGGCCTTTGCCATATACATCGATGATGGCCTGATTGGCAAAGCGAATGTTCATTTCAGGGCCTGTATAGACCCCAATCGGAAACGGCGCGCTCTCCACCATAACGCGTATCTGGTCGGTCGATTCCTGCAAACGTTGACGCGTTTGTACCTGCTGGGTAACGTCAGTGGCGACTACAAGTACACCTGAAATGCGTCCTGTTGCATTCCGCCAGGGCTGATACGCCAGGTCTACATAGATCGTCTCCAGCAGTTTGTTCCGGACTAAGTCTACCTTGACTTCACTGGCAATGAAAGGCGTACCTGTAGCAATTACGCCCCTAAGGAGCTGGTCAAAGCCCTGTCCAGCTAGTTCAGGTAACGCCTCTAACAAAGGTTTACCGACTAGCTGTTGTGGAGATCTGCCCACCAAATACCCATAGAACGGGTTTGCTGTCTGGAAGGTCAACTCGGCTTCATCGATGATGGCAATACCAACGGGGGACTGCTCAAATAAAGCCAGGACCTGCTTTTGACTTTGTTCAGATAAAACTTGTTCCGTCACATCCTGAGCCACCCCAATCAGTTGAAGTAACGTACCCTCTGAATTTAGGTGACTCTTACCCCATGTACGTACCCAACGCAGCTGACCTGTGTCGGCACGGAAGATGCGGTATGTTTGATCATAGGCTTCCTCTTGAGGCGAATGCATCGTCCGTTGGAGGACTTGGTCAACTCGGGCAACGTCATCGGGATGAATGCGGTCAATGACCTCTTGGTAAGAGGGGTTTCTAGAGAGGAAACCAAATATTTCAAGGCAGCGATCATCCCACTGTACCTGATCAGCAAGCGGATCATACTCCCAGATACCCAGTCCGGCAGCGCCCAGGGCAAAATCAATAGTGTGTCGTTGAGTAAAAGGTCGATTAGCCGCCGAGCCTAATTGAGCGTCGTTCATGAAGGGGGCGAATATAGGTAGCGATTAAATATATGTATAGATTTTTCAGGTGATAAACCAATCAGCGTCGAGGGGCAGCCAGAGCTAGTTAAAATCCTATCTACAGGTAACGAGCGTGTTCAGAATTGAGCGCTATAGGTCAGGTACGTTTGCGCTTTTGCCTATAGACTAGGTTCGATGACAAGTATGATACCTAAGCCTTACGGGTAAACTCACCCTTTTGAAAAAGACTGTGAGTATTGGTTCACCGTGGGGTAAAGGCATGAGCCCCGAAGCGCTAAACTCGGAATCGGGGGCATACCACGAGCTCATTAGTCGCTGTGTCGTCTGTGGCCTCCGAGCGCGTATCGGCGAGACGTTGTCTGGCGATCGGGGGGGTGTTTCTAAGTTAAAAAGGCTAAAAGGCCAAACGCTGAATGCACCCTGAACGGGTCTTCAGGGTCTATGTCGATGAAACAATGCTTAAGCCCATGCCTGCCTTTACTTACAACTTATCAATCACCTTGGCTTTCGCCCTTCTGGCTGGCTGTACTGCCAAGACAGATACATCGGCTCACTTACAGCAAGAACCGGCGGGGGCGGCCTTCTACTCCGCTAATGTGAAAGACTCGTTTTACGTGCAAACTCAACTGCCGATCGAATACAGCGATAGCACAGCCAGGCGCTATCCGGTGGTCATTGTTCTGGATGCTAACTTTCACTTTCCCATGCTGGCGGCCAGCGTGCGGCAGTACGAAAAAGGAGGACTGCTTCCACCCCTTATTCTGATTGGTGTTGGTTACCGATCCTTCAAGGCTATGGATTCGCTTCGGGTGAGGGATTATCTGTACCCGGCGGCCACGCCCTCAGATGAACTGGCAGCACCGGGTGGTGGAGAACCGTTCCGGCAATTTATCCGCCGCGAGTTAGTACCGTGGATAGACTCGCGGTACAGAACGACCACCAATGATCGAAGCTTACTTGGCCATTCATTGGGCGGTTATTTCTCCCTCTATACGCTTCTGAGCCAAGCTAAAGAAAGGACGCATGAGTTTCGGAATTTCGTCGCGGCCAGCCCTCCGATATGGTATAACGATTATTATCTCAACCAACTACCTTCTCAGTTAACTGCTTTTGGTCGAGGCGATTCGATCTATGTCTTTCTGTCTGTTGGTGGCGAGGAAAATCCTCGATGGGACATTAAGCCAAACCGGGCGTTAGCCGATAAGCTGAGCAGAATGAGCGGATTGCAAGTATCGGGTAGTTGTTACAATCAATTAGGGCATATGGATACGGGTCAGCTGAGCTTCCTCAAAGGCCTGCAGGCGTTTTACCAGTAAATAGCGGATAAGCAGCCCTAGTCTTGACTACTTACAGCTTTCACAAACAGCTTTTA
Organism: Fibrella musci; assembly: GCF_041321105.1. Taxonomy (NCBI): domain Bacteria; kingdom Pseudomonadati; phylum Bacteroidota; class Cytophagia; order Cytophagales; family Spirosomataceae; genus Fibrella; species Fibrella musci. The sequence goes on along the minus strand of NZ_JBGGWD010000001.1, from coordinate 219,204 downwards.
GGCATCGCTTGTATTCGGCTCGGCTAATCTTTGGTCAGCAGTACTATGAGATCAAGCAGTTGCTGAACACCTACTACAGGAAGGTTGGGCGAAGCTTGGGCAGAGGGCCGCAATGGCACGTGTGACAGTGCTTCTCCCAAATCCATGGCTTTTCCTAAATCCGCTCGGTAGACCATTGGCTCACGCTTTGCGCTTCTCTCGAGAGAATTTGTATCTCAGACATGACAAGACATTGGCCAGAGGTAAACGAAGGCACGAGATGCAGACAAAAAACCAATAACAAACAAATCGAGTAAAGCTAAAAAAGCCCCTACACAGCTTGTGTAGGGGCTTTTTTAGCTTTACTCGATTTACTATAGCCTACCCGTTATCCCTGGAAAAAATCTTTCATCTTCTCGAAGAAACCTTTCTCGTTTTTATTGGGCTTTGGCTGGAAATTAGGCGAATTCCGAAGCTTTTCGAGCAGCGCCCGCTCGTCAGACGATAGCGCTTTGGGCGTCCAGACGTTAACGTGGATGAGCTGATCGCCCCGGCCGTAGCCATTGAGTTCTTTGATGCCTTTACCTTTCAAACGCAGGATTTTACCACTTTGCGTACCGGCGTCGAGCGTGATACGGGCGCGTCCGTCAATGGTGGGCACTTCAACCGACGTACCCAGCGCTGCATCGACGAAGGTGACGTATAAGTCAAACACAACGTTGGTGCCATCGCGCTTAAGGTTTTCGTCTTCCTCTTCTTCTACCACGATCAGCAGGTCGCCGGCCACGCCACCCCGTGGGGGTACGTTGCCCTTGCCACCCACCGACAGCTGGATGCCTTCCGATACGCCAGCCGGAATTTTGATTGGGATGACGTCTTCCTGCAATACGCGACCTTCGCCGTGGCAAACGTCGCAGCGGTCGGTCACAAGCTTGCCTTCGCCGTTACAGGTGGGGCAGGTGGCTGTCGAGACCATCTGACCCAGCATGGTGTTGACCACCTTGCGGGTTTGGCCGCTTCCCTGACAAGTCTGACAGGTCTGCACGGCCGTCCCGTTTTTCGAGCCGTTGCCGCCACAGGTATTACAGGCCACGTGCCGCTTTACTTTGATCTTCTTCTCTACGCCGTTGGCGATCTCCTGAAGGTCAAGTTTCAGTTTGATGCGCAAATCGGAACCGCGCCGAACGCGCTGCCGCTGCTGACCGCCACTACGTCCGCCGCCAAAAAACGACCCAAACGGCGAATCATCGCCGAAAATGTCGCCGAACTGGCTGAAGATGTCGTCCATATTCGGACCGCCATAGCCACCACCGGCCGCGCCGCCCAGCCCCGCATGCCCAAACTGATCGTAGCGGGCGCGTTTCTGCTCGTCGCTCAGTACGTCGTAGGCCTCGGCGGCCTCCTTGAACTTCTCTTCGGCAGTGGGGTCGTCGGGGTTCTTATCGGGGTGGTATTTTACAGCCATCTTGCGGTAGGCTTTCTTCACCTCGTCCGCCGTGGCCTTCTTGTCCACGCCCAATATCTCGTAGTAATCTCGTTTCGTTGCCATTCCAGATGAATGAGCAATGTACGATGAACAATGTGCAATGAGTGACTATGCCGCCTCATTGTACATTGTTCATCGTACATTGCTCATTAAATTATGCTCCTACAATCACTTTTGCGTAGCGGATAACTTTGTCGTTGAGGAGGTATCCGCGTTCGACTTCGTCGATGACTTTGCCCTTGAGGTCGTCGCTCGGAGCCGGGAATTGCGTCACCGACTCGTGTAAGTCGGCGTTGAACGGCTCACCTTTGCTGGTCATGGGTTTGAGACCCTTACCTTCGAGAGTTTTGACAAACTTACTGTGAATCAGTTTGATACCTTCCAGCGCCGCAGCGGGATCGGCCGAGTTGCCAATCGACTGCATGGCACGCTCGAAATCATCAACGACGGGCAGCAACGAAACAAGCAACCCTTCATTGGCGTTGGCAATCAGGTCTAGTTTCTCCTTGGCCGTCCGCCGACGGAAGTTCTCGAAATCGGCGTAGAGGCGCAGGTATTTATCTTTCAACTCGGCCAGTTCGGAGCCCACGGGCGCGGCTTCGGCCGCCGGGGCTGCCGCTGCCAGATCGATCAGATCGTCATCGGGCGTGCCGCCATTGATCGTTTCTGCCTCTTCGGTCGTCAGGTTTTCGGTTGAGTTGTCAGGTGCGGTCGATGACTCGTCCACAATGTCTTTATTTTCCATACAAACAGGTCGTATTTATTGCTAAAACAGGCCGCAAACCTACGCGCAAAACCATTGCCAATTGCTACCAGGCTGACAAGATGACACGGTGGCGCAACGAGTGAACGAGTGAACCGGCTGACGCGACCACACTATTCGCTTGTTCACAAAAAAGCCGCTCTTCATGGTGAGAGCGGCTTTTCGGTTGACTTAACCTAAACAAAAGCTTTGTATGACGGGCAGGCGGCGTAACGCCAGACTTTAAACCTTGAACAGCAAACTTAATTTCCCCCTTTCATGCGGGATTTCAGGTCGTCGGCGCCGGTGTTGCGCTGGCGGGCGGCTTTTACCTGCTGATTACCAAATCGATAGGTGAACGTAGCCCGAACAGCACGGCTTTGCCAGAATGAACTGACGGCGAAGTCGATGTCCTGGAACTGGGCGATACCCCGGAAGCGGTTTGTCCAGAAGATATCGTTCATATTGAGGCTCAGGCGACCGCGTTTTTCCCAGAGCTGTTTCTGCAAGCCAATTGACAGCGACCCCTGCGGCCGGAAGCGGTAGAACCCATAGACACCCGCCCCGTTATAGTAGCCACTGACTTCCAGATTGAGCGTCTTGCTGAGCGTGAAACTCTGGCTCGTATAGGCGTTCCATGATGTCTGTTGCAGCGTCAGCAACTGATCGTTGTAGATGGTTTTGTAGTTGTTGTAGAACGCCGACACGTTGGTTTGCATCTGCCACCACTTGGTCACCGGCAGCGGGAAACTGAACGTCAGGCTGAGGTTGTCCTGGTGGTCGATGTTTTCGCTGGTGACGAACGTTTTGTTTTCGGCGGCAATCTGACGGGGTACTTCGTCGAGAATGGCGTCGCTGATACGGCTGTAGGCCAACGTAGTGATAAACGCCTGTTTGAAGGTATGTGTCAGTTGCAGGGAGTGCGTAAACTGCGGGCGGAGGTTCGGGTTGCCCTGCTGATAGGTGAACGGGTCGAGGAAGAATACGAACGGGTTCAGGTTCTGGTAGTTAGGCCGGTCGATGCGGCGGCTGTAGTTCAGCGACACAGCATGGTTGGTGTCGAGTTGCTGCGTCAGAAACACGCTCGGAAACAGGTTCGTGTAGTCGCGCTCACGACGGTCGTTGAGCGTAACCGAGTTGCCCAGCGAGTTGGTGTGTTCGAGGCGTAGACCGGCCTGTAGCTGCGTTTTCTTGCTCAACTGTGTGCTGTAGTTGACGTAGGCGGCCGAAATCTGCTCGGTATAGATGAAGCGGTTGGAACGGGTAGGATCGTTGGCCCACACATCCGTTTTGGTCTCAAACGTCAGGTTGTTGTCCGATTCGACGCGGCTCGCTTTCAGCCCCATTTCCAGTTTGCCTTTCTTCAGTGGACGAGCGTAGTCGACTTTCCCGACCAGAATCTGAATGGCCGACGGCATGGTGTTCCGTACCGAATCGGGGCGGCCGCTGGGTACGTAGTCGGGTGTGAAGAACTGGGTGCCCAACTGGTTGCGCGAGCTACCGTCGTACGTCACATAGTCGACGTCGGCGCTGATTTCGTGGCCTTTGTCGTCGATTTGATGCTTGGCGTTGAGGTTATAGTTAAGGTTAGTGAGTCGGTTACCGACCTTGCTCACGGTGGTAAAGCGACGTGTGACAGCCAACTGCTCGTTCAGAATGTCGGTTTTGCTTTCGCCCGCTGGCTGATTCCAGTTTTCGGTAAAGCCGCTGAACAGCGCACCCAAGGTTGTTTTCTTGCCTACCGACCAGTCGGCACCCACTTTGAAATTGTGGTTCTGGCTGAAGCTTACCCGGTTGGTGTGCTGATCGAAGTAGGTAACGTTGTCGTTAAAGGGAATACGGCGATAGATGTTGTTGGTGTTGAAATTTTCGTAGTAGCCATAGCTGTAGTTGCCAAACAGATTGACTTTACCAGTGCGGTGGTTCAGGTTGAGTGAGGTCGTGGCCCGGCCGCGTCCGTTGGGTTGCAGCGTTTGGCCGGTGCCCAGGGTGAAGGTGCCATTGGTGCCGAGGTTCTTGTTCTTCTTGAACCGGATGTTGATGATCCCGGAGTTACCCGCCGCATCATACTTAGCCGAGGGATTCGTAATTACCTCAATCTTCTCCACGTTGTCGCTAGGGGTGTTGCGCAGCAGGTTCATCAGTTCCTGCGTAGAGAGGTATGAGCGTTTGCCGTCGATTTCGACGATGACGCCGCCTTTACCCCGCACTTTGATGGCTTCATTCTGCTGATCGACGGTGACGCCGGGGGCTTTTTCCAGCACCTCCAGCAACGTATTCCCCGCCGAAACCACGCTGTTCTCCACGTTGACAACCGTGCGGTCGACCTGCTGCTCGATGAATGGCTTTTTCGCCACCACCTTTACCTCGGCCAGCTTTTTTTGTTCTTCGGCCAGTTTTAGTGCCGGTAAGCTGACTGTGGCGTGATCCGCATCGATCGCGAACGGTTCACTATACGTTTTAACGTACCCAACCATCTGGGCTGATACGCGATACTGCCCGGCACTGATGTTCTCGAACGAATAGGCGCCTTCGACATCGGCAACGGCCCCTTTAACGAGGGTTGAGTCGGCGCTGCGAACGAGAAGCAGGGTGGCAAAAGGCATGGCTTTGTCGGCTTGATCGACGCTGCGGCCAGTGATACTGCCTTTGACCGCTTGCTGCTGAGCCAGTGCGGTTTGGAAAAGAAGCCCGGCTAAAACGAAGAGTAGAGAGAAGGTACGCATGGTGTAATGGGGCTGATGCCGTAGATGATGTTGTAAAACAAAGGTACTAGGCACTGCATAGTACCTGATCTTACACCAACGGTCTGAAAGCATTGGTCAATGGTTGAAACAGGAGAGACGTGGTTAGGCTGGAAGCAAGATTACCCAACAGATGCGAGCAGGGGCTGGGTACGTTGCATGAAGCACCAAAAAAACGGGATGAACAGCCTAAAATCAGCCGTCAACGAAATAGGGTCAATAACAGAAAAGCCCGATTCTTACAGAGAATCGGGCTTTCAAGCGAATATATAGAATCGTAGCGTTGGCTAATCTTCGGGGTAGGGGATGTAGACAAAGCCCGTAAACTCACCGATGACGACAAAGAGGCAGCAGTATTCGTCGGGATTTTTGTAGTTCTCTTTCCAGAGATCATACGAATCTTCACCGATGAGTTCGCGCTGCACAAATTCGTCGAAAAACGAGGCGTTATACGTAAATGTGTTGCCCAGATCGCCCTCGCCAAACAGCAGTTGCCCGATGGGAATGCGTTTTTTCGACGCCACAAACACCGGGTAGTCCGAAAAGCCGCGCTTTCTGATCTGGTACGAGGCTTCTTTCAGCGCGTCGGCCACCTGCACAAAATCTTCCGACACCATGCCCATCAACTTCTTGTTGAGGTCGGGCGAGTTGGCGTCGTCCATCAGGACGTTTTCGTTACTGTTATTAATCACGGTTGGTTTGACGTTTGTCGTTTACTGTTTGACGTTGTGCTTCCGGTATACCGCTCTGAACAAAACATCAAACGGTAAACGACAAACGTCAAACTATACCTAAAACCGGCTGGCCCCCAGTAGCAGTTCCAGGTCTTTGAAGCGCATGCCGAATTTGCGGGCGATGTAGAGGTTGGTGAGCGTGCCTTTGTGGCAATAAACGCCCCGCATAAACCAGCGGTTGGCGTAGATCATGGCTTCGATACCGCCGTTGGTGCCGGTTTGCAGCAAAAACGGCAGGAAGATGTTGCTCAGCGCCATGCTTGCCGTATGCGCCACGCGGGCGGCGATGTTCGGCACGCAGAAATGGATGACCTCGTGGGTGCGGAACGTCGGGTTTTTGTGCGACGTCATGCGCGAGGTGGCGAAATTGCCCCCCTGATCGATGGCCACGTCGATAATGACCGAATTGGGTTTCATGCGTGACACCATCTCGTCGGTAACGACCACCGGGCTCAGGCCGTCGTCGGCGCGGAGGGCACCAATCACCACATCGGCCCGTTCGATGGCTTCGGTCAGCGTGTCGGAATCGAGGATCGACGTGTATACCGACGTACCTACGGCGTATTTGAAACGCTGAAGTTTGTACAGGTCTTTGTCGAACACCTTCACATCGGCACCCATGCCCAGAGCCGTGCGGGTGGCGTATTCGGTGACTGTGCCTGCGCCCAGAAACACCACTTTGGTGGGTGGTACGCCCGTGATGCCGCCCAGGATGATGCCCCGGCCGTTGGCGCTGCTGCTGAGGTATTCCCCGGCAATGAGCATGACGGTGCTGCCCGCAATTTCGCTCATCGACCGGATAACGGGCATGCCCCCCGCCTGATCCTCAATGTATTCGTAGCCGATGCCGGTGATGTGGCGTTCGTTGAGCTTTTCGAAATAAGGGCGTTCGTGTGCGGGTAGGTTCAGGGCCGAAATAACCGTGGTGCCTTGTTTTAGGTGCTGAAATTCCTCGTCGACTAGCGGCTCGATTTTCAGGATCAGGTTGGCCTCATATACCTCCTTAGGCGATTTGGCGATCTGCGCTCCGGCTTCGCTGTAGTCCGAATCGCTGAACTTGGCGCCGATACCCGCCCCTGTCTCTACGATTACTTCATGGCCGTTGCGCACAAGAATGGCCACGGCTTCGGGCGTCAGGGCGATGCGGTTTTCCTGTAACGAAACTTCTCGGGGTAAGCCAATGAGTAAACTATGCTGCGAACTCTTGACAGGCGCGGGCGACTCTTTGGTATACAGGGCTGTTTGTTTCGCTAGTTCTTCGAAGCCAGTCATGAAAGGGGAGGTTAATGAACAATGCGCGGTAGGGGCGAGGCGATAGGCCGACTAAGGCAACCGGGACCGGCCCTCATTGAACACGCTTGGTTTCTACAGTGCGGACGCCGTTCGGGTCAGCCGTCAGTTGGATGAGGTAATAAGTTGGTGGCCAGAGCGACTCAATGCGTTCGGGCCATTCGATAAAGCAATACGCCCCGGAGTCGAGGTACTCGTCGAGGCCGATGTCGAGCGCTTCGGCCTCATTGCGGAGGCGGTAACAGTCAAAGTGATAGACCGAATCGCCGGTCTGGGTGCTGTACTCGTTCACCAGCCCGAAGGTCGGGCTTTGTACTACACTCACCACACCCACCGCCCGGCACAGGGCTTTGATCAGCGTCGTTTTACCAACGCCCATGTCGCCCTCAAACAGCCACACACGCTGATTGTCGGCCTCGGCCACCAGTTGCTGAGCAACAGTGTCCAGTTCATCGAGTTGCGTAAAAGTTTCCGTCATGGGGGCTAACTGTGTAGACAAAGATACAAAAAACCCCGCCGTTGGGCGGGGTAAAAAGGTGGGAACGGGGATAGCGTGGATTTAAGTGATGATCACGAATTCATTAAATGGTAGTTGCAGATTCCGTTCGATCCCCCTGGCATCCGCAATCATCCCCTAAATCCGCGTCATCCGCGTTCCATTTTTTTCGTTTAGTGCGCGACCAGCCAGTTCTCGCCGAAGCCTACGCCCGTTTCCATTTGAACGGCCATCGGAATGGCGGTTTTCATGATGCGGTCGACGTTTTCTTTGAGGTAATCGAGTTCCGATTTGTGAGCGTCGAAGACCAGTTCGTCATGCACGGTCAGGATCATCTTCGACTTGAGCTGTTCCTGCGACATGAACTCGTGGATACGGATCATGGCGATCTTCAGCATGTCGGCGGCGCTGCCCTGAATGGGCGCGTTGATGGCGTTACGCTCGGCAAACATGCGGTCGGTGATGTTGCGGGAGTTGATGTCGCGCAGGTACCGCCGCCGGCCCAGAATCGTTTCGGCGTAGCCAAAACCGCGCGCTTTCTCGATACTCTGATCCATATACGCCTTCACCGCCGGGAATTCCTGGAAGTACTCTTCGATGATCTGGCTCGCTTCCTTGCGCGGAATTTTGAGCCGCTGCGCCAGCCCGAACGACGAGATGCCGTAGATGATCCCGAAGTTGATGGTCTTAGCTTTGCGGCGCATTTCGCCCGTTACATCGCTAATGGGTACGTGGAATACCTTGCTCGCCGTCTGCGTGTGAATGTCGATACCGTTGTTAAAGGCGTCGAGCATGGTCTGGTCGCCGCTGAAAGCCGCCATGATGCGCAACTCGATCTGCGAGTAGTCGGCCGACATAATCAGAAACTCGTCGGAGCGGGGCACAAACGCTTTCCGGATCTCCTGACCGCGCGGGGTACGTATCGGAATGTTTTGCAGGTTCGGATTAGTGCTCGAGAGCCGCCCCGTCGCCGCAACGGCCTGATTGAACGAGGTATGCACACGGCCCGTGCGCGACGAAATCAGCAGTGGCAGGGCATCGACGTAAGTGTTCTTCAGCTTAATCAGCTCCCGGTAATCCAGGATTTTGCCGATGATCGGGTTTTCGGCTTCCAGCTTCGAGAGCACCTCTTCGCCGGTGGCATATTGGCCGGTTTTGGTCTTCTTGGCGTTCTTGTCGAGTTTGAGTTTGTCGAACAGCACTTCGCCCAGCTGTTTGGGAGAGCCAATGTTGAACTCGCCGCCCGCAATTTCGTAAATCTCGCTCTGCACCTGCCGCATGTCGGTATCGAGCGTGGCCGACAGCTCTTTCAGGGCGCCGGTGTCGAGCGTGATGCCTTCCAGCTCCAGATCGGCCAGCACCCGCACAAGGGGCATTTCGACCTGATCGAACAGCTTGTGCAGGTTGTCTTTGTTGAGCATCGGCTCAAACGTGTCGCGCAATTGCAGGGTGACGTCGGCATCTTCGCCCGCGTATTCCACCACCTGCTGCACGTCGACCTCGCGCATCGTGAGCTGCCCTTTGCCTTTTTTACCGATCAACGATTCGATCGCCACCGGTGCGTAGTTGAGGTAGACTTCGGCCATCACATCCATATTGTGCCGCTGTTCGGGCTCAATCAGGTAGTGGGCGAGCATGGTGTCGAAAAGTGGCCCGCGTACTACCACGCCATACTTCTTGAGCATCAGCAGGTCGTACTTCAGGTTTTGGCCGACTTTCTCGATGGCTTCATTCTCAAAAAAGGGCTTGAATCCATCCACCACAGCCTGGGCTTCGGCCCGATCGGGCGGCACAGGTACGTAGAACGCTTCGCCCTTGCGGTACGAAAACGACATCCCCACCAGATCAGCCTCGACGGGGTCGATGGCGGTGGTTTCGGAGTCGAAGCAGACCTTGGTTTGCTCGTTCAGGTACGTTACCAGCGCGGCGCGCAGCTCGGGCGTGTCGACCAGTCGGTAATCGTGCACGACCGAATGAATGGTTTTGCGAGGCTCGGCGGAGAAATTGGGGTCGAGTTCAATTTCGTGCGCATCGTCGCCCCAACTAGCCAACCTGGCAGGCGACTCGGCGCCCGGTGCGTCTTCGATGCCTGCTGAATCGGTCACAGCGCCCGGTGTGGCGGCTTCGCCTGACGCAACAGGTACGTTGACGGCTGTTTTTTTTGCTCGCGTTTTCTTTGGTTCGGGCGTGGTAAGGGCCGGCGCAAAACTGTCGTCGAACTGGAAGGGTAGGTCGTCGGCACCGCTGGGTGCCGCCGCTGGCATGGGTATAAAGGCCGGCGTGGGGTCGAAGAGGCCCATTTGCCCGTTGGCTGGTTTGGCACTAACCGAAGCAGGCGCCTGCCCCGCACCAACGGGATCGTCGCCCAGCAGGCGGGTCTTCATTTGCCGAAACTCCAGTTCGTCGAGCAGAGCAGCGAGGCGGGGTCTGTCGTAGTCGGTCAGGCGCAGGGCGGCTTCATCGAACGGCACGGGCACTTCCAGATGGATGGTAGCCAGTTCTTTCGACAACAGCCCCTGTTGCCCGTATTGAACGACATTCTCTTTCAGCTTGCCTTTCAGTTGATCGGCGTTGGCGATGAGATTTTCGACACTGCCGTAATCGGCAATCAGTTTCTGCGCCGTTTTTTCGCCAATGCCCGGAATGCCTGGAATGTTATCGACCGAATCCCCCATCAGCCCGAGCATGTCGATCACCTGCCCGACGTGCTCGATGCCCCAGCGGTCGCAGATTTCTTTGACGCCCTGCTTTTCGGCCGGTTTGCCCATAAACGCGGGCTTGTAAATAAACACACAGTCGTTGACCAGCTGCCCGTAATCTTTGTCGGGCGTCATCATATACACCTCGAAATCACCCGCCTGACAGGCTTTTTGGGAGAGCGTCCCGATGATGTCGTCGGCTTCGTAGCCCTCCTTAATCAGCATTGGGATATTCATGGCCTCCACAATCTGCTTGATGTACGGAATAGCCACCGAAATATCTTCGGGCTGCGACTGCCGGGTGGCTTTGTACATCGGAAACTGCTCGTGCCGGAAGGTCTTTTTCGAGTGGTCGAACGCGACGCCGATGTGCGTGGGCTTCTCTTTCTGCAACACCTCCATCAGCGAGTTCATGAAGCCAAAAACAGCGCTCGTATTCACGCCTTTCGACGAGATGCGTGGGTTTTTGTTGAAAGCGAAATGAGCCCGATAGATGAGGGCGAGGGCGTCGAGCAGGAAGAGCTTATGCTGTGGTTTTGCCATTATAAAAAGTCTGTTGCAGTCATCGATCGTCAGGGACTACCGCTCATTGATTGCGGCAATGAATGGCGACGGATGGCCGTCTATGACTACAAATGACTCTAAAAAAACAACAGGCTGTATACGCTTTTGATTCCGGTTTCAGGCTCGATTAGCCGCTAAAAAAGGCTCCGCCCGGCCCACACTGTGCGAAAGGCAACAGCACGAACCGGACGGAGCCGCTCATCGAAAGGATGAAAAAAGGCCGTTGATCAGGAGCCGGGCAAAAGCACGCGGTCGATTCGGTGGATGACGGCGTTCGTCGTCAGAATATTGGCACTCGTCACGTTTGACGCACTAGTGCCGTTACCCGCGCCCGTCACGGTCACGCCCGTTCCGGTTACGCCAAAGCGGAGCGTCGGGGTGGCACCCAACAGCGTCGGGCTGGTCTGGCCATCGGTGAGTTGGGTTGAAAAGACGCGGCCCGGTACGACGTGGTACGACAGCACTCGTTGAAGCGTAGCCGGGGGAGCCGCAGCGATGGCCGTTGCACTCAAACCGGCATCAATGAAGGCCTGATTCGTTGGGGCGAAGAGTGTGGCTGCTGTCGTCGACTGGAGTGCCGTAACGACGCCCGCACCGGCCCGCTGCACCGCGGCAGCTAGCAAACTGTAATTCTGTGGATCAGCTAGTACGGCGGTTACAACGTCGCCCGTGGGCGGCATCAGCACCCCATCGATGACGTGCACCACGCCGTTATCGGCAGGTACGTCGGCGATGGTCACGCGCCGTCCGTTAACCGACACGTTGTTGCCTGTTTTGGTAATATAAACCGTACCGTTGGTGGTCAGCAGCGTTTGCTGAGGCGTATTGACCGCCGTGGGGATGTTGGCCGCCGGTACCCGGCTGCTCAGCACGTGATATTGGAGAATTGGGGTAAGTTGAGCGGCTGTCAGCGAATTGCTCACGGCGTCGGCGGTAATCCCAGCTGCCCGGAAGGCATCGTCCGTTGGCGCAAAGACCGTCAGATTACCGCCGCGAAGCGCATCGGCTAATCCAGCCTTGATGACGGCTGCCCGCAGGATTGTAAACCGATTGTCAGATTGGACAATGTCCGTAATGGTGTTGGTCTGCGTGACGGGTGTACCATCTTTCTTGCAGCTGCTAGCAAAAAGAGTAACGAAGAGAAGCAGACAGCCTGCCAGTGTCCGAAAGGGATGTTGACTGAAATGCATAAGGTTACAGTTAATGTTAAAGAAAGTTTGCAGGTTGATTGAACTGACAACTGACCTCTTAACGCTCATTAAAATGTTTTGTTTAACGTTTTCGGTTAAAGGCTAAACAGTGTGCAGCCTATCGTTGGTGAATCCTAAAAATTGAATCAACTGTTTTTTCTGTTAAGTCGTTGACTGTCAATAAATTGTTTTATTAGCGAGGGCGGTATCATATAGGCTGCCTCTAATAAATTTCTAATCTTATACGGTAAGTCAGTTATAGCGGGTATACATCTCCTCTAGTAACAGGCCGTACCAACGCAACAAGGCGGTTAACCGCAAGGAATCCCTTGTTGCTAACCGCCTTGTTGCGTTGATATTGACTAACGAGTCGTCAGGCTTTCTGGTATGAGGCCTTTAGAACGACCATGTCGCCGCCCCGGTAGCTACCGTCGTTGATTTTCTTGACCAGCACGTCTAGTTGTTGAGTGGCCCACTCGGGTATGAATTTATCGGGCGTGTCGATCATGACCCGGGGGTAATTATAGAGCGAACGACCCAGACCAAACTGAACAGCGCAACGCTTCATGGCATCCGAAATACCCCCTTTCACTGGTTCAATGTCGGTGCGGCTGGCCCCATCCATTTTGGCGAGCGACACGGCAGGAGCAGAGTGCGTGGCAGGGACCGTAACCGTGATTTTGCAGAGAAAGCCTCCCTGGATTTCGGTGATCTCATTCTGCCAGTTTTGCCAGCCAAACTGCCGGTCGAACCGCTCCATCACGCAACGGTTGGTGATGTAGGGTACTACAATCAATTTGCCGGTTTTGGTCTGCATCTGAACCCGCCATTCAATCTCTTCAGGCTGGATTGGCTGGGTCAATATCTCAAGTGAATTTGTTGTCTGTTCCATACCCTTAATATACGAAAAAAAGCGGTTCATTGAGCGATTGCGTTTGATGTTTAACGTCTAAGGTTTGACGTTGATTTGGGCGACATCAGACAACGTTAAACGTCAAACTTTAAACCCGAAACGCTACTCGACGATTACCTCATCAATAGCCAGCGCGGCGGGGCGGCCGCTGCGCTCGTTGGTGGGGTCGTTGGGTACGTTGCCGTAGTTTTTGACCGTCACGCGGATGTAGCGGGCGCGGGCGGTTTTAAAGTCGGCAACGGCGGGTACGATACGCCAAGGGCCTTCCAGCGGCTCGTTGATGGGCTGGGCAATGGCATCTTTGAACGAATCGCCTTCCCGCGAGAGCGCCACCTCTACGGATTTAGGCGGTAACACCCCGAACATCACCTTCTTCAGAAACGATAACGACACCTTCGTAACGGGTTTCACCTCGCCAAGGTCGATGGTGAGCTGAATGTCGGTGCCACCTACCTGCACCCACGGGCGGTCGTCTTTAGGGCTGCTGGCGACCTGCCCGTCGGTGAGCTTTTTGCGGCCGTCGTCGCCAGGTACGTTGCCGACGTAGGTGTACGGTTTGCCTTTGGCCCGGTGAATGTAGAACGTCTCCGAAAACGGTTTATCGTTGCCGGGAACGGTGATGGCCCGGATGGTCGTGGTTTTCGTCAGTGTGATCGGGGCAATGTATTCCGTCGACGCGTCCGCACGAGGCTCTTTGCCGTTCGTGGTGAAATAAATCTTGCTGTCGGTATCCAGTTTGCCGAGACGTACCTGAAGCTGACCGGGTGTCGCCGCTCCTTCGCCCGTAAACTGCGTTTCGGCCCGCACGTCGAGCAGCCGTTTGGCGTAGTTGACCTGTTTCTGATCAAGGCGTTGCAGGTGGGTCTTGAGCCGGGCGGTGAAGTCTTCAAAGTTGCGCGGTCCGGCGGGCATCCAGCCGATTTCGGCAAGAGCCACGGCGCGTGGGAAAACCATGTACTCGACGGCTTCGGGCGTTTTGATGTATTCTGTCCAGAGGTTGCCCTGCACGCCCTGAATGAATTTTTGTTCGCTCGCCGATAGTTCGGTCGGAACGGGTTCGTAGCCGTAGACTTTTTCGAGGGGCAGGTAGCCGCCAATGGTCAGCGGTTCGGTGGCGGGATCGGCCTGGTACTTGTCGAGGTAGCAAAACTGCCCCGGCGTCATCACCACGTTGTGCTTTTGTTTGGCCGCCTCGATACCGCCCTGAATACCCCGCCAGCTCATCACGGTGGCGTTTGGCGCCAGGCCCCCTTCCAGAATTTCGTCCCAGCCAATGATAGCCCGGCCCTTGCTGTTCACAAACTTCTCGACCCGCTGAATGAAATAGCTTTGCAGTTCTTCCTCATTCTTGAGCTTCAGTTTTTTAATCAGCGCCTGACAAAACGTGCTGTTCTTCCAGGCGTCTTTGGGGCATTCGTCGCCCCCGATGTGAATGTATTTGCCGGGGAAAAGGCCCATCACCTCCGTCAGCACATCCTGAATAAACGAGAACGTTTTGTCCGACGGGCAGTACACATCCCGAATAACCCCCCAGCGGGTGCCCACGGCGTAGCCTTTGCTGGGCTCACAGCCGAGTTCGGGGTAAGCTGCCAGCGCCGCCAGGGCGTGGCCCGGCAGTTCGATTTCGGGCACGATGGTCACATGGCGGGCTGCCGCATAGCGCACCACGTCTTTAATCTGTTCCTGCGTGTAGAAGCCGCCATAAGGCTTGCCGTCATACTGCTGCGGGTAGTTTTCGGCGTAGTGGCCAATGAGCGTCTCGCTTCGCTGTGAACCCACCTGCGTGAGTTTCGGGTATTTCTTGATCTCGATGCGCCAGCCCTGATCGTCGGTCAGGTGCCAGTGGAAGGTGTTCATCTTCTGCATAGCCATCACGTCGATGAACTTCTTGATGAACGAGGCGGGCATAAAATGGCGGCTCACGTCGAGCATAAGCCCCCGGTAAGCAAACCGTGGCCGGTCGAGCAAATCGCAGGCGGGCATCGACCAGTTGGCTGCGGGTACAGGTACGTTGCCATACACCGCCGGCGGCAGTAACTGCATCAGCGTTTGCACCGCGTAGAAATAGCCTTTGGGCGTTTCGGCCGTCACGCGCACGCCGTCGGGCGTTACCCGAAGGGTGTAACCTTCGTGGCCACAGCGGCCTTCGGTGTGCTTGTCGAACACGATGTGTTTCCCCTTTGCCAGAGCGGGGCTGCTCGTGGCCATTGCAATCGGAAGTCCGCTCGTGAGTTTGAGTTGCGCCGCCAGCAATTGGGCTGCTGCCGTTTGGCCGGGGTCTTTCCCTGTGGTGAGCACGCGGGTGGTTGGGGTGAGGGTAAACCGGCCCGCACCCCCCGAGAACTTAGCCGGAAAAGGGATGAGGTTATACTCGTTGTCGGGGGTAGACTGTCCGAATGACAGGACAGTGAGGAGAAGCAGAAAGAACGTAAGGCCAGAGCGATGCATAGTGTGATTGATAATAGGAGGGGTATTACCCCACCCGGACGCGGGACCGCCCCGGCCCTCCCCTTAAATGAAGGAGAGGGGAGTAGCACTACCCAAAAGCTCCGCTGGCGGAGCTACTGAAGTGCCGATCTCCCTCCCCTGTTTCCAGGGGAGGGGCTAGGGGTGGGGTGGTTAAAGTAGTTCAGCAACGAGCCGCCCGGTTTGCATGGCGGCGTTGAGCGAAGGGTAAGCTGTCTGGTCACCGCACTGATAGAGCGAGTCGGCCAGTTGAAGCGGTTGATGTTTTGCCGTTGGGCCGTAGGCGGGCAGTGCCTGTGGTAGATGATCGGTGCGCAGGTGGCGCCATCCCTGCACCGAGTCGCCATACCAGTTGGTCAACTCCGAGCGGAGCGTTGTGGCCAGAGCCGCTGGATCGACCTGTAACAGCCCCTGCGTGCTGACCGAGATGAGCAGCTGATCGGCGGGGGCGTAGGCGGGCGATACATCGCTCAGGATCGCCAGGTTATGGACCGACGACGATCGTTTGGTGTTCAGCAGCAGCAGCTTGTCGGGCTTGAGGGCGTCGGGGCGGGTGCTGGCCGGGGCGGCAAAATAGGTGCAGGTAGTGTGGTTGAAGGCGGTAGGTTGCGGAATGACCTCGCCCCGTAGCCGCGCGGCCGAGGTGGCGTCGACGGCCAGTACTACGGCGTCGGCCTGGATCTGCTGCCCCGACGCCAGGTGCACCGTTTTGCCCTGTACGCGATCGACAGGTACGTTGAGGCGCAGGCTATCAGCGGGCAGGCGGCCGGCCAGTTGGGCCGGAATCTGCCCGATGCCCAGTGCCGGAATGGCGGCGTCGCCGAGAAAGAAGTTTTTGAAGCAGAACTCAAAGAAATTACTCGATGTGGTCAGGTCGTCTTCCAGAAAAACGCCGCCGAAAAAAGGCCGAAAGAAACGTTCGATGATCTGCTCAGAAAAGCCCTGTTCGCGCAGGTACGTTGCCGTGGTGGTGGCGGTCTGCCCAAACAACTCGTCGCTCGCCATTCCCTGCACGTGCCGGATCAGCTCCACAATTCGCAGCTTGTCGGCCAACGTACCGATGGGTGATGTCAGCGTCTGGAAGATGCTAAGTGGTTCACTGAACGGGTTGAGCAAGGTCATCCAGCGTTCACCCGCGCCCCCTTCGTCGTGGTGGATGCGGGCGCCCGAGCGGAACAGCCGCAGGTCGAGGGCGGCATAATTGAGCAGCCGCTGCGCTTCGGGATAGGCCGTCAGCAGAATCTGAAAACCCCGGTCGAGCCGGAAGCCGTCGACCAGGTCGGTACGTACCCGGCCCCCCACGCCATCGCTGGCTTCGAGCACCAACACATCGCGGCCCCGCTGATGCAGGTAGTTGGCGCAGGTCAGGCCGGCAACCCCGGCCCCAATAATCACAATCGGCATTCGTGTAGGGTAATGATGCGTGTAGGTTACTCGTTTGCTGACAAAAAAACGGATTGTTTGGCGAGGGGCCAAACTTACTGAACCAACAGCCCCAAACAAGGGTACTAGTGAATGAAGCCGACCGCCCTGCCCCGACGTCGGCTGACGGTAGATCAAACATCATTTTTTTGTGAAAAATTGACTTTATCCAAGTTAACAAAAAAATAAAATGCTGTCTAACAGTGATTTGTGTTTTTAGGGTTGACAATTATTCTTAGAGGTGTCATTTTTGGCATCAGCACACCTGCCACTCATGCGTTTACTCATGCTCGATAATGCCGATTCATTCACCTACACGCTGGTCGATTACCTGCGGCAGGTGGGGGCCGAGTGTGTGGTGCGCCGCAATGACCAGCCGTTCGATACAATCCTGACCGACGCCTACGATGCTGTGGTGCTGTCGCCGGGGCCGGGCACACCCGCCGACGCCGGTTGCCTCATGGAGGCTGTGCGCTATTATCACAACCGTTTGCCTCTGTTAGGCGTTTGTCTAGGCATGCAGGCTATCGGGCAGTTTTTTGGGGCTACATTGGGCCATAGTCCGCGACCCGTTCACGGTAAGGTTTCGGCCATTGAGGTCGATTCGACCGATCCGTTGTTTCGCGGGTTACCCCGGCGCTTCAACGTAACCCGGTACCACTCGCTGGCGCTGACCAACGTACCGGCGCCATTGCGGATAACGGCGACAACAGCCAGTGGCGAGGTGATGGCGATCCGGCACCGAACCCTTCCCGTTTGGGGTGTGCAGTTTCATCCCGAAGCCGTGCTGACGGAGGGCGGGCTGGCGCTACTCCACAACTTTATCACGACAAAACCGACCACCTTATGACGACTGTGCACCACGAAGGCGAATTCCACTACATCGATGAAGGACAAGGCGATTGCCTGCTGTTGCTACATGGGTTGTTTGGCGCACTCAGCAACTGGGACGACGTGATCGAGACATTCTCCCGACAGTACCGGGTGGTCATTCCGGTGTTGCCGATCTACGACATGCCTATGCGCGAAGCCAGCCTCGACGGGCTGGTGGCGTTCGTGGAGCGGTTTGTTGCGTTTCGTGGGCTCACCAACCTGACACTGCTCGGCAACTCGCTGGGTGGACACGTGGGGTTACTCTACACTTTCAAACACCCCGACGAGGTGCTTCGGCTCGTGCTGACGGGCAGTTCGGGGCTGTTTGAAAACGGCATGGGCGGGTCGTTTCCCAAACGTGGTAGCTACGATTTTGTGGCCGAGCGCGTGGCCTACACCTTTTACGATCCCAAAGTCGCCAGCAAAGAACTTATCGATGAGGTGTTTGAGGTAACCAGCAGCATTCCGAAGTGCATGAACATCGTGCAGATTGCCAAATCGGCACAGCGGACGAATCTAGCCAAAGATTTACACCTTATTACCGTGCCAACGTTATTGGTATGGGGTTTGAATGACACCATCACACCGCCGCACGTGGCCCATGAGTTCGAACGGCTCATCGCGAATACCGAGCTGCATTTTATCGACAAATGTGGTCACGCGCCCATGATGGAACATCCCAAACGCTTCAATGCCCTGCTGACGCAGTGGCTTGAGAAACACCCGATAGGCGTGGAAGCAGTTGGCCAGTAGGCAACGGGCCGATGACCAACTTTTCCAAACTATCAAAAAAACTTCTTAGTTTTCCTGACAAGCGCGTTATACCCCTTTTGGACTATGTTGGCTGCCGAATTGATCGATCCCATGATACCTGCTCTGAAGCCGGGCGACACCGTTGCCGATGCGCTCGATTGGATGCAGGAACATCACTTAACGCAACTAGCCGTCGTTGACATCAACCAGTACATGGGCATTGTCAGCGAAGACCTGTTGTTGAATCTCCCCGACGATCAGCGGCCCATTGCCGACGTGATGCGGTTGGCGGAAGGCGTTTTCGTACTGGAAAATCAGCACCTGCTGGAAATGATTGCCCAGATCAACGAGCACCGGCTCGATGTCCTGGCGGTGCTCAATACGGCCAATGAATTTATAGGCACGGCGAGCGCCAGTGAATTGCTGCGGCAGTTTGCGCGCGATCTGGCCATTCAGGAGGCGGGCGCCATTCTAGTGCTGGCACTCGACGAACAGGATTACTCGATGGCCGAGATCAGCCGACTGGTCGAGTCGAACAACGTCAAGATCGTGAGCAGCTATTACAGCAGCGCCGCCTATGGCATGGTCGATAAGTCGCGGCTGACGTTGAAGCTGAATCGGCGCGACATTACCGCCGTCGTATCGACGCTGGAACGGTTTGGCTACACCATCGACGCGGCCTTCGCCAGCGCCCCCATTGACAGTATTGATCAGGAACGCCTCGACGCGCTTCTCCGCTATTTGAATACTTAATTCGTTTGGTGTTTAACGTTTGACGTCTAACGTTATCTACGTCGTGAACGCGCAGAACTAACGTCAGACGGCAAACGCCGAACGCCAAACGCCTTTCCATGAAGATTGCCATTCACGGACGTACTTTTTCGGAGCAGACCCGCCCGTTTGTGCAGTCGATGTTCGACACACTGGCGGCGCGGGGTGCTGAAGTCCAGCTGTCGGCCAGTTACCGCCAGTATATCGATGAGGCGGGAATCTCGCACAACAGCGAGCTGACTTACAAAACCACGGCCGACATCTTCGATGCCGATTTCGCCTTCAGCCTTGGTGGCGATGGTACGCTGCTCGATGTTGTCTCGCAGGTAGGGCCGCGCGAAATCCCGATCGTCGGCATCAACATCGGGCGGCTGGGGTTTCTGGCAACCGTATCGCCCGGCGGCATTCAGTACATGCTGCACGCCCTTATTCACAAGAAATACACCATTGACGAGCGGTCGCTGGTCAGTGTGCAGTCGGAGGCTGATATTTTCGAAGGCATTCCCTTCGGGTTGAACGATTTCACCATCACACGTACCCAGAGTTCGTCGATGATCACGGTGCATACGTACCTGGACGGCGAATTTCTGAATTCATACTGGGCCGACGGGATCATCATCTCCACGCCGAGCGGGTCTACAGGCTATTCGCTTAGTTGCGGCGGGCCGGTTTTGCTGCCTCATACCAACAACTTTATTATCACGCCCATCAGCCCGCATAACCTGAACGTACGCCCGATGGTGATCATGGACACCTGCAAGCTTTCGTTTGAGGTAGAAAGCCGTAGCGGAAATTTTCTGGTCGCGCTGGATTCCCGCTCCAAGACGGTGGATGTGGCAACAAAATTGCACGTTCAACGGGAGAAGTTTTCGGCAAAACTGGTCAAGTTGAATGACGATAATTTCCTGAATACGCTCCGCAGTAAATTGAACTGGGGCTTCGATGTGCGCAACTGATCGAAAATAGAAAAGCACGTCAGCGGCCAATAAATTGCATTCAACGCCGTTTTCAAAGCAAACCGCCACTCGTGGTGGTTCATATCGTAATCAACTCCATGACCTATAGACATATCATTACCTTGGGGATTCTGTCGGCGCTGCTGGTAGGCGGAAGCAGACACGAGGGGTACGCGCAGTACCGGCAGAATTCCCGCTTTCTTCCTTACTCATACGTTGCTTTTGGAGGCGGTACGTCTACCTACTTCGGCGATCTGGCGGGCTACAGTCAGCCGATCAAGACGCTGTTTACCTTGCCCCGCTGGAACGTTGGGTTATCCTACAACCGGCAGTTTACGCCGCATTTTGGCGCACGGGCTTCCTTCACCTGGGCACGCATCACGGGCGACGACTACACCTTTGCCAAGAGCGATCCGGTCAAGTACGCCGCGCAATATGCCCGGAACCTGCACTTCCGCAACGACCTGAAAGAGTTTGCGCTGATCGGTAACTACGATTTCATTGCCAGTGGACGTACCCCCCGCGAACGGCCCAAAGTAACGCCGTATGCCTTGTTCGGTGTGGCACTGGTGGCGCACAACCCCAAAGCGCTGACGAGCCTGACGAGTGTAAGTGGCGAAACCCCCGATCGGAGCAATCAACAGTGGGTGGCGCTGCAACCGCTGGGAACGGAAGGGCAGGGGCAACCCGGCTATGCCAAGCCTTACTCGCTCGTCACGATTTCGATCCCTGTTGGATTAGGCGTTCGTTACGCTCTTAACGAATTCTTCAACATTGCGGCGGAAATTCGCATTTCTCCAACCTTCACGGACTACCTCGACGACGTGGGCGGTCCTTATCCCAACCCGGCTGATCTGACTACACCGCTGGCTCAGGAATTCTCGAACCGCGCGTTTACAAATGATCCTACTACCGGCCTCGCCATCAAAGAACGATTCGCGGCGCGCACAGGCGACGATCGGCTGGGCGGGATCAATCAGATTGCCGGCGCTGGCATTGACCCGGCCCTTTTGACGCAGCGCGGCGGCGGTAGCCGAATTCCGATTCGGGACTCGTATTTGCTGACGAGCTTCCAGATTCAGTATATTATCCCGACGAAGATCAAGTGTCCGCCTATTCGCTAACGTGTGCGACTACGTATGAAACTACCCATAG
The DNA here is from genome assembly GCF_041321105.1 of Fibrella musci. Lineage (NCBI taxonomy): Bacteria > Pseudomonadati > Bacteroidota > Cytophagia > Cytophagales > Spirosomataceae > Fibrella > Fibrella musci. Next base: position 197,971 of record NZ_JBGGWD010000001.1, on the reverse strand, counting down.
CCCGGCTTCTCGCAGTCGGGCTTTTTCTCAGCCCATTGCTGGCCTTGAGCCAGAAAATTGAGATTGGCGGTGGCTTGGGCGCCATGCTCTACAAGGGTGATGTATCGCCCACGCTCGATCCGCAATTTGCCCGGCTGGGAGGTTCCCTGTTTTTTCGCTATCACCCCAGCCGTTCGTTTGCGGTGCGGGCGCAGGTGCTGGTTGGGCGTCTTGTCGGGGCCGACAGTCTGTCGCGGGATGTCTTTCAACAGTCACGTGGGGCCGCTTTTCGGAATACAATCCGCGAAGCAGCGCTTACTGCCGAGTATAAGTTTCGGAACTACACGCCCCTGCGTAATGTGAAAAACTGGACACCCTATGTGTTTGGTGGCGTAGCGGTGTTTGGTCATGGGCTACGGCTCCCCGGCGAAAAACCGATCAACATTGCCTTTCCGCTTGGTGTTGGCATCAAGTACGAAATAGCTCGACCGTGGAGCATCGGGGCTGAGTTTGGCACCCGGTTTACCTCCTCCGACTCCCTCGACGGACTAGCCAACCCCGGCCCCGGCACGCCCCGGCTCTCACAGAGCGATCCCGACCGTAAAGATCACTACACCTTTGTGGCCCTGACGGTGAGCTACACGTTTTACCGGGTTTTCTGCCCGCCGGGAAGCCTATAGGTGCGTGGGGTATGGGCGAGAGCCCTTATTTTTGGCAAAAAACCGATTGCGTCAATTTGTCAACTCTATCATCGCCCCACTGGCTAGCCCGAATTGCCAGTTTGTCGCTAGCGTTTGTGCTGGGCGGAATCAACATTGCCTCGTCGCAGGTACCCGCTACGCCCATTCCTGAGCCAACGCCCTACGAGCTTTGCCAGCAGTTCAATGCGCTGTATGTGCAGATTCGGGAGGAGAGCATCAGCCCCGATTCAGCGCGGGCGACGTTCAGCCAGATTATGCGCGGGCTTCGGGCTGGGTACGTTACCAACGTCGATTACCCCTCAGATACCACCTCCAGCGCTGGCCGTGAGCGGATTGCCCTGTATTTTCCGTTGCGCGGCTACGCACCGACGGCCATTGGTGGCTCACACGGTGAAGGGTATCGCGCTAAGGGGTTCGATTTGTTCGATTATACCGTGCGGGGTAGCCACCCGGCGCAGGATATTTTCATCCGCGATACCAATCAGGACTCGGTCGACGACCGTGATGGCAAACCCGTTGATGTGCTGTCGATGAGTGAGGGGCTGGTGCTGGCGATCGAAACAGGCTGGACACCCGGTCAGGAATACCGGGGCGGCAACTGGATCTGGGTTTACGATCCGGTGCGAAATGGGCTGTTTTACTACGCCCACAATCGGGTGGTGAACGTCACGATGGGCGACTGGGTACGTGCCGGTCAGAAGATCGCGGAGGTGGGCCGAACGGGCCTGAACGCCTACAAAGCCCGCTCCCCGACACACCTGCATCTGATGTACCTGCAAGTGCAACCCAACGGCCTGCCCCAACCCCGCAACACTTACGACTGGCTGCTGAGTGCCAAACGATAAGGTCGCAATTTGCTGGTAGACAGGTTATTGCTTTTTGTTATTGCAAACGGATTGCGAGACGAGCCCAACACACCGGCGACGGTAATACACTACGCATTACGCGCCAACCTGAACGGGGAAAAGCTGTGCATATTCGGTGTCGGTAAACAGCCGTGACCGGATCAGAAAGCGAATACCGAGGGGGATTTCCAGCGAGAAACTGGCGCCTCGCCCCGGCGTCACGTCGATGGTCAAATGCGTATGTTTCCAGTAGTTGAACTGATCGTCGGCCATCCAAAAGTCGCAACCCTCGACTTGGCCCAGTAGCACGTCGGTGGAGCCGATGATAAACTCACCTTTGGCGTAACACATGGGCGACGAGCCATCACAGCAACCGCCACTCTGGTGAAACATCAGCGGTCCGTGCTGCGCCTGAAGCCTATGCATAATCTCGGCAGCGGCCGGCGTTACATCGACGCGGGTAAGTGGCTGATTGGTCATAACGTAGGGGGGGATGTCAGGTACGTAGGTGGGCAGCCAACCCGGCGAGGCTACAAAGGAGCCTGCCTCCGGGTTGGCTGCCCAACCGCGCCGGGATCAGAAGAAGCCCAGCTTGCTTTTGCTGTACGAGATCAGCAGATTCTTTGTCTGCCGGTAGTGGTTAAGCATCATGTGGTGATTCTCACGGCCGAAGCCCGACTTCTTGTAGCCACCGAATGGCGCGTGAGCTGGGTATTGGTGGTAACAGTTGACCCACACGCGTCCCGCCTGAATCTGCCGGGGAATCTGATACAGTTCATGTGCATCGCGCGACCAGAAACCGGCCCCAAGACCATAGAGCGTGTCGTTGGCAACGGCCAGCGCCTCGTCGGCATTCTTAAACGTGGTAACCGACACCACGGGACCGAAAATTTCTTCCTGGAAAACGCGCATCTTGTTATTGCCTTTGAAGATGGTCGGCTTGATGTAATAACCGGCATCGAGGCCGTCGCCAATCAGGCCGGCCGGGCCACCACCCGTCAATACTTCGGCGCCTTCCTGCTTGCCGATGTCGATATACGACAGAATTTTTTCGTACTGATCGTTGCTGGCCTGAGCGCCCATCATTGTGTCGGGGTCGAGTGGGTGCCCCAGTTTAATAGCTTCTGTGCGCTGAATAACGCGCTCGATGAACCGATCATACACACGCTCGTGCACCAGCATCCGCGACGGGCAGGTGCAGACTTCGCCCTGGTTCAGCGCAAACATAACGGCCCCTTCCACGCATTTGTCGAAGAAATCGTCGTCGGCATCGGCTACGGATTCCATGAAAATGTTAGGCGATTTACCACCCAGTTCCATCGTGACCGGAATGAGGTTTTCCGAAGCGTATTGCATAATGAGGCGACCCGTGGTGGTTTCGCCCGTGAACGCCACCTTGGCAATCCGTTTCGATTGGGCCAGTGGTTTGCCCGCTTCCGGGCCGAACCCGTTTACGATGTTGACTACGCCCGGCGGGATCAGGCCTTCGAGCAGTTCCATCAGTACCAGAATGGAGGTGGGCGTTTGCTCGGCGGGCTTCATCACCACACAGCAGCCGGCCGCCAGTGCGGGGGCCATTTTCCAGGTAGCCATCAGCAGCGGAAAATTCCACGGAATAATCTGCCCGACAACCCCAATCGGCTCTTTGATGATCATGGAAACCGTGGTCGCGTCGAGTTCAGATACTGAACCCTCTTCAGCCCGGATAACCCCCGCAAAGTATCGGAAGTGATCCACACAGAGTGGGATGTCGGCAGCCAGTGTTTCGCGGACGGCTTTGCCGTTTTCGACGGTCTCGACGCGCGCCAGAAATTCCAGGTTCTTCTCGATTACGTCTGCCATCTTGAGCAGCAGGTTGCTGCGCTCGGTGGCCGATGTACGCGACCAACTGGCAAACGCCTTGTGGGCTGCGTCGAGTGCCAGCTCAATATCGGCGGCTTTCGACCGGGGAACGCGGGCGATCAGGCTATTGTCGACGGGCGATGTATTGTTGAAGTAGTCGCCATCGATCGGAGCGACCCACTTGCCACCGATGAAGTTCTCATACTGTGATTTGAACTCGGGACGGGGTATGATTTTACTGGGGGCTTCTTGGACTTCCATTGGTTATAAATTCGTTTGGATTGGATTTGTCACAAAGTTTGCCCGTATTGTTCAACGAGTCGCTGAGCGATTGTATCATGTCATTGAACAATCCTATCAACATTGAGCGAATTGTGCATAGCCTGCCAACGGAGACGTTAGCTTAGCAGTTGTAAAGAGAAATAGGTCTTTAGCCAGAAAAAGTTGGCTATATTACATAGGTCAAATCAACGCGAGACAGAAACATCGCGTCCCTGTTGATCGAGTTGAACACTGTGCCGGAATTGATATGGAACGAACGCAGGCTCGCCCTTTTGACATAAGCCGCCACCTGACATCGCGGCGACTGGAGCAGGAAGTAGAGAATCGGACGGCCTATACGATCGATGCCGCCGAGCTGAACATTTATGAAACGCAGCACGTAGCCGAAAAGGTAGAACTGACGTTCAACAGTCCGGTACTGGCCAGTATGATTCGGGGGAAGAAGGTGATGCACCTGCCCCATACGCCCTCGTTTGATTTTCTGCCGGGCGAATCGGTGATTGTGCCGAGCCAGGAAACGATGTGCATCGATTTCCCGGAAGCGCAAACCGAAAATCCCACACAGTGCCTTGCTCTGGCGATCGATGCGGATCGGGTGCGGCAGGTAACGAACCTGCTCAATGAGCGCATGCCGCTGATCGACAGTGCGGCAGGGTGGCAATTCGGCCAGAACAACTTCTTCCTGACCAACGATGAGCCCATTTACCAGCTGATTGCCCGGCTTATTCACATCTTCACGGAAAACAACCGCGCCAAAGACATTATCGCTAACCTGGTGTTGCAGGAACTGCTGGTACGGCTGATGCAAACGCAGGCTCGCACGCTGCTGCTCAGCCCTGATACCACGTACCTGAACATCAACCGGCTGGCCCACGTGGCGCAGTACATCGCCAAGAACCTGCACCGCAACCTGCACATCAAAGAATTGGCCGACGAGGCCTGCATGAGTGAGCCTACCTTTTACCGGACGTTCAAGCAAACGTTTGGAATTACTCCTGTAGATTATATGAATCAACAGCGGCTCGACCTCGCCGCCAAACTGCTGCGAACCACCAACCACTGCCTGGCCGATGTCAGCCTGCAAAGCGGGTTCAACAACCTAACCTATTTCATGCGCCTGTTCCGGCGGAAAACCGGACTCTCGCCCACCGAATACCGGAGGCAGGTACGTTAGGTGTGCCTGTCAAAGCGGCGCGTCGATGGCGTTACCCCAATCGGTATCCATATCCTGAAAGCGCAGGAGTACCCGTTCCATAAAGGCGGGCGTTAGCAGCGTTTCGACCTCGTCGGGACCGCTGACATCGAATTCGGCTACCTTATAGGTTTGCTCGTAAGGTCCCGCTTCAATCTTGACAATATACTTGCTGTTCCAACTGTACAGGCCGATTTTCACCTGAGGGTGGGGGATGTCTTTTAGGTAGCGCATGGCGTGATCGACCCGAATCAAACGAGTGGTCGTCTGTCGGTCTATGGCTCAAAAGTACGCAGCCCTGCAATGCCTGAGCATGTTGTTACCCGTTTTTGCATTGCATGAAGCAGCTATTAACGTTGAGTTAATAAAATCATTGTTATATAGGGCTAAAAAATAGTAATTTTCCTTACTTAGTAGCCTGCAAGCGTGCCTGCACAGCGACGAAAAGCAGTAGGCTAGCTTTTGTAACCAGGGGTATATTATCATTCCTTTAAATAGCCGTCTGCCCCGCCTGCTCAACAGCACATTGCCAGATTTTTGTACCGTTAACCAAACTACGCATAATGATCTGTTTTTATCGGTTTGTCCCGGCGGCGTCCTCAACCGCCAGGGTAGGAATATGGCTTAGCCTGCTGGCAGCCATCGCGATGCCCCCTCAGGCTCGGGGTAATGGCCTTCGTCCCGATCAGCCCACTGATCGCACCACCCTCCGGGCACAGCCCATTGCTGAAATAACCATTACTGGCCGTGTAACCGATGCGACTACCAACGAGGCCCTGGCGGGTTGCTCAGTTGTGCTGAAAGGAACGCAGCGGGGCGCTACTACCGACGCCAACGGCAACTACCGGATCGCGGTCCCCAGCGAAGATGCCGTGCTGGTCATTGGCTTTATCGGTTTCGTGTCGCAGGAAGAGCGCGTCGGCAACCGAACGACGATCAATATTTCCCTGAAACCCGCCACTGCCGATCTGTCGCAGGTGGTGGTCATTGGCTACGGTACAACAACGAAAAAAGACGCGACGGGTGCCCTGAAAACGGTGAAGAGTACGGATTTCAACCGGGGAATCATCAACTCCCCCGAGCAACTGTTGCAGGGTAAAGTAGCCGGGGTAAACGTAACCTCGGCGAGTGGCGAACCCGGTGGTCGTCAGAGCATTACGGTGCGGGGGCCGGGTGGGGTACGTACCGGTAGTACGCCGCTGTTTGTCCTCGACGGTATTCCGCTCGACAACTCGAGCACGGGCGGTGCCACCAACCCGCTCACCTTCCTGAACCCACAGGATATTGAAGCCATCGACGTACTGAAAGATGCGTCGGCGACGGCGATCTACGGGGCGCGGGGGGCCAACGGGGTTATCCTGATCACGACGAAAAAAGGGAAGGCAGGCGCGTCGAACCTGACGCTGTCGGCCAATATCGGGCTGTCGAACATGGCCCGGCCCATCGCGTTGTTCGGCCCCGACGAATACCGGCGGCAGGTGGCCGCGGTAGGGGGTGTGGTCGACGACCAGAAAGCATCGACCGACTGGCAGCGCGAAATTTCGCGGCAGGCTACCACGCAGGATTATAATCTGGCGTTTAGCGGCGGTGCCGAACGGCTGACGTATTACGGCTCGGTTGGTGTGCAGAATCAGGAGGGTATCCTGAAAAACAGTAAGCTGAATCGGTACACGGGCCGTTTCAATGCCTCGCAGAAGTTCCTGGACGACCGGCTGGTACTTGACGTGAACCTGACGGCTTCGCAGACCGTCAACGAACGGCCACCGATCGAGGGCGTTATCGGGGCGGCACTGTCGGCCAACCCAACGTACCCAGCCTACGATGCCAAAGGCGCACCAGCAGGCTATCAGGCATTTACTAACCCGCTGATTACGCTGGCGTTGCAGAAAGACATCACCACGACCAACCGCGTGGTGGCCAATGTGTCGCCCTCGTTCAAGATCACCAAAGATCTGGTCTACAAGCTCAATCTGGGTGTCGATAACGCTACCTCGACCCGCGATCTGCAATCGCTGGCCAATCTGGTGCCGCAGCAGGACGGTCGCCTCGAAACCACGTACCGCACCAACCGGAACGTGCTGATCGAGAACTACTTCACGTACACCAAAGGCTGGGCCGACCATAACCTGACGGCGCTGGTGGGCCATTCATACCAGAAGTTTTTTGTGCAGGAGCGCATCTGGAGCATCAACAAATTTCCGATTTCGCCCATCGAGCCGATTTACAACCCCAGTCTGGGGCAGGACCTGACGCTGGCCAACAACCGCCCGGGTGGGTTTGCGCTCGAAAACGAATTACAATCATTCTTTTCCCGGCTCAATTACCAATATAAAGGGCGCTACCTGCTAACCGCCACGGTGCGGGCCGATGGGTCGAGCAAATTCGGGTCGAACAACAAATACGGGGTATTTCCGTCGTTCTCGGCCGGCTGGCGCTTGTCGGAAGAACGCTTTTTGCAATCGGGTCCTTTCTCTGATTTGAAACTGCGGGCCGGCTGGGGTCAGACGGGCAACCAGGAGATTCCGTCGAAGATTACGCAGGCTCTATTTACGTCCAGCTTATCGAATACGACGAGTTATCCGCTCGATGGAACGACCAACTACCCGGCGGGCACGACCTATACGCGCCTGGCCAACCCGGATATTCAGTGGGAGGTGTCGACCCAAACCGATCTGGGTCTCGATTTTGGCCTTTTCAATGGGGCACTGACCGGCTCGTTCGATTATTTCCGGAAGGTATCGGGCAAAATTCTGCTCGAAGTGATCCCCGCCGACCCGATTCAACCCGCCGCGACTTACTGGACCAACGTACCTGACATGACCATCACCAACCAGGGGGTTGAACTGGACCTGAACTACCGCTACGTGAGTCAGGGCGGGCTCCGCTTCGATCTGGGTGGTAACGTCACGTTCATCAAGAACGAAGTGAAAAACTCGCCTTATACGGTCATCACCTCGGGGTCGGCCTCGGGTGCGGGGTTGACGTCGGCCACGGTTAATGGGTACGTGAATGGGCAGCCGATCGGGACGTTTTTCCTGCGTGAATACATCGGCATCGATGAGAAAGGTGTGAGTAAATACAGCGACCTGGACGGCGACGGTATCGGCGGCACCGATAAAGATCGGATTGCGGCTGGGAGTGCCCTGCCCACCCGGCAATACAACATCAATGCGAGCCTGGGTTACAAAGGGTTCGATCTGACGGCCAACTTCAACGGGGTGTCGGGCAACAAGGTGTACGACAACACGGCCAACGCGTATTTCTACAAAGCCCGGTTAGTGAAAGGCCTAAACGGTCCCGCCGAAGCGTTGGGTGAGCCCAATGAGTCGATCAACAACTCAGCGCCGGTGTCGACGCGTTTCCTGAAAGATGGTTCGTTTTTCCGTCTCAACAACCTCTCGCTGGGCTATAACCTCGACCCCAAGCGGATCGGGATGAAGAACTGGATTCAGAACATCCGGTTGTCGGTTACGGGGCAGAACCTGTTCGTCATCACGAAGTACAACGGCTACGATCCGGAGGTCAACACCGACCGGACGGTCAACGGGATCTCGTCATATGGTATCGATTACCTGAGCTACCCCAAAGCCCGTTCATTCATCTTCGGCCTGAATGTTACGTTTTAGTCAGTCAAAACGCTGCGGGCCAATCCGTTGTTTGTTGGCGTAATCGCCTGAAAAACAGTGGTACACCTGCAGTCTTTTCCTCATACACTCATGAAAAAGTATCTAATACTCTCTATCACCTTCGTTGGGTTGCTGATCCTGAACGGCTGCACCGACCTGACGGAAAACGTGCTTGACGAAGCGTCGGTCGCGGGCCTGACCGACAAGCAGGCTGCCGATGGGAACATAGCTCCGGTCTACGCTCGCCTCCCGGACCTCTTCCTGCACACCAACTACTTCGCCATTCAGGAAATCTCGTCGGATGAGGCTATCCTGCCGTATCGTGGCGGCACCGACTGGGGCGATAACGGAATCTACATGGCGCTGCATCAGCACACGTCTACCAGTACCGACCCGAATATCCGCAGCACCTGGCTGTTGCTGGCGCAGGGAATCTCGCGCTCCATTACAGCTTTGAATACTCTGCCTACGATCAACGATGGCAATGTGAAGGTCTACATGGCCGAAGCGCGGGGCATGCGGGCCTATTACAACATGCTGATGCTCGACCTGTTTGGGCTGGTTTTCGGAAAAGACGATCCGCAGGGTACGTCGCAAATTCTGCGAGGTGAACAGGCGCTGGACTACGTAAAAAGTGAATTTCTGGCCGTAGAGCCCGACCTGCTGACTACTGTTGGGCCGGGTCGGCTCACGAAAGGGGCCGTTTGGGGCTTACTAGCCCGTTTGTACCTGAACGCCGCCGTGTACCGCGATCGCTATGCCGCCAACATCAGCTTCAAAGCTGAGGATATGGACAAGGTAATCGAGTACACCGACAAGATCATCAACTCGGGGCAGTATCAGTTGTCGAAAGATTACTTCTCAGTTTTCAATTCCGACAACCACGACAACAAAGAGTTGATTTTCGCGGTCGATCAGCGCGCCGAACTCAACGGTACAAACCGCCTGGCTTACTTCTCGATCTCGGGCGATCAGTTTCCGCTGCCTGCCTTCCCGGCAGCCAACGGCACCGATGGCCCTTCGATCACGCCTGATTTTTACCAGAGTTGGGTAGCGGCCTACGCGCCGCAGGACCCCACGGTGGATCCGCGCTTTTACAAGCAAAACTGGACCATACCCGCCGATTCCTGCATCGCGGAGGCCAGTTTCAACATGAACCGGGGTATTCTGCGCGGGCAGCAATATGGTCTGCTTCGGGTCAATGGGGCATTTGTACGCTGCGGCAGCAACTACCGCGTGGGTAAGCTCTTCCATGTGACCCGCAACCGGCCAACCCTCCCCGTGACCTTTACCGAACAGGTCGATTTCAGCGTGGCCGGTAGCAACTACAACACGGGTTACCGGGTGTTGAAGTATGAATTCAGCAAGAAATCACAATCGGGCCGCAATTTTGGTGATGCCGATATTCCCATTGTCCGCCTGGCCGATGTGTACCTGATGCGGGCCGAAGCCAAGCTGCGGAAAAGCAACGATGCTGCCAGTGCGCTGGCCGACGTGAATGCCATCCGGGCTGCTCGTACTAACCCGGCCCCCGCCCTGACCGCCATGAACCTCGATCTGCTGCTGCGTGAGCGGGGCTTTGAACTGTATTGGGAAATGGTCCGCCGTACCGATCAGATTCGTTTTGGTAAGTATGAAGGTACCTGGACCGAGAAAACAAATGCCGACCGGCAGAAACGCCTTTTCCCGATCCCGCAAACCGCCATTGATGGAGCCTCAAATCTGCCCGGCTACTTAGTGCAAAATCCCGGTTATTAAATTGATGATCAACTGGTTAAGGGTCCAATAAGGTTTCTGTCCTTAACCGCATAGGTCAGTAGATTCTCTGGTTTGATCGAGTACATGGCGCGCCCGATTGTTGAGCAACCTAAAGACGCTCAGCGATCGGGCGTTCTGCGTATTGAACTCGGCAGGAGTGGTATGGATCAAACTTATGACCGAATTTTGTGGTAGTCATCACACGGGCCAATTGCCTTGTTTATCGCCTCCTTTGCAGGTTTTCCCATGCACGCAGCACACTACCTATACGGCAACGTACCCAGCCAAGTATCGCTTATGTCTGGTTCTTTTTTTCGAAGGATCTTGTCGGGTTGTTGGTTCATCGCTACGCTATACGCGCTCTCGGCTTGTACCGATCGTACCGATGAAGCCGCGCAGTTTTTCCTGCGGGGAAATGTGCAATTACAGAAGCGGGAATACAAAGAGGCCATTCGGTTCTACACGGAAGCCATCGAAAAGAAAAGTGATTTTGCCGATGCCTATAGCAACCGGGGGCTAGCCAAGTTCCGGGATGGGCAGGTCGAGGCGGCACTGGCCGATTTTACGAAGGCCATCGATACCGACAAGGATTTTGGCGCAGCATACCTCAACCGGGCCGATGCCTTCCTGTCGCAGGGCAACGCTCAACAGGCGCTGGCCGATTTGCAGGCCATTGGGACAACGTACCGCGATTCTACTTTTTTTCAAACCCGCCTGGGTGAGGCCTATGCCGGGCTCAACAAGCAGGCACAGGCGCAGGCGGCCTTCGATAAAGCCCTGCTGCTCGACCCGGCCAATGTGGAGGCGCTGGTTAACCGGGCGGCGCTTGCGTTCAATCAGAAACAGTATGACGTAGCCAAAGTCGATCTGCAAAAAGCACTCAAACTGAACCCTAACCAGCCTGAAGCCTTGAATAATTACGCCCTAGTGTCGGCGCGGACCAAAAACTACACCGAAGCGCTGGCACTGATCGACCGGGCGCTCAGCCAGAAACCCGATCAGCCGTACTACCTGAATAATAAAGGCTATTTCCTGCTCCAGTTGAACCGCCCCGCTGAAGCGCTACCGTTGATTAACGAAGCCCTTCGCCTCAACAACCAAAATGCCTGGGCGCATCGGAATCTGGGGCTGTATTGGCTGCGGCAACAGAACGCCGCCAACGCTCTGTCGGCGTTGCAACAAGCCGAACGCCTCGACGCTTCGGTTGATCAATTGTATACGTACCTGGGGCAGGCGCAGCAGGAAGCGGGCAACAAAACTGCCGCCTGCGAAAGCTGGCAGCGTGGCGTTCAGACGGGCGATGAGGAGGCTGGTTTGCTCTTAGCTAAATCCTGCCGGTAGAACCATCGTTAATCATAAACTTTTCGTGTCGGGTTTGTAGAGAATTTGTCAATCGTATTGTATAACATATGATATTTTACTTATTTTGTTGAGGGTTAGCTGAACAAAGTTGCCCATATACTTTATCCAACTTTCATTCACAAGTGCGTTCAGTGCTTTTTTGTGCTGAACGCACTTTCTTTTTCAGCGCGCCAGAGGGGACGTGAGCGCGTTACTCCGATTTGACCAGCTTCCTGTAAGCCGCAAAAGCGTCGGCATTGACGTATTTATCGGTGCTGATTTCCAGTAGTTTGGGTCGATCAGCAGGGTCAAAGAAAAAAGTCAGCACTTCGGTTAACGAGGCGTAGTTGTCCACCCGCGTGTAGTCGACACCATGATCGGCGCAGGTACGTTCGGCTGTGAGGGCGTGGGGTGTTTCAAAGTAGGCCTCAAGTTCAGGCTGTTGGCCCGAGCCGTCGATCATCCGGAAAATATGACCGCTGGCATTGTTAAGCAACACAATGCGCAGATTGGGAGGCAGCTCACGTTGCCAGAGCGCATTCCGGTCGTAGAAAAAGGCAATGTCGCCAATCAGTACCGTCACGAGCGATGCAGTTTGCAGGGCCGCGCCAACCGCCGTACTCAAGCAGCCGTCAATTCCGCTCACGCCCCGGTTCGACCAGACACGTACCTGCTGATGGGCCTCCAGCCCACACAGGTTGGCGTAGCGTACGGGCATACTGTTGGCCAGATGCAGGTGCGAGCCTTCGGGGAGGCGTTCGAGCAGGTGTTGGGTGGCCCCCCAGTCGGTAAAGGGGGCGTTGCGTAATGATAGCTCCACCACACGCCGGGCCGCTCCATCGGCTGCCTGCCAGTTACGCAAAAATTCGCCGTCGCCCTCATCGTCGGCCCCTTCTCGAAACCGTTTGTAGTCGATATCGTCGAACAACTTGGTGAAGAAGGGCAGCGGGTCCATCGGAATCACCGTCGTCAGGGAACGGAACGGATCGATGAGCCGGTCATCGGTGGCCGAAATGTGCCAGTGACGTATGGCTGGGTAGCGCCGGAAATAGGTTTTGAGGTTTCGGGCCAGAAAACCGTTACCAAACGTAACGAGCAAGTCGGGTCGGAGCTCTTCCAACACATCTTCGTCGATCTGAGCCAGAATGGTGTCGGTCTGCGTGATGAAGCCCGCCTCACTGCGGCCAAGATTGCTGAGAATTTCTCCGGCAACGGGTACCAGCTGTTCAGTACTGATTTTTTCCAGCAACTGCGCCAGGGCGGTGTCGTGTGGGTACTGCCCCACCAAAATCAGCTTCCGGTCGTTGTCTTCCCACTCATTCAGGAGCTTATGCCAGGTGGCGGGAGGGAGGATAGTCTCCGCCGGGAGTTGCGTAATGACCCGCCCCCGCTCGTACCGAAACGATTCATCTGGTTTTGGGTAAAACGGCTCGCGTACCGGTACGTTCACATGAACGGGCCCCGCCGCTCCCGACATACTCAGGATATATGCCTCGTTGATGGTGCGCTCGATGAACCAGCGGGCGTCGGGGTGCTCATAATCGGCAGGAAGGTCATAGCTGCGCTTGACATGCGGACCGAAGAGCGCAACCTGATCGATGGTCTGACCATCCTGTTGATGAAGCCACTCATGAGGACGGTCGGCGGTGAGCAGCAGCAGCGGCACGTGCTGAAAGTAAGCCTCAACCACCGCCGGACTGAGGTTATACACTGCGCTACCCGATGTGCATATAACGGCTACAGGCTGACGAAGCTGTTGCGCCATGCCCAGCGCCGTAAAGCCGGCTGTGCGTTCGTCGGGGACGATACGTACCTGCAAGCCCGGATGCCGGGCTACGGCCAGCGTCAACGGTGCCGATCTTGACCCCGGCGATACCACCACGTGGCGCAAACCCTGCTGATGAAGCAGTTCGACAAGATTGACAATAGGCTGGAGAATCGGCATAGGCGCAAACGGGCTAAGCGGCTGTGGAAAGGCAAACCTGTGGACTACACTTTACATGCCCAGTTTGACAATTAACTCAAACTCATCTGGCCGAATGGGCATCACCGACAGGCGCGACTGTTTGATCAGGGCAATGTTACTCAGCATGGGTTCGGCTTTGATCTGCGCCAGCGATACTGCTCTCGGTAGCGGCATCACGGGCTCCAGTTCGACCACGCGCCAGCGCGGATCATCGGGGCAAGTCGGATCTGGGTACGCCTCCCGAACGACAGTGGCAAGGCCTACGACACCGGGATTCGTGACGCTGTGGTAGAACAACACCTGATCGCCAACTTGCATAGCCATGAGGTTGTTTCGGGCCTGGTAATTTCGGACACCGTCCCATACGGCCCGACCCTGTGCGGTAAAATGAGACCAGCCATACTTGTCTGGCTCTGACTTAACCAACCAGTAATTCATGTATAAAGTGAATGGTAACAGACTGACTGAGCTACACCCATCAGTGCCCTGTAAGCAGGAGGCTATACGTAAAAGACAGGACTCGAAAGCTAAAAAACACAGCTACCTAACACTGTGAACCTGCTGATAATCAGTTGTTAGAAAATAAGAGTGATCGCTGGTATAGCCGGACTATTCGTACTTGATTGGCCCCCAATTTTCACTCAATTCGTAAGGTAATAAACCGAAAAAAGACACTCGTCACCCGTCGACTGGCACGCTACCTTATAAGCTACGCATCTGTCGACGGATGAGGGCAATGCCTTATCGATCAATAATAATCTTCGCGGTCGTATTGATCACCGTAAGTAGAACCAAAGTCGTCTTCGCCGCGGAAGCGGCCAGTACCAGCCCCTTTAAACGTCAGCGCTTTTTTCAGAATCTGAATTTGCCCGGCGTGGTACGTATCATGGTTGACAATGCCATGCAGTAGATCGTAATAGGTGTAATCGCGGCCCGGCACGATGTCTTCCAGAAACTCGTCGTCGTCGCGTTTGTCGAGTTCGTTGATCAGTTCCTCCTGACTTAAGCTCAACTCCATCTGAAGGGCTTCCCACTCAAAGTCGTCAATTTTTTCCTGAAACTGACCAAAGTTTTTCTCGGGGGTAAGAATATCAAAGGTGGCGTCGCCCTGCATTTTCTTCACGCAGAAAATCCGCCAGCTTGTCATGTGGAAGATCAATTCGGCAATGGAATGGGTATTGGGCGTAATCCGCTGACTCGCCATATCAGGCGTAACATCCTGCATGACGGCCGCTACAGAGGGACCATGCCAGGCTTCTTCACCTTCATAGGTCGTATTGAGCAAATCGATTATACGCAGTAATTCGTCGTTGTTGGGTTGTTCCATTTGAATGTGGACTTACTAAGATGGTTGAACTAGTCGCCGTCGTTTCAGGTACGTTACCAGCGGGCTGTGCGATAGCGTGCCGTTGACTAAATGGGTAGGAGACTTGCCTCAAAGGAGGGCTGTGCATAGTCAACAAACCACAAAGTATAGAGTACTGTTCAGCCGAAGGCTACTTATTAAAATTTCGTGCGAAGGATAAAGCGCTCACTGCGAGCTTATTGTAAAACGTAAGGCGTTGTAGCGTTACTTATTTGTACAGATGTACGAAATAGACACCCCCGGGTACCTGTTGAAGCAGCCCGGGGGTGCTCGCACGCTTATTTTTTGATGGGTGATAAGAGTTCGGCCACTTCGAAGCTAACGAAGACTTTATCGCTGCTTCGTTGCACCAACGGATGGCGAAAAGCTGTTAATGGCAACTCTTCATCGTAATTATCCGCGATTCGTCGACCCGGAATCTTCACCAGCATGGTATCCGAAAACCCTTTTAGCAACCGGGCGGGTCCCTGCACGGTGATAGTCGATGGATTCAGGTTGATCACACTCGATACCACATACTTGGGCAGCAGGTCGATGTGTGTGCTGTCGGGAACGAGCCGAATGGTCTTCGTGATACGACGGTCGAAACCCATCTCAAGGGTGTCGGCCACCACATAGTTTACTTTCAGGTGCTTGATCTGTTCCGCCAGCGCGGCGGTCATCGCCGATGTGTTGATGATCGATGCCCGCATCGGATTCCGAACTTCGTAGCTGACCGGTTCCGTACGAAAAGGGAGCCACGAAAGCCGAAGCAGGTTCCAGCCATCGCCCGATACGTTCACGCGAACCGTACGGGGCAGGGCTGTTACCGGCACATACAGCGAATCGTTGAAGCTGAAGTGAATGGGATACTCAACATTAAGCGAATACCCATCTTTGTTCAGCGCGTTGAGCAGCCAGAAAAGACCAGCAGCCAACAAGCAGATCAACCATTTACTTATCTGGAACGGTCGTTTAGATTCGTCCTGATTAGGCTGCATATCCTTGATATGAGGTCTGGATGAAGCCGAAGACATTAAGCCGATTTCTCGGGCTCAGTTTTCGTCGTCGCCTCGCGCGAAATGGCCGATTTCTCAAACGTCAGCTTAACGCCCCGGTCAACTTCAACAACTACGGTAGTACCCTCAACGGCCACGATTTTCCCGTGCAAGCCACCGATGGTTACCACATTATCACCTTTCTTGAGGTTGCTGACGAAGTTTTTCTGATCTTTCTGTTTTTGCTGTTGGGGCCGAATCATGAAAAAGTACATGACCCCCAATACGCCGATCCAAAGCGCAATGGTAAAATATTGCGAGCTCTGAGCCTGCAAGAGAAGTGAATGCATGATTGTAGAAAAAAATGAAACGCCCAGCCACCAATGTAGCAGCCTGGGCGCGTTTGACTTACTTGGTAGAGGCAGTTTCCTTCGGTTTCGGATTAACCAATACCTTGAAGGCGATGTCGGTCATCGCTGGCTCGGTGTTGGCGTAAACCGTGACGGTTTTGCGTTGCTCACCCTGCTTACCCCGGCTGTTAAAACGTACCCGGATCGACGACTCCTCACCGGGAGCTACGGGGGTACGTGGCCAATCGGGCGTGGTGCAGCCGCACGAAGCCGTGATGTTGTTGATTACCAAGGGGAGCTCACCTTTGTTTACAAATTTGTAAGTGTGCTCGACAGTATCACCTTCGGTAATCGTGCCAAAATCGTGCAGGTCTTTCTCCTGAAACTCAATTTTGGCTGCTTTCCCTTTGATGGCGTTGGCTTCACCAACCGGCTGCCCGTTGCCATCGCGGCGGTTACTGCATCCGGTATTTCCCAACAATAAACCCATTGCCAGCCACAGCGACAGGTTGACAAACGTATGCTTGAGAATCATTGATTGTAGTCAAAAATGGGTTGAAAACAGCATTAAGTAGGCGGAAGCTAACGTAAGCCAGGACCTGTAAACGCTGCGTGGTAAGCCCTTTTCGAATTAAGCGCCTTGTTGTTTGATCTGTGCCATGAGCCGGTCGACGTCTTCGAGCAGGCGTTCGGCCTTCTCGCGGGCATCGTTTACGACCCGCTGCCCTTCCGATTTCTGGAAGTTTTCGGGTAAATCGGCGGAGTTCAATAGATCGTTGAGCAACTGTTCCAACTGTTCGCGGTATTTCGATAGCCGGTACGACAACCGATCGCGGGTAACGGTTCCTTTTTCGGGTGCATATAGCAGCCCCAAAACGGCACCTGTGGCAATTCCACTCAGAAAAAAGGCTAAATCACGGCCTGATCTGCTCATAAATTTAGTTTGGTAGTTTTTCAGTTTACGAGTTTTCAGTTCATCCCTCGTTGCGGCCCTGTCCGGCAGTTTGGACAATGCCCCCCGATTAACTAAAAACTGAAAACTCATTTGTTGTCCAGAAGACCACGGCCACTCTTGCGAAGTTTGCCGCTGGCACTCAGTTTGGCAGACAAGTTATCTAAAATTCCATTGACAAACGTACCACTTTTAGGCGTGCTGTAGGTCTTTGCCAGATCAATATACTCGTTGATAGTTACCTTAACCGGGATGTTGGCAAACGTAAGCATTTCGCATACAGCCAATTTGAGTATAATCAAATCGAGCTGGGCCACGCGGTCAATTTCCCAGTTTTTGAGGTGCTCAACCAACAATTCTTCAATCTCGGCGTCGCGTTGAACGGCATTCTGGTAGAGGTCGTCCAGAAAACGCTCGTCGGCTTCCCAGTCGTCAGTAAGCTGTTCGAGCTTGAGGCCCGTCACGCTCTGCGCTGACTTAAGGGTGCGAATAGCCATCCCCCGCACCACCTCGCTGTTTTCGGTCCAGGCCAGATCAATTTCGGCCAGGTAATCGCGAATCTTGTCTGTTTTAAAGAGCAGTTGCCGCAGCATGTACTGCACCAACGCCTGTTCCTCCTCGGGGCTATGTTCCTTGGTCGCGCAGTAGGCCCGAATCGTCTCATCGGGCTTCAGCACTTCCTTATACGTTTTGCGAAGAAAAGCGAGATCGTCGGCAAAGGAGATGTTGCGCCGCACCAGCTCATTCTGCAACGGCTCATGCTCGGCCAGCGCCCGAATAATGCTATTCTGGCTCAGATCAGACTCGTACGTGAGTGGGGTTTCGTCGGGATCCGGAAACTGCCGTTCCCGATCGAGGCGGGATACGTGACCATATTCGACCAGTAGTTGCAGAACCCGCAGGTAATCGCTGTAAATATCCTTGACGGCCTCGAGAAGCCGACCCGACAAAAACTGTTGATCTTTCCGAGAGCGGTTCCGATAGTAAGAGAGGGCCGAGTTGGCCGCGTTGAGTACCACGGTGGGGGCATCGTCGTCTTGCGCCGACTGATTGGTGCGGATGGCCTCGTCGAAAAGCAGGCTGGCCAGTTGGCGGTACCCTTCCAGTTGCCGCTTGTTTTGCGGCTTCATGGAGTTTAAATCAGGCTGAAACTGATCGCTAATGCCATCGTGAGCCAATTGTTTTGTGGACTGATGGGCCTGCCGAAGCGCATAGAGCGTCTGCATAACCTTAATACGGAGTAATCGCCTGCTTAACATGCCGCTTGAATCCTACTAAATCTACCGATAAGAAAAAGAACATTCTGAAATCGTTGCAAAAATACGGCTTTCTGGGTAGCTTTCCCAATAGTAGCCAGACATTGCTTGAGATAACTCTACCTTCCTCTGTATGATTCCGTTGTATGCCAAAAGTGGCCTGGTAGCCCTTTGCGGTTTCTTTTTGCTCACGTGTCGAACTGGGCAATTGGCTTACTTCCAGTCAACGCCAACGCACGTTAGTGCCGTCGAACAGGCACTGGAACCCTCGCCTATAGCAACTGTTGATTCGCTGCCTCTGGCCGATAGGGTAGCCACAACGGCAGCCCCGTCCCACACCCTGCCACCTGCCGCCGCCGCTCAGGTACGTCACGCAAACCCGGATGCCCAGCCAACTCGACGACGTACCTGGCTACACCAGTCTGTCATGTTTGCCCCGGCGGGTGACACTTATACCGCCCCCCGCTTACCCAGCACGTTCACGACAAAACGAGCTGTGCCCAAAGGCGCGGTGTATGCCCTCGCGGCCAGCGTGCTACCTTATGGTCTGCTGCTGTTCAGAAGCCTGCCCAACTGGGCCTGGCTGGCGAGCCTGGCGTTGCCGGTGGCGTCGTTATTTATGGCGACGGGCGCGTTGGCCAAAATTCGCCGAAATCGTGGGCAGTACCGGGGCAAAGGTTGGGCTATTGCCGCGCTACTGCTAGCCACGGGCTACATGGGCATGGTGCTCTATGCCGTGGCGGCGCTGGCTACATCGGGTATCTTGTGGGAATAAGCTGTAAGCGCAGAAACCGGAAACCGGTTCTCCGCGTTGACTGAGCATAACGCATAGTCTTTGTGGAAACAATACGCGCACTTGCCCACCTGAACAAATACCTGGCTCGCTATAAATGGTATCTGATCTGGGGGACGGTTTTTACCATTATCTCGAACCTGTTTGGCATTTTTCCCGCCCAGTTGGTGCGTTACGCACTGGATCTGGTGCGCGAAACGCTTGATATCTATTACCTCTACGACAATACCTCACTGCAACCCGCTATCTATGAGGTGTTTGCCTTCAGCATCCTGCTTTATGGACTGCTCATGCTGGCGTTGGCGTTGCTGAAGGGTTTTTTCCTGTTTCTGGTTCGCCAAACGCTGATTGTGATGTCGCGGCTGATTGAGTTCGATCTGAAGAATGATATCTACGATCACTATCAGACATTGCCGCTTGCTTTCTATCGCCAACACAATACCGGCGACTTGATGGCGCGTATTTCGGAAGACGTCAGTAAGGTACGTATGTATGTGGGGCCAAGCATCATGTATGGCCTGAACCTGCTCGTGCTCTTTGTGCTGGTTATCAGCTACATGGTGAGCATCAACGCCCGCCTGACACTCTACGTGCTGTTACCGCTGCCCATTCTGTCCATTGGTATCTATCTGGTCGAAAATATCGTGATTGCCCGGTCTGAGGAAATTCAGCGGGCCCTGTCGCGGATGAGCACCTACGTACAGGAAGCGTTCTCGGGGATTCGGGTGCTCAAAGCGTTTGTGCAGGAAGGCAACTCGGTGCAGCGCTTCGAGACCGAAGCTGATGAATATCAGAACAAGTCGCTTCGGTTAACGCTGGTCGATGCGCTCTGGCAACCGATGACGGTGCTGCTGATCGGCCTTAGCAACGTGCTTGTGGTGTATGTGGGTGGTCAGGAAGTGCTGGCTGGTCGACTGACGTCGGGAAATATCACTGAGTTTATCTTGTACGTCAACATGCTCACCTGGCCGGTCATGGCCCTTGGCTGGACAACCAGCCAAACGCAGCGTGCAGCGGCCTCGCAACAGCGGATCAACGAGTTCATGGCCATTAAAACGAATCTGGTGTCGACCAAAAACAGCATCCGCGACATCGCTGGTCGGCTGACGTTCGAGCATGTCCGGTTTGTGTACCCGGATACGGGCATTGTGGCACTGAAGGACTTTTCGATGGATGTGCAGGCGGGCGAATCCGTCGCGATTCTAGGCACGACCGGCTCTGGCAAAAGTACGCTGGCCAACCTGATGATGCGAATGTACGATACCTCGTCGGGCGAGATCCGGATCGACAACGTACCTATCCGCGACTATGACCTCAGCCATCTGCGCGGTCAGATGGGGTACGTTCCGCAGGATGTGTTTCTGTTTTCAGATACCATTAGCAACAACGTCCGCTTCGGAAAACCCGATATGCCGCAGGAGCGCGTGCTGCGCGCCGTGGATGATGCCGATCTGACCGACAACATTGCGGCATTCCCGGAGGGCTTCGATACCCGCATCGGCGAACGGGGCATTACGCTCTCGGGTGGGCAGAAGCAACGCCTAAGCATCGCCCGTGCCATTGCCCGTGACCCGAAAATACTGATTCTCGACGACTGCCTCTCGGCCGTGGATACCAATACGGAGAACATTATCCTGAACAACCTGCGCCGTATCATGGTGGATCGCACCACAGTGATCATCTCGCACCGCGTTTCGTCGGCCAAGCTAGCCGATAAGATCATCGTGCTCGACGACGGGGAGATCAAAGAGCAAGGCACCCACGAGCAGTTAATGGCCCGGGGCGGCATCTACCGCGAACTCTACGACAAGCAGTTGCAGACGGAAGAAGCGTAAGTGTAGTTCAATGGTCAAGGTCCCATGTTCAATGTATTGACCACTAGGAAGCATTGTCAATACATTGAACATGGGACCTTGACCATTGAACTACACTTACGTCAGTACCCCCTGGAACACTTCGTCGAGTTTGGCGACGGGGCGGATCTTAATTTTGAACTGATCGCTGTCGAGGCCTTTCAGGTTGTATTTCGAGACGAAGATTTCTTTAAAGCCCAGTTTCTGCGCTTCAAAAATGCGGGCTTCGATCCGGTTGACGGCCCGGACTTCACCGCCCAGCCCTACCTCGGCCGCAAAAGCCACGTTGGTCGGGATAGCCACATCCTCGTAGCTTGCCACCACCGCCGCACAAACAGCCAAGTCAATGGCCGGGTCTTCAACCCGCAGGCCACCAGCCACATTAAGAAAGACATCCTGCTGGCCCAGCCGGAATCCGCCGCGCTTTTCGAGCACGGCGAGCAGCATCTGTAGACGTTTGCTGTCATAGCCGGTGCTGCTGCGTTGGGGTGTGCCATAGGTCGATACCCCCACCAGGGCCTGTATTTCGATCATCAGCGGTCGATTGCCCTCCATCATCGAACCAATCGCCACGCCGCTGAGGGCCTCGTCGCGCTGCGAAATCAGTATTTCCGACGGGTTGGATACCTGCCGGAGTCCGCTGCCCAGCATTTCGTAGATGCCCAGTTCCGACGTACTGCCGAACCGGTTTTTGGTGGTACGCAGAATGCGGTAGGTAGTATGGCGGTCGCCTTCAAACGTCAGCACTGTGTCGACCATGTGCTCGAGTACCTTGGGGCCAGCCAGCGAGCCTTCTTTGGTAATGTGCCCGATCATAAACACCGGCACACCCGACTCCTTGGCATATTTCATGAATTCGGTGGTACATTCACGTACCTGCGACACACTGCCCGCGCCTGATTCCACCATCGACGAATGCATCGTCTGGATGGAGTCGACAATGAGCACCTCCGGTTCAAACTGTTCTACAACCCGGAAGATATTCTGCGTAGATGTTTCGGTCATGATGTGGCA
Organism: Fibrella musci; assembly: GCF_041321105.1. Lineage (NCBI taxonomy): Bacteria > Pseudomonadati > Bacteroidota > Cytophagia > Cytophagales > Spirosomataceae > Fibrella > Fibrella musci. Next base: position 175,878 of record NZ_JBGGWD010000001.1, on the reverse strand, counting down.
GTCGCTCGTGGGTACGTCGAGGCGCTCGGCCCGCATCTTGATCTGCTGCTCGCTTTCTTCGCCTGACACGTAGAGGACGCGCGTACCCGTCAGAGAAAGGGCAATCTGAAGCAGCAGGGTGGATTTGCCAATGCCCGGCTCACCGCCAATCAGCACTAATGAGCCCGGAACGATACCGCCGCCCAGCACTCGGTTCAACTCATTGTCGACCGTTAGCGTGCGGGCCTGCTCTTCGTATTGGATAGCATGCAGCGCCTTCGGTTTTGGCGTAATTTTGGCCGGACCTGAGGTAACACGCCACCCGCCTGCGGCCGGTTCATCTTTCTGGACAACCTCCTCAACAAGGGTGTTCCATTCACCACATGATGGGCAGCGCCCCAACCATTTGGGCGACTGATGCCCGCAGTTCTGACAGAAGTAGATCGTCTTAATTTTTGCCACAAGAGTGTGCCACGAAGGTGGGTCTATAAAGTCGAAGCGTGGGCTTCTGGGTGATAAAAGCAGTAAACTAAAAGTGCCCTTTGAAACGCCTGTTCGGGCAGTAAATGAACAATTAATGCCCTGCGGATTAAACGTTTGGGTACGTTATGCATCGAACCGAAAAAAGCACCAGAGAAACGGGAGAGAGGCGGTCATGAACGCCCTGTTTCCGCTGATCGGGCAGTACCATTTACTCATTGAAATAACGCCGTTGGCTCAGAAAAAGTTGATTTCTGAGGCGTTTTCGGCCGTTTTCTCGTTAAACCCGTATGACTATGCTACAGGCAACTTCATTCATGAAAAAAACATTGCTGGGCCTTGCCCTCGTCTGTTTTCCCCTATTTACGTTCGCCCAGGGTGGCGGTTTTCAGATTGGTATCAAAGGCGGTATTAACCTGTCGCGGCTCACGTTGGGTAACTTTGTTAGTGCTGGTACGAACTCCAATGGCTCGCCCAACGTGAACGTTGATGGGCAAACCTTCCGGGACAATATCAACGCGAGCCTGAACAGCCGTACAGGTACGTCGTTTGGTATTTATACCCGCTTCGGTAACAACCTATTCATTCAGCCCGAACTGCTTTACACCACGATCGAAGGGCAACTGGATATCACCCGCAACGGACAGACTGAAAATGTGACGGTGAAGACCACGAGCTTCGACGTACCGGTGCTGCTGGGTCTGAAAGGCGGCCCGCTCCGCTTCGTGGTTGGGCCAATGGCTTCATTCCGGATCGACAACAATGCCGGTTTGGGCGATGCCATTCGGCAGTACAGTAACAACAGCTTCAGTGACGCCTGGTCGAAAGCGTATTACAGCTATCAGATCGGCGGCGGTCTCGACTTGGGCAAGCTCGGTCTGGATGCCCGTTACATCGGCAACCTTTCCGACGTGGTACAGGTCAACACCAACAACGGAAGCTTCGGTCAACGGTCGAAATCGTGGCAGATCACGCTGGCTTACCGGCTGTTTTAATGTTTCGTTGACGTACTTCATTAAAAAACCCATCTGCATAGCGGATGGGTTTTTTAATGAAGTAAGGAATTGGAGTGGATGAATAGGAGGCAGTGGGCTAGTTGAGCCACTGTTGGTATTGGTTCATCATGGCCGTGATTTCACGCATCCGCCGGCGCGACACTGTGACTTCCCGGTTATCGGCCATCCGCACGATACGGTCACGGGCAAACACGCCGTGTTGCACGTAGGCCAGGTTGATAATATTTGATTTATGGATGCGAATAAAAATGGCGGGGTCGAGTGTTTTTTCAAACTCTTTCAAGGTCTTTGACACCAGGTATTTGCGCCGGTCGCGGGTGTGGATAAACGTGTAGTTGCCTTCCCCTTCCAGACAAACGATGTCATCAATAGATACCATCACAGTACGGTTCAGGTAAGGAAGCGCAATGCGCTGTGTGTTGCGCTGATACGAGGCCGGGTAGTGAGGTGTAACTACCGATGTGGCAGGGGCTGAAAATGTAGCATCCATACTAATCTGAGCGTTTAGATAACAGGTTTCTATTGCTTTGGAATAGGTCAAAATTACAAGCAAATTGCCGCTCGCTAAAAACTGCATTGGTTGTAGTAACATGGATGTTGTATTTCAATTAATTGATAATCAACTATTTGGCAAAATTATGGTGTGTTTTTTCAGGTGTATCCCCCTTACCGATCACGTAGAACTACGTGCTCTTTATCCAACGGTAGATTCGGTGCTGATGCGCAAAAAACCGGACCCGAATAGCGTTTAAACTACTCGAATCCGGTTAACAAATTGTTTATCGGCTCAGAAGCGAAAATTAGCTCACCAAAGCGGGGCTGAACTCGCGGATCCGATCGACGAACATCTGAGCCCGCCGCCGTGAAATCTTTACCTGTTGGCCATCGGCTAATTCGAGCTCGCCTTCTTTTTTAACGAAGAATTTGCGGACGAAACCGAGGTTAACGATACACGATTTGTGAACGCGCACAAAGGCTTGGCCATCGAGCAGCGTTTCGTATTCTTTAAGAGTGCGCGACACCAACATTTTGGTGCCGTCTTTCAGGTAGAAATTGGTGTAGTTACCAGAACCTTCTAACCGTACAATTTCATCGACAGCTACCGTACGTTTCCGATCGAAAAAGGGAATAAGAAGCTTTTGGTTGTTGGCCGAGGGGGAATTTTTTTCCACAGTTTTGTGGAAGGGTAGCGACAGCGCATCGAAGAAAGATTCGGACGTCATGATTTTCATTCGGTTTGAGTGAGACGAAAATTAAAGGGTTGCCGTTGGTTATCAGGCTAGTTAGCTGCTCACTGCCGATGCAGATGAATGGGTAGTGAGCAACCTACTACCTATATACGTTTCAATAATTAAGCCCTAATTCGACGCAACGGGCAAAATGCCGTAGTTTTGTGCTTTGTAAAGCTGACCATGGCTACCGAACAAATTCTGATTCTTGATTTCGGTTCGCAGTTTACCCAACTCATCGCCCGCCGGGTGCGCGAACTGAATGTGTACTGCGAAATTCATCCGTACAACAACATTCCTCCCATCTCGCCCGACGTCAAGGGCGTTATTCTGTCAGGCAGTCCCTGCTCCGTTCGGGACGCCGACTCACCCACTGTTCATTTGGCTGCGTTTCGGCACCGGCTACCGCTTCTGGGCGTTTGCTACGGGGCCCAACTGCTGGCACACAGCAGCGGCGGTGAGGTGCAGCCCTCGGCTATTCGTGAATATGGCCGGGCTCGTCTGAATGCCGTTGATGGCCAGAATCGGCTGTTGCAGGGCATTGACCTGCAATCGCAGGTGTGGATGTCGCACGGCGATACCATCACGCAACTGCCAGAGGCATTCGATGTCATTGCCTCAACCGACACGGTACGGGTAGCGGCGTTTCAGGCGCACGGCGAAGAAACCTACGGCATTCAGTTCCACCCTGAAGTCACGCACTCGCTACAGGGGAAGCAGTTGCTGAAAAACTTCGTGGTCGATATTTGCGGCTGTAGCCAGAACTGGACCGCCGACTCCTTTGTCGACACGACGGTAGCTGGCCTGAAGGAGAAACTCGGCGACGATAAAGTTGTGCTGGGGCTGTCGGGCGGGGTCGACTCGTCGGTGGCGGCCATGCTGATCCACCGCGCCATCGGCAAGAACCTGTACTGTATTTTTGTCGACAACGGTTTGCTACGAAAAGACGAGTTTAACGGCGTACTGGAAAGCTACAAAACGCTGGGTCTGAACGTAAAAGGTGTCGACGCCAAAGAGCAGTTCTATACGGCGCTGGCGGGCCTCACCGACCCGGAAGCCAAGCGGAAAGCCATCGGCAAGACATTTATTGATGTGTTTGATCAGGAAGCACATCGGATTGAAGACGTCAGCTGGCTGGGCCAAGGCACTATTTACCCCGACGTGATTGAGTCGGTATCGGTGAAAGGGCCATCGGCAACCATCAAATCCCACCATAACGTGGGGGGCTTGCCCGACTTCATGAAGCTGAAGGTGGTGGAGCCGCTGAACACATTATTTAAAGACGAGGTCCGGGCCGTTGGCCGGTCGATGGGCTTGCCAGAGTTCATTCTGGGTCGGCATCCATTTCCCGGTCCTGGCTTGGCCATTCGGATTCTGGGCGACATCACCCCGGAGAAAGTGCAGATTTTGCAGGAAGTGGATGCGCTGTTTATCGACGGGCTGCGCCGCGAAGGGCTTTACGATCAGGTCTGGCAGGCGGGCGCGATCCTGCTCCCGATTCAGAGCGTGGGCGTGATGGGCGACGAACGTACCTACGAGCGTGTGGTGGCACTGCGGGCCGTCACAAGCGTTGATGGCATGACTGCCGACTGGGCGCACCTGCCCTACACCTTCCTGGCCGACATCTCCAACGAAATCATTAACAAAGTAAAAGGCGTTAACCGCGTCGTCTACGACATTTCGAGTAAGCCACCCGCTACCATCGAGTGGGAGTAAGCTGCTCAATGGGTACTGACCCGCTACGGTTACCGTAGCGGGTTTTTTGTGTGTTTTTGACAGGTGCTAGCTGTTGGCCAAGGAGTACTTTTCAGCGCGAGCAACGTATGGACGCGGCATTGGCAAGGCACGAAGGTTCAAGAGTCAATTTGTGCGGCAGTTTGGCGTGTCTGAATTGTATTCGTGACGAACTTGTGCTTCGTCTCATTCCCTAAAATCCCCCAACTCATGCACACACGTCTTTCCTTATTTTTCTGGCTGCTGTTTCTCGGTACGTTGCTGCCGGGGCTGGCCCAGTCGCCTTTACATGAACAGTTGAGAACCTTGGATCAGCAGCGCTTCAGGGCCCAAATAAACAAAGACAGCCTAACGCTGAGCGCGTTACTGGCCGACAGCCTCCTCTACACGCATTCCAACGGTATAGCCGAAACCAAGCCCCAATACATCCGGGGTATTCTGAGCGGAAAATGGGATTACCGCGCTACGGAGGTGGAATCGGCAACGGTACGATTGTTCGGCCCGACGGCGATTCTGACCGGCCGGGTACGTATGACTGTGATCATCGACGGAAAACCGACGCCGCTTTACATGGCTTATACCGACGTGTGGCACCGGACGGGCAAAAAACGCTGGCAACTGGTGTCGTGGGCAGCGAGCCGGTTGGCGAACTAATCGTAGAACGTACCTGCGCGTATTATTCGTCGTACATTGTCCATCCTCTACTAATTTCGCGGCTTATGGCACGTATTTTAACCGGTATCCAGAGTAGCGGTCGGCCGCATCTGGGTAACATTTTAGGGGCTATTCTGCCCGCGATCAACTTGTCCAAAGAGGTTGACAATGAGTCGTTTCTGTTCATTGCTGACCTTCATTCACTTACAACTCTACGTGATGGCAACGCCCGCCGTGAGTATGTTCGCGCCATTGCCGCCACCTGGCTGGCATTTGGTTACGATACAGTTAAAAACACAATGTGGCGGCAATCGCGGGTGGTTGAGCACAGCGAATTGTATTGGTATCTGACTTGTTTCACGCCCACGCCGATGCTCGAAAACGCTACGTCGTTCAAAGACAAGGTTGAGAAACTGGGCAAACCGGCGGTGAGTGCGGGCTTGTTTACGTACCCGGTGTTGCAGGCCGCGGATATCCTGCTGTACGACGCCAACCTGGTGCCGGTGGGAAAAGATCAGCGGCAGCACCTCGAAATGACCCGCGATATCGCCTCGGCAGTCAATAACCAGTATGGTTCAGAGGTGTTTGTGTTGCCCGAAGCCCGCATCGACGAGCGCATTATGACCATTCCGGGCATCGATGGGGCTAAGATGAGTAAGTCGTACAACAACTACATCGACATCTTCCAGCCGACCAACGAACTCTACAAGGTGGTCAAAAAGATTAAATCAGACTCGACGCCGCTGGAAGAGCCTAAAAACCCCGATACCGACATCACGTTTCAGCTCTACACGCTGATGGCGACGGAGGAGCAAACGGCCGAGATGCGCCGTAAGTACGAGGCGGGCGGTTACGGATACGGGCACGCGAAAAAAGAACTGTATGAATTGCTCATCGAACGCTTTGCGACCGAGCGCGAACGCTTTGCCGAGCTTATGGAAGAGGGCAACGACGAACTGGAACGGGAACTGACCGCCGGTGAAGAAAAAGCCCGGGCCGTGGCCAGTCAGACGATTCAGCGCGTGCGGTCGGTGATGGGCTATCAATAGCGTTGTGCTCACAACTAGTACGCTTGACCTTACCTTGCCAACAATCCCATGTCTGCCAACACAACCTTACTGCGCGAGATCGCCAAGATGATCGACCACTCGCTGCTGCATCCAACGCTGACCGACGCCGAACTGCGCGACGGCTGCGCCGTTGCCCTGAAATACGATGTCGCGTCGGTTTGTATCAAACCCTACGCCGTGCCGCTGGCAGCCGAACTGCTTGCTGGTTCGGATGTGCTGGTGGGCACTGTCATCGGGTTTCCGGCGGGCAATTCAACCACCGCCGTGAAAGTGGCCGAAACCATTCAGGCGTGCCGGGATGGAGCGGTCGAAATCGACATGGTCATCAATATCGGTAAGGCACTGGGCGGCGACTGGGACTACGTAAAGGCGGAAATTGCGGCTGTGCATGCGGCCTGCCGGGCCAATGGCGCCATTCTGAAAGTCATTTTCGAGAATGATTACCTGATCCGGCCCGAGCTGATCGCCAAGCTCACGCAACTTTGCACGGAGGTGGGCGTGGAATTTGTGAAAACGTCCACGGGCTACGGGTTTGTGAAAGGACCGGATGGCACGTACAGCTACGAAGGCGCTACGTTACCCCACCTGCGGGTGATGCTCGACAACGCCGGTCCGGACGTTCAGGTGAAGGCGGCCGGCGGCGTTCGCACGCTCGATGGCCTGCTGGAAGTCAAGGCGATGGGGGTGGCCAGATTGGGGGCATCGGCCACGGCCGCCATCATGGAGGAAGCCTACCGGCGATTTGGCGCGGTATCGCCCGACGAACCATTGGAAAACATACCCGAAGGTAAAGGCTATTAACCTATGCGATTGGTTGGCGAACTGGTTTAGTTTTGCGCCACACGACTCGAAAATCCTATGCTCGATCTTGGCTTTGTGTCCGCAATACTGGCGGATAATGACCTGAATTCAACCCTGAAATTCGCTTCTGAATACGGCTTCAAATGTGTGGAGGTGATGTGCTGGCCCACTGGTAATGCCGATGCCCGCCGGTATGCTGGCGTAACGCATATCGACGTCGATAATCTGGATGTAGCTCATATTCAAGGCCTTTGTCAGCAATATGGGGTCTATATTTCCGGTTTGGGCTATTACCCCAATCCACTCGACCCCGATGCCGAGCAGGCTGAGTTCTACCGTGAGCACATCAAAAAAATCATCCGGGCGGCAGCCAAACTGAACGTACCTGTCGTCAATACATTCATCGGCCGGCATCCGTCGCTCAACGTGCGGGACAACCTCAAACTGGTAGCCGAACATTGGCCGGCCATTGTACGGGAAGCCGAAGAAAACAACGTGAAGATCGGCATCGAAAACTGCCCCATGTGGTTCACCAACGATGAGTGGCCCGGCGGCAAAAATTTGATGACGACACCCGCCATCTGGGATGAGGTATTCAAGATTATACCCTCACGCGTGCTGGGTCTCAACTACGATCCGAGCCACGCCATCTGGCAGATGATGAATGAAGTGAAGCCCATTTATGACTACCGCGACCGGCTGCATCACATTCACCTGAAGGACGTAAAGCTTTACCGCGATCGCCTCGACCGGGTCGGGATCATGGCCAATCCACTCGAATACCACTCACCCAAACTCCCTGGTCTGGGCGACGTACGCTGGCGTGATTTCTTCGCTGCCTTGACCGATGTGCGCTACCGAGGCCCGGTTTGCATCGAGGTAGAGGATAAAGCCTACGAGGGTAGCCCCGACGACGTCCGGTCGGCTATTCTGACGGCTCGTAACTACCTGGGCCAGTTCCTGGCGTAACTTCTCTCAGTAACCAACTCAACGATAATTAGTTATGGATAACCTACGCGTGGCGCTCGACTGGACGCCCAATACGAATCATACCGGCTTCTATGTAGCGTCGGAATTGGGCTATTATGCCGACAACGGCCTCGATGTGGCTCTGTTGACACCCGAACAAGACGATTACCTGATCACACCGGCCAAGAAACTGGAGTTGGGGCAGGCCGACGTGGCACTGGCACCTTTCGAGAGTGTGATTAGCCTGAACACCAAAGCCAATCCGTTGCGGGTCTCGGCCATTGCGGCCTTGCTGCGTGAGGACATCAGCGCCATCGTAGCCCTTTCGGCCAACACGATCAAGCGCCCCCGCGAACTCGATGGTCGGATCTACGCCTCTTACAAAGCCCGTTACGAAGATGCTATCGTGAAGCAAATGATCATCAACGACGGCGGACAGGGTGACCTGACGATCACGTACCCCGATAAGCTCGGTATCTGGAATACGCTACTAAATGGTAGCGCCGACGCCACCTGGATTTTCGATAACTGGGAGGGCGTGGAGGCCGAAAATCAGGGCGTTGGCCTGACGAAGTTTCGGCTCGCCGACTATGGAATTCCGTATGGGTATTCGCCCGTGCTATTCACGACACGCGAGCAGATCGGCACCAACGCCGATACTTATCGTCGCTTTCTGAGCGCCACTAAACGAGGGTTCCTGTATGCCGCTGCCAACGTACCTGAGAGCGCGGCTCTTCTTGCCCGCCACGTACCTGAGCGCGACCGTACGGCCATTGATCTGGCAAAAAGCCAGGCCTACACCGCGGCGTATTATGGCGACGAAACCAACTGGGGACAAATGGAGGCTGGGCGCGTTAGCCAGTTTGTCGACTGGTTGAAAAAACACGGGCTGGAAACGCAGCAACTCGACGTAAATAGCTTGTTTACCAACGAGTTGCTGTAGATGCTTCTACTGTCCCACGCGTATTAGTAGAGACAGGTGACCCCACTGATCGACCAGGGCGCCAACAAATTCGGCTGTGCGGAGGTGTTGAATGAAGGCGAGTTGTACGTTCTTGCTGCCAATCACCCCCCCCACATCCAGTTGCCCCAGAAAATGCTGCAACTCAACGGCGGGTAGGGCGTAGTAGTTTTTAGACCCGTTTAGCCAGCCGCCCTGCATCAGCGCATTGTCGAGTACGGCCCGGAACCCGACTCGAACGAATGCGTAACACTGAAACCGGCGCGATGATACGTACCCAGCGTCATGCATACCCGTCGGATGCTGAAAATAATCATTGGCCAGCCCGATGCGAAGGGTACCACCCATGCCGGCGGCGTTTGTCAGGGTACCAATGGTGCCTTCTACATCGGTGATGACATCAAACACCGACGAAAAGCGTGGAATGCTCCGGCCTTCGTACCGGACGGAATAGCTAACCATCGGGTCGTTTTTGATTTGCGCACCCCAGCCAACAGGCACGGGTTGCTTCAGCAGCGTGTGGATACCCTCCTGTAGCTCGGCTGCGCCCGAGAGGGGACCAATCACGCCGAGAGTCAGTGCTGAACTTAGCCGCCGCCCGCCTGTTGGGTCGGTGGTTGTAAGACCCCACGATAGATAGAGGTAACCTGCATACGGACGATCGTTGGGGTAGAGGGGGCGCCGTACCGTTTTAGTGTCACGGGGCGTGTAGATGTCCTGCCCGGCCGTAAACGTGTAAAGAGGTGTATAAACCCGGTTTTCTTTAGCCGCCAGCCTGAGCAGCGCCAGCCGGGTAGGCCACTTCTGCCAGTAGTTACTCAGGTGGGTAACCCGGATTCCGTTGCTGTAATAGCGATCTGAAACGCTGCGCTGGTGCACCTGAAAGGCGTCGTTTTCCCAGTCGAGTTGAACAAAGGCGCCCACTGGCCGGGCTAAATGAACAGGAGCAATGCTACTGCTATCTTGAGAAAATGTTGTAGAAAAGCGGCAAACCAATAGAATAAGCAGGAAAAAGCGCATATAACGTTGGCAGGAAACGGTCGTGCTGCAAAGGTAAACCGGCTTGCCCTGCGCCCGTCATCATATGACTAATAAGTGGGCGAGCGCATCAACGGCAGCCGCCCACCTATCACCCCTAATCGCTCTTCTTCCCGAATCCACCAAACGATTTCAGGCCTGCCGACAGGGAGTTGCCTAGTGTAGTCGCTGCTTTCTGGGCGGCGTTTGGTTGGGCCGCACCCGGTTCGGCAGGGGCCGCCGGGTCGACTACGGCGACGGGGAGGGCTACCTGTTTCTGGTAATCACCCGCCAGAATTTTCTTGTAGTGATCAGAGTCAGCCCAGTTCAGAATTTCCTTCACGCGCAACACAGTGTAGGGGTGCGTTTGCTTGAGCATCGACTGCACCTTGATGAACTTCGCCATCCAGCTATCGTCGACGTATTCTTCAAACGTATTAGCCTGCTGCTGAATAGCTTCTACACTGATCGGGTCGCTGAGAGTTTTGGAGTAACCCGCGATTTTTCCCAGCGCCTCCGCCACCGCCGTGGCATCCTGCGTAGCGAGCAACGCTGCCCGGTCGGCCGAAAACTCGGCGCGGCGGCTCCATTCCAGCAGGGCAAGCTGCACGCTGATGTCGAGAGCGGAGTTGAATGGGGGTGGGATCATCCCCGTTACCGACCCGCCGAAGTATCGGATGAAATACGTAAACGTATTGTAAAACATGTGGTCGCACTTCACGTGGCCCAGTTCGTGGCCGATGATCGTCATCGTTTCGCGCTCGGTCAGGATGTCAAGCAGCCCCGAGTTGATCTTGATCGTGAACCGGTCGATACCGCTGGCAAAGGCATTGATTTCGTCAATCGTTTCAATGTACAGATCGGGTAATTTCTGGATAGACAAGGCCTCTGCGGTTCGTTTGTAAGCCTTGAAAAGCGAAGGATACTGCGTTTCGCTCACCTGAATGCACGACGAACTGTTGTAGTAGTGCATTGAATGCTCCACGTAGGCATTGAGTGTGCCGATGATTGACCGAAACTTATCGATCCCCTTGAGCAGACCGGTGGCGTCGCGGTCGAGGGGGTGTTGAAATTCGGTGGCGGCCAGATCAGGAAACGAAAGCAGGTTTTCGCGGAGCATGTGCGGAGATAACTAAGTGGTTAGACGTTCGGAAAGTGACCAAAAGTATGGTTTCGACCAGGTTGTTTGTAACCATTGGCTAAAAGCACGTGATTTTCGGAGTGCTCGCAACGTAACTCGTCGTGAACGGCAGAACGCACGTACCGGATATGGCCGCATGTTGTATTTTTGCCGCCCATGCGCCAAACGCTCAATCAACTCGACACGGACCTTTTTCTCTGGCTAAACAGCCTCCATGCTCCCTGGCTCGACCCGCTGATGGTGCTGGCAACCGAGCGAAATACCTGGATTCCGTTTTACGTACTGCTGATTGGCTGGCTGGCCTGGCGTTATGGAAAAGCCGCCATCGGTCTGGTGGTTACGCTGGCTGTCAGCGTGGCTATCAGCGATCAGGTCTGTTCGTCGGTGCTGAAGCCCCTTACCCTGCGGCTGCGGCCCTGCCACGAAGCCACGGTGCAGGCACTCATGCATCCTGTGTTGCCTTGTGGTGGGCTGTATGGGTTTGCCTCGTCGCACGCCGCCAACACCTTTGCGCTGGCTATGGGCCTTTGGTTATTGATTGGCCGAACGTACCCAGCCCTGCGCTGGCTATTTTTGTGGGCCGTTTTGGTTACCTATAGCCGGGTGTATGTAGGGGCTCACTATCCGCTCGATGTACTCGCGGGAGCGGGCATTGGTACACTCGCTGCCTGGGGATGCGTTCGGGTTTATACGGCCATTCAAACCCGTCGGCAAACCAATCCCCGTCGGTAATCGCCACCTTATTCTGTCTACCTATGTCATTTTCATCGCTTCTCGTTCGGTTCCAGTCGGCTGGCATGATTCCGCCGCCCTATACCCATTTTTACACGCTATTGGCCAAACCGGTGGGTAACCGGCTATCGGTCGAATTTGCCATTACCTACACCGATCGGGAAGAGCTTGACGAAGAAGACATTACGGGCGAAGGCTTTACGCTCAACGATGATTTTTCGTGGTCGGGGCAGTTGGGTGAAGCCTGGTTGCCTATTCTCCGGAAGTTACTCGACCAAACGAAGCTTGACTCGTTCAATGAAGCCGATCTGGGCGAGCAGGACGATTTTGTGGAGGTAACCATCGAACCCAGCGGCGGCACGCCCAGCCCTGGTACGCCCACCGACCCCGAGCCCTTCCTGTATGCCATTCAGGAGCTGATTCAGGCGATCTATGAGGCAGGTGGAAAAGAAAAACCCTTCGAACTGATCTATCTGAACTACAACCGCGCGGGCGACCTGGAACTCCGGTTAAACGCTTCCTTTGCGGAACGCTCGGTACGACTAATGCGCTACCAGAACCGGCAGGAGAAAACCCGACAATTGCCCTGGGAAACGCTGCAACAGGTCATGAGTACCATTTACGCCTACGATTATAATCCCGAAGACAGCCTGCCCCGCCCGCCTAAACGCGACGGACAATACCTTAATCTGGGGGGCGACGAGTGGTATGACGTTACGCCGCTGACGGCGGTGCAGAAAGCGCTGGAGCAACTGTAACGATACGTACCCAGCGCCCGGCCCGCAGTAGCCCGCGCCCAAACGTTTGCGGTTGCTCGGCTACCAGTCCCAGTTGGGTCAGCACGGCAGACCAGTTGGGGAGGCGCCGCACCGGAATCCCGGCAACGAACCTGAAGAAGGTAATCATCGTGCCCATCAGGGCCCGTTGTTGCCAGGTACGTGGCTGATCAAAATCGCAGACATACAGGGCGCCACCGGGACGTAGGACCGCCAGTAGCCGCGGTAGTAGCTGAGCCTGCAAGGTAGGTTCGGGGTAAAGATCGAGCACAAACGGCAACAGGATGGCGTCGAACTGATCGGTTGGCTCAAGTGAAGCCTCCGTACCGTGCCGAAACTCGACGGTCAGGGCCTCGGGTACGTGCTGTTGCGCCCGTTTCAGCATGGCCGCCGAGGCCTCAAGATAAAGCAACCGCCGGGGCTGTTTGTCGGCCAGGAATTGGGGCAGCAACGTACCTGTACCACCCCCAAGAATCAGTACATCGCCCCCCGCCGGAACCAGCCACCACGCCGCCCGTTGGGCCGACAGGAGCAAGCGACCAAACACCAGTTGGGCCAGCGAATCATAAACAGGCGCGATGAAATCGAAGGTCATGAGAGGCCGAAAGTGCTTCATAATCAGATGAATCTGTTGCACTTTCCCGCTAAACGAATGGTTGCTATATGATTATGTTGTACTATTCTAATAGGAGTGAATCTTTCTAAAGTACAATCTTGTTGTGTAAGGGATAATGGGCTGCTCTGATCCGTTGATTACCGGCCTGATTGTTAACGAAATACAAACTGTATGAACTCCATTCGCACAACTGTTAAAGTAATGTATCAAACGCCGTCCGCGGCTGATTTCTGGACAAACCTGCGTGGTTCGGCTGTCGCGTTTGTCAACGCCAATGCCGATGTGTTCCGCTCACTGTCGCGCATGGGTGCGCCTTTTGGCGAAAGTATCGCGGGTCGGTAAGCTACCGCTTGCCCAATTCAATCACCTGCATGTCGCTGATGCGCCCATTGTCGAGCGTAAAGCGCAGGCAGGTTCGGATGAGATGAAACCCTGTTTTACCGGCGGCGCCGGGATTCAGGTAGAGCATATTGGCCAGCTTCGGATCGCGCTCAACTTTCAGGATGTGGGAATGCCCGCAGACAAACAACTGAGGGGGACGCTGCTGAAGTAAGGGCCGTACTACCGGGTTATAGCGCGGCGGTGCCCCACCAATGTGCGTGATCCAGACGGAGAACCCCTCTAACTCAAAGCGCAAATTGGCCGGATAATCCTGCTCGGAATCGATATTGCCCGACACAATCCGCAACGGCCGGAACGCCGCTAATTCCTGGGCAACGGCTGCTGCCCCCACGTCGCCCGCATGCCAGATTTCATCGCAGGCCGCAAAATGGGTGAACACCGCCGGGTCTAGGTAGCTATGTGTATCAGAAAGCAGGCCGATTCGGGTCATAAAAAGAAGGGAATATGGATTATGAAATATGAATTTTGAATTATGAACTATGAATTGGCTGACGCGTGCTGATCTTGCGTCAGCCATTTCATAATTCATAATCCGTATTTCATAATTCATTTTAAAATCTGGTCTTTCATTTCACTGCGGATGCGTTTCTTGTCCAGTTTCCCGACGCTGGTTTTCGGGATTTCCGGGACGAAGACGATCCGGTCCGGGATGTACCATTTATTGAGTTCGCCCTGCTCGATCCGGTGCTGAAGAGCGTCTTTGATGGCCTTTGGCTCCAATTTTCCGACAAAATCGGGTTTGAGTACAATGATGGCGTGTGGCCGCTCACCCCATTTCTCGTCGGGTAGACCCACGACGGCCACCTCGGCGATACCCTCGATCTGAGAGAGCAGGTTCTCGATCTCCAGCGACGATACCCACTCGCCACCCGTTTTGATCACGTCTTTGGTGCGGTCGGCAATCTGTACCCAATAATCGGCCGAAATGCTCGCCACGTCGCCCGTGTGCAGCCATCCGTGTTGCCAGAGGTCGTCGCTGCGGTCGGGTTCCTGCCAGTATCCCTGCGTCAGCCACGGGCCGTGTGCAACCAGCTCGCCGACGGCATGCCCGTCGTGCGGTAAAAAATTACCCGCTTCGTCCATAAGTCGTAACTCGATGAAGGGTGCCACCCGCCCCGCCCGCGTCAGCAGATCGACCTGCTGCTCAGTCGGTAGCCCGCGCTCCTGATCGTTCAGGTACGTTAGGGCCATGATTGGGGCCGTTTCCGACATCCCGTATCCCTGATATACCCGGATGCCTTTGCTGAGGGCGGCCGTAGCCAGTCCTTTCGTAAGCGCCGACCCGCCGATAATTACCTTCCAGCGGCTAAGCTGCTCGCGGAACTTGTCGGCGGCCGGGTTGCTGACCAGCATATTCAGGATGGTGGGCACGCAGTGGGAGAGGGTTACGCCTTCGCTCAGCAGTAGCTTGAGGAGTAATTCGGGTTCGTAGCGGCCGGGATACACCTGTTTGGCCCCCAGCATGGTCGCTAGGAACGGAAAACCCCACGCGTGAACGTGGAACATGGGCGTTATTGGCATGTATACGTCCGTGGGCGACTGAAACGGCACGGCTTGCAGGCCCGACACCAGCGTGCATAGCCCCATGGTGTGCATGAATAGCTGCCGGTGCGAGAAGTAAACGCCTTTGGGATGGCCCGTCGTACCGGTGGTATAGAACGTAGTCGCAATCGCGTTCTCGTCAAAATCCTCGAAGCTGAAGGTATCCGATGCCCCCGCGAGCAGGGTTTCATACTCGCCCGCCATGCCTTCAGGTACGTTGTAGTCTGCAACAGCAATGGCCGTTGACTGGTACACGTTGTCGGACAGAACGATGAATCGCTCGACGGTAGTCAGCTGCGGGCGGATGGCGTCGATGATGGGCAGGAAATCTTCGTGCACCAGCACTACCTTGTCGATCGCATGATTCATCGTGTACAAGATCTGGAAGGGCGAGAGGCGCACGTTGATCGTATGCAACACCGCGCCGAGGCAGGGGATGGCGAAGAAGGCTTCCAGATACCGGTGACTATCCCAGTCCATTACGGCCACTGTGTCGCCCGGCTGAACGCCCGCTTCCGTGAGGACGTTGGCCAACCGCCTCACTCGCTCGTTGAACGTCCGGTAATTCATCCGGAACAGATCGCGGTAGACAATTTCGCGGTCGGGCTCATACCGGCTCGATTGCTGTAAGAGCGTTTTCAGTAATAAAGCGGGCTCATGGGCCGTGTTGGCTCGGGGGATTAGTCGAATTGACATAGGAATAGACGAATGGGGTACAGACTGGTTTTGTTTAAAGCAAAATAAACAAGAGTTGTTTCGTTCGGTTATCGGCTGTAGAAAACGTGGAAAAAAGTACACACCTTGGGTATGATTTGTAGACTAAGTTCTACAAAATGGGTGTAGACAACTTATTCAGTTAAAGGCATTATTACCTCACATGTTAGTAAACGTATCATATACCCGAGTATTTTTTGTCTAAATCGTCCAATAAACTATCATATTTTCAAACCGGATAGCTGTTGGCCTTTTATTTGCCTTTAACAGAGCATACGCTACACGCTTTATCCAACTTTTTTATGTTCATCTTTGACCTTCTGACCGGTTTTGAGTCAACATAGTACGTGGTGGGGTTTACCATCACGAGGTAGTTGCTTTTTCTAGTCAGCTATGAAGCGGACAATGAATGAGTAGCTACCGCTACGCTACGTTCCCATCAAATCCCGTACGTGATGTCTCCCGCCCCGCTGCCGCCAATCAGGACGGCCTGATTCCCTCTGTTTCTCTGCTTTGTTCAGCTAATCCCACCCGGGATGTAGACAGCCTCGCCATTGTGCCCGCAATGGCCCGTGATTCAGCGCTTCTAACCGAAGCTTATCAATGAGGTATGCACCTACGCGCCAAAACGTGTAGTCTGTTACTGCCTGCCGTTAGTCGCTTGTTCCAAAGGCTACTGATGCGGGCAGGCGGAGGTCGTATAGCCTGTTCGTTCCCCCACCTTTACCATCCAACACATGACACAATTCAATACCCAACTAAAGCTTTATCTGGCTAGTCTAGTGCTGGTAGGCCTGTTTGGCTGTTCCACTGATCCTATTAATGACGTTGCCATTCCCGAATCGAAACCCACGCTGGTGGAAATGGCCTTTCCCAATCAGATAGGCGAAACGAAAGAGGGAATTTACCTGAATGAACCCATACGCTATCAGCTCATCTACGGGCAGGCAATTTTTCAGGGCGACATGATGCTGAGCCCCGCCGACCTGACTGACCCCGATCGCAGCGCCGACGGCACAGGCCGAAGCCTGAAGAGTCTGCGTTGGCCAAATCGTATCGTTTATTACTCAATCGCATCGAATTTGCCGAACCAACAGCGTGTGATTGAGGCGATTGCCCATTGGGAGGCCAAAACCGCCATTCGGTTTGTACCGCGTACCAACCAAAGCTATTACGTGACGTTTCGGCCGGGCAGCGGTTGTTCGTCGAACGTGGGCCGGGTAGGGGGGCAGCAGTTCATCACGCTGGGTACGGGTTGCAGCCTCGGTAACACCATTCACGAGATTGGCCATACTATCGGTCTGTACCATGAACACAGCCGCGGCGACCGTGATACGTACGTGACCGTAAATTTAGCCAATGTAGCAACCGGTTATCAGGACGATTTCAAAACGTACCTGCAACTGGGGCGTGACGGCTTCGATATGGCGGGCGGGCTTGATTTTAACTCCATCATGCTCTACGATTCGTATGCATTCTCAGGTAATGGCCGCCCCACCATCGTGCGAAAAGATGGAAAAACGTTTACAGCGCAGCGCACAGGCCTGTCGGCTATGGATATCGCCACGGTCCAGTCGATGTATCCATAAACACTGATTTTCTTTGAGTACATTGGTAGTTAAAAACCCTGTTGCTGGTAGTGTCGGGGTTTTTCTTTGCCCTGACGGTGATTTATACGATCCCAATCGGGTTATAGCGGTATGACACCCGTTTCGCCGGCACCAACCGACCCGTACGCTTCACTTCGCATTCCCGATTTTCGGAACTACATCGCCAACTCGTTCCTGCTGACGGTCACCCTGTTAATCCAGGAAGTGATTTTGGGATACGAACTCTACAAAATTACCCACGACCCGTTGGCCCTCGGTCTGGTTGGACTCGCCGAGGCGATTCCGTTTATTCTGCTGTCGCTTTTTGGCGGTCACCTGGCCGACCGTCGCGACAAAAAGCGGATCCTGCAAATCAGCCTGCTGGTGATTATGTTCAGCTCGGTCGTGTTGTATCTGGCGTTCCGACCTTCGGTGGTCAACCAGTATTCTCAGACGATGCGGCTGGCCGTCATCTACGGGGTACTCATGCTGATCGGTACGGCACGGGGGTTTTACTCGCCTGCCAGTTCGTCGCTAAAGCCATTTCTGGTGCCCCGCGAGCTGTACGCCAACTCGTCGACCTGGAGCAGTTCATTCTGGCAGGCGGGCGCTATTACCGGTCCGGCGTTGGCGGGGTTGCTCTATGCCGCCATCGGGTTTGAAAACACCCTGCTGGCCTCCATTGGCCTGTATGTCCTTTGTTTTCTGTTCATCTCGCTCATCAAGCGGCACCCGCCCGTTGCCACCCACGACCTGACCAACGTGGGGTTCTGGGATAGCCTGCGCGAGGGATTTTCGTTTGTATTTACCAACCGCATCGTCCTCTACGCCATCTCGCTGGACTTATTTTCGGTCTTGTTTGGGGGTGTGGTTGCGATCCTGCCCATTTTCGCTGAAGATATTCTGCACGTTGGGCCGCAGGGGCTGGGCGCCTTGCGGGCGGCTCCGTCGGTGGGAGCCGTCGTTACCATGCTGGTGATGGCTAAGTTTCCGCCCACACACAACGCCTGGCGCAACATGCTGCTGTCGGTGGCTGGGTTTGGCGTCGCTACGATCGTGTTTTCGGCCTCCACCAATTTCTACCTGTCGATCGTGATGCTTGTGCTGACGGGCGCGTTCGATAGTGTTAGTGTCATTATCCGTCAGACCATCCTACAGATTTTTCCGCCCGATCACCTGCGGGGGCGGGTGGCGGCGGTCAACGGCATTTTCGTGAGCTCGTCAAACGAAATCGGTGCGTTTGAGTCGGGGGTAGCGGCCCGGCTATTGGGTACGGTGCCTTCGGTAATGATTGGCGGCGCAGTTACGCTGGCGGTCGTGGGCTACATCTACACCCGCTCTAAAGACCTCTTCGGGGTTCGACTTTCTTAAAAACGCATATGGGGCGAGGGGCTTTTAGTCGCTCACAACAATCTTTTTGTCGGTGATCAGAGGCCGATGCTCGTCGATGAACGCTTTAAACTGCCGGATTTCTTCGAGTTGTCGGTCAATGGGGTGCGTGAGCGCGTAGCTTTCTACGTACACGTCCTTAAAATCGGTGATCAGGTACTCCATCAGCTTGATGCCCCGCTTTTTCAGGGCGTGGAGATAGAGATTCTGGTGATTGAACAGGAAGCGCCCCGGCTGATAGGAGCCGGTCGTCTTGATGTCGACCGCTTTATACATGCCGATCAAGTCAACGTACCCATAGAACAGCACATCGTCGATCTCCCATTGACAGTATACCTGTGTTTCTACAATCGGGCGAGGCAATAACTTTCTGACTTTTTGAAGAATAGCGGAGTCGAAGCGGTCTTCGTCGATTCCCTTCAGCAACGTTTCTTCAAACGAAATACCGCGCTGCTGCGCTTCGGTCGTGGGGGTTGGCACCCGGTTGATAGTGTCGAGCAACTGCTGCTCAGTCAGGTTGCCGCCGTGCAGATAGCGCGAGAATACATTCAGCAACGTGGGGTAAAAGCGGTACTTGATCATAAAAAACAGGTAGCAGTATACAGTGGACAGTATGCAGTAGCTCCGCCTCATCCGAGCGTCAGCAAATTCACTGCATACTGTCCACTGTATACTGTTAACTGTTTTTTCAGCCTACCTTCCCGATGGCGACAAGGGCCGAGAGCGTGGGGGTGGGGCTGCCACCGAGTTTTTCGATCGTAATAGCGAACTGATCGGCCGCGGGGATGGCGCGGTTTTGCTCCTGAAGCGCAACCCCGTTGGTGAACACCCCGGCATCGACAGGTTTACCGTCCACCAGCGCCCATAGTTGGTACTGCTGGTTCGAGGCCAATTCGGGCAACGATTCCACTTCCAGCGTCACGAGCTTTTTAGGCCGGTTCCAATACACAATCACATCGGCCCGACCGCCATCGGGTTTAGCCGAGGCCAGCCGGACGGTCTGCGTACCGGGTTGGCGGAGAAGGGTCAGCAATTGGCTGTCGCGTTGTTGCTGTTGACGCAATTGCCCCAACTCGTTCTGCAATTTCACATTATTGACCGCCATCTGGTTGCCCTGTTGTTGCTCCGTACGAAGCTGACTGATCAGGTAATAGGCGAACGCAATCAGCACAAGGCCAACCGCAGCGGCCGCCACCCAGGCACCCTGAAAAACAGGGCGTTCACGGTGCAGCGGGATGACCTTCGCTCCCGATTCGTCGTCATCAATGACAGGAGGAGCATTCATCGTCAAACGACTGCGAATCCGCTCCTGTAAGTCGGCTGGTGGCTCCACACTATGCAGCAGAGCATAGTTTTCGAGAGCCAGCGTCAGCCGGTCGAGTTCCTGGCGTACTTCTGGATAGATACCCGACAGGCAGTCAACCTCGCGCCGTTCCTGGTCACTGACAGTGCCCAGTACGTACGATTCCAGAATTCCAGAGGTTATATAGTCAGGTATATTCATTGAGTAAACACAAGTTTCAATTCTTGAAGAACCACCCGCAAGCGCTCACGTAAGTTAGTATCAATACTAGATTTTTCACCAGTCAGTTCATCGGTGAGCTGACCCCGGAAATAAACGGCATCAAGTAAGGTACGTTGTTCTGGACTAATTAGATTTTCTACGGCCTCAGAATCTACCTCAGGCGGTCGGCCGGGCGGATTTTTCGGCATAACCCGCAAGGCTTCCTGCCGGGCCCGCCGAAGCAGCCAGGTGAGTAGCCGCGTTTTTTTGGGATTGAACTGATCGAATTCGTTCCAGGCTTTCACGAAGACCTCTTCAACAACCTGCTTCGCCACGTCGGGAAGGCATACGCTGGTCAGAACGACCCCATACAGGACGTGGGCATACTGATCATACAACCACTGAAACGCTTGCTCGTCGCGCTTATTAAGCCGACGAAGCAATTGATCTTCCGGGACCAGGTATTGCTGACTTTTCACAAAAAGTTGCTGTAGACGGCCAAATATAGATAAATCGGCGAATTAGCGTAACTCATCGGCCCGCAACGAGCGAGTCCATTTCTCGACGCCCTGGCTATCGAAGGCCCGGATCGTAAGCACGCGGTTCTTGGCCGGGCCTGTTACCTCCATGGTGGCAAAATTCCGTTCGGTCAGCAACGTACCGGCTATAGCCGTTGGCTGCGTCAGTTCGTCAGCTGCGGGTTTGGATGGTCCCGAGGTTAACGGCGAGATGGTTACGTCGTAAAGAGGGTACGTACCTGGCCGGTCGAGCTTGTGAATGATGCTGTGGTGGCGGTCGCCGGTGATGAACAACAGCCCAGGTACGTTCGCTTCGGCAAGGGCCTTCAGGAGGCGATCGCGCTCGGCGCCGTAAATCGCATAATTCTCGAAATTTTTCGTCGGATTAATGATCTGTCCGCCCGTTACCACAAATTTAAAGGTGGCTTTGCTGTAGCGCAGGGCGTCGGTCAGCCACGTTAGCTGCCTGTCGCCGAAGTAGGCTTTGGCGACTCCGTCGGGCTGCTCGTCGGGTGAGCGAAACGTGCGATCGTCGAGCAAAAAGAACTGGCAGTCGCCCCACACAAACGTACCGGTGCAGCCTTCATCGAAGATATAGTTGGGGTTGGCCCAGAACAGCTTGAAGGCTTCGAGTGTGACCGGTTTCAGCCAGTAACCGCGGTCCGAATCATTCGGCCCAAAATCGTGATCGTCCCAGATGGCATAGTTGGCCGCGCTGGCCAGTAGGGGTTGCATCTGCGGTAATGAGCGGGTGTGTGTGTACCGGTGTAAAATGCCCGACCGGCTGTTCCAGTCTACTTCGCGGGTATAGGTATTATCGCCCGTCCAGAGCATGAAGTCAGGTTTCTTCGCCGCGATGCTGGTGAAGATTTCGTAACCGGCGCCGTAAGGCGTACCGGGTCGGTCGAAGGGAGGTTCGTTCACGTAAGTGCAACTACCCAGTGCAAACGTAAAATTGGGTGGGTCGGCCCGGAATTGCCAGAGCGGCTGAGTTTTGAAGGTGGTCTGGTAAGGCCGGCCCACCGCTTTGCCGTCGACCAGCACCGTATATTGATAATACGTACCCGGTGTGAGCCGATCGGCAATCAGGTGGGCTGTGAAGGCCTTTGCCTTGGTTGTCTGCACGGGGTCCGACAGAAAGACCGGAAGGGTTTTGCCCTGTTCTACGTACCGGATCTGCACCTGCGCCGCCTGTCTGGTTTGTACCCAGATAGCCGCCTCGCGCATGTCGACGTACCCAACCATCGGGCCCGACTGAATAGGACTGGGGCGACCGGGCTGGGCGGCCGTGCCGGGGAGTGCCGCGGCCGGTTTTCGGGCGGCGGGCGAGATCACCGCCGGTTGGCCGGGGCGTGCCTGCGTGGGCCGGGCGGGCATACGCTGAGTGGGGGCCTGAGCCCGCCCGTTAGGGCTGATGGCGAGCGCGCCAGCCAGCGCGAGCAGCAAAACACGAGAGTGCATGAAGCGTAGTATTCGGGTTTGATCGGCTGAAACTACGCAGAAATAGGAAACCTGAAACCTCTGTTTGGGGTTCGATAAGCTATGAATCCCACAAATCGTGATCTTATCCAGGCGCTCCGGCAAGGGCAGCTCATCGGCATTGCCGACGAAACCGGCTGGTCGGTAGCGGCTGATCCGCAGAACGAAACGGCTGTGCAGCAGCTAATTACCCTGAAAGAGGCAACCCGCAACCCGTATCAGTTAACAGTGTTAGCCAAGAATACGGATCAGGTTGCGTTGTATGTCGCCAAGATGCCCGACGTTGGGTATGATTTAGTTGAGTATGCTGAGTTACCTTTGGTGGTTCTGTTTGAGGGCGGGAAGAACGTGGCCGCTCCGGCCGATAGCGGTGAGATCGCTATTCGGAAATCGTTGAGCGAACCCGTTCAGTTTTTGTTGGGTGGCTTTGGTAAAGGGCTGCTGACGCTTCCGTTTGAAAGCTTCACCCTGCCCGATGTCGCGCAGAAAGTCGTTGCTCATACATTGGGCGAAGCGTCGCGTAATTTCCGCAAACCCCGCATCATGCGCCTGGGTAGCGGCGGACAGGTTGAGTTTATTCGTAAGTAACTATCAATGTGTGATGCCCCAAGATCGCTTACCACAGGGTGGCCGTCGTGTTGCAGGCATCGTACATGCAGTCAATGAATTTTTCTGATTTTCTGCACACAAAACCCGCCTTCGAACGGGTAGCCGAGCAGGCACGTACGCTGGGTATACCGGCGTATGTGGTGGGGGGCTACGTGCGCGATTTAGTATTGAAACGCCCTTCCAAAGACATCGATATTGTCTGTTTGGGTAGCGGCATTACCCTGGCCGAAGCGGTAGCAAAGGCGGCCAGAGTGCCCGTGGCCGTGTACCAGAATTTTGGTACGGCCATGCTCCGAATGCCCGACCCCGTCGATGGCGAAGTAGATGTGGAGTTTGTCGGGGCCCGAAAAGAATCGTACCGGGCCGACTCGCGCAAGCCGATTGTGGAAGACGGTACCTTGCAGGACGACCAGAATCGGCGCGACTTGACCATCAACGCGATGAGCATCAGCCTGAACAGGGCAGATTTTGGCGAGCTGATCGACCCCTTCGATGGGTTGGGCGACCTTAAACGGCGGATTGTCCGAACACCGCTAGCGCCCGACATCACGTTTTCCGACGATCCGTTGCGCATGATGCGGGCCATTCGGTTTGCCACACAACTCAATTTCGACATCGACCCCGATACGTTCGACGGCATCGTGCGCATGAAAGACCGGCTGTCCATCGTGTCGATGGAACGGGTCATCGACGAACTGAACAAGATTATTCTGTCGAAAACGCCCTCGTATGGCTTCAAGCTGCTCTACCATGCCGGGTTGCTCGAATTGATTCTACCTGAGCTTGTCGCGCTGAAGGGGGTAGAAACGGTGGACGGGAAAGGCCACAAGGATAATTTCTACCACACGCTACAGGTGCTCGACAACGTATCGGGCATGTCCAATGACCTCTGGGTACGTTGGGCGGCGTTGTTGCACGATATTGCCAAAACCCAGACCAAGCGGTTCGATAAGCGCGTTGGCTGGACCTTTCATGGGCACGAAGAGGTGGGCGCGCGGCAAGTGCCAACCTTGTTCCGGCGGCTGAAGCTGCCGCTCAACGAGCATATGAAACAGGTGCAGAAACTGGTTCGACTGCACATGCGCCCGATTCCGCTGGTAAAGGAAGGTATCACCGATTCCGCCCTGCGCCGGTTGCTGTTCGACGTTGGTCCCGACCTGGAAGCCCTGCTAACACTCTGCCGGGCCGATATCACGTCGAAAAACCACGATAAAGTACAGCGACATCTTCAGCGGTTCGATCAGGTAGAGCAAAAACTGCACGATCTGGAAGAGCGCGATCAGTTGCGTAATTTCCAGCCGGTCATCACGGGTGAACTGATTATGGAAACCTTCGGCCTGAAACCGTCGAAACTGGTGGGCGAAATCAAAGTAGCCGTGCGGGAGGCCATTCTGGAAGGCATTATTCCCAACCAATACGCCATCGCTTACCCATTTATGATCGCCGAGGGGGAGAAGCACGGGCTATCGGTGGTCAAGTATGTCGAAGCCGGGAACGTACCTGACGAGGGCGAACCAACTATAAACCCGATAGCAGCAGTTTCACCGGAGACGATAGCGCAACCGGATGATCGTAAACAATAAGGCTGTTTAGGCCATTAACCATCAAAACACACTACTCGTTTTACCGCAACTCTATGGAAAAGAATAACTTCCGACGTTCCTTTGGCGCAGGCCTGACTATTCTGGGTGCCGCTGTATTGCTGTTTGCCCTGGTCGCTTTTCTCTCCGACGGTAAACCCACACTGGGGCTACAGGTTTCCGGGGCTAAAGCGTTTGCTCCCTTCGTGCTCGGCCTGATCTTCTTCGGCTCCGGCATCAGCCTGATTAACAATTCGTAGGAATGAAGTGAGTTTGACGTTTGGTGTTTATCGTTTGAGGTTGGCTGACGCATTATTGATCGAGCGTCAGCCAACCTCAAACGATAAACACCAAACGTCAAACTCACTTCACAAATAACCACTTCGCGTACATAGCCTTCTGCTTCTCGGAGGCGTTGGGCATGGCTTCGAGGCGGTAGGAGAGCAGCGGATTGTCGATCAGTTTGATCATCAGCGGACGTACCTGACCGCCCCGGTTCACAATCAACTGAACCATGTCGCCCGCCTTGCGGCCCGCAATGGCTTTGGGCAGTTCGTCGGTAAGCCGAACGCTATCGACGGCCAGTACTTCATCGCCTACGTTTAGCCCACCCAGATCGGCCGCACCACCGCGCCGTACCGATGTGATCGTTTGGCGGCCCGTGCTGGGGTTCATGCCTGCCGAAGCACCCAGGAACCCATCCTGTTGTTTGGCCGCGACATTCACCAGCCGCACGCCCACGGGTTCGAAATACCGGCTGTAATCAAGCGGGCCAGTGCCGTTGACACCTTTATCGAAAAAGTCGTTGAGCGACGTACCGGCCACCTGCTCAGCAGCCCGGCGGAATTCCTCGTCGGTAAAGCCGCGCTTCTGCTTTTTATAGTATTCGTTATAGAGCAGTCGCATCAGGTCGTCCATGTTCCGCTCGCCGTTGCTGCCCGACAGAATCGCCAGATTCAGCAACGTACCCAGCACCGATCCTTTCGAATAATACGATACTGTGCTGTTGGCCGAGTTCTCGTTGGGCCGGTAATACTTGATCCACGCGTCCCAGCTCGACTCGGCTACCGACTGCACGTTGTTACCCGGCTGGTTTTCGATGCCCGTGATGTCGTTGGCGACAATGCGGAGGTACTCTTCCGGCGTATGAAAACCCGCGCGCCGCAGGATGTAATCTTCGTAGAACGAGGTACAGCCTTCCGACAGCCACAGCATGTGCGTGTAATTTTCGTTCTCGTAGTCGAAGGGGCCGAGCGCAACGGGCCGAATCCGCTTCACGTTCCAGAGGTGAAAATACTCGTGCGCCACCAGGGTCAGAAATCCTTTGTAGTTGGCCTCTGAGGCGTAGGCAACCCGGTTGGTTTGCAGCGTAGTGGAGTTAAGGTGCTCCAGCCCGCCGCCACCCTGATTGGTATGGTGTACGATGAACGTGTAATCGGTGCAGGGGTGCTCACCCACCACGCTGGCCGCGGCTTCGCAAACGCGCTTGTAGTCGGCGGTAAGGCGGTTGGGGCTATACTCGAGCGGCCCGTTGCTGTACATGGCCACCGTATGCGGGATATTGGAGGCTGTAAACGTCAGCGTCTGTTGGTTGCCGATCTCTATGGGCGAGTCGACCAGGATATCAAAATCGGGGGCTTCATACGTGAAAGGCGCATTAGCAACCGGTTTGAGGGCCGTTGATACCTTCTTCCAATCCTTGTAGGGCGTAATCTGAAGGGTTAGCGGCTGGTTCTTGAGCGCATCGTGATACAAAAACATGGTGGCTCCGTTGAGGTAGCCGTGCGTATCGTCGAGGAAGCTGTTCCGTACACTGAATTCATAGGCATAAACCCGATACCGCACCGTGATGTCGTCGGCATTGCTGTACACCCGCCATGCATTCTTACGAATTTTTTCGGAACGAACGGGCTGACCACCTGCCGATGCCGTAAAACCTTCCACGTTTTTGGCGTACTCGCGGATGAGGTACGAGCCGGGCGTCCAGACGGGCATCTTTAGGTCGACGTACCCATTTTTGCGGGCATTGGTAGCCGCCGCTGCGTTCTGAAGGCGCATCTCCACCTCGAAATAGTGGGTCTGCGGTTGAGGCATCGACAGCGCGTAGGTGATGCGGGCCGGGGCGGGGGCGGCCGGGTCGTCACCGCTCCGATGGGCGGGTCTGAATGGGGCTGCCTGGGCCGGGCCAGTGCATAGGGTTATAAGCGTACAGAGCAAAAACAACACGGACAAGCGTCTGTTCATACGGAAAGACCAGTACATTCGTTGAAAGATTTGTAATCGGGAGTTTGGTTTGATGGCTGTCGCCTGATGGGTGCCGTTCAATGGACAGACTAGCCAACACGGCCAGCGTAGGTACGTCGAACAGTAGACGTCAGACGTCAAACCCTCTGCGAAACTACAATGCTTTCTCTTCGTTTCCCAACCGTTAATCGGTTCTATGTTTCCACTATCGCAACGCGTGACTCCCCGCATTTGGGGGGCTGTCTGTGTAGCGGCGGGGTCCGCGCTGACCTTTCCGCTGATGGCCCAGCGAACGCTTTCCTACACTGAACCCGACCTGCTTTACCGCAACGGGATTGAACTCTTTGAGAAACAGAATTTTGCGGCCGCCCGCACCGAGTTCGAGCGGTATCTAGCTCAGCGCCGCCCACTGCTCAACACGTCGGGGACACCGGCAGCGGGTTCGCCCGCGGCCGACCCGAATACCGTGTCGGCCGAATACTACATGGCGCTGTCGAGCCTGTATGCCGATGAGCCGGGGGCCGAAGCCCTGGTCGACCGGTTTGTGCGTAACCACAGCGAACACCCCAAAGCCGGTGAGCTCTACGGCGACCTGGGGCTGTATTACGTGGGGCAACAGGACTACACCAACGGGGTAACGTACCTGGAAAAAGCCATCCGGCAAGCTAACACGGGTGCCAAACAACGCGATTACCAGTTCAACCTGGCGCTGGCTTATTATAATACGCAGGATCTGACCAAGGCGCTGCCGCTGTTCAACGCCATCAAAACCGATCCGGGGTACACCAACGCGGCGGCGGCCTCGTACTACGCCGGGGTGATCAACTTCCGCAATGGCAACTACAACGAAGCCATCAGCGATTTCCGCCGGATCGAAACCAACCCCACCTACCAGAACGAGGTACCCAACTGGCTGGCGCAGGCCTACTATAAACAAGGCCGCTACGACGAACTGCTGGCCTACACCGAACCCCTGTTGAAACGCAACGGCGGTACGTCATTGGCCGAAGTATCGTTGTTCACGGCCGAAGTGTATTACCGGCAGGGCAATTACGCGCAGGCCATTCCGGCTTATAAGCGCTACCTGACTGCCAAAGGCAATGCGGCCCCGGCTGCGCTGAAATACCGCTACGGTCAATCGCTCTATAAAGTCGGTAACTACACCGACGCCGTGTCACAACTGAAGCCGATTGCGTCGGGAAAAGACACGACGGCCCAATACGCTGCCTATACGCTGGGCATCAGCTATTTACAGCAGGACAATCCGGCCTATGCCCTGACGGCTTTCGATCAGGCAGGGCGGCTGACGTTCAATCCTTCGATTCAGGAAGAAGCCCGGTTTACCCACGCCAAGCTGCAACTTGACCAGAAACGCGGCTCTGAAGCGATCACGGAACTGAACGATTTTCTGAAGAGATACCCCGACAGCCGGTTCGAAAACGAAGCCAACGAACTGGTAGGGGAGGCGTACCTGGCCTCTAACAACTACCCGGCGGCCATTGCCTACATCGAAAAGCTGAAACGACGTACCCCGCGCATCAACGCGCAGTATCAACGGCTGACATTCAATCAGGGCGTGGCCGATTTCAACGCCGAACGCTACGACGCGGCTATCGTGAACCTGAACAAATCGCTGGGTACGTCGGCCGATGCCAACCTGAAGCTCGACGCGACTTTCTGGAAAGCGGAGGCACTGTCGGCGCAGAAAAAATGGGCTGAAGCCATTCCGCTCTACACGCAGACCCGCACCGCCGACGCCTATGCCAAACGGAGCCTGTACGGCCTGGGCTACGCCGCCTATAATCAGAAAGACTACAGCCGCGCGCTGGGCTATTTCCGCGAGTTTGTGCGGGGAAATGCCGACGATGCGTTGCTGGGCGATGCCTACGTCCGTATCGGCGATTGCCTGCTGACGACCAAACAGTATAACGAGGCGATGAAAGCCTATGACCAGGCCATTGCTACGGGACGGGCCGACAACGACTACGCCACGTACCAGAAGGGGGTGATTCTGACCTACGTAGGGCGCGACACCGAGGCCAAATCGCTGTTCGATCAACTCCAGCGTAACCCCAATTCGCGCTATGCCGACGACGCTCTGTTCCAGGCGGCCAACGTCGATTTTGAAAAAGGCTCCTTCGCGGCGGCGGTCAGTGGCTATACGAAGCTCATCGACGGTCGGCCCAACAGTTACCTGCTACCGGCGGCGCTGCTGAAACGGGCCGTGGCCTACGCCAACCAGCAACAATACGACCCGGCCGTGGCTGATTACCGCCGCATTCTGGCCGATTATGGCAAAACGCCTCAGGCCCAAAGTGCGCTGCTCGGTCTGCAAAATACGCTCGACGATGCCGGGCGTGCTGACGAGTTCTCAACGGTGCTGAACGACTACAAACGGACCAATCCGGCGAGTACGGAAGTGGAGAAGGCGCAGTTTGAAAATGCCAAATCGCTGTACTTCGCCGAGAAATACGAACAGGCGCTGGCCGCGTTCAAAGCCTTCGTGCAGGAATACCCCAAAAGTGCCAATGGCGCCGAGGCCCGCTATTACGGGGCTGATGCATCGGCTAAAACCGGCGACGTAGCCGCGGCGCTGAGGTTGTACGACCAACTCATGCAGGATGGCCGGTCGACATTTGCCACGAAAGCTGCCAGCCGGGCTGCCGATCTGGAACGGAAGCAGAAGAATTTTCCGAATGCCGTGCGCAACTACCGCTACGTGCTGAGCCGGGCCAATGAGCGCACCGACCAGATCAACGCGCAACTGGGGTTGATGGATACCTATTACGGCTACAAAACCGATTCGGCGGCGGTGATTGCCCGCGAACTGGTCTCGGCGGGAAGCATTGTGCCGGGCACGCAAAACCGGGCGCAGCTGATGCTGGGTAAAGTGGCGCTGTCGCGCAACGATTACAAAACGGCCATTACCGATTTCGAGAAAACGGTGGCGCTGGCGAAAGACGTTAACGGTGCCGAGGCCAATTACCTCATTGGACAGGCGCAGTATCAGCAGAAAAAATACAAGGAGTCAATTGCGACGCTGCTTCGGTTCAACGAGCAGTTTGATGGGTTTGAGTACTGGAAAGGAAAGGCGTTTATCCTGGTGGCCGACAACAATGTGGCCCTGGGCGAACTGGCGCAGGCGCGTGCCGTGCTGACGTCGATCATTGAAAACGCTGCCGAGGCCGAGATCGTCGCCGAAGCAAAAACCAAACTGGCCGCAATCGATAAAAAATAAGCCATGCTGAAACGCCACACTACTGTTTTCTGGGCTGGTCTGCTGGCAGCAACCGGCTGTGCCACGGGGCAGGCCTTCGCACAGGACCCCAAGAAACCAACCCGCACGGGTGAAATCGAAAATCAGGAGATCACCGTCGAGAAAAGCCGCCGGATCGAACTGCCCCCCGCCGATCGGGTGATCAATAAAATTCCGTCGCCAAAGGCCAACACCGAGACGCGAAAGATGACCTACGAGTTTCAGGACCGCAAGCTGACGGTGGGCGATCCCCGCATTCAGCCCACGGTGCTGGCACCCGGTAGTACCCAAACCGAAACCCGCCCCGCCTACGAGAACTATGTCAAGCTCGGGGCAGGCAACTACAATACCTTCTACGGCGAAGGGTTTTACAAAGTAGCCACGAGTGGCGGGTTCGGGGCTGAGGCGTCGGCGCGGCATTTGTCGTCGGGCATTGGGCCGGTCGATGGGGCTAATTCCGCCCAGCGCGAAAGCCGCATCAACCTGCGGGGTACGTATAATACCGATCTGTTTAAGCTGACCGCTGGATTAGGTTTCGAGCAGGAACGCTACTATTTCTATGGCTACCGGCCGCAGTTCGAAGGCACCACCCGTCTGGTACCCAACCGGGACTCGCTTCGGCAGCAGTTGACTACCTTCCGGGCCAGCCTGGGTATCGAGAACAACGGCAAAGACCAGACGCTCGACTATGCGCTAAAAACCAGCGTTACTACCCTGGGCGATGCTTACCGGGCTTCCGAGCTCGACTGGGGCACCAACCTGCAAACCTCGTTGCAGATTACCGACAAGTTTTTGGCACTGGTCAATGCCGATGCGTACCTGACGCAGCGCAATGATGGCGAAGTCGACAACCGGAACCTATTCCGGCTGCGCCCGGCTTTCCGGTACCTGTCGCCGAATTTCACCGTGACGCTCGCCGTCAATGCCGTGAACGAAACCGACAAGCGCCTTGGGATCAACAACACGCTGGCGTTTCCGGTCGCCAACATCGATGTCGTACCCGCTGGCAACATTCACTTTTTCGCTGGGGTCGATGGCGACATCGTTCGGAATACGCTACGGAGCCTGCTGAGCGAAAATCGCTGGCTTGCGCCCAACGTGGTTTTGGCCAACACGATTAAGTCGTATGACATCTACGGTGGCTCGAAGGGACAGCTAGGAAATGGCTTCTCGTACGAAGGGAAAGTATCCTATGCGCGCTATCGCAACTTCAGCACGATCAATAACACCTGGCCCGATACCACGAAGTTCTTCGCGCTCTATGATGGCGGCATCGCCCACGTACTGACGCTCTCTGGGCAACTGGGCTACGAAATGGGTGGTTTCCGCTCAACGCTGAAAGGCGATGTCTTTCGCTACGACCTCGATCGGCTGGAAGAGGCGTGGGGGCGGCCCAGGGCATCGGTGCAGTGGCTCAACAGCTATACGTTTGACAAGAAGCTGTTCGTCACCTCCGACCTGTACGTGTATTCGGGCATACGGAACAAAAACTTTACTTCTCTGACGTCGGCGGGTGAGGTGGTACAGCTACCCACTATTGCTGACCTCAATCTCAAAATCGACTATTTTCTTGGAAAACAGGTCGCTGCGTTTGTCTCGCTAAATAATATCTTTGGGCAAACCTACCAGCGGTATTTGTATTACCGCGTTCAGGGGCTTAACTTTCTCGGAGGAATTTCGTACTCCTTCTGATGTATGGCTATGCGACCGATCAGCGACTACCTAAAGAAGCTACTTTACCAATACGACTGTCTTGTTGTACCCGCTCTTGGGGCTTTTCTAACCCACAATGTGTCGGCTTCGTACAACGAAACAACTGGCCAGTTTCTGCCGCCCCGGCGTAAAGTTGCTTTCAACGAAGCCCTGCGCCTCGACGACGGTATTCTGGTGAATTATATTGTACTCCACGAAAACTGCAGTCGGGAAGAGGCTCTGCAAGCCATCAGTCAGTTTGTAACAGACCTGAAGCAGCAGACTCGCGAGGCCGGTAGCTTCGTGATCGAAGGGTTGGGCATGTTCTCGCTGAACAGCGAAAACAACCTGCAATTCGATCCTGAGTTGCGGCATAACTTCCTGGGTAATGCCTACGGTTTTCAGCCCTTGATGCTCACGCGGCAGATGGTGCACCCCGCCGTACCGGTGCTGGAAAAGCCTGTTGTGGTGAAATCACTCCCAACCATGGCCCTGACCGTTGTGTCGCAGCCCACTCAGCAGGAAGTTGGCGAAGTGCTGCCCATGCCTATAACGTCACAACGTACCCAGCCCACCTGGCGCTGGGCCGCTGCGGCCATCATGGTCGGCACGTTAGGGTTCATCAGCTACTTCTCGGTGATTAAGCCCAACGAGTCGTTGCAGAGCAGCCTGAACCCCGGCAACCTGTTCCGCCTGCCGAACATCTCGACGGAAAAGACAACTTTGCCTGCTTCGGATGCAGCGACCCCGGCTCCAACTGTAGCAACACCTGCCATTGCTCCGGTAGCCAATGCGGTTCCAGCCGAATCGGCACCGACTACGTTGGCCTCAACCCCGGCGGCGAATGAATCGGTAACCAAATCGGCGCTGGCGCTGGTTGAGGCCGTTTCCAGTTCTCGCAAAGCAGCGGCCAAGGCTGCCGAAAAAGTGGTTGCGAAGAAACCTGCGGCTGTCGTTACTGCTGAACCTGCGGCTCCGCAAGCTCCGTTTACCGTTATTGCCGGTAGCTTTGCGAGTCGTAGCAATGCAATTCGTTTTCAGAAAATGCTGAAGCGCGCCGGTTACGAACAAGCGTATATTCTGCCGGGTCGTACCAAAGGGCTGATCAAAGTGGCGGCCGTTGGCACTGAGGCCTACGACGACGCGAAGGCGAATCTGGATTCCCTGAACGCCCTGACGGGAATCACCCCCTGGATTCTGCGTAGCCGGTAGTTGATTTACCGTGTAAAACGTACCTGAAAGGCGATCATTCGATCGCCTTTTTTATGTTTGTAGGGCGAACGCATAACGAAACCCGTTTGCGGAACGTTAAGACATCAATCACCAACGCCTACGGACAATTGCCCATGCGTATTGCCTACGAAAACGAAACGGAAGCCCGTGCCTTTGCGGCGGCGGGCGCTTTTAGCGTGATGGTCGTTTTGTTGATTGTGCTCTTTCTGGTCACCATCAGCAGTACGATGCCCAACCCGCCACCCGTGCAGTTTGTCGAAGTAAACTTTGGGACAAGCGATATCGGGAGTGGATCGGTGCAGACCTACAACAAGCCCAATCCCTCGCCGCGCGCCGAGAACGTGAAGAAGTCGGAAGACCGGCCGAATCCGAAAGTGACGACGACGCCTCGTGTGGAACGTACCCCGGTGGCCCCCGTCCCGAAAATTGAAGAAGCCAAACCCAGTAAAACCATTGCCGAAAAACCCGTTATCGCCAGCCGGACAGAAAGCCCGGTGAGCGTACCGGAGAAAGCCGAGTCTCGACGTACGAAAGCCACGGCCCCTGATCCTACGCCCGCCCCGCCCCGTGCTGAGCCCGCAAAAAAAGTGGAGACTGTTGACCCCAGTGCGCTCTACAAGCGTTCGTCGGGGGGAGCTGGCTCAAACGGCACCAACGGCCGCGCCGAGGGTGTAGGGGGGAACAACAATGGCGACAATCGGTCGGGGGTAGGGGATAAAGGAAATCCCGAAGGGAACATCAACGCCAAAGAGTTTTATGGTAAACCTGGTGGTGCCAAGTCGGGGGTAGCCCTGAATGTATCAGGCTGGGCGTTTGGTAGCAATCGCCTTGATAAAGATGATTCCGACGAAAACGGAAAAATCATTTACCAGATCCGGGTTGATAGTGACGGAAACATCGTGTCGGCTCGCCCCTTGCAACAAACCGTTAGCCCGTCGGTGGAGAGTTTCTACCGTCGGCAGGTGATGCGGTTTAAATTGCGGCCCAAAGGGTCGGTAACGCCTTCTGAACTGGCTACAGGTACGTTGACGATCTCAATCAGTGCAAATTAAGAACAACTGAGCAGGCCTGTTTAGCTGGTCGCTCATGTTTTGGTAACCAATGACTTACAACGAGGCTATCTCGTATTTGTATGATCGCCTGCCCGTTTTCCATCGGGTGGGCGTTTCTGCTTACAAGCCCGGACTAGATAACGTACTGGCGTTGTGTTCGGCGCTAGGGGATCCCCAGACTCGTTTTCGGACCATTCACGTAGCGGGTACAAACGGGAAAGGAAGTACCTCGCACTTACTGGCGAGTGTATTGCAGTCAGCAGGCTATCGGGTTGGTTTATATACCTCTCCCCACCTCAAATCATTTACGGAACGCATTCAGTTGAATGGAGTACCGATCGCCGAGGCCGATGTAGCCCAGTTTGTTGTAGAGCAGCAGGCTACCATTGAGCAAATTGAGCCGTCCTTTTTTGAGGTGACCGTAGCCATGGCGTTTGATTATTTCGCCCGTCAACAGGTCGACGTTGCTGTAATCGAGGTAGGCTTAGGCGGTCGGCTCGACTCTACTAACATCATTACCCCGCTGCTTAGTGTTATCACCAATATTGGTTGGGATCATATGAATGTGCTGGGCGATACCCTGTCGGCAATTGCTGGCGAGAAAGCGGGGATCATCAAGCCGAACGTACCTGTAGTCATCGGTGAGGGGATCGCGGAAACAGCCCCGGTTTTTGAGGCTGTAGCCGCCCAAACCAAGGCCCCGCTTCATTGGGCGGAAGCTGCCTGGCACTGTACGGACTTGGGATTGACCAATGGCATACGGCATGTCGCCTGTAGTCGGCTGGGGGAGGAGCCCGTTCAAACCATACAGATCGAACTGCCGCTACTGGGACTGTATCAACTGCGGAATGTGCAGACTGTGCTCACCGCGCTCAATCAATTGACCTCCCACTTTTCGATCGATGCCTCGGCTATTGAACGAGGGTGTCGGGACGTTGTCCGGCAAACAAACCTGAAAGGCCGTTTCCAGTGGCTTCAGGCGATGCCAACGGTCATTGCCGATACGGCGCACAACAAACCGGGTATCCAGGCGGTATTGGCTTCCTGTGCGTCACTGCCTCACACAGCATTGCATCTGGTGATCGGTTTTGTTCGTGACAAGGACGTAGGAGAGGTGTTGACATTATTGCCAGCCGATGCCCATTATTATTTTTGCCAGGCCGATTCGCCCCGGGCCCTGCCAACGAACGAACTGCAGGCCTTGGCCGCTGCAATGGGTCGGGTAGGTGAGGGATTTGGGTCAGTTGACGAGGCACTTGCCTACGCCTTACGTCAGGCTAAGCCCACCGACCTTATTTTAGTAACCGGCAGCACTTATGTGGTTGCCGAATTAACCAGTTTATAACCTTTATGCGTCGCCAAAAAATGTACCGGTTTGAGCAAAACCGGCTCGCCCCTAATGTAATTGAACGGGGCAAACCACTCTATACTACGATCAAAGGAAACTGGCATCGCGACTATTTTCAGAATGATAATCCAATCGTGTTGGAACTTGGCTGCGGCAAAGGTGAATATACCGTTGGGCTGGCCTCTGCTTATCCAGCCAAGAATTTCATTGGAATCGATATTAAAGGTGACCGGATTGCTCGTGGTTCTCAGGTTGCTTTGATGGGGAAGTTGGCTAATGTGGCTTTTCTTCGTACCGATATTCAATACCTGGACGAATTTCTGGCCGATGGTGAGGTAAGTGAAATCTGGATAACGTTCCCCGATCCCCAACCGAGGGATAAACAGGAAAAGCATCGGTTGACATACAAGACCTTCCTTGCTAAGTATGCCGCTTTACTACAACCTGAAGGGCTGTTACATCTGAAAACCGATAACACGCCATTTTTTGACTATAGCTTGGAGTCGCTGCCTGCCAATGGATTTACGATACTGGCAGCGACTGACAACCTGTATGAGTCGCCTCTCAATAACCTTCATCTCGGGATTAAGACGAAGTATGAAGCGATGTTTTTCGAGAAAGGGTTTTCGATAAAATATTTGCAGAGTAAAAAAAATGGGTGACTCCAGACGGAGTCACCCATTTTTTTTACTCTATCGTTTTGGAACGACTAGTTGAATAAGCGCTCCATAAGATCAGCCACCCGGCTAGAGTAGCCATACTCGTTATCATACCAGCCCACGATTTTAGCAAACGTACCCATTGACGAGGTCAGTTTAGAATCGAAGATGCATGAGTGGGGGTTACCGATAATGTCCGTCGAAACGATCTCGTCGGTCACGTATTCCAGAATCCCTTTCATGGTGGTTTCTGAAGCCTGTTTCATTACGGCATTGATTTCCTCAGCCGTAGCTGATTTTTTCAGGATAACCGACAAATCGGTGATTGAGCCATCCGGAGTTGGTACGCGCATGGCGTTGCCATCCAGTTTGCCCTTCAGGTGCGGGAGCACCAGACCAACAGCTTTAGCAGCACCGGTTGAGGTGGGTACAATCGACAGAGCAGCGGCCCGTGCCCGACGGAGGTCGGAGTGGGGGGCATCCTGCAGATTCTGATCGGCTGTATAGGCGTGGATGGTTGTCATATAGCCCATTTCGATGCCAAAGTTGTCATCAAGCACTTTGGCCATCGGAGCCAGACAGTTTGTCGTGCAGGAAGCATTTGAGATGATTGTCTCACTGCCTGTCAAGGTGCTGTCATTTACACCCAATACTACGGTAGGAATGTTGCCTTTTGCCGGTGCAGAGATAACTACCTTTTTAGCACCAGCCTGCAAGTGTTGGCCTGCTCCCGCCTCATCAACGAAGCGGCCTGTTGACTCAAGCACAACGTCAACGCCCAGATCTTTCCAGGGAAGGGCTTTAGGGTCGCGCTCAGCATAGGCATGAATACGTTTGCCATTGACCGTGATGCTCTCCGCATCAGCACTAACCTGACCACTGAAACGACCGTGGACGGAATCATACTTTAACAGATGAGCAAGGGTCGCGTTATCGGTAAGGTCATTGATTGCAACAATCTCAACGTTCTCTTTTTCTAGAAGACGACGGAAGGAGAGGCGGCCAATACGACCAAATCCATTAATAGCTACTTTGATGGTTGCCATTAGACTCTAATCAGGTTTGGTTAACGGGTCCAAATATACTAGTCTGTAATCACATGGTCATTATGCGAGTGGTTATATGTAGTGATTAAGCTCAGCTATAGAATTTAGCAAAATCTTATTCGATCTATTAGTAATTTAGTATCAAACTATTAGTAAACCACTATCATTGCTAACAATATTCGAAAAACTAATTAAACTTAGTCAAATTATTAGCTAATTTTGCTAGTTTTAGTCACAAATAATAGTATTTTTGGGTTATTGTTTTAGTTTTACTAATAATGTATACTACACAATACTAATTATCTCATCGTTTGCTATTATTTTGCTAATCAGTTTCTGCCTGATAACTTAACCGTCTAATTACTATGTCCATCAGAGAAAGTAGGAGAGTATACTAAACGTAGATACCAATTCATTCCCCTATACAAAGTCAAACAGTCGTCCCTGTATATCGTATATACAGAGAATGATACGATTACCGTATTACCAACTCATTCGTTTTGCTACACTTATCCGTGTAAATCAGATCTAAGAACCGACTCTGAACCAGCTTTGACACTTACCACCAGCCGTTACCAACTACGATTACTTCCCATTTTCTCAGCCACCAAGGATATCATCGATAACCACTTACTCTTAGATGATGGATACTGGCACCTAATAACACAGCCACAAACCGGACACCTTACCCAGTAGAATATAATTTACGCTGACTAGTTAGGACCGATCCTCTATTAAAAAGAAACATCTGATAGTCGAACATATATATGATCCACCCTGCACAAACTATTTTCCGAAAACATTATTCTTGATCATTCTATTAAACCAATAGAGTTTGATATATCTATTCATTCCGTACATCCCCGTTATCTTTACAAATCGGAATCGTAAAGCCTGAAACGCCTATAGCTTATCACGAACATATAATTCGTGTCTTTCACTTTAAACACAGCTCTATCTAATTTATAAACCAAATAAAATTTGCCATTAAAAATATCAAATAAACTAAATCGTTAATTATCAGGCGATTATATCAGTTAAAGTAAAGCTTAACTTTCTATTATGACTCTTGAAAAAACGCACGTACTCGCAGCCTGGGATGATCGTAGTCTTTTAAAAGATCCAACCTACAAGCAAAGTATTGACAGGGTAATCGCCCAATTAGATAGCGGTCAACTCCGGGTGGCCGAACCAAAGGCCGACGCAGTAGGAGAGTGGCAAGTGAATGAGTGGGTCAAAAAAGCCATCCTCCTTTACTTCGTGTCTCAGCCTATGCAACCTATTGAAGTAGGCATCTTCGCTTACCACGACAAAATTCCGCTCAAGACAAACTTTGTGGAAGCTGGTGTGCGAGTAGTGCCACCAGCCACGGTGCGGTATGGTGCTTACATTGCATCAGGTGCTATCCTTATGCCTTCCTACGTAAACGTTGGTGCCTATGTGGGCGAACGGACAATGGTCGACACTTGGGCTACGGTTGGTAGCTGCGCCCAGATCGGCAGCGATGTTCATCTCAGTGGGGGAGTAGGCATCGGCGGTGTTCTTGAACCGCCACAGGCAGCTCCTGTCATTGTGGAGAATGGCGCCTTTATTGGTTCACGGTGTATTGTTGTTGAGGGCGCTCATATCGGTGAGCGAGCTGTCCTTGGCGCAGGTGTTACCATTACCGGCTCCTCTAAAGTGATTGACATTACAGGCGACTCTCCAGTCGAATACCGTGGCTTAGTACCAGCCCATTCTGTTGTCATTCCTGGGAGTTACACTAAAGAATTCCCTGCCGGTTCTTATCAGGTTCCCTGTGCGCTCATCATCGGAAAGCGCAAGGCCTCGACCGATTTGAAAACATCGCTGAATGATGCGCTACGAGAAAACAATGTTAGCGTATAATTCACATTTGTAATCCCTAAATGGCCTGACCCGTCGGTTTACATTAATAACCGGCGGGTTTACTTTTGTCTTAGTCATTTATTATTGTAAATTTACATCCATACACTATACAGGAGTTTACAGATGTCCATAAATGACAAGATTAAACAGGTGCTGACCATTAAACAATTGTCACCCTCACAATTAGCGGATGATATCGGTGTACAACGCTCGAGCATTTCTCACATTCTGTCTGGTCGAAATCGTCCAAGCCTCGACATCATCCAGAAGATTGTGCGTTGCTACGCTGATTTAAGCTATGAATGGTTTCTTGAAGACGATTCACCATTGTCAATCGATGAGGAGCGTGATGATCGGGCTCAACCCAATAAATCCACTTCGACAACAGCTGTAAATCGCTTACCGACCTGGAATAAAGACGTACCTGCGCCCCAGCCGGCAGTAAAAGAACCCTTAAAAAGAACAATCATTCCAGAATCGACTACACCTCTTACTCCAGATAAGCAGGTTGATCGTATTCTTATCTTCTATACGGATGGTACGTTTCGGGAGTATAAGCCTGCCTGACACAAAGTGGGGGAGTTGTCGTTGTATCTTTGTTGGGCAGTGCTACATCGCTTCACTATACTGGTGCTTAATCTATATTAACGTTTCCTTTTTGCATGGTTGCTTTCAAACGCCGACTTATTCCTCGTTCAACAGGCATTAACCTTGGCCAGCTGCTTGGTTTATCTATAGCTATGGTCGGGTGTTCTATTAAGGAACCTTTACAGATGGAACCGTTTGAAAGCGGTGTGCTTGTTTTTGATGAGCGCCTTCAATCGGCTACAGTGAGTGTCTCATTCATCAATCGGCAGACCGGCTTGGTCCGGTATCCAACGCCACGGCCGGGCGTATTAGCAACCGATATTTTCAACAACCAGAACGACAGGCAACTCAATG
Source organism: Fibrella musci (assembly GCF_041321105.1). NCBI lineage: Bacteria > Pseudomonadati > Bacteroidota > Cytophagia > Cytophagales > Spirosomataceae > Fibrella > Fibrella musci. Next base: position 136,018 of record NZ_JBGGWD010000001.1, on the reverse strand, counting down.
CTAAAGTCTTGTCTTATGCTGAAGTCGACGGAAAAGGCTTTCTGGTTTTGCCCGAGACCGGACAAATAGAGATTGTTGAAGGCAGCAGCTTCCGGAGCATTTCGCAACTGGGTGGGGCCGAAGTCCCCCGGTACGTTGTTGGCGTCAGTCCATTAAAAGCCTACGTCAGTTGTTGGGGCGGCCGTACGGTTGGTCCCAATATCTCGGTCATTGATGTGGTGGCCCGGCGACTTCGTAATTCCATTCCCGTTAGTGCCGGTCCGGAACAGATGGTAGTAGTTGGGGATGAACTCTTTGTGGCCAATTCCGGGGGTACGTCGGAGACAGGCAAAACAGTTTCCATTATCAACACGACCACAGATCAGGTCGTGACAAGCATACCGGTAGGCGACGTACCTACGTCGATGGTCTATGACCCTGCTGTTAATTTGATCTATGTGTTATGCTCGGGGCGCGCCATGGGTACGTCTGCTAATGGGCTAACCTCGGCAGAACTGGTTACCATCAACCCGGCTACCCGGCAGGTAATGAGCCGTGTCTCTATTGGTGGCCGGCCCATAGCCGGTAATCCAACAAATCTTACGCTGGACGCCAGCTCTAAAACCCTGTACTTTTTATGGCGGGGCCTTATTTATAAAACCGCCGCAACGGCCACGGCAATTCCACTCGATCAGCCCGTCGAAACGCGAGTGCTAAGCAATTACGGCTTCGATGCTAACACCACCACACTCTACGGAGCCACAACCAACAAATCGGCTAAGCCAGGGGTTGTGCTGCGGTTTCAGCCGACGGGGACATTAATCGATTCGATTAGCACGGAGGCCACACCGACTGGCTTTTACTTTAAGTAAGTTCCTGGCCCATTTTATCAGATCAAGCGATCTCTTTCCGACTAGTAGTCGGTTCTTTATAGCCCCAAAAAGGCCGTTTATTAACTATAAACGGCCTTTTTGGGGCTAACTGCTTCTGTAGTAATCCATTAGCGTTCCACGTGGATATGTTGTGGACTGTCGGTGGAAAACAGGCATTTATTTAGTTCTATAATTTATATTATGTTAAGTTAAAACAGCCAAAAATAAGGGAGGCTACATCAACCTCCCTTATCCCTACTTACTTAGTCGGTTCGACACAAGCGATGTTCTTGCCTTCAAACTGCTTCAGAATCGTTTCCAATTGCTCCAGCGTGCTAAGCAATTGCGGATCATCGGCCTTGATCGATTTCGCTTTCACGAAGAATGGCAACGCTTGCTTGAACTTACCGCAAACACGGCCTTCCACTTCTTTACCGTTTTTGCTGTAGTCGCTCATGCTCATGTTGTCCACTTCACGCTTCATGTTGACGGCTTCGTTGAAATAAGCCACACCCATGTTGAAGTTTCCTTCGTAGTTGTTCGGATCGGCCACCAGAGCTTTCTCGTAATACTGACGGGCCATTTTCTTTGCGTCATCCATTTCGGCCGTCAGTTTAACCGCCTTAGAAGCCAATGCTGCGCCGTCAACGCCTTTTGCCGCCTCAGCTTTCACTTGCTGATCATAATCGGCAATTTTCGTTTTCTGTTCGGCAATTTTGCCCTGCACATCGGCCAGCTGACGCTTCAGATCGGCATTTTTCGGCTGTTTCTTGATAGCCGCTGCCAACCGCACCACCTCGCTGTTATAGGTTTCAAGTACGGCTTTCTCGTCGGCCAGCTTTTTCGTCAGTTGACCGCCGCGCTTCGCCTCGTCCGTTGCTTTCTTAGCATCCGTTTCCAGCGTAGACGCTTTGTTATCGTACATGATCCCGAGGTTCACGGCTGTCTGCGCGTCGTTCGGGTTTTTGTCATACACCTCCTTCATGCTGGCGATGGCATCGTCGAGGCGGCCATTTTGCTGCATAATGCTCACCCGCGTGGTGCTCAGATCCCGGTTGCCGGGGAACACTTTCAACGCGCGGTCCAGCGTAGCCAGCGCCTTGTCGGTCTCCTTATCGGTGCTGTACATCGACGCGAGCATAGCCCAGATCGTCGCATCTTTACCACCGTTGCTCGTGTACTTCTCAAACTGTTCTTTCGTCAGGGCCGTGTACTTCGGCTTGTCGGCCCCCTCCCCTTTCTGGCTAATTGCCTGCTGGGCGCTGATCCCCGCGTACAACGGTGCGGCCGTATCTTTCGGGTTGATCTGGCTCGCCATACCCAGGGCGCTAATGGCCGCGTCGTAGTTCTTCGCCTGATAACGCCGAACACCTTGGTTCATCATGGCCGAGTACATCATCTGGCCGCTCAGGGCGTCGTTGATTTCTTTCGTAATCTTGCTGTTCGGCTCGACCTCCAGGGCTTTCTTATACGACTCGTAGGCTGTCATGGCTGCGTTCGAATCCAGCGCAACCACCTTGGGGTCATTCGATACCGCAATCGCCTCGTAAATCTGCGCACGGGCCTGCCAAGTTTTGGCTTTGCCCGACAATTTGGCTTCGGTGACGTTATTATCGATTTCAGCCTTCGCTTTATCGAGTGCGCCCTGTTCTTTCAGCAGGATCGCTTTGTTTTGCGCTACAGCCGAAAAGGACAGCACAGTTGCCGCCGACAGGGCCAATAGGTGCTTCATGGGTTGTTCCATGTAGGTCTTCACTTGGTTTTGTTCAACAATGGACACGAATTTACGCAATTTCACGCTTATAGACAGAAAACCGAGTCGCCGGTTTATTTACCTAACAACTCGGTTTCCTATAGATTCCCTGTAAAACAGGCAGATTTATTCCGTTGCGCCCGGCAGATCGGTCGTCGCGGAAGCTTCTCCGTTCGCCCCCGATGGGGTTTCGGTAGCCGCCTCGGCCGAATCAATCACCTCTTCTTCCTGGGTTACAGTGGTTACCGACGAGATTGCATCGCCATCGCGGATCGAGATTACCCGAACACCCTGCGTATTGCGGCCAATGACGCTAATGTTGCGAACCGGTGTACGCAGCAGTACGCCCGAGCGGTTAATCACGATCAGGTCGTCGGAATCGGAGGCTTCCAGAATCCCAACCAGAGCGCCCACCTTTTCGGTGACTTTCAACGTACCTACGCCCTTAGCTCCCCGGTTGGTTACCCGATATTCGTCAATGGGCGACCGCTTGCCGTAACCGTTCTCCGACAGCACCAGCAACTGCGCGTCGGGCCGGCCAATGCAGACCATTCCTACCGCACGATCGTCAGCCACTTCGTCGTCGAGCGTAATGCCTTTCACCCCGGCAGCCGTACGGCCCATGGGACGTACCCGGCTTTCGTGGAAGCGAACCGCCTTACCCGCCCGCGACGCAATCACCAGATCATTATCGCCGTTGGTCATGACCACATCCAGCAGGCGGTCGCCTTCTTCGATGGTAATGGCGATGATGCCCGTCCGACGGACGTTTGAGAACGCTTCCAGCAAGGTTTTCTTGATCGTGCCCTGCTCGGTACACATCACGATGAAGTTATTCTTGACGTAGTCGGGATCGTCGAGGTCTTTTACATTGATAACAGCGCGCACTTTGTCGTCGCTGTCGATCTGAATGTAGTTGGGCAGCGGTTTACCCTTGGCATCCCGACTTCCCTCCTGCAATTTGTACACCGGCAGCCAGTACAACCGCCCTTTCTGCGTGAAGATCAGCAGGGTATTGTGCATGGTGGCCGAATAGATGTGCTCAGTAAAGTCGCCGTCTTTAGACGTAGCTCCTTTTGACCCGGTACCACCTCTCCCCTGCCGACGATATTCGGTCAGCGGGGTCCGTTTGATATAGCCTTCGTGCGAGATCGTGATGATCATTTCCTCATCGTCGATCAGCGACAGGTCGTCGAGATCACCATCGCCCAGGGCGTTGATCTGGGTACGTCGGGGATCGCCGTAGCGGTCTTTCACGTCGAGCAGTTCAGTCTTGATGATGCCCCGTTTACGATCATCGCTCGCCAGGATTCCCTTGTAATCGGCGATGTCGCGCATCAGTTCATCATACTCCCCCTGGATTTTGTCGCGTTCCAGGCCCGTCAGGCGTTGGAGCCGCATTTCCAGAATGGCTTTCGCCTGCACCTCGCTCAGGTCGAACTTCTCGATCAGGCCATTCTTGGCCACCTCGGTATCGCGCGAGGCCCGGATCAGTTCGATCACCTCATCGATATGATCAAGGGCAATGAGCAGACCGGCCAGAATGTGGGCGCGTTTCTCGGCTTCGCGGAGTTCGTACTGGGTACGTCGGGTAACAACCTCAAACCGATGCTCTACATAATAGCGCATCATGTCTTTGAGATTCAGGATCATGGGGCGTCCTTTCACGAGCGCCACATTGTTGATGCTGAACGACGATTGCAGCGAGGTATGCTTGTAGAGGTTGTTCAACACCACGCTGGCGTTGGCATCCCGCTTAATGTCATACACGACCCGCATGCCGTCGCGGTCCGACTCGTCCCGGAACGCCGAAATGCCTTCGATCTTCTTCTCGTTGATCAGGTCGGCGGTTTTTTCGAGCATCACAGCTTTGTTGATCATGTACGGAATCTCCGTAACGATGATCTGCGTTTTGCCGCGGTTCTCTTCAATGGTCGCATTGGCCCGGATCACCACCCGCCCCCGGCCCGTATGGAAGGCCGAATGCACGCCGCTCACCCCGAAGATGGTACCGCCCGTGGGGAAGTCGGGTGCCAGCACGTGTTTGGTCAGCTCGTCGATGGTAATCTCCGGATCGTCCAGAAACGCCACCAGCCCATTGACGACCTCCGAGAGGTTGTGCGGGGCCATGTTGGTTGCCATACCCACCGCAATCCCCGACGAGCCGTTGAGAAGCAGGTTGGGCAACTTGGCGGGCATCACGGTTGGCTCTTCAAGCGAATCGTCGAAGTTGGGCTGAAAATCAACCGTTTCTTTATAGATATCGCCCAGCATTTCCTCGGCAATACGCTTCAGGCGGGCCTCGGTATACCGCATGGCGGCGGGTGAGTCACCATCGACGGAACCGAAGTTGCCCTGCCCATCGACCATCGGGTAACGCAGCGACCAGTCCTGCGCCATCCGAACCATGGTGTCGTACACCGACGCATCGCCGTGGGGGTGGTATTTACCCAATACCTCCCCTACGATACGGGCTGATTTTTTATGCGGTTTGTTGTAGTTCACGCCCAGTTCGGCCATACCAAAAAGCACGCGACGGTGCACGGGCTTGAGGCCGTCGCGCACGTCGGGCAGGGCCCGGGCAATAATCACCGACATAGAATAGTCGATGTAGGCACCGCGCATTTCGTCTTCGATATTGATCGGAACGATGTTGCTGGGGGTCTCCATTTCGGGAGTTTGTTCTGCCATAAACGGAAGGGGGATTTCGCGAAAATTTGCAATTTCTGCCGTTGCCTACTGTAGGCGAACGACTATAGACAAATATACAATTTTTTCGTCGGAAACGGAAATAATCGTTACAATAACGCGCACGAGGGCTTATCTGCCGGTTTTCCGCGCCGCGCCGGAGCCTCTCCCCTCCTACTGGCACGACCGCGCTATATTCTTTCCGAAATACAATTCATCGCAAAGTTAAACAGGCCTGCTTTTTGAGGATAGATACAGCTCGTCCGGTTGGGTTGCTGCGGAACTCCATTACCCCTTATGCCTATACGTAACAGGGCTTCGCTTCGCCAAAAAACCTTGCTAGTCAGGCTTTAATGCGGGGATCGAACAGGAAGGGTTCGGTACGGAGCAGTTCGATGCGGGCAAAATCGGGATGGGCCGGATTGAGCAGGTAATTCCACTCCTGCGGCACAATCACCGACGGCACCCGCAGCACGGCAGTCTGTCCCGTCGTCAGCCAGCGTTCGCCCAGTTGCTGACACACATCGAAGTTCTGGTAGTCGGCCCAGTTGGCGGGCAGGTCGGCCGGGGTAATCGTCTGGCTGGGTACGTCGTCCGGTACGTGGATAACCATCACCCGAAAGAGAGCCTGCAGGCCTTCGCCGCTCCGGTGCACGACGTTTTCGAGGCAGGCCAACGCCCGGCTCCCGGCCGTATAAATCACGAAGCGCCCCCGCGCATTCCAGCGGGCCACGCCCCCCGACGCCACCAGCCGATCGGCATACACAGCGCGGGTTATTCGGTACACCTCCAAAGTCGTTTGACGTTTAATGTTTCCCGTTTGACGTTAAGTCATTTTCAGGTGGTCAGCAACCTCAAACCCGAAACGACAAACGTCAACCGAAACGATCAGGCCAGATCGCCGTAGTCAATGCGGATGAGTTCGTCCATGATCAGGTCGATCCCTCCCGATGTGTGCAGCAACGAGAAAGGCACCTGATCGCCCAGCCCAAAGGCGGGTTTGTCCATCCACCGGCGAAAGGCATCGAGTGAGCCGAAGACCTCGGTCCCACGGGCAAACAGCGCCTGAATCTTCAATACCTTCTCGCTGTCTTGCGGGTTGAGTTTCCGATGCTCGCGTTCATACCGCTGAAAGGTCTTCAGCGAGGTATCAAACACCTCCGCCAGTTGTTCCCGGCGGTAGCCCGTCTGATCGGCCACGTCGAAGAATAACAGCGCCGGTACCCCCCGCAGGGCGGCCAATACCAGTCGATTGCGATCCTGAACCATAGTGCGTTTGTTTAGACGTGGCAAATATAGACAATTGTCTAACTAACCAAGAAATTTGTCTATCCGTTCGACCGTTCCGTAAGCTGCCGTCGGGTTTCGTACAAAACCCCTTACGTTATCACCATATTCCCAATAAACGACACTTAACCACCGCCATTCATGCATAAACTACTCTATCTGAGCACCGCAATTGGGCTAGCCATCGGTGGCTGCCACACCAAACAGGCGCAACAAGAGCCCGTCAGCCTGACGCCCGACGCACTGGCACTGGACGAAGCTCCCGCGCGCACCAGCCGGCCCGCCCTCAACGTGACCATGTATGTGCCGCCAGGTACGTCGATACGCAGCCTGAGCGATTTTGAAGCCCGTCAACAACTCATCCACCGGCTGAAAGAACAGCTTGCCGCCGAGTCACCTTTGCTTGTTCCGCTCAACGAGGCGCAACCCACCCTGCCGCTGGCCGACGCCGATCGGGTCTACCGCCGTTTTGTTGCCACTCACCCCAACAGCTACATCCTCCCGCTGTTTCAACAACGCCATGCCCGTTCGCTACTGATCGACTACGGCCTGATTAATACCCGGAACTGGTCGGCGATTGCCTATTACACCGACCAACTGCTGGCGGGGCAATCGCTCGACTTTCCGCTCATGACCAAAGCCCTGGTGAACCTGAAAGGGCATATACCAGTCCGTGACTACACCGCCCTATTGCAGCGCACCACCACCGCCGCCGAGGCGGAGTGGCACCAGCAACAGCAGCTCATCCAGATGCTCGACAGCCAATTGGCCGGGCAAACCAGCCAACAGCAGCCCGAAGAGCTTATGAAACGCCGGTTCTTGCAGCAGAGCATCGCGCGCCTTCGGGCCGATGGGATTGAGCCGGAGGTAAAAACCCTCCATGAGTTGGCCAACCCTTCCTGACCGACGGGCCAACAAAAAAGGCATCCGCTAGCGGATGCCTTTTTTGTTCATATCAATGGCTGTTGCTTACGCCACCAGTTCGATCAGGCTGTCTTGCTGCAACACGGCCCGCTGACGCTCGCGCAGATCGTCGGAGGCTTTCATGAGTGGCAGACGCACCTCCGAGCCAATGAGGCCGAGCGTATCGAGGATGCCTTTGATCCCGACGGGGTTGCCTTCTTCATAAAGCAGCGGGTCGATGCGCAGGAAATGATTCAGTTCGCGGCGGGCAGTCTGGAAATCGCCCTGCAAAGCGGCCTCGATCATACCGGAGAAGCGAGCCGGGAAGGCGTTGGCAATCACCGACATAACCCCTACCCCACCGATGCTGATGATGGGAACGCCCTGCACGTCGTCGCCCGAAATGAGCAGGAAATCTTCGGGCGCATCGCGCGCAATTTCCATGCATTGCTCGATGATGCAGGACGCTTCTTTCACGCCAATGATGTTGGGATGCTGCGCCAGTTCAACTACCGTTTCGGGCGCCATGTTGATGCCCGTCCGCGGGGGAATATTGTACAGAATGACCGGCACCGGCGAAGCATCGGCCACGCGGGTGAAATGCTCAATCACCCCACGGCGGCCCGGTTTGTTGTAATAGGGACAAACCGACAGGATGGCGTCAACACCCTCGAAGTCAATGTCTTTCATACCCGCCACCACATCGGCCGTTACGTTGCCACCCACACCGTATACGATGGGCAGGTTACGCGGGTTGTTCTCTTTCAGGTACGTTAGCAATTGCTTTTTCTCTGCCTTCGACACCGTCGGTGACTCACCCGTGGTGCCTTGCAGCACAAAGTAGCGCACGCCTCCCTCCGAAACGTGATTGATGACCCGACCAAATCCCTCGAAATCGATAGAATGGTCGGCGTTGAAGGGGGTGACAATGGCGACACCCACACCGTGGAACTGCGTGTACATGAGCAGAGAAAGGTCAATTGACGGTCACAAAGGTAGTCATTGGGGATGGAAAGTCATTGGGCGGGCCGCGCCAATAACGACTTCCCTAATACCGATACGTCGTGCCTTTGAAATCGAACAGCACTTGCTGGCGGCCATCGGCTTTTTTCAGCAGGACCTTATTGGGCTCGTGCTGATCGACCCGCTGCCAGTAGGTCGCCGTTTTGGGCAGGTAAAAATTAACCAGTTGCGCATCGATGATGGGGTAAAACGACGGACTGACGGTATAATCAGCATCGTCGCCTTTATACGACGGATACACGATGGTATCACCCGACGCGTATTGCTGCTCGATCGTCTGCGCAATGGACCGGTAAGGGTTGGCTATGCGCGGGTTGGCATATAGCAGGTAACGCGGCGATCGGTCTTCCCACACATTTCGAATGGTTTTCGCCACAAACCCCAGTTGGCAAAGCAATAGTAAGGCCATCGGGTACTTCACCCAGGCTGGGTACGTCCAGAGGGCGCGCAGGGCCAACGCTACCAGCACCAGCGCGAACGCCATGCTGTAGCCCACGTACTTATGCTGAATGCGGAAGGTGTTGTGATCCTGCACGGCATATACCAGCAGGAAAATCAGCGGCACCATGCCCAGCAACCACATCGCCCAGTAAGTCCGGCGCTGCTCACCCCGTTGGCGGAGGGTGTCATCAATCAGGACAGCCAGCAGCAGCAGCCCCGCCGTAAAGCAGGTGAATTGCAGCCGCGTTTTGGAATACAGCAGAAAGGCAATAACCAGTACACCCAGGATGGCACCCTGCTTAATGCGTTCGGGCCGCACAAACCGGTAGATACCCAGGATGCCAATCGTAGCCGCCAACAGGATCAGCCAGTTTCGTTTGCCTTCCAGCACGTCGAAAAAGCCGTTGGTGGGCAGAAAATGATTGATCGCGATGGGCACCAGTTGAATGATTGCATTAAACGGCGTGGTGGGGGCCAGGTAACCAACCTGCGGATTCTTGGCGGCCATTTCATTGTAGACGTTTTTGCTGTCTTCGATGAAGCGGAAGGCGTATTGCCCGCCCCCGGCTTTCAGCCACCACAGCATTCCCAGCACAGGAATAACCATCGCCAGCCCCAGCCCGATCCAGGTACGTAGGTTACGCACAAATAACAGCACGATCAGGCCGTGGAGTGCAAACAGGGTGAAGACCGAATAATGGCACATGAGGCACAGAAAGGCGCATAACCCATAGGCAACGTACAGGCCCACCGGTCGTTTACGGGCGTCCTCGGCTTTCAGAATTTGAAAAAACAGGTACGTTGCCAGCAGGCAGAAGAAGAAGGTCATGGTGTAGGTACGTACCACCTGCGACCAGCCTACGTAGAGCGGCTCGATGGTAGCCAGCGCCGCCACGCCCAGCGCCAGATTAGGCGAGTTGAACACCGACCGCACAAATACGAAAATAAGCGGAATCAGCAGGATACTGAACAGCACCGACAGGGCCCGCAACGTGCCATCGCCCAGGCCGAACCAGTTGGTCCAGTAATGCAACAGCAGGGCATGCGCCGCCGAGCTGCCATTATCAATCCGGGCGCCGGCGTCGTAAAAATCGGCGATGCCTTTCTCTTTCCAGAATTCGGCCGGGGTAAAGTACGGCTTGGCTTTGTTGAAGAAAACGTCGTGCTGGTTGGCCCCGCCCATCGGCACAAACTGACTGACGAAGAAGGAGTTCTTCTCGTCGCCGCCGATGCCGTGCGCATCCAGGTTGACGATGCGGATGACAAACGCAACCACACAAAGCAGAGAAAGGAACAGGTAGTGAAGGCGCATGGAATGGAGGTTGGAGGTTCAATGTCCAAGATTCAATGTCCAAGGTTCAAAGCGGGGCGACGTACGTAAAAACGCACCAGCCCGCATTGAACCTTGAACATTAAACCCTGAACTCATTTTCATCCCAGCATGGCGACGAATTCGTCTTCGCTGAGCATGGGTACGTTCAATTGTTGAGCTTTCTGCACTTTCGACGGTCCGGCGTTCTCACCCACGATGAGGTAATTGAGTTTTTTAGACACGCCACTCAGCAGTTTGCCGCCATTGGCTGCAATGCGTTCTTCCAGGCTTTCGCGGCTGAAGTTGGCAAAGGTGCCGGTGTACAGGAAGGTCTTGCCCGCGAGGGCATCGCTCTCCTGCGCCACGACGTTCTTTTCGGACATGAACTGGAGCCCCGCGGCCCGCAGCCGATCGATATACTGGCGGTTTTCGGCATCCTGAAACCACGCGTAGGCACTCTCGGCAATGCGCGGCCCCACGTCAGGGACACCCGCGAGGATATCAAGCGGGGCAGCCATCAGCGCATCCAGCGAACCGAAATACGCTACAAGGCGGTCGGCGGTGGTATTGCCCACGTACCGGATTCCCAGCGCAAACAGCACATTGGCAAACGACTGGCTTTTCGACCGCTCAATCGCCGTCAGGATATTATCGACGGTTTTCTGGCCAAACTTTACCGTGCGGGCCTTACCCGGTGTTTCGGAGCCATCCTCATGGACTACCGGTGCCGCTGGATATGTCTTTTCCAGGCCCAGCAGTTTTTCGTTGGTCAGGTCATAAAGGTCGGCGGGGGTCTCAACCAGCCCTTTGTCGATCAGCAGTTCAATTTTCCCCTCGCCCAGGCTTTCGATATTCATGGCCCGGCGCTGAATGAAATGCTCGAACCGCGCCTGCCGCTGCGGCGGGCAATGCTTATCGTTGGTACAATAAAAATGTGCCTGGACGGCACCCCGTTCGCCTTCTTTCCGCACCAGGGGCGTGCCGCAGGCGGGGCAGTGGGTTGGGTACGTAATCGGCTGCACGGCCTCGGTTCGTTTGCTCAGGTCGACGCCCGTCACTTTGGGAATAATCTCCCCCCCTTTCTCCACAAATACGGTATCGCCCAGCATGACCCCCAGCCGGGCAATCTCGTTGGCGTTGTGCAGCGATGCCCGTTTGACGACCGTGCCCGCCAGCAATACCGGCGACAGATGGGCGACGGGCGTTACGGCCCCGGTGCGGCCAACCTGAAAGCTTACGCTGTTCAGCGTAGTGCTGGCACCGGCGGCCTTGTATTTATAGGCAATGGCCCAGCGCGGGCTTTTGGCCGTGAAGCCCAGCTCGCGCTGCTGATCATAGCGATTGACCTTGATCACGATGCCGTCGGTGTTCAGAGGCAGCGTGAAGCGTTTTGTATCCCACTCCTGAATGTAAGCCAGCACCTCGTCCAGCGTGGCACACTTGCGCCAGGTCGGCGACACATTAAAGCCCCATTGAGCCATGCCCACGAGGCTTTCTTCGTGGGTCTTGAAAACGTCTTCGTCCGACAAAAACGAATAGAGGTAGCAGTCGAGCCGGCGTTTGGCGACGCTACCCGAATCCTGCTGTTTGAACGTACCTGAGGCCGCATTGCGCGGGTTGGCCAGCAATGGCTCGCCGATGTCCTCCCGCTCCCGATTGATCCGCTCAAATTCAGCCAGCGGCAAAAACCCTTCGCCGCGTACTTCAAATAGGGCCGGGATGGCCGGAGTTGCGGGGGGCGTCGACTCATCCGCAACCCCAGCGGCGAAACTCGCCCCGGCTACCTTCAGCGGTAGCGTGCGGATCGTGCGGATGTTGTTCGTAATGTCGTCGCCGCGAACGCCGTCGCCACGGGTAGCGCCCTGCACCAGCAGCCCGTTTTCGTAGGTCATGCTAAGGGCCACACCGTCGAATTTCTGTTCGCAGATGTATTCGTAGGCTTCCCCGTTCAGCCCTTTCCGCACCCGGTTGTCGAACTCGATCAGGTCGGCTTCGGAATAGGTGTTGCCCAGCGACAGCATGGGGAAGCGGTGATAAACCGTCGGAAACTCTTTGCTGATGGCGCCGCCCACCCGGAGCGTGGGCGAGTCGGGCTGGCGCAGGTCGGGGTGCTGAGCTTCGAGTTGCTGGAGTTCTTCGAGCAGTTTGTCGAAGGTAAAATCATCGACAACCGAGCGGCTATGCTGGTAATATTGGTCGTTATAATAATTGAGCCGATCGGTGAGTTCCTGGATACGCGTTTGTGCAGACATAAAAAGCAGGAGGCAAAGGACTTGGGGCCAGGTGATAAGCGTACCGGACGGAGTAACGAGGCTGCCTCAGGCCCGTTGCTCCCGGCCCTAAGCCCAGCACGAAGATGGTAGGGTTTCGGCATTCGGGCAAAAAAACTTAGTTTTACTGGCTGGCTACGGGTTTTGTATGTCCCTACTGGCCTGACACCCCTTTGTATGAATTTTCCTATTGTGGCACCGTCAATTCTGGCTGCCGACTTTGCCAATCTGCAACGCGACGTTGAGCTGATCAACCGGAGCGAAGCCGACTGGTTTCATATCGACGTGATGGACGGCGTGTTCGTGCCCAACATCTCATTCGGCTTTCCGGTGATGGAGGCCATCCGGCGGCACGCGACCAAACCCCTGGACGTCCACCTCATGATTGTGCAGCCCGAACGCTACATCGACGCCTTTGCCAAAGCCGGGGCGGCAGCCATTACGGTGCACTACGAAGCCTGCACGCACCTGCACCGCACACTCACGCAGATTCGGGAAGCGGGGTGCCGGGCCGGCGTGGCGCTCAACATGCAAACCCCGGTAGACACCCTTGCCGACCTGACAGACGCCTTCGATCAGGTCCTGATTATGACGATTAATCCCGGTTTTGGCGGGCAAAAACTGCTGCCGCTGTCGATACCGAAAGTACAAAAGATGCAACGTCTGCTGGCCATGGCCCGCAGTACGGCGTTGATTGGGGTTGATGGGGGCATTGACGCCCGCACCATGGGGCCTGTACTGGAAGCCGGTGCCCATTATTTCGTGGCAGGTACGTCGGTATTCGGGGCCGAAGATCCCCTCGACGCCGTGCGCACCCTCAAGCACCTGACACCCGCCAAACCCATTGCCTGACCGGCCAGCCCATTTGAACCGTAACTTATGAAGCAGTTGACAATAACGCTGGCATGTCTGCTAACCGGCCTCGGGTTTAGCTGCCGCCAGCCCGACCGCACCGAGACTACCACAACGCCAACTACTCAGTCGGATAGCCTGACAGTCAGCGCCCCCTCGCCGACTACGCACACCGCCCCCGAATGGGCCAAAAACGCGACAATTTACGAGGTCAACGTGCGGCAGTTTTCGGAAAAGGGTGACCTGGCGGGCGTAGAAGCCCAATTACCCCGCCTGAAAGAACTGGGCGTTGATATTGTCTGGCTCATGCCGATTTATCCAATCGGCGAAGAGAAGCGAAAAGGCTCGCTCGGCAGCCCCTATTCCGTGGCGAGCTATACCGACGTAAATCCGAAGTACGGCACCCTCGACGACCTGAAACGGCTGGTGAAACGGGCACATGACCTGGGCCTGCGCGTCATCCTCGACTACGTACCCAACCATACGGCCTGGGATCATCCCTGGGTGAAGGCCCATCCCGACTGGTACACGCAAGTCAAAGGGAAGATGACCTCGCCACTCGATGAAAAAGGCAAACCCACCGGCTGGGACGATGTGGTTGATCTTAATTACGACAACCCCGCGATGCGCAAGGCCATGACCGACGCCATCGCCTTCTGGGTGCGGGAAGCCGACATCGACGGCTACCGCATGGACGTGGCGGGTCTGGTGCCCGGCACGTTCTGGCAGGAACTGCGCCCAACGCTCGACAAGATCAAGCCCGTTTTTATGCTGGCCGAAGCGGAGGCCGACACCAACTTGTTTCGGAAGGGCTTCAACATGAACTACGCTTGGGCCATGCACGCCCTGCTGAAAGACATCGCCAAAGGCAAACAGCAGGCACTGGCGATCGACTCATTGCTGGCCCAGCGCAGAAAAGTGTATCCGGCCTGGGCCTATCAGATGCAGTTTACGCAGAATCACGACGAAAATACCTGGAATGGCACGCTCACCGAATCGTTCGGAGCGGGTGCCAAAGCGTTTGTGGTGCTGACCAGCACGTTCAACGGCATGCCCTTGGTGTACAACGGAGCCGAATCGGGCCTGAACAGGCGCCTGCAGTTTTTTGAGAAAGACCCGATTATCTGGGGCAATTACCCCGACGCCACGTTCTACAAATCGCTGCTGACGCTCAAACACCGCAACCGGGCACTCTGGAACGGCGAAGCCGGCGGCGACCTGGTGAAGATTCCAACGGGGCGCGACCAGCAGGTGTACGCCTTTTTCCGGCAGCGCGATATGGACCGGGTTGTGGTCATGATCAACCTGAGCAGCCAGCCCCAGACGATCCGGTTGGGGGGCGAAGGCTACGATGGCCGGTATATCGAAATTTTCAACCAGCAGCCCTTCGAGTTGAAAACAAATATGAACTTGACCCTGAAACCCTGGGAATACCGGGTTTTGACGAATTAACGTAGTTGGTCGTTTATGGTCGTGAAGTGGTCCTATATCGTTTTGTTTCTGGCGTTGAGCGCAGCCACCGGCTATGCCCAGACCGTTCAGTGGGCAACACAGGTAACGGGGTACTCCACCGAGCGGGTTAGCCGGTTTGGCGATCAGCAATATCGGGCGTCGCAGGCACTGGGCAAACCCAACGTGCTGCCGCAGGTAGTCGAAAGCCCCTGCGCCTGGTCACCCATCGGGCCCGAGAGTACCCAGGACGAATGGATAAAGGTATCCGTCGATCAGGCTAAGCCCATCCGGCAGGTTATCGTGGCCGAATCGGCCAACCCCGGTGCCATCACGCAGGTCATCGTGTTCGACGAGCAGGGCAAGGAACGGGTCATTTTTTCGGAAGAGGAGGCCAATGCCCGGCTGGCCAATACGCCGGTCAACCCGCTGCTTCGCATTCAGGTCCCCGAAGGTGTACTCACAGGCCGGGAGATCAAGGTGGTCATGAAGCCCAGCCGGGTGAAAGGCATCAATCAGATCGATGCCATTGGCGTCAGCGACAACCCGCAGCCTGTCACGATCGGTATCCGGCTGGGGGCCAACGCCCCCAAAGTGCAGGCACGCGAAAACCTGGGGCCGGGCATCAATTCGCCGTCTGACGAGGTAGCCCCGGTGATTTCGCCCGATGGCAAGACCATTTACTTCACCCGGACTAACCACAAAGGCAATGTGGGGCGACCCGATAAGCAGGATGTCTGGTTTTCGACCCTCAACCCCGACCGCACTTGGAGCGAGGCGCAGAACATCGGCAAGCCTATCAATACGGATAACAACAACGCCATCAATGGGATATCGCCCGACGGCCGCACGCTCTACCTGCTGAACGTATACCGGCCCGACGGTAGCCTGGAGTTTGGCATCTCCAAATCGACGCTGACCAAAAGCGGCTGGACCTTCCCGCGGGAATGCCAGATCGCCAACTACGCCATCCGCGACCCGACCCGAAACACCTTTCTGGAGTTGACCGTCTCGCCCGACGGGCAAACGATGCTGCTGGCACTGGAACGGAAAGACGCGATCGGCAAACGCGACCTCTACGTCTCATTCCGGCAGGCCGACGTGACCTGGAGCGAACCCAAGTCGCTGGGTCCGGTACTGAACACCGCCGACGAAGAAGCCGCGCCCTTTCTGGCCATCGACAACCGGACGCTATATTTCACCTCGCAGGGACATCCCGGCTACGGCAACGGCGACATCTTCGTGACGCGCCGCCTCGACGACACCTGGACCAACTGGAGTGAGCCCGAAAACCTGGGGCTGGGGATCAATTCGCCCGAATGGGACGGCTACTTCAACGTACCTGCGTCGGGCGAGTACGCTTACCTGAGTTCCCGGGCCAACTCGCTGGGCGAACACGACCTGTTCCGGCTGAAGCTGGTTCCCGGCCTTCGGCCCGAACCCGTGGCTATGATCACCGGGCAGGTGCTCGATATGATCAGCAAAAAGCCGGTCGCTACGGAGGTCGTCTCAGAACTGCTCGACAGCACCAGCCTCACTAAGGTCGACTATGATCCCGAAACGGGCGAATACAAGCTGTTTCTTCCCATCCAGAAAGCCTACAAACTGACCGCCCGGAAAGACGGTTATTTCCCCATCAGCGAACTGATCGACCTAAGCCGCGACAAACGATTCCGTGACATCAAACGCAATCTTTACGTGTTGCCCATTCAGGTGGGGTCCAAGACCATCCTGCGGGGTATCCTGTTTGCCCAGAGCCAATCGGAACTGCTGGCCGGTTCCGAGACGGAATTGGATGCCCTCATGGGCCTGCTCCAGCAATACCCGGCCATGGAAATTCTGGTAGAAGGCCATACCGATAACCAGGGCGACTGGGAGCCGAACATGAAGCTTTCGGAAGACCGGGTAAAGCGGGTAAAGCAGTACCTGATCGACAAAGGTATCGCCGAGGCACGCATCCAGACCAAGGCCTGGGGCCCCAGCAAACCCATTGCCAGCAACGAGACCGAAGAGAAACGGAAACTAAACCGGCGCGTAGAATTCACCATTCTCAAACTGTGAAGCTGCCCGTTTCGGCTTACTTTTGTCAACCTCTTACTTTGGTCGAGTTCGTTTAACTGCCTGCCGGGCGTACGACGGCTCCTGTCATCCAGTTGCTTATGACTAGTTCTCCTGTTGTCACGCCTACCCCGCCGCCATCGGTTCCGAGTCAGCTGCCAGCAAAACTATATGCCTTTGTTTTTAGCCTGCTACCCATTGCGGCCCTCATCTGGGTATGGTCGCTCTGGTCGATCAACGTACCCAAGTGGGACGACCACACGCTGAAAGCACTGCTGTTGGGGATGGAAAAAGCCACTTCCCTGCCCGAGGCCATCCGCCACATTGTCAAACAACACAACGAACACCGCATCGCCTACGACCGGGTAATTGCCTGGCTCGACTACAGCCTGTTTGGTAAACTGAGCTACACCCGCCTGATGGCCTACGGCGACCTGAGCCTACTGGCGCTGGTGGCACTCTTCGGCGTTTATCTGGCCCGTTACACGCAGCGCTGGTACCTGTTTCTGCCACCCGTTGTGCTGTTTATCATCAACCTCGCCAACTGGGAAAACCTGTTCTGGGCGATGTCGGCGGTGCAAAATTTTGCTATCGTCATCTGGTCAATGTGGGCGTTCTACACACTGAGCCACCGGCAATCGCCCTGGCTGGCTATCGGCCTGGCGGCGGTGGCGACGCTCATCAGCGGCAACGGCATCCTGCTCTGGCCCGTAGGAGCGGTCATGTTGTTTATGCAACACCGTCGGCAGCACATGTTCATCTGGCTGGGAGCCGGGGCGCTCGTGCTGTTTCTCTATTTTTTCGATTATGTACAGCCAAGCGTAGCCCCGTCAAAACACGACGACTGGCTGAAGATTGGCTCAGGATTGCTGGCCTTTCTGGGGGCCGCCGCCGACGCCCTGCCGTTCTACAATACTTACTGGCTGTCGGCTGGTCTGGGTACGTTGCTGGTCGGCTTCTGGCTCTACGTTTTCGTTAAAGTCCTCCCCGATTTCCGCAAGCCGTCGGGCTGGTCGGCCCGCGATACCTTCGCGGCGGGGGCCGTAGCGTTTGCGTTTGGTACGGCTGCCGTCGTTGTCTGGAACCGGGTAGGCTGGGGCGAATCGGCGATCATCACGAGCCGGTACCGCATCTATTCCTTAACACTGTTAGCTTTAACGTACTGCTACTGGCTGTCAGCTTTTTACAAAAAGAGTACCTGGCAGGCTGCTTTGGGTGGCTTAGTCGTGGCGGGCGCTTTCTGGTGGTCAGCTTTTGTGATGAATCGGCACGATGCCTTCGTGCTTCGGCGCTTTTTCGTGACCAGTCAGTTTAACTGGACGTACCGCTCGCCGGGCCCGGTGTCTAACATGGACTCGGTTACGAGCCGCCTCATCGATAACGCCCCGGCGTTCTACGATTCGGCCCTGTCTACGATTTACGGCCCGGCCAACGGGCCGCTTTTCCCCATCGACTCGGTCTTCCGTAATCCCGACAATTACCTCATTCAGGTAAGTGCGGCGGGGCTCGAATCGGCGGGGGTTCCGTCGTTGTTGCACCCCGATCAGGGCGTCTGGATTCAGATGCATTCGCCCAAACGGACGTACCTGATCAACACCATGCCCCTGCGGCGGCGCAACTGGCGGGTGCCGCTCGGCCTGCTGCCCATCTACAATGTGCGCGAGCCGTTTATCGTGCCGATTCCCCTGACGGAGCTCGACGCTGATACGTACTCGATCAACGCGCTCGTGGTTGCCGCCGATGGCAGCACCCAACTGCGGCCTACGCAGAAAACGCTCACCGTGCTCCCCTATACGCTCAAAGAACCCGTCAAAAACTGGTAATTCATGTCAATCACTACGCCCTTCTCTGACTCAGGCCATTCAACAAAGGCCCCGCAGGCCAAAGCGCAATCGTTGAACCACCTGATCCAGTTAGATGGGGTTCGCTTTCTGGCGGTAGCGCTGGTGCTGTTTGATCACTGGATGGCCGAGCGTGTGTTTCTGCCCCTGGGCTCGCTGGGGGTTACCATCTTTTTTGTGCTTAGTGGCTTCCTGATTTCGCGCATCCTGCTGGCCGGGAAAGACAAACTTACGGCGCATCAACCCGACGCCTCGGCCCGGTCTGGCGCTGGCGGCTATTTTAAGACCTTCTATGCCCGCCGGACCATCCGAATCTTTCCCATCTATTACATTACGCTGATCGTCCTGTTCGTACTGAACGAAAAGCCCGTGCGCGAAACGTTTGGCTGGCTGGCCCTTTACGCGAGCAATATTTACATCGCCACCAAGGCCACCTGGATGGGCACCGTCGACCACCTCTGGTCGCTGGCGGTCGAAGAGCAGGTCTACCTGTTCATGCCGCTGTTGCTGTTCCTGCTGCCTAAACGATGGGTGCCGTTTACAGCCCTGCTGATGCTGGTGGGCAGTGTAGCGCTGCGGTACGCGCTGATGGTGCTGGGAAAACCCTGGTTTATTGGGTACGTATCGATGCCCACTTGCCTCGATGCCTTCGGGCTGGGCTTGTTGCTGGCTTATCTGTGGCTTTATCAACGCGATCGCTTCGATAAACTCTTCAGCTCATCGTTGGGAGTCTGGGTAGGTATCGCCCTGTTTGCGGGCTGCATCGCGGGGCAGCGCTGGCTGACGGCCGCCACCGGAGCCACCGACCCGCACAACATCTTCAGCCACGTCTGGGAACGGCTGGCGGGATCGCTCGTCGGGTTTTTCCTGATCGGACGGGCTATCGTTGGGTTTGGCGGCCCCATGAAATGGTTGCTGCTGCACCCGGTGAGTCAGTATCTGGGGCAGATCAGCTACGGTATCTACCTGTTTCACAACTTCGTTTACAACGTATACCACACTCCATCGACGCATTTTGTTCCGCGTTTATGGCGGAAGCTGGTGAGTTGGTTTCCGTTTCTCGATGCGACCTACGCCTTTCAGTTTGCTTACTTTGCAACCATTACTATCCTGCTGGCGACTGTTTCCTGGTACCTGATCGAAAAACCCGTAAACCGGCTGAAGGACCGATTTGCCTATTAATCGACCAAGCGTGCGTCACCTTTACCGGGTGAGCGCGATAAATAGTCCCAATCAATAACCAATGCCTAAGGAAAGGGGCCGTTGGGGCGGGGAGGCCGAACAAATACGTATCTTTGCTCAGTTTACCTACCAGATAACCCAACGCGATTGCTCTTTTTTAGCGCGTAACTACCGATCTATTCTACATGAGTGTCTTATTGTCGATTGTCATGCCTGCCTACAACGAAGAAGCCTGTATAGCTGACGTTGTAGCGATGTGGTCATCTTTGTTGACTAAGCAATTCCCGACTGAAACTACGCGCTTAATTGTGGTAAACGATGGCTCTCGCGATCGTACGGGTGCTATCCTCGACGAAATTAAACCGAACTTCCCCAACCTGATCGTGGTGCATCAGCCCAACGGCGGCCACGGCAACGCGGTTGTCAATGCCTACCGGCAGGCCGTAGCCATCGATTCAGAATACGTTTTTCAGACCGACAGCGATGATCAGTTTGTGCCCGAAGATTTTGCCAAGCTGTGGGCCAAGCGGTTCGATACGCCGTTTGTGCTGGGTTGCCGCGAGGTTCGATACGATGCCCTCGCCCGGCTGGTCATTACGCGGATTCTGCGGCTGAGTATTTTCCTTATCTACGGCACCTACATCAAAGACAGTAACATTCCGTTCCGGCTTATCCGGGGTAGTTTCCTCAAAAAGCTGCTGGCTCAGCTGCCTACCCCAACCCCATTTGCGCCCAATATCTTTCTGGCCGTTATGGCTAAAAAAGCGGGCAATGACCTCTTCAACATTCCCATTACGCACAAAGAGCGGCAAACCGGTACGGTGTCGATTCTGAAATGGAAACTGTTGAAAGTGTGTTTCCAGAGTTTCAAAGAATTAGCTCAGTTTCGGCTGGATCTCAGCCGGAAAGTAGCCGCACTGCGAAAGCCCGAACCTGTTGCGGCATAAAGCATTGCCTCATCGTGTCCCAATGAGGTATACTCCACGTTTATTGCGCCTTCCTGCGGGGCCAAGGCATTTCACCCATGCATACTAAATACGTTATTATCGGCTCGGGCCCAACCGGGCTGGGCGCTGCCTATCGGCTCAAAGAACTAGGCGTTACGGACTTCGTTGTTCTGGAAAAAGAAAACCGGATTGGTGGTCTTTCCAAGAGCTTCGTCGACGAAAAAGGCTTCACCTGGGACGTGGGCGGCCACGTGCAATTCTCGCACTATAAATACTTTGATGACCTGATGCTCAAAGCATTGGGCGAAGACGGCTGGCTGCGGCACCAGCGCGAATCGTGGGTCTGGATCGAAAACCGGTTCGTGCCCTACCCATTCCAGAACAACATCAAGTACCTTACCCCCGAAACCATGTGGAAGTGTCTGGAAGGCATCATCCACGTGTATAAGAACCCCACCACGCAGAAACCGAAAAACTTCCGCGAGTGGATTCTGCAAACGTTTGGCCCAGGTCTGGCTGAAACGTTTATGTTCCCCTACAATTTCAAGGTGTGGGCCTACCCCACCGAAGAAATGAATGCCGTTTGGGTGGGTGAGCGGGTGGCCGTTACGGATCTTGGCCGCGTTACGAAAAACATCCTCTTCGATCAGGACGATTTCTCGTGGGGTCCCAACAGCACGTTCCAGTTCCCGAAAGAGGGCGGCACGGGCGGTATCTGGGAGTCGGTGGGGAACCTCGTCGGGCGCGATAAGATCAAGCTGAACGCGACGGTACAGAAAGTCATTGGCCCCGAAAAAACGATCGTGTTGGCTGATGGCGAAACCATCACGTATGATCACCTGCTCAGCACCGTGCCGCTCGATATCTTCACCCGGCACGTCGAAGGACTCGACCCCGCCATCGTCGAGACGGCGCAGGGCCTGAAACACTCGTCGACCAACGTGGTGGGCATTGGCTTGAAAGGCAAACCGAAAGACAGCCTGAAAACCATGTGCTGGATGTACTTTCCCGAGTCGAACAGCCCCTATTACCGCGTAACGGTCTTCTCGAACTACAGCCCCAATAATGTGCCGGATTCGGAGCAGTATTGGTCGCTGATGACCGAAACCAGCGAATCGTCGGCCAAGCCAGTCGACCGCGAAACACTCATCCAGGACACCATCAAAGCCCTGATCGACGATCAGTTGATCGACTCGGCCAACGATGTTGTGTCGACGTTCCACAAGGCTTTTGATTACGGCTACCCCACACCGTCGGTAGAGCGCGATGGTATTCTGAAACAGGTGTTGCCTGCTTTGGAGCCCTTCGGTATTAAATCACGCGGTCGGTTCGGTGCCTGGAAATACGAGGTTAGCAACCAGGACCACTCGCTGATGCAGGGGGTCGAATGGGCCAACCGCGTCGTTAACGACGTACCTGAGCTGACGCTCTTCTTCCCCGATACGGCCAACGCCATGTGGGGCAAATAGTACGCGGTTCGTTCGCTTCGCTGCCATCACCCCGTGCGTAGCGATGACTAAACTGTCTGTAAATTAGCCACCTATCCCACTGACTGATGACAGCGAAGCGAATGACCCATGACTGATACCATGCGAAAACCCGTTTGGTGGCTGGCGGGCGCAGGGCTGGTGCTGCTGCTCGGCTGGCTGGGCTATCGATCGATTCGACGCGCGCAGCAGACGCTGGCTGCCAGTGTCCCCCCCGACGCCCAGTTGATTATCGAAAGCCGCGATCTGCAACTAGCGCCCAAAGCAGGGTCGCGGGCCATGTCGCTGCAACAGCTACCGCTTTTCAACGTAGCCCTCAACCGGCTACAACGACTGCTCAACGCCGTCGACTCGACGCAGCAGAAGGCT
Source organism: Fibrella musci (assembly GCF_041321105.1). Classification (NCBI taxonomy): domain Bacteria; kingdom Pseudomonadati; phylum Bacteroidota; class Cytophagia; order Cytophagales; family Spirosomataceae; genus Fibrella; species Fibrella musci. The sequence continues at coordinate 113,305 of NZ_JBGGWD010000001.1, read as the reverse complement.
TTTTTGCAGAATAAGGCGGTGCGTTATTCCCTGCATCCCGTCTCGAAAAACACGCTGGATTTTATCGTTTACGTGCCGGTGCAGGCGGGCGACAACGCGTTTCTGGCGCAGTTGCAACAACCCGACCCCAATCGGTTTCGTGTGCTCAGTCGGGAATTCGACGGGCAAACCATCTTCGAACTACGCGACCTCAGCAACCGCGTGTATGGGTCATACCTGCTGCGCGACACGTACCTGATCGGCAGCCCATCGGGTATTTTGCTCGAAAACGTAGCCCGGCATTTAAGTCAATCGTTCCGGTCAACGTCGGGCATTACCTTTCCAGCTTCGGCCGATAATGTCGCCAGCGTTTATATCCGCCCCGACGTACTTAGTGGGCTCGTAGGCGACCCGAAGATCAGTTCCTCACTGCTGCGGGTGTTCATTCCCGAATCGCTCACGTTCCAGTTTCGGCGGTCGGCGTCACCCACCCACTGGCTGGGGTTTGCCTCCGATCCGCTGGGTAACCGGCAAACGGTTGCCAACCTCTTTGCCGGGCAAACACCCCACCGGATTCGCAACAGCAGCCTTATTCCCCAGCAAACGGCCACCTTTTACCACATCAGCCTCTCCGACGGCCCCCGGTTCGGTCAGGCGATTACGCAGTTGCTCAAATCGGGCGGCACCGACCGGCTAAAAAAACGGCTGGCCCGTATCCGGCCATTCTTACCCGACTTTTACCAGACGCTGGCGGGCGATCTGCTCCTGTGTCGGCTGGAAGCCAATGCCAGCGCGGCGGGTCAGGTGTTGCTGCTGGAAGCCCGTGATGCCCGTCAGTTAGCCCAAAGTCTGCAACGGATTGCTTATCAGCTCGCGCCGGGTGCCCGGCGGGCTACGCCTCGCTCGTTTCTGCGGCATCAGTTGCTCCCCCTGCCCGTTGATGAGCTACCGGCCACTCTGTTGTCGTCGCTGTTTGCTGGTTTCCCCCAAAGCTGGATCACCCAGCACGGTTCGTATGTGCTACTGGCCAATTCGGAAGAAGCCCTGCAAACGTACCTGCTGGCGCTGGATGCTAACAGCGTGTGGGCTTCCGACCGACGGTTAGGGCCACTGGTGAGTCAAACGCTACGTCCCGCTCACCTCACTACCTTCACCCGCCTACCCCGTTCGGGCTCGGCATTTCTGGCGCAATGGCCCGCTAGCTGGCAGGCCCTGATGGGCCCGGCGCCCTTTGCCAACGTTGATAACGTGGCCTATCAGGCAACCTATGGTCGGGAGAATGTGCTGTCGACACTGGTGCTGGGCCGGGGCACCCAACGTTCCGATACCAGCGTATTGAACCGGCTGTTGCTGCGTAAGCGTATTCCGTTCAATGCCAGCCTGATCGCCTCGCCCGTGGTGGTTGGGCGCCTATCGGATCCGGCGGCGCAAATCTGGGCGCAGAACAGTGCCCGGCAGTTTGTGCTGCTGACGACCGAGAAAGACAAAATCGTGCAGGACACGACGGATGGTGCCATCCAGAGTAATGTGGTGGCCATCGACTGGCGAAATAACGGGCGGTTGCAGTATGCCTTTATGACCCGCCGGTCGCTTTACATCGCAGATCTGGGCAACCGACGGGTCCAACTGCAACGGCTCAGTTTACCGGAAGGCATCGAAACAACCTATCTGGCGCTCCCCAAAGGCAGTAGCCGCCAACCCGATCTGGTTGCGCTGATGGCTCACCGCACTGGTTCTGTCTATGCCCTTGACCGGAAACAGCAACGGCTGATCCGGCTGTTTAGCCCGCAACGGCCCGCACCGCTGCTCCTGCCTTTTCAGGTGATTGACCAGGACGGACACTTAGAGGTTACTGGTTTACAGCAAAATAACCTCGTCAACCGGTGGGTCATGCAAGCCGATAAACCGGTAGCGCAGGCAGCTCATTTTCCGGCCAACCTCAACGTACCCAACGACAGCCTCCGCTTTACCGGACCTTGTTTGTGGTTACCGGCGCAACGGCAGCTGGCGGCCATCAGCCAGTCGGGTAACCTTTATACCCTGAATGAAAACGGTCAGGTCGTCACCCGCAAGCAATTATACCGGCCCCTGCGCGGGGGGCAGTTCCGGCTCTTCCCCGATGCGGAACAAACCGGCTACCTCATCCTGCGCACCACCGACGCCGACATGGCCGTGCTCGATGAAGCTGGCAGCCGGTTGTTTGAACTTCGCAACCTGCACCCCGACCAAACTCACGTGCAGTACCACCGCCTGGGAGCGGGCGTCGAAGTTCTGGCGGTAAAATCGGGCCCATTCACCACCCTGTATGACCGCAGCGGCCAACGCATCGGCGACCGGCCCATTCCCAGCGACTTCCCCGTTACGCTGCAATTCGATGATCAGGCTGGTGAATTGTATATTGTCAGCAGCATTCAGAAAGCCGTACAGCTTTTTAGCATTCGTATCCAATGAAACTACTCCGCTACACCGTCCTTATTGTCGCCAGCCTGCTTTGGCTGGGGGGCTGTTCGCGAACCGTCATGCACGAACTGTATCAGGTCGGATTCATTCCCGACGATTACCGGTTCGGCGATTTATACCGGCTTTCCAGCCTGCCCCAGTTTAAAGAACCGGTTACGCCCTGCTCGCCACCCGCAACTTATCCGGATACATCGCGTACGGACCTTTACCTCATTGGTGACAGCTTCACAGAACCCGGCCGGTTGGCCAAAGCTGATTTGCCTATCCACGCCCTTTATTATTTTCATTGGGATCGGGACCGCGACCGGGCCGTTCAGCTAGACACAACCCGACGCAACGTCTTGGTCATCGAATCGGTGGAACGGCATTTTCGGCAACACGTCGAACCCACTCCAACGTACAATATCAATGTGGTTAGCGACACAACTGGAACGAACGGTCCACAAGACGAGTCAACCCAATGGGGCCATACGCTGGTGGATTGGATCAAGTCCAAAGGGATAGAAGAACGGCTGGAAACCCTGATGTTCAGCCGCGATCTTTTTCTGTGGTTTCGCGAAGTCAAAGCCTCGATCAATCTGGCGCTTTTCGACCGCTACAGCGATCAGGTGGAGCTATCGACCGACCGGCAGGCCATCTTCACCAATCTGGATATTAACCACCCGTTATCGTCGGCCTTTACGCCCCTTCGGGATACGTACCTGGACAGTCTGGTACTCAAGCTGAACGTGGCCGCCGATCATTACCGCAAGGCCGGCTTCGACGAGGTAGTGCTGTCGATCATTCCGAACAAGGTAACCATGCTGGAGCAGGACCGGGGTGCTTACAACCACCTGATCGAACGCATTCAGCAACACCCCAACCTCCGGCTGACCGTGCTCGATACGTATGCCCCTTACCGGCGCAGTCGGGTGCCGCTCTATTCTAAAGGCGATACACACTGGAACTGCGCAGGCCGCACCATCTGGCTCGATGCCCTGCGCCAATGGCTTTAGCACCCAGTGCTTCTTTTCGGACGGTCATTCTTCGCTGCCAGCGTCGAGTAGTGGCAACGATACCACAAAGTATCCTTCCCGTTCGAGAATCACGGGGGCGGGTTGATTCAACATCTGGTATTTGGTCCAGATGTTGGCCAGCCCTACACCGTTTGAGGCAACCCGGACGGTTTTCCGCTGCACATTATTTCGTACCACCAGCCGGTCGTGTTCGTCGGTTGTGATGGCAATCGTGAGGGGCTGGTCAGGTAGGGCAACGTTGTGTTTGACGGCATTCTCCATCAGCAACTGAAGCGTCAGGGGTGGCAGTTGCCGGTTCATCAGGGGCGGGGCTATATGCCACACAATCCGCAGCGCGTCGCCGTGCCGGGTTCGTAACAGGTGGCTATACGACTGGATAAAGGACAGTTCGGCGGCCAGCGAGGTCAGCATTTGTTCATTAGCCCGCAGCAGGTAACGATACACCGAGCTCAATTCGTCCAGAAAGCGTGTAGCCTGTTGGGCATCATCTTCGATCAACGCCGAGAGTGAATTCAGGCTATTGAACAGAAAATGCGGATTGACCTGCGCCTGTAACGCCCGGATGTGCACCTCGTTTTTTTCCTGTTCGAGTCGCTGCACGGCCAGTTCGGCTTCCAGCTGATCGCGGTGGTGCTTTTCGCGTTCCTGGTTCAGTTCCTGCTCCATAACAGCGCTACTCACCGCAGCACGGCGCTGACGGTAGCTAAGGCCCAGCGTAAAACAGACCAATTCAGCAATGATGCCCAGTTGCATGTACGTCAGCGAAACCCGCCAGAAAGGCCCCGCCCAGTCTTCGGCCGGCCAAGCCAACGACCAAAACATGGCCGTTAGCCCTCCCGTCAGCAGGTAACCCGTACCGAGCGCATAGACCTGCGAGACGGGGTCACCCAATTTGTACATCTGTCGGATGCCATGCACCCCAAGGGCAGCCATTGCCAGACGCATCACGATAAACGAGCTTTCGTAAAGCGTCGGGTGCCATATCAGGCCGTAGCATAACACGAACTGAAGCAACACATAGGCGATAATACCAATTTTCACGGCCTGCAACTGCCGATAGAAACGGGGGATTCGCCGACGCATATCCAGGATCGCGTCGGCGAAATCGAAGTAGACATAATAAGCCCCCATGGGTGCAGCCGCCCGAACAAAATGGTTGGTTTCAACTGAAAACCAGTCCCGGAAGGCATACACCCGCAAGCCGAAGTAAAAAAGCCAGGCCAGCATGTAGAGCGTATAGAACCCATAGCTACGGTCCCGGTACGTTGCCCACTGCACCACGTTCAGCAACATGATCGACAAGACCATTCCGGTAAAGACCGAGCCCCACGTCTGAAAGGTCATGAGCTGTGTAATGAGGGTAATGACGGTTATTTCTCGATCAGCACGTTGTCGGATGCGTTGCTGGTAAACGTATTGGCGGTGTTGAGGTCGGTATTGGCCGATGCGCCGTAGCTGACAAAGACACCGTAGCCACCGCTGTTGCTGATGCGCGTTTTGGTAATGCTCATGGCCGCCCGGGTACCATAGATGGCGACATTGGCTTTCTTGCCCGATACGATGGCGATGCTCCCGGCATGGCTGACTTCGGCGTTGTCCAGCGCGTTCTTATTGTTGGCCGAGTAACAGATAATGCCCCGCCAGTAGCCAGCCGTGCGGTTGGCCCCCGTGAAGATTACCTTTTCGGTGTCCGTACCTTTGGCCGACAGATACCCGCTGGTGTTGACGAGGATCGTCGCGTCGCGGTTCATTTCCAGGGTCACGCCGGGGTTGAGTTTGAAGCCCGCGTTCACGCTGAGATCGCCCGTCAGCCGGTACGCTGCTTTATCGGCAAAACCAGGCCATACCACTTCCTGAGCCCCGGTAATGGCCGAAGGCGTTATCTCGACTACGTCGCGGCCGTTATTGCCTTTGAACGTCGAGGCATAGTCGAGTTTGGCCACGTTAGCCGCGTCGAGCAGGATACCCGCTTCGGTCTGGCCGGAAAACGCATTCTCCTGAAACTCGCGCAGGATACCTCCTTCGTAGACATACACGCCGTAGCCGTCATTCTGGGCAAACTGGGTATTTTTCAGCGCAATCTGGGCTTTGCTACCACCCGACATATACAAGGCCGCCTTGGTGGTGCTGTAGAGCGGTCGGCTCCCGGCATGCATTACGTCGACGTATTCCAGGCTGTTGGCGTTGCTACCCGAATAGAGCGCAATACCCACCCAATAGCCTTTGGTTTTCTGCACACCCACCAGTTTGATGCGCTGCTGAGCGGTTCCTTTCGCGATCAGCAACCCACCGCCGTCGTTCACGTTCATCCGTACATCGCGCTCAAAAGCGATCACCACGCCGGGGTTGATGGTCAGTTCGTTGGTTACGTCGATCGACTTCGTTACGATATAATCGGGCAGGTCGGGGTTTACGATCCGGTCGATGAGGGTTGTTTTGACCGTGATGTTGCTGGTAATGGCCAGCGGTTCAGCCACCGATGCCGCCACCACGATCCGGTCGGTAGCTTTACCGTTGGCGCTGCTGACGGTCAGCTCAAATTCATACTCGCCCACCTCGTCGGCTTTAAACGTTGGTTTGACCGACGCAACATCCGATAACGTAAGAGTGCTCTTGGCGGGTTTACGAACAATCGTCCACAGGTACGTTAGGGGCTTGCCGTCGGTATCAGTTGAGGCTGAGCCGTCGAGCGTGATCGTCTGCCCTACCTGCACGGGCTGATCGGGACCGGCGTTGGCCACCACCGAACCCACTGGTTTGGGGTTGGTGTCGGTGTCTTTTTTGCAACCGGTGAGTAACCATAAACTGGCTACCAGCCATAAAAAAGCCCATTTGCAGGCTGTAAAGGTAATTCGGGCGTAGGGGTACGTTGTTGTGTTCATGTGCGGGGTGGCAGTGGCTGCCGATTTGTTGTTTGACGCCACAAACCTATCTCCCCCGCCCACCGGGCCGGGCCGCCAACTTCGATGAAACGGAAAAACCCGCCGGTGAAGCGACGCAGGTACCCTGTCATCCGCTGCGAGTCGTCACTCAACAGGCGGGATCGGCCGGGCAGCGACTGGTTAAACCAAAGAAGTATCAGGGCGGACGCGCACCAACTCTGGTGTTGGCGGGGCAGATACGGTTCATCGGCTGATTTACCGCATGATCCACTAAAAAAGACGATTGACCGGCATACGTCTTTCCTACGCGGGCGACGCAGCCGTGTTTTGGGGCATAAACCAAAAACAACAATGCTATGAAACGCGCTTCACATGCCTTACTTCTGGGGCTATTGACCCTGATGCCCTTCGTCCAATCCTGCAAAAAGAGCAATCCGGTCGATCCGCAGCCCACCGCACCTGCCGCCGAGGTGGCCGGTACGTACCAGCTCACCTACGCTCAGGCTCCGTCAGGTACGTTGTCGCTGGCCGATTATTCGGGCACAATCAACGCCACGAAGGTCGACGATAGCGCCGTGAACCTGCACCTGATTATCGTCGAAAAAGCCACGAAGGAACAGAGCGACATCGACTTGGGTAACGTGGACCTGACCCGGCAGTCAGGTAAAATTTTGCTCTCGGCGGCTGACCAGAACGCAGGTAGTTACCAGAATGGCACGATCGAGGTGCTGGGCCACACGCAGGCCGGTACCATCACGTTGCGCGGCAAGCGCTGACCTAACCCGCCTCACGGCCTCCTCTACAACCCGGTGGCAGTGAGGCGGACCACTCTCCGAGTTCGCCTGTATAGATTAACACCATCGCGTTCAGTCAATAGACCCGGCCGACGGTCGATGACTGGGCCGGGCGCACCACAATTGTTTCCGAATCAACGCTATTTTTAACACCTTTATCAATTGCCTAACTCCCTGACCTTCTGCCATGACCTACGAAGTCTGGTCGCCACTTTTTCTGGGCATGGTGCTGTCCATGCTGCTGGCCAATCTGGTGCAGTGGTTCATGTACCGCGAACGCATTTACGGCCTCTACACGCTGTACACCACGGTTTGGGCCATTTACTTCACCATCAACCATTTTGAGTTACCCAAAAACATCAGCAACGTTTACAAAGTCCTGCTGTCGTATTCGGGCTACATGCTTTACCTGGAACTGGCCAACCTGTTTCTCGACCTGAGCCACCGCCCCCGGCTACGGCGCTGGATCCGGTGGGTGCAGGTAGCGCTGCTGTTGTACATTCTGACGAACACGTACGTTTACCTGTTCACCGATTTCTGGCAAACCAACCTGCACAGCCTATTGCTACAGCCGGTGCGGTTTGCGCTCATGGGCGTTGGTGGCTACATCATCGTCACGTTCTACCGGTCGAAGGATACCGTGGCGCGGCTCTTTGTGGCGGGAACGGCGTCGTTGCTGCTCAACCACCTCATTACCACGCTACTGCTGATTCGATCGCCGAATTACAGTCTGCAGATGCCTTTCTGGCAACACCCCGATCTGTTTGTGCAGATGGGCGTGGTTTTCGACCTGATTTTCTTTGCGTTGGGAATCTCCTACCGGCACCGGCGCGAGGCTGTCCGCAAGGCCGTCGTGGAGCAGCAACTGGCCCGCGAGCGCGAGCAACATCAGCGCGAACACCTCGAAGCCGCCCTGTCGCTCGAACGACTCAAGCAGGAAAAAACCGAGGTGCAGATGCGGGCGCTGCAAAGCCAGATCAACCCGCATTTTCTGTTCAATAGCCTGACTTCACTCTCCTCGCTGATCGACGAAAGTCCCCGGCAGGCAGGCGATTTTGTCGATGAATTGAGCAGCGTTTACCGGTATCTGCTGCGTACCAACGACAGCGAGCTAACCACCGTGGGCATGGAGCTGCGGTTTATTCAATCGTATTTTCACCTGTTAAAGACCCGCTACGGACAGCGGGTTTGCCCCGAAATGGCGGTTCCCGACACGTACCTGGAGGCCCTGATTCCGCCACTGACGCTGCAATTGCTAGTCGAAAACGCCGTCAAGCACAACATCGCCCTGCCTGATCAACCCCTGACGATCCGCATCGGCATTACCCCAGACGGGCAACTGCTGGTGGAAAACAACGTGCAACGCCGCACGCTCCGGGTCGAGTCCAACGGGGTGGGGCTGTCCAATATTACCGACAAATATCGGCTGCTCAACCGGGCCGAACCGCGCATCGAAGAAGTTGACGGCTGGTTTCGGGTTACGTTACCGCTGCTCCACACGCAGCAGGCCGTGCGTAAAATCGATCGGTAACGTATTGTGCACAAATGACCCCAGTGTTGCCCCAAAACGTACCCAGCCTCATTTGGCATGCGATTACGCGGCCCATCGTTTACTGAATAACGTTAGTCGGTAGCCGGTTCAAATCTACCCAGTATTGGCCCAGCAATTCCATGTTCCGGCGTAACTCATTGATGTTTAACGGTTTGACCAGGCAAGAGCTAGCTCCTCTTTTATAACAGGCCACTACGAACTGTTCGTCGGTTCGGTTACTGATCATCACCACCGGGACTACTTTCCAGCCAGGTAGCTGTTTTAGCCGTTCAAGTGTCTGTAAACCATCTAATTTGGGCATATCCACGTCGAGCACAATCACGCTTGGCAGGATCGGATCATCCGTCTGGTCTATGTGTTGCATCAGATCGAGCCCATCCGCGAAAAAACGTACCGCATACTGAGGCAGAAACAGTTTGAAGACTTGTTGCACTAAAAAGAGATAGTCAGCCGCATCATCAACTACGTAGATCATAGCATAGGCATTAAGATCAGGCTCAATCGGCAAGCATGAAGCCCTTCGTTGAATAGGATTTGTTGTACTGCTTAGTGAGGCTGATTACAAATTCCGTACCCATGCCCAGCAGCCGGGCGATGTATAGCCTTGCTGCTGATAGACTTAGACCACAGCGAACCGGTTTATGGGTTGCTTATCGGGTGATGAGCAAGGGCTTCGCATTACCATCTATTCACTAAAAAGGCCGCTTCAGTTATTGCTGAAGCGGCCCATAAGCCAAACCAGTACCAACGCGGCTACCATGTTGTAGGCAGGAATGTACTGACGTTGGTGTCACCCCGGTTGAAGCGCACCACGATCGTAGGCTTGCCGTTGCTGCCGGTTTGCAGGGTATAGTAATAGGTCTGCGCCTTCAGTTCTGAACGCTCCATCTTTCGGTCAATGTTTTTGCTGGGTATGCAGGAATAAAAACCCCGATAGTGCCCCTCTGTGGGCGTAGTAGTAAATGAGCCGTCGGTTTCGTCGAAGTTCACGCTGCCTTTTTCGTAGGTGAAAGCCTGCGTGCGGCAATTGCTGTAGTCGTTGGTCGAAGCCACAAAGTACTTCTCATACGTACCATTGGTTTTGAAGTCAAACACGACGGCCAACTCGAAGGGTTTCCCCTGATACGTGCCATCGTACGACCAGAAATCGGCCATCGCAAACGAGCCATACATCCATTTACCCACGGCCTGCGAATCCATGTGGCCACCGGGCACTACGTCGGTATCTTTTTTACAACTGGTGCTGAGCGCTGCCACCGACAGCAGCAGGAAGATGAATTTTTTCATTGGTGTAACGAAGTTGTTGTTTACGGAAGCAAAGTTGACAGCGCCCCGCTGCGCCAGAAACATTCCCCCCGATGAACCGGAAAAAGCGTCCGATGAACCCGCCGAATCCGGCTAAATGGCCGCCCTCCGCAACAGCCGACGCCTTGCCTTATAGGCCTTAATGCTGAACTTGCCGCCTGATTGAATTGCCCGCTTCTGTCTATGCTTTTCTCTTGCCGTTTCCTGCCCCCAATCGCGCTGTTGGGGCTACTGTCGGGCTGCGCCAGTGTCAGTTCGCATACCGATATCATGGAGCTTAATCGTATCTATCAGGTACGTGCCAACCAGACCCTTTATGTTGCCGACAGGCAGGGCACCGTGACCGCTAAGCGGTTGCAGCAGCCCGCCCAGGCGGCTCTTTATAAACGATCAGATACGCTGTTTGCCAGCTTTGTACCCCATACACTAGCCCCAGCCGACCAGAACGCCCAGACGCTCGATCAGGCCGATTCAACGGCAGTGCTGTTTCTGAGCTATACACCCCGCATCAGAACCGTCGAGGAAAAAAGTCCGTGGTTTTATTACCAGCTGACCTCGTTCGACATCGACCTGTTTACCATTCCGTTCAAATACCGCTTCCCCACCGACGCCCGGCCGGGGCAGTTGGCCACCAACGCCAACATTGGCCTGTATACCGGCATCCGTTACGATCAGGGCCGTTTCCGTAACATCTTTTTTCGGGGCGAACGGCGCTCCGACGTGGAGTCGTTCAGCTTTGGGCTGGGTACGTTGGTCAGCATCAATCCCGTCGTCGTCAACGAATTCAATACCGATGGGCAGGTCAACAGCGAATACGAAGCGCTCGGGGTGAATTATGGTTTGGCCGCCATCGTAGGCTACAAAGGCCTGACAGCCGGCCTGGCGCTGGGATTCGAGAATCTGGCCGACCGCAACAACCACTATTGGGTGTATCGCCAGCAACCCTGGCTCGGCCTCACCGTCGGGATCAACATCAACTAATCGGGGGCAGTTTCGGCCACCTGACACCCAGCCAGTTGATTACCGTTTATCGGCCTCAGCAGCCCATAAATCGCCATTTTCTCCAAAAAACGGGCAATACATGCTGTTTATCGAAAACCTTCATATGATTCTTTGTAGAAGAGCAACCTTTGACTCATCAACCACGAAGCACCCGGTAAACCAGTCCTAACTCATGTACGCCATCTCATCTACTAAGCAGTCACTCACCGACGAACTCGTTATCCAGACTTACTTTACAACCCGCCCCAGCTACTGTTTCGAACTGCTCTATAACCGCTACCAGCAGAAAGTCTATCGCCGGTGTCTGTCGATGACCCGCGACGCCGAACTTGCCCAGGATTACGCCCATGACATTTTCATTCGGATGTTTTCCCGTCTGGATCGGTTCCAGGGCCGCTCGTCGTTCTCGACCTGGCTGTATTCAATCGCCTACAATTACGTGTTGGATCAACTGCGCCTGACCAAACGCCTGCCAGTTGCTCAGTTAGACGAAAGCTATGATTACCCCACTTTCCGCCAGGACGATGCCGCCGAAACGCTGGAATCGAGCCTGCAACAGTTGGGCAAGGCTATGAGCAGCATCTCGAGCCAGGACGCCAGCATTCTGCGATTGAAGTATCAGGACGGCCTCGACGTGCGCCAGATCGGCTCGCAACTGAACATTCAGGATAGCGCGGTGAAGATGCGGCTGAAACGCTCACGCGATCGGGTGAAGCGCCTGTGCGAAGTAGCTTACTAACCCGCCCAAAACGACGAAAACCGCCAATAAAGCGGTTTCCGAGAGCGTGATGAAGTAGGACGTAGCGGGCTCGAACCGCTGACCTCCGCCCTGTCAAGGCGGCGCTCTGAACCAACTGAGCTAACATCCTGTACCGCCCGTTTGCCGATAATTTGGCAGCTGGTTGGGCTGCAAAATTAAGCAACTTCGGGTGTTTTCAATGGCTCGCCGTAGACTTTTTGCGAAGGGATCCGGTACAGTAGCACTAACCCAATGATAAACAGGCCCAACAGCGCCAGAATACTGTTCCGCATGCTGCCCGTTAGTTGCTCAACGTACCCATAAATGAACGTACCGAACACGATCGACAGCTTTTCGCAGACATCATAGAAGCTGAAATACGAAGCCGTATCAGTCGTCTGCGGTAGTAATTTCGAGTACGTCGACCGCGAGAGCGACTGAATCCCGCCCATCACCAGGCCTACAATGGCCGCCACGATGAAAAACTGATTTTGTGTCGTCACGTAGTAGGCCGCTACGCAGATACCAATCCAGATTACTACCAGGCACATCAGCGCGTAGGTATTTCCAATCCGCTCCGACAGCCGCGCAAAGGCGTAGGCCCCCGGAATCGCCACCAGTTGGATCAGCAGGATGGTAATGATCAGCGCGCTTCCCTCCATTTTCAACTCATCGGAGCCAAACAGCGTGGCTACGTACATCACCGTCTGTACGGCCATGTTGTACACGAAGAAGGCAATCAGAAACCGCTTGGTGAGCGTCTGCGTCTTCAGTTGATTAAACACCAGCCGGAGTTCCCGAAACCCGTTGAACAGCCAGTTACCATCGGCCTGCTGACCGGACTTCTTTACCCCGTCTGGCAGCACCCGAAACGGAATCTGAGCGAAACCGAACCACCACAGCCCCACCGTCAGGAACGATATGCGGGAGGCCATAGCGCTGCTGATACCGCCAAACCAGTCGGGTTTCAGAATCAGCATCAGGTTGAACACCATCAGCAACACACTGCCCAGGTAACCCATCGAGAACCCGCGTGCACTCACCCGGTCAAACTGATCTTCGGTGACGATATCGGGCAGATAGGAGTTGTAAAACACGATACTGCCCGCCCAGCCGACCAGGCTCCAGGCGAAGCAAAATACCGCGAACGTGGTGGTATCACGGGTAAAGAAATACAGCAGCGCACAAGCCAGCGAGCCCGTGTAGCAGAAAAACTTCATGAATCGTTTTTTCTTACCGCTGTAGTCGGCGAGGGCCGTGCTGAAGGGACTGATACAGGCCACCAGCAGCATCGACGCCGATACGGTATAGGAGAATAACACCGAGTTTTTGATCTGGATGCCGAGAAAGTCGATCACCGGCCCACCCGATTCATTAAGCGCCGTCGCGGAAAAGTAAACCGGGAAGATGCTCGACACGATCACCAGCGAGTGAACCGAGTTGGCCCAGTCGTAGAGCGTCCAAGCGCGCACAACACGAGGGTCATTTTTCATAAAGAGGAAGGTTGTAAAGGGGGTTAGATAATCCACAAACGGTCTTTACGGACGTAATAGAGCCGGTTGTTGTAAAAAACACGCCACCAAATGTCGGTACTGCTCAGGATATTTACCTTGTTACCCCGCCCCAGCGTGAGGGCAACGGGTGCCGCCGCCGAGGGTTCGGTGCGGAGTAGCACCGCACTGGCGTTGGTAATTCCCGACTCGTAGCCTTCGGGCAGGTTCACGAAAATCAGCAACACGACCAGATACGCCAGAATCAGCGTTTTGAGTCGGCTGGAGGTCGATTCCTGCCGAATGGTTTTGATAAGCAGCACGCCAAATACGTAGGCCCCCAGCAACAGCAGCAGCAACAGCAGGTAGACGCCGTACTGGCGGTAAAACAGGTAAAAATAATTCAGATCGCTGGTTTCGTAGCCGGTCAGGCTGTTGAGACGGGCAATGTCGTTCATCTTCCGCAAAACCGCCTCGTCGGGGTGGCGCTTGAAGTACACTTGCAGACAGTACAGCACTTTGGCCACGTCGCCCTGTTTCTCGTAGGCTCGGGCGAGTTTGAGCAACATGGGGTCGGAAGCGGGCTGACCCGCCGCCATCGCCGACTCATACAGCAGGGCTGCTTCGGGCCATTGCCCCTGCCGGAACAGCGAATCGGCACGACGAACTGGATCGGGCGAGGACGCTGATTGCGCCCATCCTACTGAGGCCCAGCCACCTGCCAGAAAACTGAGCAGAAATAGGAATATTTTTACGTGCATGGCTTGCATTGGGCCAATTTACGCAATAGTTTTGCATCGCAATTCGGGAAACGGTCATTTGTTCCGCACCTGAATCAGGCCGATCTGGTAGCTCAGCTGGTAGAGCAATACACTTTTAATGTATGGGTCCTGGGTTCGAATCCCAGCCGGATCACTAAGTAACAAAAAAGGGAATGACCACACGGTCATTCCCTTTTTTGTTACGTTGAACGTGAGACTTTAAACATTGAACGTTCTTAAAACGGCAGATCGCCGGAGTTGTCGTCGTCGAAAGAGGCGTTGAACGGCGTAGCAGTCGGCTGCGCAGCCCGGGGGCGGCTTGCGGCCGGGGCGGCCTGTGCCTGCGGCTGACCACCTTCGGCGGCGTCGGCGGGCTCAATACGCCACGCCCGCGCTTCGGTATACCAGCGGTCGTTGTACTCACGCGATTCCAGATTCAGGCTCACCTTCAGGCTGTCGCCGGGTGCATACTGTTTCAGGTCGTTCACTTTATCACCCCAGAGCGAAAGGCACACTTTTTTAGGAAACTGATCGAAGGTTTCGATTACAAATTCCTGTTTTTGCCACGCGCCGTTCTTGCCCTGACCCGTTACTTCGGGCATTGTTTTAACGAGTTTACCGACCAATTCGAGTGCCATAATGCGTTCTGTTTCAGTTAATGTATGATGTCGATAACCATTCTCAGGGCTATCATTTACTGATCGAAATTACGAATTTTTACCCAAATTTGGGCCTTTTCCGTTGACTTTATTCGCGGCAACGCCTACTTTTGCATCACAATCAAACACGGCCACGTGGTGAAATTGGTAGACACGCCATCTTGAGGGGGTGGTGCTGCAAGGCATGGTGGTTCGAGTCCACTCGTGGTCACAAAAGGCTCCCGGTTCGGGGGCCTTTTCTGTTATGGAGCAACCAACACGCGACCAGATTACAACGTACCTGCAAGGGTTACAGGATCGAATTTGTCAGGCGCTGGAAGCCGCCGACGGCACGGGGCGCTTTCGGGAAGATCAGTGGCAGCGGCCCGGCGGCGGCGGTGGCCGGTCGCGCACGCTGTCGGATGGCGCCGTGATCGAAAAAGGCGGCGTAGGGTTTTCGGCCGTACACGGCGAAGCCTCCGCCGCCACGCTACGCCAGTTGAACCTGACCGACCACACTGGCGACAGTGCGCCGACGTTCTACGCAACGGGCGTGTCGATTGTGCTACATCCGCGCAACCCGCGCGTGCCGATCATTCACATGAACATCCGGTATTTCGAGATGAGCACGGGGCAGTACTGGTTTGGCGGCGGTATCGACCTGACGCCGCACTACGTGGTACCCGACGATGCCCGCTGGTTTCATGAGCAACTTAAAACCGTTTGTGACCGGCACAATCCGGCCTACTACCCCAAATTCAAGACGTGGGCCGACGATTATTTTTTTATCCCCCACCGGCAGGAAACGCGCGGCATCGGCGGTATTTTCTTCGACTACCTGACCACCACAGACGCCGTTAGTAAAGCCGACCTGTATGCGTTCTGGCAGGCCGTCGGCGAGGCCTTTGCGCCCATCTATACCCACTTTATGCAACAGAACCGCGACGTACCCTGTACTGAGCGCGAACAGCGCTGGCAGGGCCTGCGCCGGGGCCGATACGTAGAGTTCAACCTCGTTTGGGACCGGGGCACCAAATTTGGCCTCGAAACTAACGGCCGAACCGAGTCGATTCTGATGAGCATGCCCCCGATGGCCAACTGGATTTACGATTACCAGCCCGACCCCGAATCGCCCGAAGCCGACACCCTTGCCTGGCTGCGGAAGGGCGTCGACTGGGTGTGAGGCTGATTCGTCATTGCCGACGCGCGGGAGATGCCAGGATGGTCCGCCGCTGCGGTTGCGTCTCTACAAGCCGCGCACGATTACGTAATAATCGGCGTCGACGGTAACAGCTTTGGCATCGGGCTGTTTGAGCGTTTGCCAGGTCGTGGTGGGTGTTACCAGTCTGCGGGGACCGGCCTCGTTCAGGCAAAGGCGCACGGGCATGGTAAAGCCAGCCTGACAGTTGGTCCACCGATACGCGACCCCTTCTTTGCTGAGTTTGTACTCGAGCACAGGGATGTGGGTGTCGCGGAGATACTGGTTGAACAGCGGTTGCAGCGGCAGACCTGTTTGCTTGATCAGGTACGTTTCGATCTGTTGTGTCGTGACGGTCTGATGGTAAAACGTTTTGTTCAGCCCGCGCAGAATCTGCCGCCATTTTTCGTCGTTGGCGACCCATTGCCGCACCATGTGCAGCATGTTGGAGCCTTTGTAATACATGTCGCCGGAGCCTTCGTGGTTGACGTTGTAGGTGCCGATGATAGGCCGGTCATTCATAATCCGAGCCCGCGTGCCGATCACATACTGCGCCCCGGCGTTTTTGCCGTAGAGCGATTCCACAAACAGGCATTCTGAATAAGCCGTAAAGCTTTCGTGAATCCACATGTCGGCGATGTCTTTGTAGGTGATGTTGTTGGCGAACCACTCGTGCCCCGACTCGTGGATGATGATAAAGTCGAACTTCAGACCCCAGCCCGTACCCGACAGGTCGTTGCCCAGGTAACCATTCCGAAACCGATTGCCGTAGGTCACCGAGCTTTGGTGTTCCATGCCCAGATAGGGCGTCTGCACCAGCTTGTAGCCGTCTTCGTAGAACGGATACGGGCCAAACCAGTGCTCAAACACGTGTAGCATGGTTTTGGCCTGCCGGAACTGCTGCCGCGCCGCCTGCTCGAAGGCGGGCAGTACATAGAACGACAGTGGCAGTACGCCCTTCTCGCCCCGCAGGGTGTCGGTCCAGCTAACGTACCTGGCGATGTTCAGGTTGACGCCGTAATTGTTGATGGGGTTGACCACCGCCCACTCAAACGTGCGGGTGCTATCGGCATGGTCGATTACGCGGCGGAGTTTGCCGTTCGAGACATCCATGTACGGTTTCGGGACGGTCGCGCTGATGAGCATGGAATCAGGCTCGTCGGACATATGGTCTTTGCAGGGCCACCAGGCCGACGCGCCCAGCCCCTGGCACGACGTGGCGATAAACCAGTCTTTGTTGGTGTCGCGCGCCCAAGTGAAGCCCCCATCCCAGGGCGGCCGTTTTGCCACGATCGGCTTACCGTCGTATTCGATTGTCACGGTTTCGGTCTGACCGGGTTGTTGTTTTTTCAGCAGCGTTACAAAATGCGCGTTGCCTTCCGACCGCACCGCCAGTGCCTGCCCATCCTGCGTGGCCCGCACCAGCCGCATCGGCTTCTGTAGGTCGATCTGAAGTACCTGCGCCGACTTCAGCACCTTATACCGAATATCGTTCCGGCCGCTGATCGTGCTGTCGGTGGGGTTGACACGTACCTGAAGGTGGTAATGCCGCAGATCCCACCAGGTACGTTCGGGCGTGAGCGTGCCGCGGAGGGTATCGGCGCGGGTAAAACCACCCGCGCCCGGCAGCAGATCGCTCGATTGGGCGTGTGCCGACAAAGCCAGCAACGTACCCGCCAGGCAGGCCAAACTGGTTTTAAAACGAGAAGAAAGCGTTTTCATAGGCGTTAAACAAGAAAGCCGCAACCCGTTGCGGCTTTACAGACTGATTCCATTCAGATGCCAGGAAACGGCGGGGTCGTAGCGAAGTGTGCCGTGATCGATCCGTAGCGGGCTGTCGATATTGTTGTGGTAGAGTTGCCCCGTGCCCAGCCCCTGCGGCATCAGGTTCTTAAACTGAGCCGCGTACTGGGCAATGGCGTTCAGGCCGATATTCGATTCCAGCGCCGAGGTGATCCACCAGCCGATGCCGAGGCGGTTGGCCAGTTCGATCCATTCGTCGCAGTGGCGCAAACCACCCAGCAACGTTGGTTTCAGGATCACGTACTGCGGCTGAATTTTCTTCAGCAACCGAAACTTATCGACGTATTCCATGTGCCCGATCAGTTCCTCGTCGAGGGCGATGGGCACGGGCGTATGGCGGCATAGCTCGGCCATGAGCTCGTGCTGACCGGGTTTGATGGGTTGTTCGATCGAATGCAGGCCATAGTAGGCCAGCCGTTCCAGCTTGCCCATTGCCTCGTCGGGCCGAAAAGCGCCGTTGGCATCCACGCGCAGCGTAATCTGCTCGGGGCTGTACCGTTCGCGGATGTAGCCCAGCAGGGCGCATTCCTGATCGAAGTCGATCGCCCCGATTTTGAGCTTGATAGTGGTGTATCCCGCCGCCAGTTTCTGGTCGATCTGCGCGCGCATGGCCTCGTGTGATCCCATCCAGACCAGCCCGTTGATCGGAATGGTCCGCCGGCCGTGCACAAACTCGTTCTCGCGAATGAACCGTTTACCGCCCGACAGAAAGTCGTGCATAGCAGTTTCAAACCCAAACAAAATGCTCGGATATTGCTGGCTGATAAGTTGGTTTAAGACGATAGGTACGTTCCAGTCAAACAGTTGAAGATCAAGCTGATTGAAGTAGGAACAGTAGTCGGCCAGTCGGTCTTCAAAGTCGGGCTGATCATCGAGGCTGAGGCCTTTCAGGGGGCCGCATTCACCGTAGCCAACCACGTCGGGTTGGTCAGTATCGACCAGTCGAAGGAAGTAGGAGTCTTTCTGGGTAAGCGTCCCCCGCGAGGTGCCGGCCTCGAACGTGAAGTGCAGGGTATATTTCAGGTAGCTGACCTGGAGACTCATTGGGACGAGGGTGGGCGTAGAAATAAGGGACGGTTAAAACTACTACTTTTGGCCCATCAGCAAAAACATGTTACGAAATTATTACCTAAAGCGTTACATCCTGATTGGTTCTAAAACCCCTTTCCTCGCTCTACGGAGGCCTTCTTGACCTTCGCAATTCGCTCTACGACGCGGGTTGGTTGGCTGGTTTCACCCCCACACAATGTTGCCTTTCCGTGGGGAACCTGACGGTCGGCGGAACGGGCAAAACGCCGGCCGTCACGTACCTGCTACGGTACCTCTTAAACGTCGATCCGGCCCTGACCGGTCAGTTGGCCACCATCAGTCGAGGCTACGGTCGGAAAACGCGCGGTTTTCGCCTCGCCACCCCCACCGATACTGCCGAAACGCTGGGCGACGAACCGCTGCAACTGTACCAGACCTTCGGCGATCAGGCCTTCGACAGCCGGGTAACCATCTGCGTGGATGAACGCCGGGCCAACGCCCTGCAACGCCTCGCCGCCGAGCAACCCGCCATCGGGACCGTGGTGCTCGACGACGCCTTTCAGCACCGAGCCGTGCGCCCACACCTGAATCTGTTGCTAATGGACTACAACCGTCCTTTTTATACCGACCACCCCTTTCCGGGCGGGCGACTGCGCGAACGGCGGCACGGGGCTCGCCGCGCCGACGCCGTAATTGTGACCAAATGCCCGCACGACCCCACTCCTACCGAACGGGCCGACATCACGGCCCAGATCCGGCGTTACGCTCGTCCGGACGTACCTGTCTGGTTTGCGGGCCTGCACTACGACCCGCCCCGTCGGTTTGGCACGCACGAGGTGCTGGCGCCCAACGGGCCGGTGTTGCTGGTATCGGGGCTGGCCGACGCCCGCCCACTCGAGCAGTATGTACGCGACACCTGGGGGCTGGTGCAACATGTTGCCTACGGCGATCATCATCCCTACACCCGCGCCGACGTCGATCGGCTGCTGGGTACGTTGCCGACGGGCCATACGCTGCTGACCACCGAAAAAGACCGGGTGAAGCTGGCGGCGCTCTTTACGCCCGCCGAGATGGCCTCCCTGCCACTGGCCTACTTGCCCGTAGCGATGCAGTTTTGGCAGGAAACCGACGCTACGGCGCTGGCCGATCGGGTGCTCTGGACGCTTAAAAATCGTTAACTAGCCACCGGACTACCACCGCTGAAGTCGTTTGGGTTACCTTTGCAAGCTTAGCGTTGCAGGCTTGGCGTTGCAAAGCGAGCTTGGCCGACTTCAGGTATTCCTTTTCATGCGTTATCGTTTTCTCGTCCTTTTCTCCCTGCTTGGCTGGTTCACCGACCTACAGGCCCAGCAAACCGGCTTCCCCACCGCGGGCTCTCAATCGGGTAATGGCTTTCCCGGCACGGGAGGCACCTTTCCGGGTGGTGGCGCCGGCCGCCCCGGTGGGCAGGGGCCGGGCGTAGGCATCGACGACTCGACGAAGGTGATCTACGGCCCCAAAACGACCCGTTTTTTTCTGGAAAGCGATGTCTTTAACAACCGCAAAACGCTGTACCTGACCGATACGGCGCTGGTGGGTGTGCATCAGTTTGAGTTTACCCAGCGCAACAAAAACCTGCTGACCGACCTCGGTAACCTGGGTACACCGTTGCGGCCCGTTTATTACAATACCCCCATACAGATTGGCGCCCAGCAGGGCTACTATGTGTTTTCGCCCTTTGGCTACCAGACCGATCAGGTACGTTACTACGATACCAAATCGCCATTTACCGAACTGTATCTGGTATTGGGCGGGCGAAACCAGAACATCCTGAACTTCGACTTTAATCAGAACATCACGCCCCGACTCAACGCGGGCTTTGCCATTCAGCGCTTCACGTCGGAGCGGCAGTTTGGCCTGCCGGGCAGCACCTCGCAGACGCAGCGCCTGCTGGCCCAGAACTGGGGCGTGCTACTCCACGGCAACTACCGGACAGCCGATGACCGCTATGTGTTGCTGGCGCACCTCAACCACATGAACCACAGCCTCCCGGAGCAGGGCGGCAACGTACCCAACAGTCCGCTGCCCGGTCAGGATAGCATCACGATTGATTACGAGGGGCAGGCCAAGCTGGCCGCGACATTGGGCTGGGAACGGCGCACGGCCATTCACCTCTACCACCAGTATGCCCCGGCGCAAGGGATACAGTTCTTCCACAAACTGGATTATCTCACGCGCATCAACAACTACCGCGATGATGCCGTCGTGGAGAATCAGAACTTTTCCCGTTTTTACGATACCCGCTCCGTTGGCGGCGATGGTAACGCGTTCATTCCGGCCCGGTTTGGCGACAGCACCCGCATTCAGCAGGATGTCTATTGGCAGTCGATCGACAACACGTTCGGCGTGAAGGGCATCTTCACCCGACGGGGGGCTGCCTACAACTACCGGGTCTATTACCGCCCCCGTTATTACAGTCAGCAGGGTGATTACAACGTCTTATCAACGACACTGGTGACCGGAACCGGATCGGAAACCGCCTTGGGCAACACGTCACCACTGCAACGCTACGATACGCGCAAGAGCTTCGAGAACTACATCGGCGGCTGGGTCGGCTATTATTTCCCCGACAGCCTGTCCCGTCTGACGGCCGAAGGTGAGTTTCTGGTGGCCGACATCGGCTCGACCAACACGGGCGCGTTCCGGCTCAACGGGCAACTGGAAAGCAAGTATTTCACGGCGGGTTTTACGTCGGTGCAGGCCGCGCCCCCGCTGATCGCCCAGCGATTCATCAGCAACGTGCAGAGCCTCACCTGGACCAATACGGCCAACCAGTTTCAACGTACCCAGCACGCCTACGGGCAACTGAACGTGCGCACTAAAAACTGGCTCGTCACGCCCGGCGCCGATTTCTGGCTCATCGACAACTACGTGTATTTCGACCGGCAGGCTCGACCCGCCCAGTCAGGGGCCTTTACCATGCTACGGCTGGGCCTGGGTGCCAACTACACCCGCTCGCGCTTTCAGGCCAGTGCGCAGGCGTATTACACGCTCAATGCCGGTAATGATGTACTGCGTGTACCGACGTTCTTTTTCAATGGCCGCATTCAGTACGATTTCATTTACGCCAAGGTGCTGCACATCCAGACGGGTATTCAGCTCCACTACAAATCGGCTTATTACGGCAACGCCTACAATCCCGTTACGCAACAATACTATTTGCAGGATCAGCAACTGGTAGAAGGCGCGCTGCTGGCCGACGTGTTTGCCAACATGCGCGTGAACCGGGTTCGTTTCTTCGTGAAGCTAAACCACGCCAATCAGGGACTGCTGGGTCCAGCCGGTTATTTCGTAGCGCCCGGCTTCCTCCAACTTCAGCGCGGATTCGGTTTCGGCGTCGACTGGCTGTTGTTCGACTAGGAACGCATTTTTGCCATTCTCTGTTGGTACATTTGCCAGTATAGCATTTGAACGAACACCATGCAGACCGCTTCACCCAGTATAGGTTTTATTCAGCAGGCACGGCGGGGTATCTTGCGTCGTCGGGTCGATGAAGTGGCTAAGCTGGTCGGCCTGACGGACAAAGAGATGGCCTATGCGCTGGCTATGTCGGTGCGGAGCCTGCATGGTAAAGCGCCTCACGAACCATTGTCATTGTCAGCTGGCGAACGCTTGCTTTTGCTCGAACAACTGCTTCGGCACGGACTCGCTGTTTTTGATGGACGTGCTGACTTACTGAGTCGGTGGCTACGTACCCCATTGGACGAACTCGCTTACCGAACAGGATCCGATACCAGCGATGCGGAGACGACCATGCCTCTTAGCACGCTGGGCAGCTTTCACGAACCCTTTGTCGCCTACGTACCCACGGCTCAGCCACCCTCAACGGATGGCCTGGTTCCTCAGTCGCCGCTGGCTGTACTGGATACGGTATCGGGCTTTATGTTAGCCGACGACGTACTGGGCCGAATTGAGTGGGGGCTAGTTGGGTAATCCAGTGGACGTATATCGCATCAATAAAGCGCCTTATCACACCGATCCCCTCTCGGTTATAGGAAGTCATCGGTACGGCGGCCGGTGGAACCCCAAAGGACGGGGCATACTTTACACAAGCCGAACACCCGAACTCGCCTTACTGGAAACGCTGGTTCACCTGCCGCCTGTAGCGTTACCCGAGTTACCGCAGATCTGGTTAAGTACCTTACGTTTGCCCGACGGCCCTGATACCGTGTTTTGGCTGGAAGCCGCCCGGCTGCCTACTTACTGGAAGCAGGGTACTCTCGCCGAGACACAAGGCATTCTGGGGGAGTGGTTAACAGCTCCGTTTTGTCTTGCTATAGCGGTGCCATCTGCTATTTTGGAGATTTCGTATAATCTCTTGCTTCATCCGCAGCATCCCGACTTTTCGCAGGTTGAACTCATTCGGCAGCAGCCGATCCCCCTGGACAGACGGTTGGTAGACTAGCCTGTTGACTTTTCGACGTGGACTAACCGGTAGTTCGCAGGTCGGCTTTCTACCTATCAGGAAACCTATACGATTTCCAAAACCTTATAGGTTTGAACTATGCCGTATCTTTGCGGCCTGACATTCCCGTTTGCGACGTGCTTTATAACGAATACAAAAATCTGGATTATGCCCGGGTGGCCGATGACGTGCTGGCGCACTGGAAACGGACCCGCGCTTTCGAACAGTCGGTGGCGATCCGCGACGGACAGCCAACCTTTACCTTCTACGAAGGGCCACCATCGGCCAACGGGATGCCGGGCATTCACCACGTGATGGCCCGGACCATTAAAGACATTTTCTGCCGTTACAAAACGCTGCGGGGCTTTCAGGTAAACCGCAAAGGCGGCTGGGATACGCACGGCCTGCCCATCGAGTTGCAGGTCGAGAAGGAGCTTGGCATCACCAAAGACGATATCGGCAAAAGCATCAGCGTTGAGGAATACAACCAGAAGTGCCGCGAGGCAGTCATGAAATTCACCGACCGGTGGAATGACTTGACCGAGCGCATGGGCTACTGGGTCGACCTCGACAACCCCTATGTCACCTACCGCAATGAGTACATCGAGTCGATCTGGTGGCTACTGAAGCAACTCTACGACAAAGGGTTACTCTACAAAGGCTATACCATCCAGCCGTTTTCGCCCAAGGCCGGCACGGGCCTGAGCTCACACGAGTTGAACATGCCAGGTACGTATAAGGACGTGAAGGACACGACCATCGTGGCGCAGTTCAAGGTGAAACCCAACGGTAAGTCGGGCTTCCTGTTCTTCGATTCGAACGATGCCGACGTGTACATCCTGGCCTGGACAACTACGCCCTGGACGCTGCCTGCCAACTCGGCCCTCACGGTTGGCGCCAACATCGACTATGTGCTGGTGAAAACGATCAACCCCTACACGCATCAGCTGGTGCATGTGGTACTGGCGAAAGCGCTGGTGAGTCGCTGGTTCAATGAGAAGAGCCGCGTCGACAGCCCCGACAGCGCGGCGGCGTTCGATGCCTACCTGCCTACCGACAAAACGCAGCCCTGGGCGCTGGTGTCGGAGTTTAAAGGCAAAGACCTGGAGGGCATCGAATATGAGCAGTTGATGCCGTATGTAGACCCCACCCCAGCCCTCCCCTCAAAAGCAGGAGAGGGAGTTGGCAAGGCGTTCCGGGTGATTCTGGGCGATTTCGTGACGACGGAAGACGGCACGGGGGTGGTACATACCTCGCCTACGTTCGGGGCTGATGACTTCCGGGTGGCGCAGCAAAACGGCGTGCCGGCGATCATGGTGAAGGACGAAACCGGCAAGGACGTACCTGTTGTAGACCGGCAGGGGCGGTTCGTGGCCCAGATCACGGATTTCGCCCACCGGTACGTAAAAGAAGAATACTACAGCGACGAGGAGCGTGCCGATCCGGATTTCCGGCCCACCGACGTGCTGATCGCCATCAAGCTGAAAGAAGAAAACAAGGCGTTCCGGGTGGAGAAGTACGAACACCCCTACCCGCACTGCTGGCGCACCGACAAGCCCATCCTGTATTACCCGCTTGATAGCTGGTTTATCCGTACCACGGCGGTGAAAGACCGGCTGGTGGAGCTGAACAAAACCATCAACTGGCAACCCGAAAGCACGGGCACCGGCCGGTTTGGCAATTGGCTCGAAAACCTCGTCGACTGGAACCTCAGCCGCAGCCGTTACTGGGGTACGCCCCTGCCGATCTGGCGCAGCGAGTCGGCCGTTGGCGGTCGCCACGAAGAAGTGTGCATCGGATCGGTGGCGGAGTTGCTGGAAAAGGTGCAGCAGGCGCAGGCCACCGACGTACTGACCGACGAGCAACGTACCCAGAATGAGGCGTTCCTGGCGGCACACGCAGCCGGTACGTTCGATCTGCACCGCCCTTACTCCGACGAGATTTACCTCGTATCGCCGTCGGGGCAGCTGATGCAGCGCGAACCAGACCTGATCGACGTGTGGTTCGACTCGGGCGCGATGCCGTATGCGCAGTGGCATTACCCGTTTGAGAACAAAGACGTGTTCGAACAGGCGTTCCCGGCCGATTTTATCTCGGAAGGGGTCGATCAGACGCGTGGCTGGTTCTTTACGCTCCACGCCATTGCGGGCATGCTGTTCGACTCAGTGGCGTTCAAAAACGTGGTGTCCACGGGCTTGGTGCTCGACAAGAACGGCAACAAAATGTCGAAGCGGCTGGGCAATGCCGTCGACCCGTTCGCGACGCTGAGCCAATATGGCCCCGATGCCACGCGCTGGTACATGATCACCAACGCCGAGCCCTGGGATAACCTGAAGTTTAACCTCGACGGCATTGTGGAGGTGCAGCGCCGCTTCTTCGGTACGCTCACCAACACGTACAATTTCTTTGCCCTCTACGCCAACCTCGACGGGTACCAGATCGAGCCGGCCGACCGCCGCATTCCGCGCGAGCAGTTGCCCGAAATGGACCGCTGGATTCTGTCGAAGCTGAACACGCTGATTCGGGAGGTGACCGAGCAATTCGATACCTACAACCCCACCAAAGCAGGGCGGCTGGTGCAGGATTTCGTCAACGACCAACTCTCAAACTGGTACGTGCGCCTGTGTCGGCGGCGTTTCTGGACCGGGGGCTCAGGCGATGGGGAACTGACGGCCGACAAACGCGGGGCCTACCAGACGCTGCACCATTGCCTATCGACGGTGGCGCAACTGATGTCGCCCATCGCTCCGTTCTACGCCGATTGGCTATACCGCAACCTGACGGGCCGTTCGTTCGACGAAACCGCTACGCCAGCCAATAGCAGCGAAGCGGGCGCGGATGCGTTTTTCCAGCACGATTCGGTGCACTTTACTGATTGGGTCGCCGCCGACGACACCTGGATCGACACCGATCTGGAAACGTCGATGGCGCTCGCGCAGCAAATCAGTTCGATGGTCCACGGCCTGCGGAAAGGGCACAAGTTGAAAGTACGCCAGCCCCTATCGCGCCTGATGATCCCAGTGCTGACACCCGACACGCGGCGGCAGATCGAACACGTGGCTCCCATTATTCAGAGCGAAGTGAACGTGAAAGCCGTGGAGTTTGTCGACGACGCCAGCGGCATCCTCACCAAGAAGGTGAAACCGAACTTCAAGGCGCTCGGCCCCAAATTCGGCAAGCAGATGAAAGACGTGGCCGCTGCCATCACCGGCATGACGGGCGACCAACTGACCGAACTGGAACGTACCCAGACGATCGAACTGAGCGGTTTCAGCATCGCCCTGACGGACGTAGAGATTCTGACGGAGGATATTCCCGGCTGGGTGGTAGCGACTGATGGCCCGCTGACGGTAGCCCTCGACGTAAAACTGACCGACGAACTGCGCCGCGAGGGCATCGCCCGCGACGTGGTGAACCGGATTCAGAACCTGCGCAAGGACCAGCAGTTTGAGGTAACCGACAAGATCCGGATTCAGTTGGAGCGCAACGATGAACTGCTCGCAGCGGCTGTAGAAGCCAATAAAGCCTACATTCAGCAGGAAGTACAGGCCGTTGAACTAGACTTGGTTACGGGCCTCAACGGCTCATCCGTCGAGATCGAAATGGACGAGTTTGTGCTCAAAGTCGTTGTGGAGAAAGCGTAAAGTGATGTTCAACGTTCAAGGTCCAATGTTTAAGGTTGGCTGACGCAACAGTAACCGCACGTCAGCCAACCTTGAACATTGGACCTTGAACGTTGAACCTAACATCAAAATCTGGCACGGCATTTGCTACTCTTTGTGTACCCATATCTGTGATTGCCAACAGCCTCAAAGAGTACATACATACTATACCACTAAGCCCGTGCCGCTCTGCGACCGGGCTTTTTTGTTTGTTGTACCTTTACGTGTCTGTTAGCCGCTCAACTCATGTCTTACACGCTACGTTTTGTCTATTTTGTCGCGCTGTTGTTTATCGTTTCATCGCCGGGCGCGGCGCAAACCATCGTGCGCGGGCCCTACCTGCAAAACGTAACGCCAACGAGCATCGTGGTCCGCTGGCGAACCGATCAGCCTACCGACAGTCGGGTTCGGTTTGGCGACAACCTCGCCCGGCAAGCCGCCGATGGCCAACAAACCACCGAACACGTAGTGACCCTGACAGGCCTGCAACCCGCCACGCGCTACGGGTACGTGGTGGGTACGTCGGCGAAGGACCTGCTCACACCCGACGCCTCGTATTTCTTCATCACCTCACCCGCCCCAGCCTCGGTAGCCCCCGTGCGGCTGTGGGTACTGGGTGACTTCGGTACGGGCTCGGAGCGGCAGAAACAAGCGACCGAGTCGTTTGTCGAAGCCAGTAAATCCCGCCGCCCTGACCTGTGGGTCTGGCTGGGCGACAATGCCTACTCCAGCGGAACTGACGATGAATACCAGCGTTATGTCTTCGACTATTACCCAACGTACCTGCGTAACCTACCCGCAGTAGCGACCCCCGGCAACCACGACTACCACGACGATAACAACGACTTCAACGTACCCTATTACGCCCTCACCAGCCATCCGCAACGCGGCGAGGCGGGGGGCGTGCCGTCGGGGTCGCCGTCGTATTATTCGCTCGACTATGGACCGGTGCACCTGATTTCGCTCGATTCGTTTGGCAATGAAGCGGGTAAGCACCGCATCTGGGACACCACCGGCACGCAGATTCAATGGCTCAAGCGCGACCTCGCCGCCAACAAAAAGCCCTGGACGATTATTTTCTTCCACCACCCGCCCTACACCCAGGGCTCGCGCAACGCCGATACCGAGCAGGATCTGATTCTGAACCGCGAACGCCTGACACCCATCTTTGAGCGTTACAACGTCGATCTGGTGCTGAGCGGCCATAGCCACGTCTACGAACGTACCTACCAGATTCGCGGGCATCGGGGCCTGTCGACTACGTTCGACAAGCGTACCATGACCGTCGACAGCAGCACGGGGCGCTACGACGGGTCGGCCAACTCCTGCCCGATTCTGCCCGCCAAAGGCAGTGTGGTTTATATCGTGAATGGATCGGGCGGGGCCAATACAGGCCGGGCGCCCAATTACCCGCACAAGGCCATGGTGTACAGCTACACCGACGAAGGCGGTTCCATGCTCATCGACGTAGCCGAAAACCGGCTCGATGCCCAATGGATAGCCCCCAGCGGCGTGAAAGACCGCTTCACGATGGTCAAAAACGTAAATCGCCGCCAGACGCTTTCCGTAGAATACGCCGATACGCTGGCACTGACAGCCTCCTGGACGGGGGCCAACGTGACGGGTAATGGGCTGCCTGCTACCTATACCTGGTCGAATGGGCAAACAGGGCGTACGATCCGCGCGGTCAATCAGTCAGGTACGTTCCGGGTTACCGACGGACGGGGTTGTCTGGCCGATGAATACACGGTGCAGGTGGGTGCCCGCCCCCGGCTGTCGGTGTCGCTCACCTCGACTGGTGCTGTTTGTGCGGGCGGTTCACTGGCCATTACGACCACGTTTGAAAACACCACCAAGAGCGCCGGGCAGTGCGAGCTGCAACTCTCCGATGCATCGGGTAATTTCGCCGCCTCCACGGTGCTGGGTACGTTCCCGCTGGCTAAAAATCAGACCGTTACACTGCCCACCACGCTTGGCGCGGGCAGCGGCTATCGGCTGCGGCTGGTATCGCGTGGGGTGCCCTACGCCGACATGGTTGCCAGCGCGGCCTTCAGCGTGCTGAAAACCGCAACGGCAACCGTCACCGGTTCGGCATCGGTGCTGGCCGGGCAACCGGCTTCGGTGACGCTTGCCCTTACAGGCTCATCGCCCTGGCGGGGTAGTTTTTCCGACGGCACCACCTTTTCGGCGACCGCTAGCCCCACCGTTGTGGCGTTTTCAGCACCCCGCCCCGGCTTAACTACCCTTAGTAGCATCAGCAATGATTGCGGGTCGGGCACCATCCTGAACGGCAATGCCGTATCGGTACTCCTGCCCACTCCAACCGAGCCCATTATCGACAATCTAGTGCATGTTTACCCCAATCCGGGCAACGGAGATACTTGGGTGGAATTCCTTACAGATACCCCCGACCCTGTTCAACTACGCGTATTAACGCTCACTGGTACTGAAGTAAGCAGCCAGTCAATTGGCAATGTTACTAAAAATAAAAGAATATTTATACATAATGACCGATCAGGGCCTTACTTTATACAAGTCATTTTCAACAACCAGACCAAAACATACAAAATAGTAAGATAGATACTTAGTAAAAGTACATAAATTTTAATTTGGCAAAACTAACATGTATTGATACGTTTGATAAGCCGCTCGCATAGTTGACTTTATTCCGCTTCAGGTCAACAACGCATAGGCGCTTTACCTGCGCTTATCCAACTATTTTTTCGCACGTACGACACAGGTCTACTCGGAGTATACTGCTCTGGGCAGGCCTGTGTATGTTTTTTCGCGTGCGCTCGCTCTGCTGTGATTCGCTACGGTGTACGCTCACCAGCAAACACAACCAGCCTTACTTTATTGTTATCTATCCAAACCTTATCCAATGAAGCGACTAGCCCCCTATCTTGAGCAGGGCGAAGGTATTCAGATTGAATACAAACGCACACTATCCAGCGCCTATCGCATTGCCCGAACCCTCACGGCCTTCGCCAACACCTCAGGTGGTACTATCCTGATTGGCGTCGACGATGACGGGCGAACGGTGGGCATCGACTCCGAATACCGGGAGATGCAGATTATCGAACGCGCCACCGATTTCCTGATCGAACCGACGCTATCGGTTTCCTACGAGATTGTCAGGCACGAAGGGCGCAATGTGCTGGTGGTGACGGTACCCGAAAGCGATGAAAAACCCCACACGGCGGTCAACGAACACAACGAACGCACGATTTACGTTCGGCAGCGCGATAAATCGGTGCCGACGCAGCGCCTGCTGATTGACGACAACGAGGTCAACCAGCAACTGTTACAGACGACGATGGTGAAAAACCTGCTTCAGTTTCTGCGAAAGAACGATAGCGTCACGGCGGCCAGACTGGCGAAGCTGGTTAATATTTCGGAGTACCGCGCCAACAAACTGCTGCACGACCTCACCCGGCAAGGTGTGCTGCTGATGGTCGATAAGCCACGACCGGCCCATTTTTCGCTTAAGAAAGACGGCTAGCTTGCCTTTTTCCAAGGAAAACTATAAGCCTGCCCATAGCTAACGAGCCAACGCTACGGATACTGCTACTTTTGCAGGGTCGATATTCGCCAACAGAGTATTGTCGATACGCATGACTATTGATTCGCCCCGTTCCGACGTCAGGCAGCCCGACCGCGTTCAATTGTGGTCGGCTTTAGGGGCCGTTTACCTGCTTTGGGGGTCTACCTACCTGTTCATTCACTTCATGACCGAACAGATGCCGCCACTCTACATGGCGTCGGTGCGGTATCTGGTCTCGGGGAGTCTGCTTTACGGCTACGCCCGGCTGACGGGCAGCGAACGCCCAACCCGTCAGCATTGGCAATCGACGGCGCTGATCGGTTTTTTCCTGCTGACAATCGCCAACGGCGCGCTGACCATCGCTGTACAGTATATTCCAACCGGGATGGCGGCGCTGTTGGGTGGCCTGTTACCTATTTTTCTGTTGCTCCTGAACTGGCTCTGGTTTGCCCGCGTTCGGCCCACGACCCTCTCGCTGCTGGGCGTTGGGGTGGGGGTTATCGGCATCTACCTGCTCATTAAACCCGACCGGCTGGTGAGCACGGGTGGTGTGCACGCCAACCTCATCGGCACGTCGCTGGTGGCGGCGGGCAATCTGTCGTGGGCTGTGGGTACGTTGCTTACACCGCGCCTTCCGCAACCCGGACAAACGCTGGCGAGCGGCATGCAAATGCTACTGGGCGGCTTTTTTCTGTTGGTTATCAGCCTATTGACCGAACCAGTCGGCGTGTTCAGTATTCTGATTGCGCCCACCAAAGCTCTGTGGTCGGTGCTGTATCTGGTCGTTTTTGGCAGCATCATCGGCTTTTCGTCCTACGCCTGGCTGGCGCGCAACGCCACGCCCTCGCTCCTGTCGACCTACGCCTTTGTCAACCCGGTAGTAGCCGTTTTGCTGGGCGTTCTGTTTGCGGGCGAGGTGTTCTCGGGCCGGTCGCTGGTGGGGGCCGGGGTGGCGCTGATCGGCGTGGTGCTGCTCACGCTGGGCCGCAAGTAGCCCCTACACTTTAACGGCCAGTTGCCGATCGATGAGGCCGATCACGTGCTGCAAATCGTCGGGATTGTTGGCGTAGTCGAGGTTATTCACGTCGATGACGAGCAGATCGCCCGCCTGATATTGCTGGGCAAATTCGTCATACAACAGGTTCAGGCTTTGCAGGTAAGTCGGGCTCATGGCCTGCTCGAAATCGCGCCCCCGTTTTTTGATCTGCCCGATCAGCTTCGGCAAGTCGGCGCGCAGGTAGATCATCAGATCGGGCGGGCGCACCAGACTCAGCATGTTATCGAACAACGACCGATACGTTTCGTAGTCGCGCGGCACCATCATGTTGGTGTCGTAGAGGTTCTTGGCGAAAATGTAAGCGTCTTCGTAAATAGTCCGGTCCTGAATCACACTCCGCCCCGACTCCCGGATTTTCTGCACCTGTTCAAACCGGCTGTTCAGGAAATAGATTTGCAGGTGAAACGACCAACGGGCCATATCACCGTAGAAATCAGCAAGATACGGGTTACCTTCCACGGCTTCGTAGAGAACGTCCCAGCCGTAGTGTGCCGCTAATTGTTTGGCCAGGGTAGTCTTCCCGGCGCCGATATTTCCGGTAATCGCAATGTGCATGAACGCGTATGAAGTTGACGGGTACGTTAGAATGCCTCAAAAATCTGGTCTGGGCGTCGCTTTGCCAACACAAAGCGAGACAATCTTTTACCATAGTGCCAGCCGATCGCCATCCTGCCCCGGCAAGGTTGTCGTCAACCCGCTGATTGCCTGCCCGTTCGGCTTTGACTGCACCGGTTTGCTGCCGAAAGCCGTGAACTTTAGGGAAGTATTGTCTTTTACTGGCAGATCACAACTTCCACCCTGCCATGAGCCCGTCGCGCCGCCAGTTTTTAACCTCTTTCTCGTTGGGTACTGCTGCCCTCGCCACCGCCCCGTCGCTGGTTGTGCCAGCCGTGGCCGCGCCCCTCTCGCTGTCCTGCAATTCCTACTCGTGGCTGACGTTCTACGAGCGGGCGGGCAAGCAGTGGATGAAGGACCCCGACGCATCGATGCGCGATTATGTGGCGTCGGGCTTCACGGCCTATGAACCCAGCATCGACTCGCCCGCCGCCGCCAACGCGCTGGCTCCTTTGTTGAAAAAATATGGGCTGACGATGCCCTCCATCTACGTCAACAGTTCGCTGCATAACCGGGCCGAGGCCGACACGTCGATTACGATGGCGCTGGCGATCGCCGATGCCGTGAAACCACTGGGTACCCGCATTATCGTCACAAACCCCAACCCCATCAAATGGGGGTCTGGGGAGAACAAATCCGACGAGCAACTCGACGAACAGCTGCGCAACCTCGACCGGCTGGGGGCGTCTCTCCGGCAGCGCGGCCTCACACTGGCCTACCATACCCACGCGCCCGAACACCGCGCCGCCGCCCGCGAATTTCACCACATGATGCTCGGCAGTAACCCCGACCACGTGAAGCTGTGTCTGGATGCCCATTGGGTATATCGCGGCTCCGAAAACTCGCAGGTGGCGTTGTTCGACGTGGTCAAGCTGTACGGCAAACGCATCGCGTCGATGCACGTGCGGCAGTCGAACGGGGGCATCTGGGCGGAGACCTTCTCCCCCACCGGCGACATCGACTACAACCGACTAATTACGAGCATCAAGCAATTGGGCGTCAGGCCGTTGGTTGTGCTGGAACAATGCCTCGAAAAAGGCTCGCCCAACACCCTAGATGGGGTTGCCGCCCATAAAGCCGATCTGGTCGAGGCCCGTCGCGTCTTTGTATAACGTCAATGCGACCCGCCCACCGACAGGGTTTGCACGCACGAGACCGGTAGCCCCGCATCAGTCACGCCCTGAATTGTCAGCCGGAGGGTTCGTACCGAAGGAGTCACCTCGATCGGGATGGTTAGCTGCCCGTAGGCGTCGGTGGTGGCGAGTGGCAACCAGGCCAGCACGTCGCGGCGGGCGTTGGGTACGTTGGTTAGGGGCGGCAACGCCGCCGGATTGGCATAGCCCCGCAGCGTGTGTCGGCTTACACCCTTCACCGAAGCGGCCTCGCGGGTCGTTTTGGTGTAAAACGCGATAACGCCCCGTGCGGAATTAGCCCCGTAGATTGCTGCTACCGATCCTGACTTGAGCACTTCGATCCGTTCGATATTGGCGGGCGAAAAGGCCAGCAGTTGCGTTCCATCGGTATCGTTGATGGGAAAGCCATCCATCAGAAACAGCGGGTTTTGCATGGTAGCATCGGCCGTGGGTTTAGGTGGAGGCGGCGCACCAAAACCCGTTTGTACGGGTACGGCCGCATTCATGATCGACGACGTACCCGGAAACTTTACCGAATAGCTCAACCGCCCTTTTACCAGCACCTCCTCCACCCGAATCGACGGCACCTTAGCCTGGATGAGAAAATACAGATTAGTCACGTTTGGTGTCTGGTCGGTCAACACAATCGTCTGGTCGACCCGGTCGTGCAGGCTGCGGAGTCGCACATCGTCGGGGCGGTCGTCGATGGGGCGGCTAGCCCGTACGGCCACTTCGTTCAGTTGACGCGCATCGGCTTGCCGATATTGCGCCGGGGCAGCCTGCTGGCGTTGCCGGCCCGCCTCGATCATCGATCGCCATTGGGCCACGTACCGGGCTACGTTGGGTACAACCGGCAACGTACCTGGCGCGTCGGCTCCATTCCCAAACGACACCTTCGCCTCGATGGGCTTACCACGCCGGTTGGTCACCCGCACCATGACCTGCGTCGTATCGGGCAAGTCGAGCTGATCAACGATAAACTGCCCGGTTGCATCCGTTTGCGCTACCCGCATCTGAACGGCGGGGTCGCCAGTCGCGAAAACGGTCACGTTGTATGGTGGCTTTTCGGTACTTACCACCGTTCCGTGCAGGGTAATGTCGGGCTGTATTGCCACCGGCCGGGTGGTCGACGATTGCCTGTCGGCAAGGGCGAGTTGAGTCGGGAGGTCAGGCCCCAGCGAATCGGGTGGCACCAGTTCGGCATCGGTTATTGCCACCGACAGTTGGGCAAACACAGACCGGCCCTGTTCGTCCTGTAAGGTTATGTGGAGTGGGCGGGCAGCCGCGTTGTCTGGAGCCACGCCTAACACAGCCGTCGCGACGATGCCTTTCGAAACAGCCGGTTGAGCCATCGGCCAGCGCCGACGGTCGGGCTGAGCCGTTGGGGCGGGGGGGCTGGGTACGTCGGAATGACTGGTATTCACCACCACAATGGGGCGTTCAAAAGCAGGCTGGCCCTGCTGGCGGCTCGCCTCCGTATAGGCCCGAAGCCAGTACGTACCCGTCGCCAGCGTATCCGACAGGCGGAACGTACCGGCCGTGCGCCCTTCCCGCACGGGCAACCACTGATGCTGCACCAGCGTCTGCCGGTCTGACCACAGATCAACGCTCAGCGCGGGGCCAACCGCCGCCGTATCGACTTTCGACCGGCCCTTGAGCACGTACCCACTCAGCCCCAGCCGGTCGCCGGTGAGGTACAGTGGCTTGTCGATGTGCAGAAAAACGTGCGGCAACCCACTGGCCAGCTTTCCTGTCGACGTCGGTGGTGGTAAGGCAGTGGTTGAATCGCGGCGGGGCGGGGTCGTGCGTTGCCAGTCGTCGGGCAGGGCGGTGGCGAGGCGATCGTCGCTGAGGTAGCCAACGGCCTCGAAACCACGCGGTGCCGTAATGGCCCCCGCCGTAGTGAAACCCAGCGATTTCTGAGGCATCACCAGTTTTGAAAAGGCATAGGGCGCATCCCGATAGGGCGAATTACGGGGGTTATACCGGGTGTAGAACACTTCAAGCGTGCTCATACTGACCAGAAAGCGCTCGTGGGGCTGCGCGCCGGCCAGCACCAGCGTGCTCAGGTCGATTGGCTTCAGATGCCGGCCCAGTTCCGTACCCAGCGTCGGCGGCGGGTTGTCAGGAAGAGGGCGGTCGGGGTTGGTTTGGTAGACCAGAAACCCTTCTTTCTCGTGTGTACCCATTGCCAGACTAGCCAGCAGGTGCCGCAACGACCCTCGGTAAGCAACCTCCCGGTTACGTTGCCAGGTACCTGTCTGCTTGGGCGAGTCGGGTTTGAGTTCGCTGAAGAGCGTAGTACCGCCAAAGACCACCCGCCCGGTCTGGCTCTGGCTGCGGAACCCCAGCAGCGTGTAGTGTAGCCGGAACCCCAGCGCCCGGTTGTCGATAAGGAGTGGCGCCGTGGCCGTAGCCGTCAGCGTCCCGTTGGATTCGCTGAACGTGAGCACCTCCGGGTTGACAATGGTGCATTTACCCGCAAACGGCGACGTACCCAGCAAATCGCGCTTGAACCGATCCAGCTGCCCTTCCCACTGGCGATCTTTCCCAGCTTTAACGACTACGTCGTTCAACAGGTTGGTCATCGGGAAGAGCGTGATTTCGAGCAGGCGGGGCCGGGCTTCTTTGACATCAATGGTCTTGCGCTCGGCCGTAAAGCCGGTATACGAAACCACCAGTTCAGTCGTGCCGAAGGGCACATCAGGTAGCGTGAAGACGCCTTTTTCGTCGGTATTGGTGCCGCGGGTAGTGCTGTTGATGTAGACCGACGCAAACGGCAGGGGCTCACCCGTGGTGGCGTTGGTAATTTTGCCCGTCAGGGTAGCGCGTTGGGTAGGTTGCGCCTGCATGAGAAGGGGCAGACAGCAAAGGCAGAAAAGCCAGCGAAGGGTAGTCATGACGGTCGGGATACGGTAAGGGACAGCAACTTACAGCAATTCCCCAAACGGTCTGTCGTCAAAACGTCACCTTCGGATTTTTCAGGGATTTCATGGCCTGCCCCAGCCCGCCGAGCGTCAGCGGAAACATGCGGTTACCGGACCAGTCGCGGATAAGATTGGTGCTGTTGGTGTACTGCCAGTAGCCCGCCGGGGTGGGGTTCAGCCAGACCAGATACGGATACTGCGCCTTGAACCGATCGAGCCAGACGAGGCCCGCCTCTTCGTTGTAATGCTCGACGCTCCCGCGTGGCTGCGTGAGTTCGTAGGGTGCCATGGCGGCGTCGCCCACAAAAATTACTTTATACTCCCGGTTGTACTTGTGCAGCACCTCCCAGGTCGGGATGCGGTCACGGCGGCGATGCGGTCCGTCGCCACGGTTGTCTTTCCAAAGCGTTTCGTACACGCAGTTGTGGAAGTACAGAAATTCGAGGTGTTTGAACTGGTAGCGCGCCGCCGAAAATAGCTGGTTGCACAAGTCGATGTGTTCGTCCATCGAGCCGCCCACGTCGAACAGAAGCAGCACTTTTACCCGGTTCTGCCGCGACGGTTGCAGCTTCACGTCGAGATAGCCCCCGTTCCGGCTTGTTTCGGCAATGGTCTCGTCGATGTCCAGTTCCGTAGGGGCTCCTTCGCGCGTCAGTATCCGCAGGCGGCGCAGGGCCATCTTCATGTTTCGGGTATTCAGTTCCACCCCATCGTCCAGGTTTTTGTAGTCGCGGTTCTCCCAGACCTTGGTGGCCCGGCGATTGCCTGCCGAGTCAGCGGGCGATTGGCCCAGTTTGAATCCTTCCGGCGCGTACCCCCTATTACCGAAGGGCGACGTACCGCCCGTACCGATCCAGGTATTACCGCCTTCGTGGCGTTCCTGCTGTTCGTCGAGCAGTTTTCGCAGGCGATCATACAGGGCATCGAGGCCGCCAGCGGCTTCCAGCGCCGCTTTTTCGTCGTCGGTGAGGTTCAGCGCCAGCGCATCACTCAGCCAGGCGGGAGGCACCTCGGGCAGCGCCTCACCGGTAACCACCAACGTACCTGACACCCACTCGCCAAACACCCGGTCGAACAGGTCGAGGTGCTGCTCGTGCTTAACCAGCGTGGTCTTACTGAGGTAATAAAAATCGTCGATCGTTGTGCCGCCCACGTCGCTCCGCAACGCCTCCAGCAGCGTCAGGTATTCCGACAACGTTACCGGCAACGCCTGTTGCCGCAGCAGGAGAAAGAAAGCGAGGAACATAGCTTAATGGATAATGAATGATGTACAATGCACGATGAACAAAGACCCCGTATGATTACATAACTGGCTGAAGGATACTGTACTGCACCGTTCATTGTACATTATTCATCGTGCATTGTACATTATTCATTCTCCTTTACTTCCGCGTCCGGAGGGCGGCGAGCAGGTCGGCATCCTGTTCGTTTTTGAGGAGGGCACCGAGGTAAGGCGGTACCTCACGCAGGTTTTCGAGGTCGGTGAGGTCGTCGTGGGTGACGCCCGCTACCACCAGCAGCCGAATCCAGTCGATCAGTTCGCTCGTCGAGGGCTTCTTTTTCAGCGCTTTTACGTCACGGATGCCGTAGAACACCGACAATGCTTTGGCCATCAGTTCGCCCGGTAGTTTCGGGAAATGCACGTCGACGATCTGCTGCATCGTATCGCGGTTGGGGAACCGGATGTAATGAAAGAAGCAGCGGCGCAGAAAGGCGTCGGGCAGTTCTTTTTCGTTGTTCGACGTAATGATGACCACCGGCCGGTGACGCGCCCGGATCGTCTGCCGCAGTTCGTAGCAATAAAACTCCATGCGGTCGAGCTCCTGCAACAGATCATTGGGGAATTCGATGTCGGCCTTGTCGATTTCGTCGATCAGCAACACCGCCGACTCATCGGTATCGAAGGCTTCCCAGAGTTTTCCTTTTTTGATGTACGCCGCCAGATCGCCTACTTCGCGGTCGCCCAGTTGCGAGTCGCGGAGGCGCGAGACGGCGTCGTATTCATACAGTCCCTGCTGCGCCGTGGTGGTCGATTTGACGTGCCAGGTAAATAACGGTTTATTGAGCGCCCGCGCCACTTCGAACGCCAGCAACGTCTTGCCGGTGCCGGGCTCACCCTTGATGAGCAGCGGCTTCTGCAACTGCATAGCAGCATTGACGGCCACGCTCAACTCGCGGGTGGCCACGTAGGCGTCGGTTCCCTGGAATTGCATTGGAGTTATGTTCAAGGTCCAAGCGGCCTATCGCCGCAGGTCCAATGTCCAAGGTAGCTGACGCGACTTATTCTGGAGTCTGCTACTTTGGAGATTGGATCTGCGGCGATAGGCCGCTTGGACCTTGAACGCTATTTACTCTTCCTCATCGCTCGAAAACGAGTAGAGCGTTTGGTCGAGGCGGAGTGAGTTGCTATTGAATTGATTGATGAACTGTTCGATGACTTCGTCGGTGATGTCTTCGGCGTTGAGGCAGACATCGATGCCGATGCCGTATTCAAAGCCCCGGTCGAGTTCGACGTGTTCTTTTACTTTGACGGCCTCAGTGTCTTCCAGCTCTTCGATGAGTTCGGTCAACACCTCTTCGACTTCTTCTTCTTTTTCGGTGTCGATGCGGTAGCCGGGGGCGCGTTCTTCAGGAGGCTGGTAGCCGGGGTACGTCTTCTTCACCTGATCAACGGCCATTTCATAGACCATGCTGCTGTGGTGCAACCGCAACGTATAAATGAGCCCGTCAAAAATTACTTCCTGCCCCTCATCTTTTCCAACAAATTGGATGTGGGCACACTCCCCCGACTCCAGTACTTCCAGTTCGTCGTCTTCGACGTAGACAAACGAACGCCCGGTCTGTCGGCACTCATCTTTTAGTGCATTGATTTCGTCGGGTCGATACCCGTCATTCTTATACGTTGCCATTTGTGTAGATACAGTTTAGGATCTGGCGACACGAAATTAATGTTAACTAGTTGTTAGTCAACCGCTAGTAACATTGCTTCATTTTCTATCAACCGCTGAACCTGCTGAATAATGGCCTAAGTTACGGATTTCGCGCGTCATGCCACGCGCGCACCACGGCTTCGGCAAAGTCGATGGCGGTGTGCATGGGGGTTTCGTCGACGGCAGACAGCACATCATCGGGGCGGTGAATGCGGGGCATGCTACCGTCGGGAGCCAGCGCGCACAGGGCAAGCGTGGGTACGTTGCCACCCCGCACAAACCACGCGCTGTCGAAGTCGGCGGTGTGCCACCGGCCGGTCTGGGTACGTTCCCGAAACGGCGGTGTCGTGGCCAGTTGCCGGGCCAGATCGGTCAGGGCATTGTCGTAGCGCAGCACCTCGACCGTCCCCGTCTGCTCAATGATGGTCAGCTTCCCGGCACCAAGCGTATCGAAGTTGATCACGATCGTCTGCTGGCCATTCATGGGCCATTTGGGGCGATTTTTCTGCGCATAGGCCAGCGACCCCAGCATACCGGCCTCTTCGGCCGAGGGCAACAACACCTCTACCAACAGACCCGGCAACTCACCGGCCTGGCTCGCCCGTTGCAGCCGATCGGCGGTTTCGATGGCCGCCACCACGCCCGTGGCATTATCGCTGGCACCGTTGGTGTAGCCTTTCGTCCAGTACCCAATGCTGCCTAAGATAGCCTGCGCGATGAGGTACAGCGCCACCAGCCCGACACCCCAGCTTACCCATACTGGCCGCCCCGCAACTATATAGACCAACAACAGGACTACACCCAGCGTCATGACCATCAGCGACAGGATCAACGATGTCCGAAACGACCGCTGCTGCTTTGGGCTATACAGTGCCGACACCGGGGCGGTGTCATAGTGCGCCATCAGCACCACGTGCGTGCTGACCGGCTCGGCGTCGGGGCGGGGCCATCGGGCCACCACGTTGAAAGCTGTGTGCTGCACCGGCCAGGTGCTGATGAGCGTGGGCCGCCAGTTGAAATACCGCCACGCCTGAATCAAAAAAAAGAACGATACGGCCAGTCCAATTTGTTGTAGTAAAAATCCTGCGCTTAGCCCAAGCCCCATACCCAGCAATAGCCCGCCGATCAGCCAGTAAACAATGGTTACGTAGGTTTTGGGCGTCTGGAACGGTTCCAGGCGGGTGGTGGCACCCCGTTCAGTCAGGGTATCGGCCAGCAGCCGGGCGGCTTCGCGTTCGCAGTTGGTGGCCGCGCCCCGATGCGGAAATTGACAAAGTGACTGCAAAAGGAAATTTGTCGATGGGGCTGAGGGGGATTTAGTCATAAGCAAGTGTATCTTTACGAAAAAATACGCATCTTTTTAATGTCTTTTTTACTCGTTCCTAACCTGATCAGCCTTGTTGTACCTGCCTACAACGAGCAGGAGAATCTGCCGGTACTGGTTGAGCGGTTGCGCACCGTTATGGGCTCGCTCAGCGACCCGGCTACTGACCGGCCGGTCGCTTACGAGATCCTGATCGTCGACGACGGTAGCACCGACCGTACCAAGGCCGTGTTGCGACAACTAAGCATGCGTTACAACGAAGTACGCTTTATTTCCTTTTCACGCAACTTTGGGCATCAGGTAGCGCTACGCGCGGGCTACGAGCACGCTCGCGGGGTTTGCGCTATTAGCCTCGACGCCGATTTGCAGCATCCCCCCGAACTGATTCCGACGCTGGTGAAGAAGTGGCGCGAGGGGTTTGACGTGGTGTATACCGTGCGGCATCAGGACCCCAATTTACCCTGGACGAAGCGATTTACCTCCCGTAATTTCTACCGGCTTTTGAGGGCTGCGTCTGACCTGGAACTGGAAGATGGCGCCGCCGATTTCCGATTGCTCGACCGAAAAGTACTCAACGTTTTGAAGCAACATCAGGAGAACGATCTGTTTCTGCGGGGGATGATTTCGTGGATGGGTTTTCGGCAGTGTCGCATTGAGTATGAGCCGGCTGCCCGGTTCGCTGGCACCACTAAATACTCGTTTAAGAAGATGTTACAGCTGGCCATGATGGGCATCACGTCGTTCAGCACCAAACCGCTGTATATCTCCGTGGTGGTTGGTTTGTGCATGGCACTCTTCTCCTCGCTGTTTGGGCTGGAAGTTTTGTACGAGTATTTCTTCACGAACGCCACGGTGTCTGGCTGGACCACGTTGGTGCTGCTTGTCGTGCTGATTGGGGGCGTGCAGTTTATCGTCATCGGCATTATGGGCGTATATTTGGGCAAAACCTTTATCGAGGTGAAACGTCGCCCGCCCTACATCGTTGGCGATTCGAGTGAGATCGAGGAAATTATTCAATGGCAAGTACCCAACCCCGCCGCATTCTCTTCACAGTAGACGTCGAAGAATTTGACACCGCCGTCGAATTTGGCCACAATATCCCGCTAAGCGAACAGATTGCCGTCTCGACGCAGGGCCTGCGCCTGCTGGCCGAGCGATTCGACGCGCTCGACGCCCGCACGACGCTGTTTACTACAGCCAATTATGCGCTGCACGAACCTGCGTTGATGAAGCAGCTGGCCCAACGGCACGAGATTGCTTCGCACGGCTATTACCATACGACCTTCGAACCGGCCGACCTGGGTACGTCGAAACAGGCGCTGGAAACCTTGCTGGAAAAACCCATCCGGGGGTTCCGGCGGGCGCGCATGGGCGAAACCAACCCCGACGACCTGATTGCGGCTGGGTACGTCTATAACTCATCGTTGCACCCGACGTTTATACCGGGCCGTTATAACCACTGGGGCGAGCCGCGATTGCCCTTTAAGGAAAAAACGATCTGGCAGATTCCGGCTTCGGTTACGCCCAATCTGCGGCTGCCGCTCTTCTGGCTGAGCCTGAAAAACTTTCCGTTTGCGATCTACAAACAGCTTTGCCTGCAAACGCTCAAGGCCGACGGTTTCGTGAACCTGTACGTACACCCCTGGGAGTTTACCGATCTGGCCCAGTATGATAAGATTCCAACCTACGTGAAGCGCCACTCGCGCCACGAACTCCTCGACCGGGTAGAAGCCTTGCTTCGCTACCTGCGCACCGAAGGCGGCGAGTACCAGACGATGGATGAGTTTGTGGGGCAACTTTGAAGTCTGGAAAGTCTGATAGAAACAAAGTCCGGAGTCTCGATAGTCGTTTTTGTGTTGCTTACGCACACTAAAAAATGGACTATCGAGACTCCGGACTTTGTTTCTATCAGACTTTCCAGACTCAAATAAAGATCACATCCGTGATGACTTCAGAGCCGATCTCTTTATTGACGAGTTGAATGACTTTCTGCTTGGCGTTGACCAGTTCGTTGCGCAGGGGGGCCGACGACAATTCGATGTACAAAACGCTGTCGCGGACGTAGAGGCGGGTGGTGCGGGAGGCAATCGTTTGCCCCATCATACGGCCCCAAAAGGCTTCCAGGTACGTTTCGTTGAACCGACCACGCAGTTTATACACCTGTAGCAGCTTCTCGAAAGCTTCTTTGACAGTTGTCGTGCCAGGCTGTCGTGATGTGGGCGAAATGTACTTGTTGGTCATGGAATGGAAGGCCGTTCAGTTGGATAACGACAAAGTTAAACGCCTAGTCACGTAACCCCTCGGTTACAGGGAAACATTTTTTAGCGGTGGTAAACTCGAGTCTTGACAGTCACAGAAGAAAGGAAGTTCGGAGTCTGGACAGTCGTTTTTCAGTGTGTAGATGTATCACCAAAAACGACTATCCCGACTCCGGACCTCCTTTCTTCTGCGACTGTCCAGCCTTTATAGCCGCCTGTTCGGGCTTTGCTTTTTTGTACACCTCGTCGAACGGTTCGCCCGCGGCCAATTTCCGGACAAACGGGAGCAGGGGTGGCTGCTTTTCGGTAGCCAGCCAGCGCGCGACCTCGCGGCCGGCGGCCAGATAGGCCAGCATGACCCGCCCATAATTGCCGTAGAAAAAATCGCGGGTCGTTTCGAGGGAGGGCAGCGTGGGCACAAACTGCGGGTGTTGGGCCATCAGGCCACGCGTGCGGTATTTCCATTCGGCATCGTACTC
Organism: Fibrella musci; assembly: GCF_041321105.1. Taxonomy (NCBI): domain Bacteria; kingdom Pseudomonadati; phylum Bacteroidota; class Cytophagia; order Cytophagales; family Spirosomataceae; genus Fibrella; species Fibrella musci. Next base: position 70,284 of record NZ_JBGGWD010000001.1, on the reverse strand, counting down.
GGCAAACCGAACGGCGGGGTTGTTAGTAGGGCTGGTAAAGCGGTAATCGACCATCAGCGCGAGCCCTTCGTTGAACCACTGCGGCACCTGCCGTTTGATAGTCAGCCAGCCGAGGCGGGCAAACAGTTCGTCGTGGCACAGCTCGTGGGCCATTACGTCGGGGCTGTTGCCTTCGGGACCCAGCACCAGAAATGAACTCCCCCACGGTAGCCCGATGCTGCACCCAGCCCCTTCACCCCCCGAACAGTAGCGGGCATACTGCTCCTGCGTAGGGCAGTAGATGAGCACGGCCCTCCCCTGCCGGTTTCCCCAGAAGCGGCCGATCCGTTCGCTCGCCACGTCGAGGTGACGCGCCAGCACAGCCCGCTGCCGGGGCGTGGCGTCGTTGCTGACATAGACGGTATGCTGTTGTTGCTGAAGGGCCGTAAAGTCGCCCGAATAGCCAACCGTGAGGCAGCGCCAGAGTGTCGGGAAGGCAACGACCAACCCAATCGGCAGGGCAATCAGAAACGACACAAACCACCTCAACAGTGCAGAACGGCGCATGAAAAAAGTATGCAGTTAGCAGTATCCAGTAGCTGATGCCGGCGCGTGGGCGCCCGTCTACTGGTTATTGTACACTGCTAACTGCATACTGCTTTCAAAGTTCCATTAGTTGACGGACATTGTCGGCGTAGGTACTGCCGGTGGTGAGGCGGGTTTGTTTGCTGTCGTTGAGCGTGAGCACGTATTTCCCGTCGAAATGCTTCTGAAACTCCCGAATGCGGTGGCGGTTGACGATGACCGCCCGGCTGATCCGCACGAACGTCTCGGGCAGTTTTTCGTCGAGGCTGGCGATGGTGTAGGTAGTTAGGAACTTCTGCCCGTCGTGGGTAGCCAGGAACACGTATTTTTCTTCGGCTTCGAAAAACGCAATATCGGCCAGTGGGATGAGGCGAATCTTATCGCCGGTTTTGACCGAGATCGAGAAGATCTCTTTTTTCGGCTTCATCTGCTCCAGCAGGCGGGCCAGGTTGTCGGTATACGGGTTGGCAGCGGCCTGATCGTGCCCACGCAGCAGTTTGATCTTCTGCACTGTCCGCTCCAGCCGGTCGGCCTCGATGGGCTTCAGCAGGTAATCGACTGAGTTTTCTTCAAAAGCCCGAATGGCGTATTGGTCGTAGGCGGTCGCAAACACCACCAGCGGCATGTACGATAGCCGACCCAGCATCTCGAAGCCGTTGAGCAGGGGCATTTCGATATCCAGAAAAATAACGTCCGGCCGCTGGGCCTCCACCATTGCCAGCCCTTCGGCGCCGTTGGTGGCCTCGCCGATAATCGTGAAGGTGTCGGCATGTTTGGCCAGGAGCCGACGCAGGCGGCTGATCGCCAGGGGTTCATCGTCAATCAGGAGGGCAGTCATACGTAGGGCAAGGCGTTGGCCCTGCCGGTTAAGCGGTTTGTCAGCCAACCGAAGCCGAGGCAGCGGCCGGACTGGTCAGGCGGTTCATTTTCAGGCCAATGCAGACTTGTTTCTGAGGTTTATTCTGTAACTCGAACCGGGCGTCGTCGGCATACAGCAGGCGTAGTTTATCCTGAATGCTCCGCAGGCCATAGCCCCCCCCCATCTCGTCGGGGAAATGCGGGCCGTTATCCTGCACCGTGAGCCAGAGCCAGCCCGCCTCCTCGCGGATGCCCACGCGGATGCAGCCTTCGTCGGCCCGTTTGCTGATGCCGTGCTTGATGGCATTCTCAACGAGCGGTTGCAGCAAGAACTGCGGAATGGTCAGTCCGTCGAAGCGGGCGTTGTGGCCCTCTACCTCAAACCGGAGCCGATCGCCAAACCGCACCTGTTCGACGCGCAGGTACGTTCGGACCATGTCCAGTTCGTCGGCCAGGGTCGTAAACAGATTACCGTCGCGGCCCGTACTATAACGAAACAGTTTAGAGAGCAGCAGCGTCATTTCCTCCGCTTTATCGGGGTCTTCGTGTACCAGGCTGGCGATGCTGTTCAGGGCGTTGTACAGAAAATGGGGGTTGATCTTGGCTTGCAGCGCATCGAGTTCGGCCCGGTTTTTCAGCTTCTCCATGTTGAGCAACTGAAACTCCTGCTCCGACATTTTACGGGTCAGCTGCCGCCCCTGCCGTAATACATACAGAAAGGTGTTGCCCACGATCAGGTACGATAGGATGTAGAAAATAACGGGGGCGTTATCGGTGGTGTATTCCGGTCGTTTCACCAGCTCATTGACGGCCGACTGTCCGAAAAAGAAAAAGGTGGTCAGGCTAACCGTGGTAGACGTCATAAACGTCGCGCCCGAGGCCAGCAGGTGTCGCAGCCAGGTGGAGTGGATGCGTTGGTTGAGCCATTCGTCGAGGAGCCAGATAACCAGAAAGATCCCCGCGCCAATCGTGACGTTCTGAATAATCAGGAAGCGATAGAGCTGGGCCATCAGCGGGTCTTTCGAGATGGCGATCTGGGCCGTGAAGTAGATGATGCCGCTGAAGCCATACACCACCAGCGCCCCCGCGATCATCCCGATCAGCAGCCCCCAGAATGGCGTTTGCAGCAGCTTCGCCAGCATATTAGGCTCGGCCAGCCTGTCTTTTGGCTCCCGTTTGGCCGATACGGCTGCGAAATTCAACCGGGTGCCCGTCAGGTTCGCGTTGATGAGTACGGTACTTGTCAGATCGGAAAAGCTCAGGTTGGCGTCGGTCAGGTCGGCATCGCGGAAGTTGCCCCCCCGAATGGCGGAAAAGCTTAGATCGGCCCCGCGCAGCATAGCCCCTTCGAAATTGGCTTTCGTCAGATCGGAAAAGCTCAGGTCGGCCCCGCTCAGATTAAGGCCACTGAAATCGAATCCCCGCAGGCTCTGCCCCCGCAGTTGTAGCCGTTGCGTGCCGTTGGTCCGTTTGATGAGTTGCTCGCGGGTCATGGGAACAGTTGGGTGTTTACTGTTTAACGTTTGTCGTTCAGGCCAACGCTATACGTGTCGCTGACGACCAGTTGACTGAACGACAAACGTTAACCAGTAAACACAATTAATTGCATTGCGACAGCACGGGATCGATGTGGCTTTGGCCCCAGGCGGGGGCAATGTCGCTTGCCGGTTTGAATGTAGCCAATTTTTCGGCAGCCATTTTCAGTATGGGGCAGGCCGTTTTAGGGCCTCCGCCAAACGCATCGGGCGTGAAGATCAGCCCCAGTCCTTTCAACACGTAGGGGCGTGGGTTGTTGGGGTTCTGGGCCATTGCCTTCCCGATGGCCTCTTCAAATTGTGGGCCGTAGGTTTGCCAGCGGTTCGCCGCGTCGACCGATATACGCGCCTGGGCAATGTACGCCCGTAGCACCGACAGTTCATCGTTATTCGGCGACAGCTTGTCGGCCTGCGTCAGGTACGTATTGGCCCGGTCAAGAAACGTGTCTTTTTCGGCTTCATCTTTTCCGATAAATCCCAGATACACGTAGGTCAGGCCCGCATAATAGCGAGGCAACCATTCGTTGGCTTGTGCCGAAGCGACACGGTCAAACTGATTGGCCAGTGCGATCATATCGGCGACCGGCGTCTGAGCATTCAGCGTGTTCAGGGCCGCAATACCCTGACGCATGGCCTGTTGCTGGTCGGGCGGGGTTTGGGCGGTGGCGGTAAATGCCAACAGGGAGAGGAGCAGGCAAACGCAGCGGCAGACGTACATAGTTGAATTCGTTTGGATGACCCAAACCTACGCTCAACCGATACCCCACTACCAGCCGTTTCCGACGAAGTAGGGGTTCAGGGAGATGAACCGGGCGATTCGGCCCGACGAGCTTGGTGGCCCGACGGCACCGAATCGCCCGGAACGGAGAGGCAGGTACGTGCCCAACCAGCCCGTGTCTCAGGTACGTTACTTCAGGGCTTTTGCCTTCACCCCTTCGACCGTGATCTTGACGGGTTTGATGGCTCCGTTGGCGTCGAACTCCATCCGGTCGATGCAGGTCTCGCGGTGGTTACCGTCGGTTTCGGTGAGGGGGCGGCGGTGATACACGATATACCAGTCGTCGGTGCCCGGCACATTCAGCACCGAGTGGTGGCCTGCACCTCTGGCCACGGTGGGGTCTTGTTGCAGGATTTTGCCCACCCGTTCAAACGGGCCAAAGGGTGAGTCGGCTACGGCATAGGCCACCGAGTAGTCAGGGCCGGTCCAACCGCCTTCCGACCACATAAAATAGTATTTGCCGTTGCGCCGGAACATAAATGGTCCTTCCACGTAGCCTTTGGGTGTAATCTCGCGGAACGTTTTGCCATCGTCGAAGGGCGTAAACCCTTTAAAGTCAGCGTTGAGTTTGGCGATGTTGCAATGCTGCCAGCCGCCGTAGATCATATAGTACTGCCCATCTTTGTCCTGAAACACGAACTGATCGATGGGCTGCGCGCCGTTGTGAATCTGCCCGATCAGCGGTTTGCCGAGGTAATCGCGAAAGGGGCCTTCGGGCTTGTCGGCCACGGCCACGCCGATGCCCCCGATTTCGCCTTCGTGCACGTCGTTGGCCCCGAAAAACAGGAAGTATTTACCCCCTTTTTCAACGATAGAAGGCGCCCACATGGCCTGTTTGGCCCATTTTACAGCCGTGGTATCAACGATGCGCGGGTGCTTGGTCCAGTTGACCAGATCAGGCGACGAAAACGCGTCCATGAACACCTGCTTGTTGTATTTGTCGGAATAGGTGGGGTAAATCCAGTAGCGCTTGCCAAAGACGGCCACTTCGGGATCGGCATACCAGCCGGGAAATACGGGGTTGCCCGACATGGTTTTGGGTTTAGTAGCAGTTTGGGCCGCCGCAGGCAGCAGCAGGCAGGCGAGCAGACCGGTAGTCAGCAGACGTTGCATAGGTATTGAGCGTGATGTCTTCGGTAAAGACGAAAGTTGAGCGGTTTACCCCTACCGGCCTCGTCAGGTACGTTGCTGGAGTGACGTCTTGTCGGACCAACCAAGCGTCCTAATGCAGTGTTAATGCAAGGTATCCGGGCTTAGCGTTACCTTGCTAAAGCGAAACCAAGAGCGCGACGTCGACAGATTATCGATGCGACCTGGCGCGTCATTGCCCATTAACACCCCTGTTCACCCATGTCCACGAAACCGCATCTGCTGGTTGTTGAAGACGAAATTAAAGTAGCGGCCGCCCTGAAGAAAGGGCTGGAAACGCAGGCCTATGCCGTTGACGTGGCCAACGACGGCCGCGAGGGCAAACGACTGCTGGGCGTCAACCGCTACGACCTGGTGATTCTCGACGTGAACCTGCCGTTTGTGAGTGGCCTCGAACTGGCTGAGTATGCCCGCAGCAAAAACGATCGCCTGCCCATTCTGATGCTGACGGCCCTGGACACTACCACCGATAAAGTGCAGGGCTTCGACGCTGGTGCTGATGATTACCTAGCCAAGCCCTTTGCCTTTGCCGAGTTGTTTGCCCGCGTAAAAGCCCTGCTACGCCGCGCCGTCCCCGCCGAACCCGACCCCGTTCTGGTCTTCGCCGACCTCGAACTTGACCGGCTGGGCAAGGTTGCCCGTCGGCAGGGGCAGACGATCGAGCTGACCGCCCGCGAATTTGCCCTGCTCGAGTATTTCATGCGCAATGCCGGCCGGGTACTGTCGCGCGCCGACATCGCCGAGCAGGTCTGGGACATCGGCTTCGACACCGGCACTAACGTGATCGACGTCTACGTGAATTACCTCCGCAACAAGATTGACAAGCCCTTCGCCACCAAGCTCATCCACACCGCCGTGGGCATGGGGTACGTGTTGAAGGAAAAATAAAAAAGGTATAGTTTGTGGTCCTCCGTTCACTGTCTTCTGTTGGCCGACGCTAACCTAGTTGGGCACCCGCCAACAGAAGACAGTGAACGGGGGACCACAAACAGTGCTTCCCATTTATGACCATCCGAACGCGCCTGACACTTTGGTTTACGGGGTTGCTCTCGGCCCTGTTGCTGGTGTTTTGTCTGGTACTCTATGCCGTAGCCGAGCGGCACCGGGAACGTGAATTCAGGGAGCGGCTACGTGCCGAGGCGCTCACCTCGGTAGAGCTGCTGTTTGGCCGCGAAACCATCAGCCCCGACCTCTTCAAGCTCCTCGACCGCAACCACATGACCGTGCTGCCCGACGAGGAGATTATCATTTACGATAGCCAGAACCACATCCGCTACGAAAGCGGCACCGATTACCTCGCCGTCGACCGCACCACCCTCGATCGGGTGCGGGTTGAAACCGACGTATACTGGCGCGAGAAAGACCGCGAAATCGTGGGCACGGTATTCACCGATCGGGGCAACCGGTTTGTGGTGTTTGCTTCGGCGGTCGATACGTATGGGTTCAGCAAGCAGCGCGATCTGGCGTGGTTACTGGCCATTGGCTGGCTGCTGGTGACGGGCGGCTCGTTTGGCGTCGGGCGGTTTCTGGCGGGCCGTAGTCTGCAACCCATGCGCCGCGTGATCGGGCGGATCGACGGCATTTCGGCCACGCAACTCGATCAGCGACTGCCCACTGGTGCCGATAACGACGAGATCGATCAGTTGTCGGTACGCTTCAACCGCATGCTCGACCGCCTCGAAGCCGCCTTCCGCATGCAGCAGGCCTTTGTCTCGCATGCCTCGCACGAGCTGCGCACGCCCCTCACGGCCATGTCGGGACAGTTGGAAGTGTCGTTACTGACCGACGAAGAGCCCGACGAACTCCGCGAAACCCTGCGGTCTGTACTCGACGACGTGCGCGGCATGACCCGGCTCACCAACGGCCTGTTGTCGCTGGCCAAAGTGGGTGTAGATGCCTCGGCGGTGCGCATGACGCGCTTTGCCCTCGACGAACTGCTCTGGAAAGTGCGCGACGAAGTGCGGCGCCTCCACCCCGGCTACCAGATCACCGTCTCGCTCGACACGCCGCCCGGCGACCAAGCCACCGACTGGTACCTGACCGCCAGCGAACCGCTCATTCACACGGCACTGCTGAATCTGCTTGAAAACGGCGGTAAATTTTCGCCAAGCCACCACGTCACGGTGCATCTGGGTCAACAGCTCAGCACCTTGCAGGTACGTGTCCACAACGATGGGCCGCCCATCCCCGCCGACGAGTTGCCGAAGCTATTTGCCCCCTTTCAGCGTGGGACCAACGCGCAGGGCATCCCCGGCCACGGCGTGGGGCTCTCGCTCACCCAGCGCATCATCCAGCTCCACAACGGCCGCCTCGACGTAGCCTCTACCACCGAGCAGGGAACCACGTTCACCGTAACGCTACCCCAAAACTTGTAGAGCTTGTAGCATCGGTTCACATCGGTAAAATCAGCCTATTTAAACGGAGACTCGCCAGCGCCTGTGCTTACGTAGGCCGCCACCTGATACGTATCCTGTACCTCTTTTTAACGTACCTGCACTTATGTTTTTAGCCAAGGACTATTCCGTAATGACGCTTGACGAGTTAATATCAGAAGAGAAAGCCATGAAATCAGGCACAATCGCAACAGCGTTTGTCATTGGTATGCTGGTTGGGGTAGCTGTGTGGGCAGCCGTAGGTGGTAAGTTTCTTCTCACGATTGGCCTACTTGGTGCCGCTATGTTTGTTGGCAACAAAAACTCAAAAGCCAGAAAGGCGATCCAAACGGAGATCCAACGCCGAAAATCGGTGGGTTAGGGCTTCTTTTTCGTATCACGCTGGTTAGGTACGTCCCGATGTGACCGGATGCTTCCCTCGATCCACGCTGATCATCATCGTCCCAAGAGTCGTACCACCTGACAGGTCGTTCGTTTCAGGTAATCGGCGGCGTTGGTCAGAGCTTCCTCTAACGGAATTGGGCCGGGCGCAATGGAAAAGGCACTGGTTAACCCCAGGGTGCTCAACTCATCAGGCGAGAGCTGTAGCGAGCCCCCCAACGCCACCACCGGGACACCTTGCTTGTTGGCCAGTCGGGTAATGCCCGCAATCAGTTTACCCTGCAAGGTCTGATTGTCGATTCGGCCCTCGCCGGTCAGCACCAGATCCGCCCCCCTCATTTTATCGGCCAGCTGCGTGTGCTCGATCAGCAACTGCACGCCCTCTGTCAGGCGCCCTTTTAGGAAAACGAAGGCCCCCGCGCCCAGCCCTCCCGCCGCGCCCGCCCCCGGCATAGCCGACACCTCGACGCCAAGCTGTTGCCGAACCCGGTCGGCCCAGTGGGCCATGCCCGCATCCAACAGCGGCAGGTCGTCGGGTTTAGCGCCTTTCTGCGGCGCGTACACATACGTAGCCCCCTGCGGCCCCACCAACGGATTGGTCACGTCGCAGGCCACATCTACCGTTCCTGTCCAGGCCGTGGCGGGCGCGATAATCTTGTCGATCTGGGCCAGATTACCGCCACAGGGGCGCAGAACCCGGCCGGTTTTATCCAGAAACTGCCAGCCTAGGGCAGCCGCCATGCCGGTGCCAGCATCGTTGGTAGCACTCCCACCGATACCCAGCACGATTCGGTCGACGCCCTGCTGTATGGCCTTATGAATCAGTTCACCCGTGCCAAACGTGTTAGCCCGAAAGGGGTCATATTCCGATGGGTTCAGCAACCGCAACCCCGAGGCCTGCGCCATCTCGATGAAAGCGGTTTTGCCATCCCCCGAGATGCCGTACCCGGCTTCGACCGGCTGCCCCAACGGATTCTGAACCACCGCCGTATGCCAGACGCCCTGCGTGCCCTGCGTGAGCACCTCGGCCGTCCCCTCCCCCCCATCGGCCATTGGTATAGCCACTACCTCGGCGCGCGGATTGGCCAGTAAAATGCCTTCGGTCATGGCCGCACAGACCTCTGCAGCCGTTAGGGAGCCTTTGAATTTATCGGGTGCCAGCAGAATCTTCATCGTCGGTTTGCCAGGAAGTAGCACAGGTTTATGGGTGATTATCAGCCCGCCCTACTTTCGCCACAATCCTACTGCGGTTTCCGGGATAAATCAAATTGAGCAGTCAGGAGCCGATGCTGTCAACGGGCTAGCGGGCATCCTGATCGCCGATTCATAGCCTCACAAAAGTAGACCGGTTACGTTTTGGCTTCTTTAGGGCATGTCCAGGTATACAGTAGCCATCATCGGCGGCGGTAACATTGCCGATAAAAACCACATTCCGGCCTTAAAGCAGCTATCCGAACAGGTCGACCTCGTAGCGGTATGTGGCCGCGACCTCGCCAAAGCCCGCGCGCTGGCCGACAAGCATTCGATCCCCCATGCCTTCGATAACACAAGCGAGCTGTATCGGGTATGTGCGCCCGATGTGGTGGTTATCTGCACGCCCAACAACCTGCATTACCCGCAGACCATCGAGGCGCTGGATCATGGCAGCCATGTGTTCTGCGAAAAGCCACCCGCTATAAACGCCCCTGATGCCCGGCATATGGCTGATCTGGCAGCACAAAAGGGCTTGACGTTGGCGTATAATTTCCAGCTTCGGCAAACCAGCGAATGCGACTTGCTGATGCGGTGTAAAGCCGATGGGCTGCTGGGCGATATCTACCATATTAACGCCCGCTTCCTGCGTCGGCGGGGTATTCCGGGCTGGGGTTCGTTTACCAACAAAGCCATACAGGGTGGCGGCGCGCTGATAGACCTGGGGGTTCACGTGCTCGATCTGGCGCTGTATGCGCTGGGCTACCCGACACCCGATCAGGTCATTGGTAATACCTACGACGCTATCGGAAAAGCGGGCGGCAAGGGCCTGATGGGCAACTGGAACCCCGCTACGTTCGACGTCGACGACGCGACGATGGCGTACCTATCCTTTCCCAACAACGCGTCGATTATGCTGTCGGCTTCGTTTGCCCTCAACACGCAGCTTGACAAAGACCGGAATCTATCGGTTTTCGGCAGTAAAGGCGGGGTCAGCTTATTCCCGTTTACGTTGCACACCGAACTGGCGGGCGAACTGGCCGACATCCGCTTTCCGTATCTGGGCGACGCGGACAGTCAATTGAAAAACACGGCGGCTTTTCTGGACGCCTGCCAGGGCAAGCCGTCGACGGTCTGCACCGCCGAGCAAGGCGCCATTTTGCAGGAGATCGTCGCCTGGATTTATCAGTCGGCGGGTCGGTGAGTGTCGACAACGTACCTGCCAAACCAACTTTCCGATGACAGACTAATCGGAACGAATGAGCGTACTCCGTGAGGTTGTATATCCTCTATTGGGTAGTGGCCGAAGGCTACTCATGTCGAAATGATACAATTTTCATACAGACTACTGGACCGAATTTCATTTGCCAACTAACCATTTTTACAGAATAATAAAACAATTATTTCACAGAATCGTTCTAAATATAGAATTAGTAGACCATAACTTTTTTATGAAAAATTCTATCTGGAGCTTCATGTTGTTGCTGCTCGTTGCATCCGCCTGCAAGAAGGATGTCGACAACGGGGGTACCACGCCGACACCAACGCCACCGGTGCAGGAAAGCGTATCCCTGAAGTCGGTGGCAACCTTCCCGATCGCGATAGCGGGCAGCAACGGGGCGTTTCTGACCAACGCCACTTCTGCTTCGATCATCCGAAGTGATTTCAATGGCATCACGTTTGAGAACGAGATGAAAAACAGCGCCCTCGTGACGAGTTCCGGGGCATACAATTTCGCTACAGCCGATGCCATGGTGGCGGCAGCTCAGGCCGCGAACATCCAGATTCATGGGCACGTGCTGGCCTGGCACTCGCAGGCGCAGGGTACCTACTACCGAAGCATTCTGAGTGCCGCCCGGCCAAGCGGGACTAATCTGGCACCGAACCCCGGCTTTGAGTCAGGTGATGCCAACAGCTTTACCAATTTTACCACGCTGAACAGCGGTAACCCCAGCGGAACTGCCAGCATAACGGTAGGTTCTGGTGCGGCCGAGGTACGTTCCGGTAATCGCTCACTGAAAGTAGTGAACCCCACTGCGTACACCACGGAACAGTGGCGCGTGCAGGTAGCGACCGATCCCATTCCGCTGACGGTGGGCAAGCAATACCAGGTTAGTTATTGGGTCAAGGCGGCCACCGCCAACGGCTCCATCCGGCTTTCGACGCAGCCAACGCCCTTGTATCAGGGCGACCAAACGATTGGCACGACCTGGCAACAGGTGACGTGGCTGATTACTGCCAACGAGGCGCAAACCCGGATCGTGTTTGACATGGGGCGCAACAGCAATACCTACTTCATCGACGATGTGAGTGTCAATGAACTGGTCACGTCGGGCAGCCCCACCAATAATTACACGAAAGTCGATAGCCTGCTGAAAACCACTATTCAAGAGATTGCCGGTCATTTCAAAGGCAAAGTGCGGGGTTGGGATGTCATCAACGAGATGTTTGCCGATGGTCCTGCCGGGGCGATCCGCAACAATACGAACACGGCCAACGCAACCGCCAACGACATCTTTGTCTGGAGCAACTATCTGGGCCGCGATTTTGGCGTAAAAGCCTTTACCTACGCCGCTCAGGCAGACCCAACGGCCAAACTGTTCATCAATGATTACAACCTGGAATCGTCGACCGCCAAGCTGGATTCGCTCATTGCCTATGTTGCCGAAATCCGAAGCCGGGGCGCCAAAGTGGATGGAATCGGCACGCAGATGCACATCAGCATCAATACCAATAAAGACCAGATCGATACTCATTTCAAGAAACTGGCAGCCACTGGCTTGCTCGTTCATATCTCGGAACTCGACATTGGCGTCAACACCAATAACGCAGCCAGTTTAGTGTTTACTGAAGCGTTGGAAAACACACAGGCGGAGATGTATAGCTATGTGGTCACGTCCTATATGCGCAACGTACCCAAGGCACAACGCTATGGGCTGACGATCTGGGGCTTGCTGGACAACCAAAGCTGGCGCTACAGAAACGGGGCCGATTACCCCCTGCTTTACACGCCAGCCGGCACAAAGAAGAAGGCGTATGACGCCGTACTCAATGCCTTACGATCTGGGCTCTGAGCGTGATAACCGATAATTTTTCCTGGAAAGCGCACAAGTCAAACGAGTTGTGCGCTTTCTTTTGGGCAATACCGTCTCCTGCGCATCATGACATATTTAACTAACAATCAACCAGTTAAACGACCTACTGATTGAACAACCGTTTACTCATAGTCCTGCTTTTTGCCGTAGCCTGCACTCCCAGAGGTAAGCCTACTGCCTCGCCGAACGCAGCGATTAGCAGTGGCGCGTCGTATCCGAAGCCGACACTTATGGATGAACCTGGTTTCACGAAACTGGCTATTTCCAGAAAAGACAGTCTACTGTGGCTTCAGGCCGATATCAGGCGGGATCACACCATTTTCGGTTATAAACAGCCCGATACCACCTCGCAAAAACTGATTTTATTATCCGTTTTTACCACTAATGTAAAAGGCAACCCGTACCGGTGTGTATACGGCGCTTATTACGAATCGGCCGATATGACCGACCGACAATTGAAGTTGCTCAGCTTGACGGACTCGTTTGCCAAAACCCTTCTGATCGCCGACGGGAAGACGATCGATACGCTATATGTTGGTAAGGAATGGGTGATGTGGGAACGATGAGCCAACGTATCTTTAAGCACCCTGTTTGCCCACTGCACCGATGACCAAAAGCCCGATCCACGTTACCGATTACTCGCCGATCTGGGCAGCGACCTTTGAGCAGTTGGCCGCCATCTATCAGGCCCACCTGGGCGACGCTATCATTGGCATTCACCATGTCGGGAGCACGGCGGTGCCAGGGCTGGCCGCCAAAGCCGTGATCGACATTGATCTGGAGATCGCTAACCGGGGTGATCTTAAGCCCGTCATCGACCGGCTGACCAAGCTGGGGTACGTATATCGGGGCAATCAGGGCATTACCGACCGGGCGGCCTTCAAACGGCTGTCAGATCAGACACCTATCGACGGCTCGGAACGTACCTGGCCCAGCCACCACCTCTACGTTTGCCCATCCGACAGCATCAGCCTGCGTAATCACCTGGCCCTGCGCGACTGGCTGCGTCAGCACCCCGATGGAGCCAATGTATACGGCACACTCAAAAAGAAGCTGGCTCAGAAACACCCGTACGATATGAACGCCTACATCGAAGGGAAGACGCCATTTATTACGGCCATTCTAAAAGCGGCGGGTTTTGATGACATTGCCCTTCAGACGATCATCCAGGAAAACCGGGCGACGCCCAACTCGTAATCATCCATTCGTGAATAAACTGACCGTACTTATCGCCGGGGCCAGCATTGCCGGCCCTACCCTGGCCTTCTGGCTTACTCGTTTTGGCTACCAGACCACCGTTGTCGAGCGAGCCGATGCCCTCCGACTGGGCGGGCAGAATATCGACATCAGCGGGGCAGCGCAACAGGTGGTGCGGCTGATGGGCATTGAAGACGCTATTCGGGCGGCAAATACGGGCGAATTGGGCGTCCGGTTTGTCGACGAGACCAACGCAACGAAGGCCGAGTTGCCGAAAGGCGAGTCGAGCATTGGCACCCGCGAATTGGAAATCCTGCGCGGCGACCTCGCCCAGATCCTGTTCGACCTCACCAGCGACACGGTCGAATACCTTTTTGGTGATCAGATTACGGAGCTGGCCGACGAGGAAACCGGAGTTACGGTAACGTTTCAACAAGGTGGCAGCCGCCGGTTCGACCTGGTGATCTGCGCCGACGGTATCCGGTCCAGAACACGGTCACTGATCTTCGGCGATGAACCCGTTATCCGCCCGCTGGGCCTGTATACCTCGTACTTTACCGTGCCGCGGACGGCAACGGATAGTGCCTGGGCCCGCTGGTATAACGCCCCCCGGTCGCGTGTGGTCTTCCTTCGGCCCGACAATGCGGGCACAACCCGCGCCTCGTTTTCGTTCTTATCCGAACCGAAAGGCTACGAACGACTGCCGATGGCCGAGCAGAAGGCCATCCTGAAAAAGACGTTTGCTGATGCAGGCTGGGAAGCCCCCCGGCTGTTGGCCGCCCTCGACGACAACACAGACATTTACTTCGACGGCATCAGTCAGGTAAAGGCACCGCGTTGGTCGAAAGGCCGATGCGCCATGGTGGGCGATGCGGCCTACTGCCCGTCACCACTGAGCGGAATGGGTACCAGCCTGGCCATCGCGGGGGCCTACGTGCTCGCCGGGGAACTGGCCCAGAACGCCGATTACCAGCAGGCGTTTGCGGCCTACGAAAATCGGTTACGTCCGTTTGTCGAGGAGGTGCAGTCGTTGCCGCCGGGCGTGCCGTGGGTGGCTCACCCTAAAACCAAACTCGGTATTGCCGTATTCAACGCCGGATTACGGCTCATTTCCAGCCGGTTCGCTAGGCGCATCGCCGCGTTGTTCAACCGCAAGAACGACAGTTCAGCAGACAACTCGTTTATTTTGCCTGACTACGAAAAGACCGCTATCGACAGGCAGTAGGGCGTATCATCAGTTGTCGACGTTTTTTACCACGGGGCGGCTGTCGATTCGGCGCTTTTCGTAATTGACCCGGAAGCGGCTCAGGTCGGGCTTGTGGGTACGTTGCCGGGTACGTTCATACTGGTAAATCATCTGACCCAGCTGGTACAGGAACGGGTGGCCCACCGACTCATATTCATACTTGTTATCGTTCAGGATGCCGTCGCTGTTGACGTAGATCGTGGCCGACAGCATGTATTCGACGCCATTGGTAAAATCAGCCACGTAGGAGGCATCGGTCAGGAAGCCGTAGGCCCAGCCCACTTTGTTGAACACCCGCACGCCACCGGGCATGGTGTGGTGCAGGCTATCGGTAAAGAAAAACTTCACATAGCTGTCATAGTACTCGCTGCCGTCGTATTTAGGGTAGTTCGTTTCGCCGGGGTATTGCGAAAGGTACTGATACACAAACCGGTAATCGTCGGGTGTAAGGTTGAACCGCTGGTGGGCGGGTACCGATTCGGGAAACAACACCGATTGCAGCATCCGGCGCAGCGATTCGAGGGGTAGTTTGTTTCGTTCCGTAAAATCGAACGGCGCGTGTACCAGGCTGTCGTTGGCCGTCAGGTAGCCCTTCCCTAGTTTGGCTACCCGCCGAAAATCGAACGGATCGGGGTTGTAGGCAGCGGGTTGGGCGTAGATCAGCGAGCCATCGGGTCGGATAAACCGCACGGGGTTGGTATGGCGATTTTCGTCGGCACTCATGCGCACAAACCGGTGGGTGATACGCGTATCCGGATAGCCCTTGGCATGCAGCGACCGGTTGAATTCACCCTGCCCGATAAACTCATAGAGACGACTATAGGGGTCGTTTTCGCTCACCAGAAAGGCTTTTTTGATAAAATGAGCTATGGATGGGAAGCCCGTCTCAGCCGTACTGTCGGTCCATTCGCGGGTCTGTCGGCTATAGGCACTGTCGATCTGCACAGCGGTAAATTTCGTGACGGCCGGGTTGTTCAGCCGGTTGATCTTTTCCAGCGCCAGCAGCGCTGCGGGCAGTTTCACCGTCGACGCCGGGTTAAAGTACTCGGTGCTGTCGACGCGGAAATAATAATGCCGAAACGTCGGGCGGTTTTGCCCATCCCGGTTGATCTGCGTGTAGATGATTTGCAGCCGATACGCCGCCGGGTCCCGAATCACCGCCTGAAACACGGGACTGGTGTTAGTGGCAAACAACTTTGTCAGGAACGCGTCTGTCCGGGCCTGACCGTAGCCCGACAGGCTACCGAGAATAAGGACAAGCGCTAAGCTCGTCAACCAAAAACGGGGTACGTACATCATGGGGTGATCAATCCGATCGGCAAGATACGGGCGTTGGTCGAACGCCGGGCATAGGTTTACTCAGGCACCACAGCGCCTTCGAAGCCGAGTGCCATAGGCGCTTTGAACGCGTCCGTATTGTTCGGCCCGGTGGGTTGCAGCAGCAGGTTACGGCATTTGACGTGCAGAAACTTGTTGACCTGCGAGACGTCAACCGTGCCCTTTTCGCCAGTCCACTCCTTGATTTTCTGCCCCGACACATCGCCGAACGACACTCGCACCTGTTTCTGGGCGGCGTTGCCCTTGCTGGCCAGTTGATACGTACCTGGCGGCGGATTGTCGACGCCAAAGTCTAGTTGCAACACGTACAACCGGTCTGATGTAAATGAGGTAAGTAGCCCCTGAATGACCTGAAAACCGCCTTTGTAGGCGTAGGGTGTTTTTGCGTCGTTGTTTACCTGAGCGCGTACCTCCCCGAAATTGTACCAGCCATTCGGTCCGCTATACAACGGACTCTTGGGGTTGGTGTACCGGTCGTCCCGGGCGGGTGGTACGTTGGACCAGCTATCCGTAACCGGTTGCTTGGGCGCTTGCTGGGCCATACCCAACGATGAAGTCAGCAGCAGGCTGGCAATCAATATATAGCGATAGTTCATAGCTCGTTTTTCGGGCAAGGTACGAGAACGATTAGAATCCGCTAGACCGAAGCCAGTATTCGGTTAGCGGTGCCCGGTTGCCGCCACTTGACAGTGAGCCTATCATTCTGGCCTATGGGCGATGAAGGGCTTTCCCAAAAGTAGAATCTGCCAGTGTGCTGTTTTGTGTGGGTAGCCAATTCACCCACCCGGCGGCCTCGTCGTTCTACCGCATGATTCACCTGAATTCATCCCTTACCCCGTCTGATTTATCGACTAAACTTCAACGCTTCTGGGCGCTTTCGGGCCAGAAAATTCAACAGATCGAGCAAACGTACGACCCCAAAAACGGGTCGCCCGTGTTCACGATACAAGGCCGCTACACTACGCGCGGCTGGACCGAATGGACGCAGGGCTTTCAGTTTGGGGCGGCTCTGCTTCAGTACGATGCCAACGGCGACGAGTCGTTTCTGACGCTCGGCCGCGACCGGACGCTTCAGGTGATGGCGCCGCACGTGAGCCACGTGGGTGTGCACGACCACGGCTTTAACAACGTCAGCACCTACGGGAATCTGCTGCGGCTGATGCGGGAAGGCAAAACGCTGCACAACGAGTGGGAAGCTAATTTCTACGAACTGGCGCTGAAGATCTCCGGCGCGGTGCAGGCCAACCGCTGGACGCCCATCAACGGCAATGGGCTGGGTACGTCGGCGGGTGCCGGATTTTTGTATTCGTTCAACGGGCCGCACTCGCTGTTTGTCGACACCATCCGGTCGTGCCGGGCGCTGGTAGTGAGCCACCTGCTGGGCCACACGTTTCAGGGCGAAGGCGACAAACGCATCGACCTGCTCGAACGGGCGCTGCTGCATATGCAGGCAACGGCCAACTTTGCCGTTTACTACGGCGAGGGCCGCGACTCCTACGACCTATGGGGCCGCACGGCTCATGAAAGCATTTTCAACGTCAACGACGGCAATTACCGCTGCCCCAACTCGCAGCAGGGCTATACGGGTTTCAGCACCTGGACGCGCGGCCTTGCCTGGGCTATGTGTGGCTTTGCCGAAGAACTGGAAGCCCTGGCGATTATTAGCGACGACGAACTAACCCGCTTCGGTGGCCGCGCCTCGCTGGAAGCCATGCTGCTGAAAGCGGCCCGCGCCACCTGCGACTTCTACATTCAGCACTCGCCCACCGATGGCGTACCGTATTGGGATACCGGCGCACCCAACCTGCACAAACTCGGCGATTACCTGGACCGACCCGCCGACCCCTTCAACGACCACGAGCCCGTCGATAGCTCGGCGGCAGCCATTGCGGCACAGGGGTTATTGCGGCTGGGGCGCTACCTCATGCAGTTGGAACGTACCCAGCTTGATGGGCAGGATGCCGTTCTACTGGGCAAAACGTACTGGCAAGTGGGGTTAACAGTGTTAGATTCACTCCTGCAGGAGCCGTACCTCAGCACCGACCCGCAACATCAGGGGCTCTTGCTACACTCGATCTACCACCGGCCCAACGGCTGGGACTACGTACCCGAAGGCAGCCCCATACCGCGTGGCGAGTCGAGTATGTGGGGCGATTATCACATCCGGGAAGCCGCGCTCTACGTGCAGCGCCTGATCGACGGAGGTCCCTACTACACCTTTTTCAACTGCGTAAACGCCTAAGCGCTGTAGCCCTAAAACCGTACCTTTTCATGAGCGGCAAATACAAACCGAAGTACCCCCGGATGGCCCAGATCAAAACGGCCGCCGACCTGACAACGTACCTGCAAACCAACGCCATCGACCTGCCGTTCGACGCCGACCTGTTGCCGCCTGATCAGAGTCCGTTCAACCGGCCCATTCCACTCAAATCAGGCAAGACCATCGGCAACAGCCTGTGCATTCTGCCCATGGAAGGCTGGGACGGCGCCCCCGACGGTAAACCCACGGATTTTACGCGGAAACGGTGGATCAAGTTTGCCGAAAGCGGGGCTAAACTGCTCTTTGGCTGCGAGGCCGTCGCCGTCTGCCCCGGCGGGCGGGCCAACCCCAATCAACTGGTGATGAGCCGGGCCAACCTCCCCGAATTTGTTAGCCTTCGTCAGTTGCTGCTCGATAAGCATACGGCTTCCTTTGGCAATACCGACGGACTCATCATTGGCCTGCAGCTCACGCATTCGGGGCGATTCTGCAAGCCGAATAGCCACAAAAAATTCGAGTCGAAAATTCTCTACACCCACCCCTTCCTCAATGCCAAATTCGGGATGGACGCCGATTACCCCACGCTGACCGACGAGGACATCGACACCATCATCGGGCAGTACGTCGAGGCGGCGGTGATGGCACAGGAAGCCGGGTATGACTTTGTTGACATCAAACATTGCCACGGCTACCTGGGGCATGAGTTTCTGAGTGCGGTCGACCGGCCGGGCAAGTATGGCGGTTCGTTTGAGAACCGGACGCGCTTTTTGCGCAACATCGTGGCGGGCATCCAGCAGGCCGCACCGGGGCTGGAATTGGCCATCCGGCTCAGCGCGTTTGATCTGCTGCCGTTCAAAAAAGGCGAAAACGACATCGGTACACCCGAAGCAGCCGACACATATCCGTTTGCGTTTGGCGGACAGTCCTCTGGGCTCGGCATCGACCTGACCGAAACTAAAGCGTTTCTTCAGTTAGCCCAGTCGTTGGGCATTCAGATGATCTGCATTACGGGCGGCAGCCCTTACTACAATCCGCACCTGATGCGCCCGGCGCTGTTTCCGCCGTCGGATGGCTATCTGCCCCCCGAAGATCCGCTGGTAGGCGTGAAACGCCAGATCGACGTCACGCATGAACTAAAGAAGGCGTTCCCTGAACTGGTAATTATCGGGTCGGGCTATTCGTATCTGCAGGAATGGCTGCCCAACGTGGCGCAGTACGTGTTGCGAACGGGCATGGCCGACAGCGTCGGTTTTGGCCGGATGGTGCTTTCCTACCCCACCATGCCCGCCGATATGGCGGCGGGGCAGTCGCTCACGCGCAACCACATCTGCCGCACGTTCTCCGACTGCACTACGGCTCCGCGCAACGGCCTGATTTCGGGCTGTTACCCACTCGACCCCGTGTACAAGCACCTCCCCGAAGCCAACGAGTTAAAAGCTATCAAGGAAACGTTGTGAGCCACGTACCCAACGACGCCCCGGCGGTGTCTTCACCGCGCCGCCCGGTCGCTTTCATTACCGGCAGCAGCCGGGGTATTGGCCTGGGCATTGCCGAACACCTAGCCCGGAAAGGATTCGATCTGGCCATCAACGGCGTGCGTGCAGAAACCGAGGTTACCGATGTGCTGACCCAGTTGCGCGCGCTGGAGACCGACGTGCTGTATTGCCCCGGCAGTATCGCCGATGCTGACTCACGCGCGATGATGCTGGCGCGCATTGAGGCGCACTTTGGCCGGCTCAACCTGCTGGTCAACAATGCCGGGGTGGCCCCCAGCGTCCGGGCCGATTTGCTCGATACGTCCGAAGAAAGCTTCGACCGGGTGGTGAACACCAACCTTAAAGGCACGTTTTTTCTGACCCAGGCCGTTGCCAACTGGCTGATCCGGCAACAAGCTGCTGATGCCGATTTCCGGGGAATGATCATCAACATTTCGTCGGTATCTGCCACGGTGGCGTCGGTGAACCGGGGTGAGTATTGTATCTCGAAAGCGGGGCTGAGCATGACAACGCAACTCTTTGCCGTGCGGCTGGGTACGTTCGGTATTCCGGTCTACGAGGTACGTCCTGGCGTCATCAAAACCGACATGACGGCCGGCGTATCGGCCAAATACGATCAGCTCATTGCCGACGGCCTGACCGTGCAACCACGCTGGGGCCTGCCCGACGACGTGGGGCGCGCCGTTGCGGCCATTGCGGATGGCAGTTTTCCGTACTCCACCGGCCAGGTATTTATGATTGACGGCGGCCTGACGCTGGCCCGCCTCTGACCCCGCCCTGACTTCCTGAACCCCATGACTACTTCTCCCCTTACTGTTCGTCAGCATCTCTTTCAAATCCCCGTTCTGGTGGCTGCGCTGGGCTACTTCGTGGATATGTACGATCTCTTTCTGTTCAGCGTCGTTCGGGTGCCGAGCCTTAAGGAACTGGGCGTCACGGGCGATCGACTCTTACCCGAAGGAATTTTCCTGCTTAACTGCCAGCTGGCGGGCCTGCTTATTGGTGGGGTGTTGTGGGGCATTCTGGGCGACAAACGCGGACGGCTATCGGTGCTGTTCGGCTCCATTTTGCTGTATTCGCTGGCCAACATCGTCAACGGTACCATCACCAACCTGACGCAGTACGCGCTCTTGCGATTTATCGCGGGTATTGGGCTGGCGGGCGAACTGGGAGCAGGCATCACCCTGGTGGCCGAGATTCTGCCGCAACGCCTGCGTAGCTACGGATCCATGCTCGTCGCAACGATGGGCGTGCTGGGGGCTATTCTCGCTTATTTCGTAGCCGATCTGTTTGCCTGGCGCGTGTCTTATTACGTGGGTGGTGGCCTGGGGCTGCTGCTGCTGGTACTGCGTTTCAACGTGTTTGAATCGGGCCTGTATGAGCACCTCAAGGCCAGCCGGACGGAACGCGGCAACTTCCTGGCCCTTTTCACCAACCCCACGCGGCTGCGCAAATACCTGATGGCCATTATCATGGGTGTGCCGCTCTGGTTTGTAGTGGGCATCCTCATCACCTTCTCACCCGAGTTCGGGCAGCATGCCGGGCTCACCGAACCCATTGTAGCCGGCAAGGCGGTGATGCTGTCGTTTGCCGGGCAGTCGGTGGGCGACATCGTCAGCGGTCTGCTGAGCCATCGGTGGCGCAGCCGGAAGAAAGCC
Source organism: Fibrella musci (assembly GCF_041321105.1). Taxonomy (NCBI): domain Bacteria; kingdom Pseudomonadati; phylum Bacteroidota; class Cytophagia; order Cytophagales; family Spirosomataceae; genus Fibrella; species Fibrella musci. Next base: position 49,145 of record NZ_JBGGWD010000001.1, on the reverse strand, counting down.
ATCCGGCTGTTTATTCTGCTTTCCTTCTCGATGATGTTGGTTTATCTGCTGGCCCCGGTTCAGCAAAACAGCACGTTCTATTTCTTCTGCTTCTGCCTTGGGTTCTGCAATGGCTACTGGACACTGTTTATCGTGCTGGCCGCCGAACTGTTTGGCACCAACATCCGGGCTACGGTGGCTACTTCGGTGCCCAACTTTGTACGGGGCGCTACCGTGCCGCTCACGGCGCTGTTCGTGCTGCTCAAGCCCTCACTCGGAATTACGTATGGCGCGCTGGCCATCGGGGCGGGTGTGGTAGCGCTGTCGCTCATTGCCCTCAGCTACCTCGAAGAAACGTACGACAAAGACCTGGACTACATCGAATCGTAGGTCGATCGCTCAGGTACGTATCGAATTCGCCAACTGCTTTAGGCTCAGTAACCAGCTTCGTCGGCCCAGCCGGAACGGCTGGCGACTGAGCCTAACTACTTATATGGTCAGGTCTCGCTTGACCAGTCAATTTGCGTAGGTAGGACTGTAAACTTCTTATTGACAGAAAAGCAATAAATAAGGAACAGTACTCAGAAAGACATCAACATTTCGGCCCTGCCGTTACGATATATTCATTTTTATAGAAGTTTTATAATCAAATTCACAAGGAGCTCACCAACGAACGAAATTTGGTCGGGCAGGCTTTTAACCATACGTCCTATCTAGTATATTGCGTAGCTTTCATCACAAACATTCGTTAGTCTCATGACGTATTCGCTTCGTCGGCTAACGCTCCAGACTTGCTTGTTGTCAATTTCGTAATTCAGTGTTGGCTCAGTCTGTTTGTTGATCTACCAACCTGCTAATCTGTTTATCGTTCATGGCTGATCAAGTCGATCAAGTAGGTGACCAACGTACCCAGGATTCGCTGGGTCTCTATCGCCCCGAGTTTGAACACGATAACTGCGGCATCGGCTTCGTTGCCCACATCAAGGGCCGCAAATCGCACCGTATCGTTTCCGACGCCCTCTTTATGCTGCGCCGGATGGAACACCGGGGTGCCGTGGGTGCCGAAGGAAACTCGGGCGATGGCGCGGGGCTGCTGATTCAGCTTCCCCACGAATTTTTCGTCGACGAATGCCGTAAGTTGGGCGTTCACCTGCCCGCTGCCGGTGAGTACGGCGTGGGTATGGTCTATTTTCCGAAAGACGTATGGCTGCGCGAAGAATGCCGGGCCGTGCTGAACCGGAAGATGAAAAAGCTGGGCCTGGAACTGCTCGGCTACCGGGTCGTGCCCGTCAACAACAGCGATCTGGGCGGAACAGCCCGGTCGCAGGAGCCGCAGATGGAACAGGTGTTCATCAAACGGCCCGCTACCATTACCAATACCGACGATTTTGAGCGTAAACTTTACATTTTACGGAACGTCAGCACGCGCATCATCAACGAGACGATCACGGGTGTTGAAAGCTTCTATTTCTCGTCGCTCTCGTGCCGGACAATCTCCTATAAGGGGCAATTGACCACCGAGCAGCTCGAAACGTATTTCCCGGATCTGGAGAATGAAGATGTGGTCTCGGCGCTGGGCGTCGTGCATTCGCGCTTCTCGACCAACACCTTCCCCTCGTGGAAGCTGGCCCAGCCGTTCCGTTACATTGCCCACAACGGCGAAATCAACACCGTGAAAGGCAACGTCAACTGGATCAAGGCCGCCGAAGCCCTGCTCGAATCGAGCAAGTTCACGAAAGAAGAGATGGACATGCTCCTGCCCATCTGCGACCACCGTCAGTCTGACTCGGCCAACCTCGACAACGCCATCGAACTGCTCGTCATGAGTGGCCGGTCGTTGCCGCACGTGATGATGATGCTGATCCCCGAAGCCTGGGACGGCAACGAGCAGATGGACCCGGTTCGGCACGCGTTCTACGAATACCACGCCGCGCTGATCGAACCCTGGGACGGCCCGGCGTCGATCTCATTTACCGATGGCCGTATCGTGGGCGCTACCCTCGACCGCAATGGCCTGCGTCCGTCGCGCTTCTGGGTAACCAACGACGACGTGGTGATTATGGCGTCGGAAGCGGGCGTGCTCGACATCGATCAGAGCAAAGTGGTCAGCAAAGGCCGTTTGCAACCCGGTCGAATGTTCGTGGTCGACATGGAGCAGGGCCGCATCATCGCCGACGAAGAAATCAAGCAGCAAATCTGTTCGGCGCAGCCCTACCAGCAGTGGCTCGACGAGAACAAGATTCGGATTGCGCAACTCGAAGCCCCGGCACGTACCTACAGCCGGTATGGCGAAAAATCGCTGCTGAAGATGCAGCAGGCCTTCGGCTTTACGTCGGAAGACCTGCGCATGATTCTGGCCCCGATGGTCGAAACGGGTAAAGAAGCGCTGGGTTCGATGGGTACCGACGTACCGCTGGCCGTGCTCTCTGAGCAAAGTCAGCACCTGAGCCACTACTTCAAGCAGTTGTTTGCGCAGGTTACCAACCCACCGATCGACTCGATCCGCGAACGCTCGATCATGTCGTTGATCTCTTACGTGGGCGCTACGGGCAACCTGCTCACCGAATCGCCGGAGCACTGCCGACAGGTCGAGCTGGAGCAGCCCGTGATGACCACGCAGGAATTCGACAAAGTCCGGTTTATCGACCGTCCGAATTTCCAGGCCAAAACGGTCAACTCGCTCTTCCTGGCCGACGGCAAGGGCGAATCGCTCGAACGGGCGCTGGAACGGGTCTGCCGCTATGTTCGCGATGCCATCGAAGACGGGTACAGCATCGTCATCCTGTCTGACCGGGCCATCGACTCCGACCACGCCCCTATCCCGTCGCTGCTGGCGACGGCAGCCGTCCACCACTACCTCATCCGGGAAGGGTTGCGCGGCAAGGTGGGTATTCTGGTCGAAGCGGGCGACGTCTGGGAAACGCACCACGTGGCTACGCTAATTGGCTACGGCGCGTCGGGCGTGAACCCCTACATGGCGTTTGAGAGCATCGCCAGCCTGAAAGACAAAGGGTTGTTGCAGGTGGAGTACGACCTCGACAAACTCTACAAAAACTACATCAAGGCCGTTAATGGTGAGTTGCTCAAGATCTTCTCGAAGATGGGTATCTCTACCTTGCAGTCGTACCAGGGCGCGATGATTTTCGAGTGTCTGGGGATCAACAAGTCGGTTGTCGATCGGTATTTCACGGGAACGGTATCGCGCATTGGCGGTATGGGCCTCGCCGAGATTGCGCGTGAGGTGCTCGTTCGCCATCACACGGCCTTCCCGCCGCTGCCAACCGTCGCAACCAAGCGCCTCGAAGTAGGTGGTATCTACCAGTGGAAACAACGCGGCGAGAAGCACATCTTCAACCCCGACACCATCCACCTGCTGCAACAGTCGACCAAAAAGAACGATTACGGGCTGTTCAAAAAGTACAGTCAGCTCATCGACGACCAAACCCAGCATGCGCTCACGCTGCGCGGGCTGCTGACGTTCCGCAAGGGCGAGTCGATATCGATTGATGAGGTTGAGTCGATTGAGTCGATCTTCAAACGCTTTGCTACCGGGGCCATGTCGTTTGGCTCGATTTCATGGGAAGCACACACCACGCTTGCTGTGGCCATGAACCGCATTGGCGGCAAGAGCAACTCGGGCGAAGGCGGGGAAGACGAACTGCGCTTTTCGCCGCTGCCTAACGGCGACAGCCTCAACTCGGCCATCAAGCAGGTGGCATCGGGCCGGTTTGGCGTTACAAGCCACTACCTGAGCAACGCCCGTGAGTTACAGATCAAAATGGCGCAGGGAGCCAAGCCCGGCGAGGGTGGTCAGCTGCCCGGCCATAAGGTCGATGACTGGATCGGACGTACCCGGCATAGCACGCCCGGCGTGGGCCTCATTTCGCCCCCGCCGCACCACGACATTTATTCGATTGAAGACTTAGCCCAGCTCATCTTCGACCTGAAGAACGCCAACCGGGCTGCCCGGATCAGCGTTAAGCTGGTGTCGGAGGCAGGCGTAGGCACCATTGCGGCAGGCGTCGCCAAAGCCCATGCCGACCACATTCTGGTGTCGGGCCATGACGGCGGTACGGGCGCCTCTCCCCTATCGAGCATCCGCCACGCGGGGCTTCCTTGGGAGCTGGGGCTGGCCGAAACGCACCAGACACTGGTGAAAAACAAGCTACGGGGCCGCGTGACCGTGCAGGCCGACGGCCAGATTCGTACCGGTCGTGACCTCGTGGTTGCTGCCATGCTGGGTGCCGAAGAATTTGGTGTAGCCACGGCGGCACTGGTGGCGGCGGGCTGCATCATGATGCGGAAGTGCCACCTCAACACCTGCCCCGTAGGTGTGGCCACGCAGAACAAAGAACTGCGCGCGCTGTTTACCGGCAAGCCGGAGCACGTGGTGAACATGTTTACGTTCATGGCGCAGGAGATGCGCGAGATTATGGCCGAGCTGGGTTTCCGCACGGTGGCCGAGATGGTTGGTCAGGTGCAGATGCTGCAAATGCGTTCCGACATCAGCAACTGGAAATACAAAAACCTCGACCTGTCGGGGATTCTGTACCGCGAGTCGGCCAGCCTTGACGTGGCGCTCTACAAGCAGGAAGATCAGGATCACGGCATCGACCAGATTCTGGATCGTCAGCTGATCGAAGTAGCACAACCCGCCCTCCAAGGTGCGGAGAGTGTCTACGCCGAATTCCCGGTGCAGAACATCAACCGGAGCATTGGCACCATGCTCTCGAACGAAATTTCGAAAGCCTACGGTGGGCCGGGCCTCCCGACGAGCACGATTCACTTCAAATTCCGGGGTACGGCGGGCCAGAGTTTCGGCGCGTTCAACACCGCCGGGGTACGTCTCGAACTGGAAGGCGACGCCAACGACTACTTCGGTAAAGGCCTCTGCGGTGCCGAACTGATCGTGTACCCTGATCGGACGGCGACGTTCAAGCCCGAAGAGAACAGCATCGTTGGTAACGTGTCGTTCTACGGAGCGACTTCAGGTGAAGCGTACATCCGCGGCATGGCGGGCGAACGCTTCGGGGTACGTAACTCCGGCGCCAAAGTCGTAGTGGAAGGTGTGGGCGACCACGGCCTCGAATACATGACGGGCGGCGTCGCGGTGATCCTCGGCAAAACGGGCCGCAACTTCGCGGCGGGGATGTCGGGCGGCGTGGCGTATGTTTACGACGTCGACGGCAGCTTCCCTGAGAAAGTCAATCGGGAGATGGTTAGCCTCGAATCGCTGACCGACGAAGATCAGGCCATTCTGCGCGACTTCGTAGAGAAGCATTTCCAGCATACAACCAGCAACGTGGCTCTCGCGCTCATGCAGGACTGGGACAACCAGATCGGCAAGTTTGTGAAAGTACTGCCCGGCGACTTCAAGCAGGCCCTCGCCAGCCGGGGTATCAGCCTCAGCGAGCAGATCCGCGACAAAAACGTGGTCTACCAGGATATTGTCGTTGATGTGGTGGGTGGTTGATTCATGAAACTGCCAAACTGTGAACAGGCTCTCGTTCAGGAGATCAAGCTTACCGGCTATCTCCTGAACGAGGAAAACTCAAAAGGGAAATCGCATTTCTATAACCGGATTGGTTTTAATGAAGCGAATCCTTTTGAACTCAGTCTCGCCTTAAAGCTACTTGCCTGTAGTGGCGAAGTCACGGGTACAGAACAAACGAAGTTTGGTATCAAGTACTTTGTTGTTGGTTCGTTAACGAATCCATTAAACAGAGACGTTGTTGTGTTGAGCATCTGGATCTTCGACCAAAACGGATCTATCCCGAGGCTCGTTACAGCTTACCCAAACTGAGGTACAATCATGATGGAGCTATTCAAAGAAGCAGTATTGCTCGTCGATCTGCCCGATAAAGGCCTTGAGAAAGGCGACGTTGGCGTTGTCGTTGAGATTTACGGCAATCATGAAGGATATGAAGTCGAGTTCATGACGAAAGAAGGCCGCACGATCGCTGTCGAAACACTTTACCCTGATCAGGTACGTGCCATTAATAAACGTGACATCTGGCACGTTCGTGAGTTGGCGGAAGCTTGACGCCCCCGATTTGGGTTGCCCAGTCCCTTCACCAACGTACCTACTGAACCACTCTTTTACGCATTAACTCTTTCACTGTAATGGGAAAGCCTACCGGATTTTTAGAATTTACCCGCGAACTGCCTAAAAAGCGTGACGTTACGGAGCGGGTCCATGATTATAAAGAAATCGAGCAGCCGTTCAACGAGAGCCAAACGCAGCAGCAGGCGGCCCGGTGCATGGACTGTGGCACGCCCTTCTGCCACAGCGGCTGCCCACTGGGCAATATCATTCCTGAGTTCAACGATGCCGTATACGAGCAGAACTGGGAATATGCCTGGGAGATCCTGTCAACGACCAACAACTTCCCCGAGTTTACGGGTCGCATCTGCCCGGCTCCCTGCGAGTCGGCCTGCGTGCTGGGGATTAACAAGCCGCCCGTAGCGATTGAGTTCATCGAAAAATCGATTGCCGAAATTGCCTTTAAAAACGGATACATTCAGCCGCAGCCGCCGCTGAAACGGACGGGCAAAACCATCGCGGTGGTGGGCTCAGGGCCGGCCGGTCTGGCGGCAGCGACCCAGTTGAACAAAGCCGGTCATACCGTGACAGTCTTTGAACGGGCCGATCAGATTGGCGGGCTGCTCCGCTACGGTATTCCTGATTTCAAACTTGAAAAATGGACCATCAGCCGTCGTCAGGCGGTGATGGAAGCCGAAGGCATTACGTTCCGCACAGGCGTGAACGTGGGCGTCGACATCAAAGCCAAAGACCTGCTGGCCAATTTTGACCTGGTGATGCTCACGGGCGGCTCGACCGTACCGCGCGACCTGCCGATTCCGGGCCGGGACCTGAAAGGCATTTACCCGGCGATGGAATTCCTGAGCCAGCAAAACAAACGCGTTGCAGGGATCGCGCTCGAAGTCGACCATCGGGGGGCTCCTTACGCCAATGGTGATTTGCAGGCTACGGGCAAAAATGTGGTCGTGATTGGTGGCGGCGATACAGGTTCCGACTGCGTGGGTACGTCAAACCGGCACGGTGCCACGAGCGTCACGCAGATCGAACTGATGCCGATGCCGCCGAAAGAGCGCGCCGACAGCACCCCCTGGCCCCACTGGCCGATGATGCTGCGCACGAGCACCAGCCACGAAGAAGGCTGCGAACGCCATTGGAGCATCAACACGAAAGCGTTTATCGGCGATGAAAACGGCAATCTGAAAGCCTTGCGCCTTGTGGATCTGGAGTGGAAGAATGAAGGAGGCCCGACGGGACCCGGCCGCATGCAGATGGTCGAAGTGCCGGGTACGGAGCGCGACGTTCCCTGCGAACTGGCGCTGCTGGCCGCGGGTTTCCTGCACCCCCAACACGACGGTCTGATTGCCGATCTCGGTCTGGAACTGGACGAGCGGAAGAACGTAAAAACGCACAAGTACCAGACGGTAACCAACCCGAAGGTGTTTGCCGCCGGTGATATGCGCCGTGGTCAATCGCTGGTGGTCTGGGCCATCTCGGAAGGCCGCGAAGCCGCCCGCGCCGCCGACTGCTACCTGATGGGTGAGAGCATGCTCGAAGCCAAAGCCCAGTCGATGCTGGCTCTGGCCTAACGTACCTGAAGTAGCTAAGCTGAAAGCCGCTGGTCACCGACTGGCGGCTTTTTGCTTGGGTACGTTGCATCGTGGCTTACGTTCGTAAGCCCGCGGCCTCGATACCTGTGCCAGTAAACCGCAGCCAGGCAAAACCCGCGCCCTGACTAACCGGTTACTGGGTAAAGCGTTTGACTTTACTTCAGCTTGTTTCTACTCTCCATTCTATGCAAACGATCCTGGGCGCAGGCGGGGCAATCGCCGACGAATTGGCCCGTGAACTACACCGGCACTATACTACCGCCATTCGGCTGGTGAGTCGTCACCCGCAGCGGGTCAACGACACCGATCAGTTAGTCACGGCCAATCTGCTCGATGCGAGGCAAACAGCCGAAGCCGTGGCCGGTTGTGAGATTGCCTACCTCACGGTTGGGTTGCCCCTCGATACGTCGCTCTGGCAGACGCAGTTTCCGGTCATTATGCAGAACGTGATCGCCGCCTGCAAACAGCACCAGACGAAGCTGGTCTTTTTCGACAACACCTACATGTACCCCCAAACGGGCGTCATACTGACTGAAGATACGCCTTTTGCACCCTACGGACCTAAAGGCCGGGTACGTGCCCAGATCGCGCAGATGCTGCTGACTGAGATGGCGGCGGGAACGCTTACAGCCCTCATCTGCCGGGCACCTGAGTTTTACGGCCCCGGCAAAACCCAGAGTTTTACCAATTCGGCCGTGTTCGACGCCATCCGGCAGGAGAAGAAACCCCGCATTTTCCTCCGCGATGACACCCTTCGCACGCTTATCTATACCCCCGATGCCAGCCGAGCGATGGCGCTCATTGCTCATGCACCTGATGCCTATGGCCAAACCTGGCACCTCCCCTGCGACGATAACCGACTGACGTACGAGCAACTAATCGCCACGACCGAAGCGATCGTCGGGCGGCCGATTCCCTACACCATATTGCCGCAATGGCAACTAAGCTTGTTGCGATTGTTCCTGAAACGCATCCGCGAAACCGCCGAACTCCTCCCCCGCTACCGGGTCGACAACGTCTTTGTGTCAGACAAGTTTAAGCGGCGCTTTCCGCAGTTCAGCGTCACCACGTACCCGGACGGTATCAGGGCGGTGCTGAGCGAGGTACGTTAGCCCTCAACCAAAAACGGGGATACCAGCCTGGCATCCCCGTTTTCTATTCGCTCGCCTGGTTACGCAGCAACCGCTTTCCGAGCGACCGTTTTCTCGCTGTCGGCACCGATCGTCACGGCTTCACCATGCAGCAACAACGTGATGGGCTGCGCCGAGAAATTGGCCACCGTGACGTCCTGTTGCGTTACGGTGATCTGTAGCAACGTACCCCGGAACCGGATTTTGAACGCCAGTGCCTCCCAGCCGTCGGGACAGTAGGGCGCCAGCACCAGTTGGTCTTTTTCAACACGCAGTCCGCCGAAGCCTTTCACCACCGCCAGCCACGTACCGGCCATGCTTGTGATGTGGCAACCGTCTTCGGTGTCGTTGTTGTAATCGTCGAGGTCGAGGCGGGCCGTGCGGAGGTACATCTCGTAGGCTTTCTCTTTCATGCCCAGCTTCGACGCCTGAATGCTGTGCACGCAGGGCGACAACGACGATTCATGCACGGTCATTGGTTCGTAGAAGTCGAAATTCCGGCGCAGCGTATCGGTATCGAACTCATCTTCAAAGAAGTACAGCCCCTGCAACACGTCGGCCTGTTTGATGAAGCACGAGCGCAGAATCCGGTCCCACGACCAGTTCTGGTTCAGGGGACGCTGCCCCGCCGGAATGTCGGCTACGGGCATCAGGTCTTTGTCGAGAAAATCGCTCTGCTGCAAGAACACCTGCCGCTCGGGGTCGTAGGGATAATGCATTTTCTCGACGATGTCGGCGGCTTTGGCCAGCTCGGTGGTTTCGTCGAAGTGAAGGCGGGCGGCCAACGCCTCATACGCCCCGGCATCCAGTCGTTTCACCGTCGCGACGGCCTCAGCGGTGTAGCGCAGCGTCCAGGCGGCGATGTAATTGGTGTACCAGTTGTTATTAACGTTGTTTTCGTACTCGTTCGGGCCCGTCACGCCCAGCATCACGTATTGCTGTTTGGCCGCCGACCAGTTGACACGCTGCATCCAGAACCGGCTGATGCCGATCAGTACGTCCAGCCCGTATTCGGTCAGGTACGTTTCGTCGGCAGTGTAGCGCACGTAGTCGTAAATGGCGTAGGCGATGGCCCCATTGCGGTGGATTTCCTCGAAGGTAATTTCCCACTCGTTGTGGCACTCTTCGCCGTTCATGGTTACCATCGGGTAGAGGGCGGCGCCATCCGTAAAGCCCAGTTTCTGCGCGTTTTCGATCGCTTTTTGCAGGTGCTTGTGGCGGTATACCAACAGGTTTCGCGCTACCTGCTGATCGGCCGTTGCCAGGTAGAAAGGCAGGCAGTAGGCCTCGGTATCCCAGTAGGTCGATCCGCCGTACTTCTCGCCGGTAAATCCTTTGGGCCCGATGTTCAGCCGTTCATCTTTGCCGGTATAGGTCTGGTTTAGCTGAAAAATGTTGAACCGGATGCCCTGCTGGGCCGCCACGTCGCCGTCGATCCGGATGTCGTTCAGTTGCCACTTGTCGGCCCACGCCTGTTGCTGTTCGGCCAGCATGGTCTCGAAGCCTTTGGCCGACACCCGCTGAATGTAGCCTCGGGCTTCGCGCAACAGGTTGTCGACCTCGTAGTTCAGCGACGACAGGTTCACGGCGTATTTCACCAGCACTGTTTCCTGTCCCTGCCGACAATCGAGCGCGATACGGTTGGCCACGTATTTTTCATGCTTGATCGGCTGCGACTGATAATCGACTTTTTCGCCGTTCTGCGTTACCTCGACACACATGCCCGTCGTGACGTGGAAGCCGGTTTTGCGGGTACGTAGCTCAATATAGGCTTCGCCGTAGGCCGTTTCCTTACGCACTTCATCCCAGAACGTCTCGTCGTAGTTGGCGTCTTTGTTCCGAATAGCTCCGTCGAGGTAGGGGGTAAAGGCAATTTTAGCGTCGGCGGTGAGCGGCGTGATGCTGTAGCGGATGGCGCCGGCTTCGTCATCGACGATCGAGCAGAACCGAACGGCGTGCACGCGAAACTCGTGCCCGTTTTTCAGCGTCACCACAAACGACCGCTCCAGATAACCCGCCTGCATGTTGAGCACCCGGCGGAAGTCGCGCACGGGGCAGGTATTCAGGTCGAGCACTTCGTCGTTAATCTCGACGTCGATACCAATCCAGTTGGTCGCGTTCAGGACTTTGGCGAAGTATTCGGGATACCCGTTTTTCCACCAGCCCACGCGGGTCTTATCGGGGTAATACACACCCGCCACGTAGTTGCCCAGCAGGGTTTTGCCCGAAAACGTTTCTTCAAAACTACCTCGACCGCCCATTTGGCCGTTGCCGAGGCTCATCAGGCTTTCGGTAATCTCATTGAATTCCGGGTGGAATCCCTCTTCGACCACACACCAGGGGTCATTCGTAATGTACTGTTTCATCGGTGGTTGTATAGATCAGTTCAAGGTTCAACGTCTGACGTTCAAGGTTACCAGTTAGACTTTCAACCTTGAACGTTAGACGTTGAACCTTGAACATTAAACTCATTTAGTACCCCAGCCCCTGCGCTTTGTCGACAGCGGCGAGGAGTTCGGCGACGGTCAGGTGTTCCAAAGAAGGTACGACCAGGTCGGCCTCGGTGAGCACGTCGGGCGTGCCGATACCCAGGGCAAACATACCGGCCCGTTTGGCGGCTTCGACGCCCGCTACGGCATCTTCAAAGACGATACACTGCGCCGCAGGTACGTTCAGTTCGGCAGCGCCTTTCAGAAACACCTCGGGATCGGGCTTACTATTCGTGATTTTGGTGCCGTCGATAACCGCATCGAACAGGCCGGTCATGCCCACGCGCTCTAGAATCAGCGGCGCGTTTTTCGACACGGAGCCCAGCGCCGTGCGGATGCCCGCCCGTTTAGTCTGTTCCAGAAAAGCATTTACGCCGGGCAGAATATCGTCAGGCGTCATCTGGTTGACCAGTTCAAGGTACCAGCTATTCTTTTGCGCGGCCAGAATCAGCTTCTGTTCCTCCGACAGCTTCACGCGGCCAAGGTCAAGAATCCGGTTGAGCGAGTCCATCCGGCTCACGCCCTTGAGCGTTTCGTTGAATTCGTGCGTAAAGTCGAAGCCGAGCGTGTTGGCCATCCGCCGCCACGCCTGATAATGAAACCCGGCCGTATCGACCAGCACGCCGTCGAGGTCAAAAAGAAATGCGTTGATCATAAGAAGAAAGAGGTTCAAGGTTCAATGACCAAGGTCCAACGTTGGGTGGCGCAGTAGCAAGCTGGCGTTAGCCAACGTTGGACCTTGGTCATTGAACCTTGAACTCATTTAGTATCCGCTTGCCTTGAGCGAAGCGAACAGTTTTTTGAGTGTTTCAAGACCAGCGGGCCCGTTGGCGGCAAAATAATAGAAGGCTTCGACGTCGCCCCGGTGCATGGCTACGTTCATGTCGCCCGACTGCGATTTGTGCTCGGCCTTTACCCAGTCGGCTACGATCATATAGCTGTGTTTGCCCGCCTCGCCAAACGTGTGCGACACGTCGACTTCATAGACAGGCGCATTGGGCAGCACTTTGGTTTCGGGATAACCGGGCAATTCACTGAACGAAAACGTAGTGGCCCGGCTGAGGGTCCGCCCGCCCAGGATGATCGGCTTTTTCGAGCCTTTGTAGCGCTGCACCGCCCGGATCGCCAGTATCGTGGCTGTTTTGTGGTGCGCATGCTGCTCAGTCGACGGCACCAGACACAGAATCAGGTCATACTGCCCTTTGGCCAGCACCTCATCCAATTGTTTGTCTACCAACTCGATGTTCCACCGGCGACCACCCAGATAAGGCGAGGGATCGGTGGAATAGAAATCGTCGACCTGATCGAAGAAATAGAAATTGGTCAGGCCCATTACTTCGCCCGCTTTCATCAGTTCCTTCTTCCGGATGGCGGGTAGCGCCCGCCGCCCCACGGCCGAATCGAGCAGGTTCATGCCGTAATATTTGGACGCGATCATACCGTTGTAGCCGCCCGACGCATCGGTGACCAGCGCCAGATCGGCCGAGCCACCCAGTTCCCGCACCAGTTTGAAAACCGTCACGGGAAACATGGTTTCGTCGTCGGGGTGCGCCGTCACGATCAGCGTCCGCAGCGGCATAGACGACGTGCCTTTGGAAGGCTGAGCGTAGCTCAGTAGTGGCAGAAAAAGTAGAAACAGGGAACGTATCAAACCAAAGTACCTTCAGAGTTCACTAAACTCCAAAGGTACAAAGGAGGCCAGAAAGAGCCACTACCCGATCTCGTTAATGCATCTACTGCTCTTTCAATTTCGCTAAGGCTGCTTTTCCATTTTCATTCTTCGGATTCAAAGCGAGTGACTTCTCGTAGTTGAGTATGGCCAATTTTTTATCGCCAGCCAGCGCATACGCCTCGCCCAAACTGTCATAGGCATTCCAAGAACCGGGATGTAGTGTCACATTGACGCGTAATACCTCAATGGCTTCGCTGACCCGTTTTTCATTCAGCAGATCGTAGCCGATGACGTTCAACTCATACTCCCGGTTGGTGGGTGTTTTGGCATACGTACCCACAGCTACCCGAACCTGATTGGCCACTTTCCACGCCTTTTTCTTCCGTACCAGCAACGTGTAGGTACGTATGCCAGCCGACGGGTCAAGGTCGACGCCATCCCATTTCTGGTGTTCGGTGGCCTCCACAAACGCCAGATTTTCCGCTATTCGGCTGTGCACATTCGCATATGAAACCGTAACAGTTGCCCGCCCGATCTGCTCACTGTCTTTTTTTATACCGTCAAGCACAACTGGCCAGCCAATGGCTGAATAATACTCGAAGTTCGACAGAATAGTCCGGCTACTGAGGCTATCCTGCACGGAGAGCTGTTGCCATTTTTCGGTATCGGCCCTAAAGAAAGCTTCGGCTCTGGTGCGCATCACAGTCAGCAGGTCGGCTTCCGGTTTGGGCTGTGCCGAGCTCGCTGACGTGAACAGCAATATAAGGCCTAAGGTGCCTGTCAGGAACGGCAGAGGAAGCAATCGTTTCGTTGGCATGCGTTTTAAGAGTAGGTGTGAACGAAGCAATGAATATGGGGGCTTTTCATCTCCGCCCCGGCAATGCGGGTACGTTGGCGATAGCCGTCACGGCTTCGCCCGGACACGCTTTTCTACGAATTTGTCGCCGCCCCAGGCATCGGCGGGCATGGCCTTCCCCGCCCGGTCATACACCGTTTTGAAACCCGAAAAGAGCAGTGTATCACCCCGTAGTTCCCACGTTTGGGCATCGCCGTAGCCCACCCACGTCGTGTCGGAATAGTAGCGAAACGTCTCTTTATACTGGTTGCCATCCAGCGTATACGTACCTGCCCCAGCCCCGTGAAACGTCCCGTCGGGGTTGTAATGTATAAAGCTGAAAAAGCCGTCGTGAAACACCTTGATTTGCTGAGGCCGCACTGGCACGACAACCTTGCCATCGACCCGATTTTCGACCACTTCCCAGGCCCCATCAATGGGCGACGTACCTGGCGACGCCGATGTTCCCGATGTTTTTTCGGCAGACTCACAGGCGCAACTAAGCAAACAGAGGATACAAATAAGCCGGTAGTTTTTCATCGAATTGGTTGGTTAGTGTGGCGAACAAATGTACTTGGTATAGCGCTTTTCGAATTGTACAAATACGACGAAATTGTCAACGGATTGCGCATCCATTTATAGTGAAGTGAGTAAGCGGGTACTGGTGCGCGATATTGGATTACGATCAAGTCTGTCGGCTTCACTCCATTTGTTTACGCTCCACCATGTCAGTGATTCGGCGTTTCAACCTGGGGTTGTTAGCCATATTTTTTAATACCTGCGTTCGGGCTTGTAGAGGTAGATGAGCCACCTGATTCGTAGATACGCAATCACCCTGCTCTTTCAGGATAACCGATAGCTTTTTAAACGTAATATGTACGCTCGTTTTTATACCCGCTTCGTCGCCAGGCGTATCACCAACAAATCTAAAAAACTCAACTAATTCACCACCGCTACTAAGTTGGTCAGTTTGGTGGTTTGAATCAATGTAGGTTATATCCTGAAACGTAGCACTGGTAATTTTTTCAATTATCCGCCCTGCCGGAGCCGTCCAGAGATGAAAATTTTTCATTTCCTGCACCTGCGTTTTATCGCCAGAAGGTTTGTCATTATGCCATTCGATGGCATCCATAAAAACCGTAGCCCAAATACGACTCGAAGTATGGCTGATTTGTACATAAGCATACGATTTTGGGCCATGGCTATTAAATTCCCTATCTCCGTTGATTAATTTTGGCGTAAAATCGATAGCAGGAAATTCAGAAGCGATATTATCCCTTATTTCCGATTCGCAAATTTCAATATTAGGTTGTACAACGGGAATACTCGCCATCTCCCGGTCACCAAAATAAACCAGAACTTCATCACTATTTTTAGTGAAAGGGACTCCGTTTCCACTACCCACATTCAATACCCAATGATAATGTGTTGGCTGACTTAGCTTGCTAGTCACGTCGATTTTCTCAGCACCCTCTCTCAGAAAAACGTTAATGTTTTTTTGCTTGTCCAGATCATAGCCAAACAATTCGATAAGCTGTGGTTTCTCCTCCAGCACAACGCCAGTTGGCGACACACCACACAAAACGGGCTCCAGCTCAGGCAGGTTTTGCTTCAATAGTTTCGCTTTGATTCTTAATAGATCCTGTTTAAGCCGATTCCGCAGAAAATCGGCGTTGCAACGGAACTCAGCCCCGGCCGCAAGAGGTAGCCTGTCTACGGTATTCAGTACATCTCTTCGTATGGTTAATAAGGTTTCATCTTGCAGGTCACCCACTGCTTTAATTACGTCTCTGCGCGTATCCTCTGCAATCTGTTGCCAATCGCTTGATTGAGAATTCAACTGATCGGTGGAATTTTGCAGCGTATTGACCAAAGCTGCCGTAGCGTCTTCTGTAGCTTTCTTGAGTTTACCTATTCCACATTCAAAAAATAAACTAAAAAACAAGGCTGAAAAAACAGTTTTCGTGGTAACCCTAATCGATTTCATGTTGCTGATTTTTAGCGAGTTTACAGTAAGTAACAGTTGTGTATCCAGGCTCTATCTGTTAGCGTGGTTAGTATAAAATGGCCTGTTCAACGGCATCTTTATTTCAGTCGATCGGCTACTAAAAATGCACGTGAACAGGCCGCAGGTGCCAGCTAATCAGCTACGATAACACCCAGTCGTAAGTGAGTTGGTAGATGCCGCCATGGTCCCTGAATTCCACTGTTTCGTCGGGCGAATTGCCACCTGGAAACGTAAAGTCCTTCGTTGGCAATTCGATCATGGCCACTTTGGGTGTAAAAATTTCGTCGGCAAACGCCTGAACAATGGTGTTCTTTACGTACGAAATCACAGTGGGTGCAATGATGATGATAGCCTGTTTCAGAAGAACACCCACTGCTACCGGCAGAAGGCCCGCCGGCCGGGGTTGGGCTAGTTTTTCTTTCAGCTTCGCCTCAAAAAAGTCAGTAATCTTTTTCACGGCCTCCACCATGCCACCCCGGTCTCTTTCTACCAGCACCAACCCAAGGGCGTAGGTCCGGGGATACGCCTCTCCGGCGCTTAGGTTGATGGTGTGAAAGAGTTTGGCCGGGCTAAAAACCTTTACATCTCCGTCGTCGAAATCAGGATAGATGCTTACCGGGTCTATCTTGATTGTTTCACCAGCCTGATTAATGACGGCGAAGCCACCAAGATAGATTTCATCGTTACCAACTCGTTCTGCGAACGCGCCACCGGTTTCGTCTACGCATTTCACCTTGTGAATGCGCAAAGAGAGTTTAATTGCCATTTGTGCTAACTAGTTTGACTTTTTGAATCACATAACTGATTATCAGCTTGTTGCTTCAAATGTCCAACTTGTTAGCACCCGGTGAAATAGCGAATTTTTGCTATTCGTGGCAGCGGTCGTTACACCAGTTTCTGCCGGATTGCCTTTGAAATGGCCTCCTGCGACGAATTGACGTGCAGTTTCTCGTAGATTTTGCGCAGGTGCGCGTTCACCGTATTGAAGCTGATCCCGCAGGCGTCGGCAATCATCTTGTAGCTGTTTCCCTCGACCAACTGGGACAGCACCTCTTTTTCGCGCTTCGAGAGATCATAAAATTCGGGGCGGGTCGTGCGCTGTTCCTGGAAAAACCGAAACACCTTACGCCCCACGCCGGGACTAAGCGGAGTGCCGCCCATATACACGTCGGTGATGGCTTCCAGCAGCTTGTCGGGTGGGGTGCCTTTCAGCATGTACCCCGATGCCCCGGCGCAAATGGCCGCGAAAATTTTGTCGTCATCTTCAAAGACGGTCTGCATCAGTATCTGAATGGCCGGGAAAGCCGCCTTGATAGTCCCCGCTGCATCGATTCCCGATACATCGGGCATCTTGATGTCCATGATCACAACGTCGGGCTGGCACTGCGTTACGCGTTCAACAGCCCGGAGCGCGTTGGGGAACGTACCTACGAGGTGGTAATCGTCGTTGTCGGTCAGTAACAGCCGGAGGTTATCGGCAAAGGACGAATCGTCGTCGAAAATGGCTACCCGGATCATGGAATTCTGTTGATTAGAGCGGAATCATCAGCCGAATGGTGGTGCCTTTTCCGATGGTTGATTCGATTTCGAGTTTACCGTCCAGCTCGGCTATCCGCTTGTGCAAATTCCGCAGGCCGTTCCCATCTGCCGCCACGCCGGTGTCAAACCCCACTCCGTCGTCGGAGATACCGATCCAGAGAAAATGCTGGTGTTTGCGGGCATGAATCATAGCGTGGCTGGCCTCGGCGTGCCTGGCGATATTGTGCGTTATCTCTTTGATAATCAGAAACAGATGCCGCTGTTGTTCTACGTTCAGCACCTCGTTTTCAGGTACGTCCTGCCTGAATGTCAACGTTATATCACGGCTACTGAGCAACGTACCCGCAAACGTATTCACTTTATCCAGAAAGTCGGTTGCTTTGTCGTTTCCGGGACTGATGGTCCAGACCACACCGCGCATGGTTTGCACCATCTGCCGGGCTTCGTCGAGCATTTTTTCGAGTAGTGGCAGGCTGGCTTCGGGCTGATGCGGGAATTTACGCTTGGCGAGTTCGCCCAGAAAACTGATCGTGCCGAGCGTGCTGCCCACATCGTCGTGCAAATCGGCGGCAATGTCGCTGCGCAGTTGGTGCAGGCGCAGTTTGCCACGCAGTTTATACAGCGTGATGACGTACAGAATTACACCCAACACCAGCAGGCCATAGGCAACCACCATAGGCACAAACCAGGTACGTTGCCAGAAGGCCTTTTCCAGCTCAAAGGCTAACCGACTGACCAGCAACGGCCTGTTCATATTTTTTACTTCAAACACGTAGCGACCGCCAAACAAATTGGCGTAACTCACCAGTTGGCCGCGCCCGGTTGTATACCAGCGAGGGTCATCGCCCACGAGCCGGTAGGCATACCGCGCCGCAGCCGAGTCGGTGCGGTCACGGAAGGCAATGGTGATGTGGGTTTGGCGATAATTGAGCCGGATCGAGCTGCCAGGTACGTAAACCGAATCACGCTGCCCATCTGATGCACGAAAGAGCGTAAAGTCGGGTTGCCCAATCGCCGCTGTGCTGGCCAGAAACCACAGTATACACAGCACCATAGAGCGGGCGCTCATGGGGCAAACCGAGGCAATGCATCTGACTTAACCAATTGAAAGCGAGTCAGATAAAAACCGTATGTGTATATAGCCAGTTTGCCCATCGTTACCACTGGATTGATCTTCAGCCAGAACAGGTCGAGCCAGCGGTTGCCGGCATATTGAGCCAGCAACGTACCCAGTTGGGCAACCGCCATGTCGTAGAGCGCACCAAGACAGATAGCAAGCAGCAACCAGAACAATGGTTTTCGGGAAAGATAATAACTATGACGAAGCAGATTGATCAGGAAGAAAAGCGACAGACCAAACAAAGCGACATCGAGCGGTGCAAACAGGTCGAGGTTTAAAAAAAGCCTGGTTTTACCGAAACCTGTCACTGCCACATACAGTGCGTAGGCGCCAAACGCTCCTCGTATCAACCACTTCAGTAAAGAGGTTCTGGCTAACTCGGCGAAGAACAGCCCCATAAAGATGCTGGTCAGTAGTGCCAATGTTGGGTAGATAAAATGGTTATTT
Organism: Fibrella musci; assembly: GCF_041321105.1. NCBI lineage: Bacteria > Pseudomonadati > Bacteroidota > Cytophagia > Cytophagales > Spirosomataceae > Fibrella > Fibrella musci. Next base: position 30,276 of record NZ_JBGGWD010000001.1, on the reverse strand, counting down.
ATGCCCCTGTTGGCTAGTAGGATCGCTACGACTCCCAGCAACGTACCCAGCAGCAGATGCACCCATAGAAACCATAGTGCGCCGTTCAGACGGCTTCGATTCACTAACGCAACAAGGCACGGCACAAAGCCCAAATACATAGCCAGGTCGATGAGCAGGTACGTCGTTTTCATCGGCTACCCTTCGTCTAAACCACCACAATAGGAAGGACAGCAACGCACCGAACCATGCGTTTTAAAAACAGGACCAGTGCCAGGTGAGCCACCTGACCCGGTTACGGTAGTCTGCCCCGGCCCAGCCGAAATAGCGCCCGACACAGCCTGCTGTCCTCCTGCAACCGTATAAAAATAGTGGACAGGTAGTGTAAGCTGCCCTGTATGCAGATTGCTGGCCGACTGAGCAGCAGTGAGGTCTGTGGTTAGGCAGTAGGGCAGAAATAAGTGCAGTTCCTGATCTTGAATGGTGAAGTATAATTTCAACGGCTGCTCCCCGCTCTGTTTCCAGGCTGCGAGCAGGGCGCCTTTGGCCAGGAAAAACCCTTTTCTCTTCAAACTGGATGCATCTGTGAGACTTTTTATACTTTTTTTCAACTTAGGCGGAAATTGCGTTTTTATAGCCCAACGTTTAGTGTCATAATTCCAGAAATAAGCTTTATCGAAACGGGCTCTGTAGTACTTTTTTTCGGTATTTATTGTGCTCCACCCCGGACTTTGTTCCCGATTGATATCGGTGTGCACAATTATGGGAACCAATCGACCCATTCGCATCCCTAAAAACAAGTGAAAGCCCTCTGTCTGGTTCTGGGTTTGTTCAAAGTCTCGGAGTAATTCATTAGTAAACAGAATGGATTGTTTACCAGGATAAACCGCCGCAAATTTCTTCACACCATTTTCGGCTGAGGGTACTGCCTTCAGCATTATCTCGGGAGATGGGTAATTAAGGCGATTATCAGCCGGGGTAGTGTTGATAGCTACGGTGGCGATCTTTTTATGTTCAGCCCAGCCTAACTTTTTGTAATCTTCCAACTCCTGCGCAAAGGTTTGTCTACTAAAAGAAAATAGACAGGTTAAAAGCCACAGGTACGTTGTCGGGTATGTTGATCTTGCTTGTTTCATACGATTTGGCGGGGGTTGTTTTGGTCTAATAGCTGGCAATGTATTCATTCTCAATCGACAATGTACTTCCAAAGGTCGTGGATTGAGTAAGCGTAGGGCAATAGCGAATTTTTGTCAAGGCATGAAAAAGGCCACCCGACATGAGTCAGATGGCCCGAAAAAATCGATGAAAGGCGGCGTAATGCGGTTTATTTCATCAGCTCTAACACCAGCGCGGTTTTGGCGGGCAGGTTAACCAGTTTCAGGTCAGTGATCACCTCGCCCGTCAGCACGTTTTTCGCTTTGGTAAAGCCCTGGGTACGTTCCGAGAAACGAGCCATGTCCAGCGCGATCGGTTTGCTGGTCTGGTTGGTAGCGACCATCACGGTGTTTTGGGCGTCGTAGCGAAAATACACGTAGGTGCCGTTCTGAGGCAGGTATTGCATCAGCTTACCCGAATGCAAAGCCGGGGTGTTTTTGCGGTAATTGGCCAGCGTTTTCACAAAGTCGAAAGCCTCATTTTCGGCTTTGTTGCGCCCCGCCGCCGTGAATTTATTGTCTTTGTCGCCATCGAATCCACCAGGGAAATCGCGACGTACCTCGGCATCGGATGGGTTCTTGAAATTCTTCATCAGAATTTCCGTACCATAGTACATCTGGGGGATGCCACGCGTGGTCAGCAGCCAGGTCAGGCCCATTTTATATTTGTCGATGTCGTCGCCAACCACCGACAGAAAACGGTCGGTATCGTGGTTATCCAGGAACGTAACCAGTTTCATGGGATTCTGGTAGACGGCATCCTGCGCCAGCACCTGCTGCACCCGGTTGGCGCCACTATCCCAGCCTTCGCCGTCGTTCAGCGCGGCATTCATGGCCGAATAAAGCACGAAATCGATCCCCCCTGTCTGGTTCGACTTGAAGGGGAAATTGATGTTGTTGCGTGTATAATACGCCTGATCGACTGTGTTGTTCACCCACGATTCGCCGAACGTATACATGCCGGGGTACTCGGCTTGCAGGGCGGCATTGCACCGGTTCATAAACGGCTGGTCGTTGTACATATACGTATCGATCCGCCAGGCGTCGAGGGCAAACTCTTCGACGCTCCAGATCGCGTGCTGAATCAGGTAGTTGGCCACAAACGGGTTGTTCTGGTTCAGGTCGGGCAGGTGTGGCACAAACCAGCCATCCAGCGAGACCTTCCGGTCGATGGCCGCCGAGTGCGGGTCGGTGATGGGCTGGTATTTATACGATGTGTTGGTATAAGCGGGCCACTGATGCAGCCAGTCTTTGCTGGGCATGTCTTTCAGGAACCAGTGGTTGATGCCCACGTGGTTGTAGACGGCATCCTGCACCACGCGCATGCCCATGGCGTGCACTTTTTTGTTTAGCGCTTTGTAGGCCTCGTTACCGCCCAGCCGCTTATCGACAGCGTAGTGATCGGTGAAGCCGTAGCCGTGATAGGCCGAGCGCATGGCTCCGCCTTCGTTGGTTTGCGGCTGATTGTTTTCGATGATCGGCGTCATCCAGAGGGCTGTCACGCCCAATTCCTTGAGGTAATCGAGGTGATTGCCTACGCCTTCCAGGTCGCCGCCGTGCCGCAAATACGGGTTGTTCCGGTCGGCCTCGGGGTCGGCCATGTCGGCAAACTTGTCATTGCCGGGATTGGCGTTGCTGAAGCGGTCGGGCATCAGCAGGTAGATGAAGTCGGCCGATGTCAGCCCCCGGCCTTTGGGCTCATTGTCGCGGGCTTTCAACGTATACTTCCGCCGCAACACGGTTGCACCGCTTTTCCCCACGATTTCTAACGTACCTGGCCGGGTAGTTCCCGCCAGTGTCAGGTCCAGAAAAGCGTAGTTTTTGTTCTCAACGGTGTGTGTCTTTACCAGCTTCACGCCGGGGTAGCTAACCGAGTAGGTCAGCGTACCGGCATTGGGTCCGTAGACCAGCAGTTGCAGGTTCGGGTTTTTTAGGCCCACCCACCAATGGGTTGGGTCGACACGCTGAATGGCGGGGGTCTGGGCCAGCAGGGAATGCCCCAGCAGCCAGAAAAGGGTTACCAGTTGTACTTTGTTTCGCATAGGACAAAAGTAAGGTCGTATAGACCGAAACGCATAGTCCCAGTTTCACGACCTTGTCCCACTTTCGCAGAATGCGCCTTAAAGGGGTGCGTTTAACGTTTAGGGTTTGATGTTTAAGGTTGGCTGCCGAGCCCTAGTCATGTGGCAGCCAACCTTAAACATCAAACCCTAAACGTTAAACCTCTGTTACAATACCAGCCCGCTTCGGCGGAGCATGGCTTGGGGCGAGGGTTCGCGCCCGCGAAATTTCTTGTAGAGCTCCATCGGTTTTTCGGCCCCTCCGCGTTCGAGCACGTTCTGCCGAAACTTCTGCGCGACGGCTTTGGCATTCAGACCACCGTTCTGCTGGAAGTACTCAAAGGCGTCGGCGTCGAGCACCTCGCTCCATTTGTAGCTGTAATAGCCCGCTGAGTAGCCGCCCGCGAAGATGTGCGAGAACGCCGTGCTGAACGAGGTGCCGTTTACTCGTGGGAAGAGGTTCACCAGCGAGTCGGCGTGATTTTCTACGTCGGTGATCGTTTCGCCGGTGGGCTTGCGGTCGTGATAATACATATCAGTGATGCCGAAGCGCAACTGCCGCAGGTTGGCCAGCCCCGCCATGAAATTCTGGCTCGCCCGGATCTTGTCGATAAGCGTTTGCGGAATCACCTCGCCCGTCTGGTAGTGTTTGGCAAACAGGTTGAGGGCTTCGGTTGTGTAGCACCAATTTTCCATCACCTGCGAGGGCAGCTCCACAAAGTCGCGGGGGACGCTCGTGCCGCTCAGGCTTTCGTACTGCCCGTTGGCCAGCATGCCGTGCAGCGCGTGCCCAAACTCATGGAAAAGCGTGGTTACCTCGTAAAACGTCAGCAGCGACGGGCGCGTCTCGGTTGGGCGGGTGAAGTTGCAGACGTTCACAATATGCGGCCGCAGGTTCACGCCGTTCACGATCTTCTGACCCTGCACGTCGTTCATCCAGGCACCACTGCGTTTGCCAGGGCGCGGAAAATAGTCGCCGTAGAAAACGGCCAGGTATTTCCCGTTCTGGTCGAATACTTCATAGGCTTTCACCTCCGGGTTATACACCGGAATGGTTTTGTTTTCTTTAAACGTCAGGCCGTAGAGCCGGTTAGCAACGGTGAAGACGCCTTCCAGCACATTGTCGAGCTTGAAGTACGGGCGCAGCATCTCGTCGTCGAGGTCGAGTTTCTGCTTCTTCATCTTCTCGGCATAGTACGAATAATCCCACTGTTCGAGAGGGTCGTGGTCGAAACCGTTGGCTTTGGCAAACGAAATCAACTCGTTCAGCTGACGTTCAGCCGCGGGGCGGGCATACTGCACCAGTTCGTTGAGGAACGATTGCACCTTTTGGCTGGAACCGGCCATGCTTTCTTCGAGCACAAAATCAGCGTGGGTTTTGTAGCCCAGCAGGTTGGCCCGGTCATAGCGCAGTTGCACCGTGCGGTTGATAATCGCCTGATTATCGTTTTTGTCGCCTTTAAAGCCCCGGGTGTTATAGGCTTTATAAAGCGTTTCGCGCAGGTTGCGGTTATCGGCATACTGCATGAACGGCCCGTAGCTGGGTGCCTGGAGCGTGAAGGCCCAGCCCGTCAGGCCTTTTTCGGTTGCCGTTTTTTTGGCGGCTTCCAGCGCGAAATCGGGTAGGCCTTTCAGCAGGTTGATGTCGCTGACGGGCAACACATAGGCATTGGTTTCGTTGAGCACGTTCTCGCCAAATTGCAGCGAGAGCTGAGCCAGTTCCTTGTCAATAGCCCGGAGTTTCTCTTTGTCCGTTGCGTTCAGATTGGCTCCGTTGCGGGCAAACCGCTTGTAGGTTTTCTCGACAAGCATCTTGCTTTCAGGGTCGAGTTTAAGCTTGGCCCGTTGGTCATACACGGCCTTCACCCGCGCAAAGAGCTTCGGGTTCAGCGTGATGTCGTTGCCGTATTCGGTCAGCAGCGGCGAGGCTTCTTTCACGATCGCCTGGAGTTCCGGGCTGGTCTCGGCGGCGTTGAGGTTAAAGAGTACCGACGTGGCCCGGCTGAGCTGATCGCCCGTGCGCTCAAGCGCAACGATAGTATTGGCAAACGTAGGGGCGGCGGTGCTGTTGGCGATGGCCTCAATTTCCTGGCGGCCAGCCGCAATTCCCGCCTTAATGGCGGGCAGGTAATGCTCATTTTTGATGAGCGGGAACGGAGCCGTTTCGTGGAGTGTCTGAAACGGCTTTAGTAGTGGATTCGTGGTCATACTAGGTGAAGACTGAGCCGCCACACCGGCCTGTGTACTCGATTGGGCATAGCCCGTAGCAGCACCACAGAGTGTGGCAGCGGTTGCTACTAGAACGTTGATTACGGAAAGCGGGGTTCGCATGATGAAGCCATTCGGTTTAGCCAAAATTAACCGCTGCTTCCTGTTTTTCAGCGTGGCTCATGGCCATCGCTGTTCCGTTTTTTTTCAGCAATCGATAATGCGACCCAAGCGCCGAGGCGAACGTCTGATTTTCGATATAGGGCAGATCAAACTCATGCGCCGTTTGCCGCACGATGGTAGCCAGCGCCGGGTAATGCACATGGCACACTTTCGGGAACAGGTGGTGCTCGATTTGCCGGTTCAGGCCACCGCACAGAAACGTAGCCATCGGGCTGTTGGGCGCAAAATTGGCCGTGGTCTGCATCTGATGAGCCGCCCAGTTTTCGGTGATATTACCATGTTCCGACGGCATCGGGAACGACGTACCTTCGACTACGTGCGCCAGCTGAAAAACTAGCCCAAGCACCAGCCCTTCTACCAGGTGCATGACCACAAACCCGATCACAAACTGCCACCAGGTAATATCCAGCACGACTAGCGGCAACACGATAAACGCTATGTAGTAAAGCGCTTTGTAGACAAACAGGTTTATGTATTCCTGCCGCGGATGCCGCGAATTGTCGTGCGATGACCCAATCTCTTTCTTAAAGAACTTCAGGTAATCTTTCCGAAATACCCACGATAGCGAGGCCAGCCCATAGAGCGGAAACGCATACAGGTGCTGGAAGCGCTGCCAGGGCTGATGCGCCTCGGTAGGGTCGAGCCGGATCAGGCCGGGGGCCACGTCGATGTCTTCATCGTGGCCGGGAATGTTGGTATACGTATGGTGAACGATGTTGTGCGTGATCTTCCAGACATAAGGGTTGGCACCGATCATGTAAAAACTAGTGCTGACCAGCCGGTTCACCCATCCTTTCGCCGACAAAGCCCCGTGAATAGCATCGTGTGACACGTTAAATCCGACAAAGGCCGCAAACGCGCCCATCAACATAGCCATGCCCAGCATCGCCCAGATTCCAAACTGATTGGACATAATCAGCGCGTATAAGCCCAGATAACCCACCAGGAAGAAGGCAATCTTCCCCCACATGTGTGAGTTGGCGTAGGGCGCTATGTTCTGTTGGGCAAAATAGGCGTCGGCGCGTCGGCGGACGGTAGCGTAAAAAGCCGAACGTGGCTCGGAGATGAACTTGACTTTCATGTAAGGGGGTTTACGGTGGAGGACCAGCAACCAACTTACTCAAGTGGCACTTCATATCCTAGTTTATAAGTATAACGCTTGCTCGCCGATAAACCTTTACCGAGTCATTACTATATTTTTGAAAAGCCGTTTTACGTTAGACTAGCGGACCGGCAATTCATAGACTTTTCCCGCATGAAACACCGTGTATGGTTAACCAGTTTGCTGCTGATTGTATCGGTTCTGGCCGTCGGTCACGAATTCTGGCTACAGCCTGCCCGGTTTTTTGTTGCCCCCGGTACCGTTATTCGCATACAGACAATGGCGGGGGAACAGTTTACGGGAGAAACGTCGGAGGGGCACAAAAGGCGCCTTGTTTACTACAGACACCATTCGCCGTCGGGCACTACCGACCTGTCGACAACGCTTACGGGCGATCATTATGGCCAGACCAGCGTGAAGCTGGCGCAGCCCGGCACCCATGTGCTGGTATTCGCCAACACACCCAAGTTTATCCGGATGGAGCCCAATCAGTTTCTGGATTACCTGAACGAAGATGGCCTCGACAATGTGATTGCCGCCCGCGAAGAAGCGGGCGATACGCTCAAACCTGGCTACGAACTGTATAGCCGCTGCGCCAAAACGCTGGTGCAGGTGGGCGACCTACCAAGTCCCTCGTTACCAGTCAGTTCCAGCCTCGCACTCGATATCGTACCGCTCCAGAACCCGTATTCCTTGCGGGCCGGTCAACGGCTTCGTCTGCAAATCCAGTTCAACAACAAACCCCAGCCCGACGCCCTGGTTCGGTACTTTACCAAATCGGAAACGGGCCATGTTGAGATGGAAGTCGTTCGTTCCGACCGACGCGGGCAGGTGCAGTTCAAACTCAAACCCGGCCAAAACATGATTAGCACTGTCCGGATGATACCTGCCCTCGCCAGCCGCGACGTACCTGAAACGGCCGACTGGCGCAGCTACTGGAGTAGCCTCACCTTCGGATGCAGCCCCTAAACCCGTTTCGGTTTCGCCCTACAGGTGGATGATCAATTTCCCGGTGGTGCCCCGGCTTTCCAGATCGCGGTGGGCCTGCGCAGCATCGGCCAGCGCATAGGCTGGCTGGATGATCAGTTTGAGCCGCCCTTCGGCAACCCAGTTGAACACAGCGGTAGCACGCTCAAGCAAGGCCGATCGGGTGGCGGTAAAATGCCCGAGTGTCGGGCGCGACAGAAAAATAGACCCTTTCTGGCTCAGCAACAGAGGCGAAAACGGCGGTACGGCTCCGCTCGCATTGCCAAACGAGACCATACTCCCCAACGGACGCAGGCTGTTCATACTCCCGTCAAACGTCGATTTCCCCACCGAATCATACACGGCATGTACCCCCACGCCGCCCGTCAGGCGTTTTACCTCGGCGGCAAAATCGGTTTGGGTGTACAGAATAACCTCATCGGCTCCGTGCGCCCGCGACAGTTCGGCTTTCTCAGGCGTCGAAACGGTGGTGATAACCCGGGCACCGCGCATACGGGCAATCTGGGTAAGCAACAGCCCCACGCCACCGGCCCCGGCATGAATCAGCACGGTATCGCCGGGACGGATGGGATACGAATCAAACGCCAGATAGTGGGCCGTCATGCCCTGCAACAGCACCGCTGCGGCCTGCTCGTCGGAAAGCCCGTCGGGAATGGGCACCAGTTTCTCGGCAGGCACGACCACGTACTCGGCATACGTACCTGGATGCGAGGTGAACGCGACGCGCTGCCCAACCGAGACAGCCGACGTACCTGCGCCCAGCGCCTCCACGACACCGGCCCCCTCCTGCCCTGGAATATAAGGCAGGGCTACGGGGTACAAACCCGACCGATGGTACGTATCAATGTAATTAATGCCAATGGCCGTGAGCTTCACTAGTGCCTCGTTGGGGCCGGGCGTGGGCGTAGGTACGTCGGCCAGGGTCAATACCTCGGGGCCACCGGTCTGGGCAAATTGAATCGCTTTCATGTGTGTTTCCTGTTTGGACGCTAGCAGACAGGGCGTTGGGCTGTACAACTCAAACACCAGCCTGATGATAAATCCTTCTTACGATTTGGGGGCAGCGAGGTAACGCTGTAGCCGTTCTTCCAGATCGTGCAGACTCAGGTTGACGTCCAGGTTGCCGTTGGTCGCCAGCGACAGGCGGCCCGTCTCTTCCGAAATGGCCACGACCGCCGCATCGGAGGCCTCGCTCATGCCCAGCGCCGCCCGGTGCCGGAACCCCATCGTCGCGGGGAGTTCGGCATCGTCGGAAACGGGTAGAATGCAGCGCGCCGCCCGGATTCGCCCGTCGCCGATCAGCACGGCGCCATCGTGTAACGGGCTATACTGATTGAAGATAGCCAGCAGTAACGGCTTCGAAATTTCGGCATCTAGTGACTCGCCCGAGTCGGCCACCTTTGAGAGGTCGTCGTGCCGCTGCAAGACCAGCAGCCCACCCGCAAACTCGGCGGCCAGCACCTTGCAGGCATCCAGAATAGGGCGCAGCGGCGTCTGTTGCTCCGGCTGTTCGGCCTGCCGCAGCAGCCACCGACGTACCCAGCGGTTATTACCAATATTGGTCGATTTGCCGATGAGCAGCAGAAACCGCCGGATCTCCTGCTGGAACAGGATGATCAGCGCCAGCGCCCCCACGCTGATAAAGTATTCCAGAATGGTGGTCAGCAGGTGCAGCCCCAAAGCTTTGGCAACCAGATAAAACAGGTATACCGACAGATACCCCACAAACACCCGGCTAGCTACGCTCCCCCTGACCAGGTTGTAAATCTGATAGAGCAGAATGGCCACAACAGTGATGTCGAGCACATCGAGCCAGCCAACATCCAGAAAACCAAGGTGGAAAACAAGCATCATGGTGGGATCAAACGGGGTTCGGGTTTGGGGCCGTCAGGGCGCTACAGGACCATAGATACGCCAAAACTGAAAACAGAAGGCCGAAAACTCAACACTTATACTAAAAAAGACTGCCCTTCGATGGCCAAGTTCGTATTCGGGAAAGCAGCGCGGGCTTCGGTCAGGAACTCATCGAACGTTTTGTAGCGCGACGAAAAATGACCGATCAGCAACTGCCCCACGTCCGCTTTACCGGCCAGTTCGCCCGCCTGCCGGGCCGTTGCGTGGTGCACTTCACCCGCCCGCAGCAGGTTATCGTCGCGGAACGTAGCCTCGTGATACAGCAGGTCGATGCCCCGAATCTGGTCAATAATCCGCTCGTTGTACCGCGTATCGGAGCAAAACGCATACGCCCGCGGCGCCGGGCCGGGGGTGGTATAGTCGGCAGCGGCATACACTACTTTACCTGACTCATCCACCACATCCTGCCCATTTTTCAGCGTTTTCATCACGTCGATGGGGACGTCGGCGGGCAACCGATCCCGTAATAGGTGCGGGCGGGTCGGTTTTTCCCGAAAGAGAAAGCCGGTGCAGGGTATGCCGTGGTCGAGCGGAATACTTTCGACGGTCAGGCCCGGCAAGTCGAGTAAGATCGTTGGTTCGGTAGGGTCAACGGCCTGAAAATGCAGCGGGAAATGAAAACGCCCGTCGGACACCCGAAACGTGGTGGTGATAACTTCATCGAGCCCATGCGGCCCGAAGAGCCACAGGTCTTCGGTGCGGCCGCTCATATTCAGGCTCGACAGCAGCGGCAGTAGCCCAAAATAATGGTCGCCGTGCAGGTGGCTGATGAAGATGTACTTCAGCCGACCGGGCCGGATGCGCTGTTCGAGCAGGCGGTATTGGGTCGCCTCGCCGCAGTCGATCAGAAAATAATCGGACTGGTAGGTCAGCAGTTGGGCCGTCTGATACCGATCGCGGGCGGGGGTAGCCGACCCCGCCCCCAAAATAGTTACTGCAAACGGCACCGAAGCGGCTTTTTCGGTACTCAGTACGTCATCGTTCTGGCTCGAAGCTTTCGTCCAACTCTCCATCATACTCATCATCGGCCCCGTTACCGAAATCGTTCTCTAGTTCGTTCAAAAATACGGCGTCGATGGCTTCTTCCACCGTGGGCAGAATCGTCAGGTCGGCAATGCGGGCGTCTTCCAGTTCGTCGGTCAGCTCGTCGTTTTTGGTGACCAGCACCAGCAGGCCTAGCTCGTTGCTGCACTGCCGGTTGATTTTTTTGATGGCCAGCAACGCCCCCTGATCGACCGTCTGTATGGGGCCAAGGTCAACAATCAGCCGACTGAAACCCTCGCGAAACAGCCCGCGGCTGGTCGTCTCAAATGCGCCCGCCGACTCGCCCGTAAAATCGCCTTCGCCTGCCACCCGCAACAGGGCATACCGTTCTGTTTTTTCTACTGTAAACTCCATACAACGTTGTAGGTTTAAGCTCAACCGCCAGATTGTGCCAATATGAGGCCCGCAGGCCCCTATCAGCGCGTATCGGTGTCTTTTTTATTTGGTCAAATATGTAGTAATCGCCTGCTCGATCCGGTTGAGCGGGTCATCGCCCGGTGCCGGTTGAAAAGCCTGCCCCGTCACGGTTTCATACAATTCGATGTAGCGGGCCGTGATCTGGTCAATCCACTCGTCGGACATCGCTGGCACGGTTTGGCCTTCTTTGCCCTGAAAGTTATTGGCAATCAGCCACTCCCGCACAAACTCCTTCGACAGCTGCTTTTGGGGTTCGCCCGCGGCCAGCCGCTCGGCGTAGCCTTCCCGGTAAAAATACCGACTCGAATCGGGCGTGTGAATTTCGTCGATCAGGTAGATTTTACCATCAACGTGCCCAAACTCATATTTCGTATCCACCAGGATCAAACCCCGTTCAGCGGCCATCTCGGTGCCGCGCTGAAACAGCGCCAGTGCGTAGTCTTCCAGCTGCACGTATTCTTCGGCCGACACCAGTCCGCGGGCAATAATTTCCGTGCGTGCAATGTCTTCGTCGTGGCCTTCGTGCGCTTTGGTGGTGGGCGTAATGATGGGCGTCGGCAGCCGGTCATTTTCCTTCAGCCCGTCGGGCAGGTGCACACCGCACAGGATACGTCCCCCGTCGCGGTAGGTACGCCAGGCATGGCCTACCAGGTACGCCCGCACCACCATCTCGACCGGGTACGCGTCGCATTGCCGCCCGACGCTCACGTTGGGGTCAGGTACGTCCAACAGCCAGTTGGGTACCAGATCGGCAGTAGCCCGCAGGAAGTGCGCCGCCGTCTGGTTCAGCACCTGTCCTTTGTAGGGAATGGGCCGGGGCAGCACCACGTCGAACGCCGAGATCCGGTCTGAGGCGACCATAACCAGTTGCGGACCAGCCGGGTGATTGGCAAATGAATACACATCGCGGACTTTGCCCTTGTAGAATCCGGTCTGACCGGGAAAGGAGAAGTGGGTTTCCTGAATAGGCATAGAATGGAGTTTAATGTTTGGCGTTTAAGGTTTGCCGTTGGTTGTCGAACGTCAAACGCTACACCCCAAACATTAAACGATCTTATAGTTTCTCAATCACAATTGCCGAGGCGCCACCGCCGCCGTTGCAGATACCCACGACCCCGTAACGGCCGCCCCGTTGCTGCAAGACGTTGGTGAGCGTCGTGACGATGCGGGCACCCGATGCACCCAGCGGATGGCCAATCGAGACCGCTCCGCCAAACACATTCAGCTTTTCCTGCGGGATGTCGAGCACCTGCGCAAAGGCCAGCGGCACCACGGCAAAGGCTTCGTTAATCTCGTAAAAATCAATCTGATCGGCGGTCAGGCCGGCGCGCTCCAGGGCTTTGGGTACGGCTTTGGTAGGCGCCGTCGTGAACCACTGCGGTTCCTGCTCGGCATCGGCGTAGGCGACAATCCGGGCCAGGGGTTTAAGGCCCAGCTCGGCGGCTTTCGTCGCGCTCATCAGTACCAGCGCCGAGGCCCCGTCGTTGATCGTTGAGGCGTTGGCGGCGGTCACGGTGCCCGTCTTGGTGAAGGCAGGCTTCAGGTTCGGAATCTTGTCGTAGAATACATTTTTGTATTCTTCGTCTTCCGTCACCATCACGGGCCCTTTGCGGCCAGCCACCTCCACCGGTACAATCTCCGCGCCGAACACGCCACTCTCCGTGGCGGCTTCAGCCCGCTTATACGACTGAATGGCGTAGGCATCCTGCGCTTCGCGGCTGATGTGGTACGTATCGGCGGTGGCATCGGCAAAAACGCCCATCGCGCACTGATCGTACACGTCGATCAGGCCGTCTTTGGCCAGCCCGTCGACCAGTTCGGCATTGCCATATTTATAGCCAAACCGGGCCTTGGGTACGTAGTAAGGCACGTTGGACATACTTTCCATACCGCCCGCTACGGCCACGCTCGTTTGCCCCAGCTGAATGCTTTGTGCCGCCAGCATAATGGCTTTCGTGCCCGACGCACAGACTTTATTGATGGTGGTGCAGGGAATGTTGGCGGGCAGGCCGGCTTTGAGGGCAGCCTGTTTGGCGGGGGCCTGCCCCACGTTGGCCGATACCACATTGCCCATATACACTTCGTCGACTAATTCGGGAGCAACCCCGGCGCGGCTCAGGGCGCCTTTAATGGCCGCCGCCCCCAGCTCGGTGGCCGAGAGGGTCGACAGGGCGCCGCCAAAACTCCCGATTGGGGTGCGCACGGCGGCGATGATAACTACGTCTTGCATGGTTTTCGTGTTCGGGTTGATGAAGGGTTTACCAGCGGCCTGCCGTCGGTTGGGGTTTCGTTCGTCGGGCTTTTCGCCGGGCCAGTTCGTAAGGCAGGTCATCGGCCTGTAGGGCGTCTAGCAGTTGCTTGGCCTGCTGTTCCGACATGGCCGTGTTGCGGAAACGGTTGAGCTGATCGCGCTGCTGCTCAGTCTGTTCAACGCGCTGCCCCTGCGTGGGCTGAGGGGCTTCGGTGGGCTTCGGTGTCTGTTGAGCGGGCTTCTTCGCCGGCTTTTTACCCGAAAAACGCAGTTTCACCAGTTCATAGTTCTGGCGGGCGGTGGCGTTGTTGGGGTTGCTGAGCAGCGCTTTCTGGAAATGGGTCAGCGCGGTGGTGGTGTCTTTTGCCAGGCAGGCCAATACGCCCAGTTGGGTAGCAGCGGTGGCCATCAGTTCGGGGGTTGGGTCGATCCCCGGCTGTTGCAGTTCGCGCTGGGCCGCCTTGTACTGCCGCAGTTGAAACAGCGACTGCGCCACGTTGATCCGTTCGGCCAGGGTGGGCGATGGGGTGGTTTCTTCGACGTAACGGTACAGCGCGAGCGCCTCGGTGTAGCGCCCCGACCGGTAAGCGATGGCCGCCTGCTTACGCGCCCGATTCCGCCGTGATACCAACCCCAGCGAGGAATCGCTCAGGGCGGTTTCCAGCCAGGAAACCAGCAGCACACTCAGAATAACGATACGGGATAGCAACATAGACGCCCCAAAAATAGGTGAAGATTGTCATTGGTGGTCATTGGGCGTCACCCTCATTAATCGCCATTCGTTGCTTGACGATGGCTGATGCGACGCCTGATCAACGATAGCCACTCATAGCCGCAGCGTTCGAACCGTGATCAGGATGTCCAGGGCGATGAGGATCAGCGCCGCCCCCAGAAAGTAGTAATACTTGTTGGTCGACACCACGATCCGCCGTTGGTCGATGGTGCGGCCCGGCAACGACCGCAGGGCGAGCGCAATGTTGTTGGCAACGTCGTCGGTTACGTCGGCATACCAGCCTTTTGTCGTTTGGGTGAGCGACCGCAGAAACTCCCGATTCAGCCGCGACTGCGCCACCTGTCCCTGCTCGTCGGTCAGGAAGCCGCGCCCCTCCCGGATGGGGCTACCCGCCTCGGTGCCCACGCCCACCGTCAGCAGGGCAATGTCGTACTTGCGGAGGGCATCGAGTGTAGCCGGGGCGCAGGCGCCAAAATTTTCGCCGTCGCTCAACAACACGATCGCCCGGGTACGTTGCTGCGTGCTCGAATCAGCCAGCATTTTCTGACGAGCCAGATCGATTGCCGCGCAGAGGTTGGTGCCCCCGCCCACGGCATCGGCCCGCACAGCCCGGAGCAACTGATGCATGGCCGCGTGGTCGGTGGTCAGGGGTGCCAATACAAACGCATCATCGGCCACCAGCATCAGCCCGAACCGGTCGGTGCTTAGCGAATCGGTGAGTTGTTCGAGCACGTATTTGGCCCGTTCGAGGCGAGTGGGCGCAATATCGGTAGCCTCCATCGAGCGCGACACGTCGAGCAGCAAAAACACATCGCGCCCCTGCGACGACACGGCCCGGGTGGCTTCGCCAAACAGCGGCCCGAGCAGAGCCATGAGCAGCATGGCGATACTCAGCGACCGCAACACGAATTTGGGGACGATCGACCAGGGGGTGGTGTGCAACTGACGGGCCAGCCGGATAATGCGGATAAAATAACCGACGTACCCCAGCAGGAAGACAAACAGGATGCCCCATTCAAGCCACGAAAACGAATAGAGCCAATTCATAAAAAAAATATGGAGGTCAATCGGGCCAGCCAGCGGCTATTTCATCCGACTCATTGCCAGCCGCTTGCCCGTTGGCCAGGCCCGCCCAAACGGCATTGATGGGGTCAAAAATAGCACAGCAGCCGCTTTGGCTGTAAAGATTTTCTGGGATGTCGATTGGAGAACGCTCATTAGTCGCCTATATTTGCACCCGAATCAACCAGAAATGGGGGATTCAATCAGCCAGTGGAGAGATGGGTGAGTGGCTGAAACCAGCAGTTTGCTAAACTGCCGTACCCGCAAGGGTACCGCGGGTTCGAATCCCGCTCTCTCCGCCACTCGGGGTGTAGCGCAGCTGGTAGCGTACCTGGTTTGGGACCAGGGGGTCGCAGGTTCGAGCCCTGTCACCCCGACGAGTGAGAACCCCGGAATCAAACTGATTCCGGGGTTTTTCTATTTATAGCCCATTTGTTGGCCGCTGCTTTTCCAGACAGGTACGTTCCTGAGAAGATGGCTATCTTAAGCCAGCTTCACTCCCGATCTTATAGATTCCGATTCGATCAATGATCGTTCTAGCCCCACGGCCGTTGGATGCCTCTGCTTCGACACGTACCTAACTACACCGACGCGCCTCGCCCTTGGGAAATTGATCAGCACTATCACCCTTGTATCGACACGCTATACGTAGACAGCCTGCGAGTGTAGCGGCACTGTCGCCACTCCAGCCCGGATCAGACGTATACGTACCTGCACAAGTACGGGGTGATCTTTGAGGGGCAGGACCTTACTGACTTCCCGGCTGCTTGGTCATAGCAATGGCTAGAAAAACAATATCATTCCCAACTTCACAAATCAACTTACCTCACGAATAAAGCTTTATTATAATAGAGAGTATCTATATGGCCATTATTCAACTTATAGACATTTGTGTATATATTATATTCTGTAACAGTCATCCCAGCCCGCTCCACCCTTTTGGGCTCTATCTTTAGATGCTGAATCCACCGTCCATTTAGTGCATCAAAACGAAAAAGTAGATCGACTTCGTTTAGATCTACCCCTTCGACAGAAATATCAATGTCCCGCCTTTCGTAAGGACTAACTTGCCCGTAAGAATATCTAGAATGGACAAGTTTAGAGCCATCTACATACTCTCCGTAAAATTCCTTAAAACTTTTAAAGCTGTCCAGTGAAATCTTATAGTTTTTAGGGCATACACACGCAAGCATACCTACATTACTTAGTATATAAGAGTCATTATGCTGGACAGAAGCGTATTCATCTCCATTTTTGTAATCTCCTACACTTGAATGCATTAGGCGAAAACCAATACCAGCAGGTATATACATATCTAAACTAACATAGCAAAAATTATCCCCCCCAGTAACATAGTTTACTGCTTTTGAACTAAGCCGCGCAACTTCATCGCTCTTATGGGCTAGATCAGCGTTTAATCTGGCAATTTCTTCACTTTTATTATTCTGAATTTCCTCTAATCTTAAAAGTTGCTCTTGCTTGGCGATAAGTTGCTCCTGTTTAGCATTAAGCTCAGTTGAAAACCTAGCTTGTTCAGCTTTACTTTCTTGAGCAATACGGGCGATTATATCACTCTTCTTGGCGTTCTCCTCGCTTTTACGAGCAATTTGCTTATTGAGTTCACTGTTAATTCTACTTTCTTCAGCCTGCTCTAATGATGCCCATAGAGCAGCTCCAGCACTCAAAAGTGCCCCAAAAAATGCTAAAATTACCGGGTAAGACATTTTATTCAATTTCATGTATAACGGGATAACTATACCATGCACAATTCTCAAAAGAAGTTTAAGCGTTGCACTTTTCAAAGAATAGACCCTGCTAAGGAGCTTAGCAGGGTCTATTCTTTTTCCCTCAACATAACATTCATAGAAAAACTAGTATCCGTAACAGCCTACTCCGAATTGACTATAAAACCAATAGAATATATATTATATATGATTGCTTGATCAATAAAAAATATAATCATGTTTTTTTATGTTGATTGAAATCCACGTTGCTCCTTTCTACGTACAGTAGGTACAGCCGCCGCTTTATCCAACTACGCTCACCTTTATAGTCACTCCTTTATCCAACTAAACTCATGTTCGGTACGCCTCACCAATTAGCCCCACCGGCAAGCGGCTGACTGTTCGGATCAGTTCATAAGCAGGCACTTTCCTTTACTATTGACTAGTGGTTTGATCGGGCTAAAGACCTCAGTTGCCGCTGATACGGAGCTTTCCTACCGTAGTTAATCAGGCAACGATGAACATCAATCAAGTGGCCATTTTCAGGCATTATACTTGTTGGTAGGTCGGGCTCTTTTTGAACCAGCAGGAGAACATTGTGTCTCCTGCTGGGCGATTCATGTTGAATAAAGCGTTGATAACTCTTTAAAAAGAGTGTATAGAGGTAATTATTCTATCACATTCATAGGTTATATGTAATATTGAAACTATTACAATATGATCACTATAACCACCTCATTATCAAGATTGTTTAAGTAAGTGTCTAAAAAAAAGTAGATTAATTTCGTGTGAAGTTATGCTTATTTTTCACAACTACGTATAGACTATAGCGTTACTATAGAATATACTTACTTTTTCTGATGTACTACAATTTCAACTAATCGTATATTTACAGACTAAAATCGACCGTTTAATATATAAACAGCCCCTTTTTCTCACGACAGAAGCTTCATGTGAACAGAAGTAATTGTGTTGGTACTCCATTTGCTAAACGTATATTATCCTACAAAGGGAAACTTACTTCAACGTTATCAATGAATTTTTCTACTCACATGCAATCTTGCATTTGTTCCTTCGCCGGTACTACTTTTTACGGTATGCAATAACAAAAAGCCACTACAGTCTGTAGTGGCTTTATCATTATTAGTTGGATAAAGCGTAATGTGAAAAGCCTCGGTTTATGTGAACTGAGGCTTTTTTGTTGTCTGATCAACGCAAAACCGGTTCACCAATTCGACTGCTTATTATATGGCAAAACCTACGCCAATATAGACGGGGATTAGTCAGCTATTTTTTGTACATAACCCTATTATATACTTACATAAATACCAGAATTGAATTAGTAATTCATGCACTTATATTTTGTCAGCTTGTCCGCCCCGAAAACAGGTAACGGCTCCCTTCGATACGAGGGCATTCTGGTATTGCCAGGTGATCGGCGGTGTCTATCAGCTTCTCCGTAGCCGACTGCTTTTTCTTTCGGATAGACAGCGTTTACCCAATACGCTTAGAAGCCTTGGCTCTCAGCCTGTTCCCTCGGCAAAGGCCATGTCTTCACCCAGAACGGCTGTACGCTCACAGGCTACCGCCTACTGACGATCCGGCCGATTGGCCGGGCTGACGTTTGTAATTGCCCCCTTCAGGCCCTACTTTTGGGGTTCCTGTTGGTGACACAGCCGGTTGCTGCGTCAGTTTCACCCGGTCAGGTAAACTCAATCAGTCGGCCTGTATGGCCTACCAGGCACCACCTAACGACTGTGTTGACTTTCAGCCATATATACCTCAATTGGTCCCGTAGCTCAGCTGGATAGAGCATCTTCCTTCTAAGAAGGCGGTCATAGGTTCGAATCCTATCGGGATCACACTAAAAATCAGCCAGTTAACCAATCAGGTGACTGGCTTTTTTTGTACAGGTAAAACATTAGGTAAAACAAGTTTAAGAAATGTAATGAGGCTCCAGTGGTTAGAACTTATGTATAGGCTAGTGGTTGATCTTGTGCAGATCATTTGAAACGAGTTACCTAACCTAGATCGTTAAGCTGTAGATTCATCACGACTGGTGTCCATCAACGCTTGCCCGTATACTGCCCCCTAGAGTTCGGGCGAGTGATTGATTAAGTAACGCCGTACAAAAACTATCTACTTTAGTTTGAGTGACAACACGTTGCATGTTTGTCTACATTTATCAAGATTTGGGAAGCACTTGTTTCCCTCATGAAAGACGCCACCCAATTACGCCGTCATCTCCACATCATCCGGCTTGTTGACCGACCCTTTACCTATCCAACCCTCAAAGTGCTTAGCGCCCATCTGCGCGACCACGACCTCGACAAACACTCCATTGACACCATTGAGCGGGATCTGCACAATATCCGGGGCGAGTACGGTATTGACATTGCTTATGACCGCAGTCAGCGCGGTTACTTCCTGAACATTCCCGACGACGAAGACTTGAGCGATTTCCGGGCATTTGTGCGCCTGCTCGAAGTCCGCGAACGGTTCGAGATGCTGACGCGGGCGGGCAGTCAGGCGGGGCGGTATCTGCAACTGGAACAGCACGATGGCTTCCGGGGGCTCGACTTGCTGAGTACGTTGCATCAGGCCATGCAGCGGCAACTGGTCGTTACGTTTACCTACCGGACATACAGCAGCCTGCCGGATGTGCAGCAACGTACTCGCCGTATTGAGCCGGGCCTGCTGTTCGAGTACCGGAATCGCTGGTATCTGGATGGCTACGACCTGGACGTACCCAATCGGCAAACCGGTGAACGCACCTTCGGCCTCGACCGGATCGACAACCTGCAACTAACCCCGCAGCCCTTCCGCCCCGACCGGGGGATCGACTACCGGGCGGCCCGCCAGCACGTAATCGGTGTAACTGCCCCGCCCGACCAACAGCCCGAGCGGGTGGTATTACGGTTCACGGGTGTTCAGCGCGAGTACGTCCAATCGCTACCCCTGCACCACAGCCAACGGGTCGAGTCAACCGATTACAAGGCTAACTTGACTGTCTCGCTTTACGTAAAGTGCAACCCCGAACTCGAACGCGAAATCCTGGCTTTTGGCCAATTTGTGGAAGTGCTGGAACCGCACTCGCTCCGGAAAGAGATCGGCGAGCGGGTACGTTTGATGGCTGGTCTTTACGCCGACCAACCGTAGACTATTTTCTGTTTTCTCGGCCACTACACCCACATTCTGCGGGAGTGACTGCCGTTTCTTTGCCTTCACCAAACCATTAGACTCTATGCGGCTGCAACTACACCTAAGCCCCAACACCCAGCCTGTGCCCTACGACCACCTGCATAACCTGACGGGCGCAATTCATAAATGGCTAGGCCCCAACGAGCAACACGACGGCCAAAGTCTCTATAGTTTCGGCTGGCTACGTGGGGGCGAGAGCAGTCGAGGCGCCTTGCGTTTTCCACAAGGCGCCAGCTGGACTATCTCTTTTCATGATGTGCAACGGGCCAAACAATTGCTAGGTGGTTTGCTGGAAGAACCCTTGGTCATGTTTGGTATGGTCGTGATAGAAGTTCGGGAAGTAGCTCCGCCCCGGTTCGGCGATTTTTATCAATTTTACACCGATGGCTCATCAATATTAGCTCGCCAAAAACGCGCCGATGGGTCACGCGCCTACCTGCTATGGGACGACCCCACCGCTGATGAGGTGCTGACCACCTCACTCCAACGGAAGTTAGCACTGGCTGGCTTCGATGCTAACCAACAGCAGGTGCGGGTACGTTTCGACCGCGACTATGCGCTAGCCCGTACGCGGAAAAGCACAATCAAAGGCGTTCACCACCGGGGCAGCGAGTGTCCGGTTATCGTAGAGGGCTCGCCAGAAGCCCTACATTTTACCTGGCTGGTCGGTATGGGTGACCTCACCGGCTCTGGTTTCGGAGCCTTACGCTAAATCACAACAGGACTATGAACGAAGAAACCTACCACGTCGTCCGCTACACCGGACCGTTCGGCTACATTAAACCGTGGACAGCCGTACGTGATGAATTGACCTTCAGCCAGCAGTTTCTGACACCTAGTATCATTGAAGGCATCCGGCAGAAGTTGGGTGTCTCGGCTATTTTGCGGCATCGGCTTACCTATCACAAGATTGATCAGCAGCAGGAACGTACCCAGGCGCGGGCCTTTAGCATTGAAGCCAAAAAACGCCGGGCCACCCGCGAACAGTCGATTTTGACGCGGGGCGTGATGCTCAACCCGACGCTTATGCTGGCCTTCCCGACGCAGGAAGAGGCGACCTTGGCAACCGAGCAGCACATCTGTTTGTGCCGGAATGAAGACCTGCTCTTGCCTGATAATCGGGTAAGCACACTCTCGCCGGCTGAGTTCAGTCAGCTAAGCGGTTTTGAACTACGGTTTGGCCCGGGACCTGCGGCGATTATGGTAGGGTACAACCGTTTTCAAGATAACCAGCCTATGTATGGTACCATTGAGATTGTAGGGGAGCCCGTCGGGATTGAGCCGTTTGAATGATGGAGCTTTACGCTAAAAGCCCCGAACAAGGCGGGCTAACACTGTTGCAACACACGCAACACGTACTGGATGCTGTGCTGCCGATGGCCCGCCACTATCGCATGAATACGCGGCTCGCCCGTCTGGGAGCTATCCTGCACGACTGCGGGAAAGCACATCCCTACTTCGCCCGTATGTTGCAGGGGCAGGTTTCGGAAACGGAACGCCTGCAAGCTCACCCACACCGGCATGAGATATCGTCACTGTTGTTTTTACCTCTTTTCGATAAATCCGATTGGCCAGTTTTGATCGAAATGGTTGCGGCGCATCACAAATCGGTAGAGGCGTTGGGCGGGGGATCGCAGCGTGGTCTGATTGATTTAGCCTGTGATCTATACGGTCTCAAGCCTGTCTTTAACCGCCATGCCGATTATGTTTATGGTACGCAGTCTGTAGTCTGGGAAACCTGGTCGGAACAGGTCGCGCCAATGCTGAAAACGCTGGGTGTACGGTTTCGGACCATTAGCCGTGAAGAAGCCTACGAAGCGTTCAGCTTTGCTGTTGCCTTTTGCGAAAACCGCCCAAATGGCTGGTCGAAGTGGCGGGGCTTGCTGATGAGCGCTGATCATTTTGCCTCTGAGCACATGGCCGAAGCAAAGGGGCTGTTGGCGGACTATTATAAACTGCCTAACCTGTCATATTACCAACGCCAATCGGACCTGCATCCCTTGTCGATGCTTCGTGCCGACCAACGTGCCCGGCATACGTTTGTGGTGGCCCCTACGGGTTCCGGTAAGACGGATTACCTCTTGCGTCGATGTCGGGGGCGTGTCGTCTATACCCTACCGTTTCAGGCATCGATCAACGCGATGTTTCTACGCATCGATCGTGATCTGAACATGAAAAACAACACCCGACTGCCCAAATCCGAACAAACCGACGTGCGGCGGGTGCATTCAGCGTCACGGGTGCGGCTGCGCGACGAAAACAAGAAATTGATTGAAGAAGAGCAGTTCCGGCAGCGCAACCCCGGTGCCAGTGTCAAAATTGCCACGCCGCATCAGGTAGCCTCTATCGTATTTGGCATAAGCGGCCACGAAGCGGCGGCGCTCGACATTGCCGGTTGCGACGTGATTCTCGACGAAGTGCACGTATATGACAATCAAGCGCGGGCAATGATGCTCAAACTGGTGGAAGCGTTGGTGCAACTGCGTTGCCGGGTGCATATCGGTACGGCGACCATACCCGACTCGCTGGCTTCTCAGCTTGTTCAGGCGTTGGGTGGTGCGCACCGTGTATGCCGCATTACGCTTGGGAGCCGAATACTGACGTCATTTAATCGACACATTGTTAATAAGCTGCCAGATGAAACCGCTGCCCGTAGAGTAGTTGCGGAGGCTGTTGAGTCGAATGAGCGTATTTTATTTATTGCCAATCGAGTGGCGCGGGCTCAGGAACGCTACGAATGGGCCCGAGCAACGTTTCCGAACGTACCGGTCTTACTGGTTCATAGTCGGTTTCGGCGTTGCGACCGGGCCGAACTAGAAGCCAAAATCACGGAGTTCGACCAACGGCATGGGCCATGCATTGTCATCGCTACGGCGGTTGTGGAGGTTTCGTTGGATATTTCGTTTGACCGGATGGTTACCGATGCCGCTCCGCTTGATAGTTTGATACAACGATTCGGACGGGTGAACCGCCGACGTACTTCCGCTACGCTCGGGCAATACAAGCCCGTGCATGTGATTGAACCCCCTACCTCGAAGCGGGATAATCAGCCTTACGATGCCGATTCGGTACGGCGAAGCTTCGATTTGCTGCCCGATGGTTTACTGCGGGAAACAGCGTTGCAGCGGCTCATCAATGCCGTTTATAAGGACATCAACGTACCCAGCATCGACGTGCATACGCAGCCTATTCGGGAATTATGCCACCGTCCTAAATCGGTGCTGATCGATGCGCTGGAGATCGACGGGGCGTGTTGCATCCGGGAGTCCGACCGCGATACGTACCTGAAAGCCCGCAGCGACCAACGCCAACAACTCGAAATTCCGGTACCGTGGACGTCGTTGGCCCCCTGGGTGATAAAAGGAAACTGGAAGCCGCTCGAAACTGGTAATTACCCCTATGTCATTAATGACGCCTGGTATCAGTATGCCCCTGACGACTCTAACCAACTAACCGTGGGCCTACGATTCCCATCGACAACCGAAGCTGGTGGAAATACCGCCGGATTACCCACGCCTAATCGAATGTTCTGATATGTATACCGCCTACATTGGTCGACGGCTGGTTGACCTGATCAATGCCCGCAACGAGACACAACTTACCGTTGGGGCTTTCTTTAAAAGTGAGCAGTATTTCGGCCTTTTTTTCGATGATGAGCGCTACCTGCAGCACGTCAACAACTCAAAATTCGATCAGGCGTATAAGCAGAAAGGCAAGACGCCTCTAACCGCCGATTTGCGGGCAAGTGTGCTGGTGGCACAGCAACATCGTATTGAAAAGTACACACCCGACGGGTCGTTTTTTTTGGGCGGGGCCGCCGCCGAAGCCACGGCGGGCACATCGGGGCAGGTGACTGATATTGCCCTGCCTATCTCGCCAGAAGAGGTGTATGCTTCCTGGATTGGGGCGGCGCTGGGCATTGGTGTTAGTGGCGGCCTGAACTTACTAGTCGATGACGACCGGCTACTACTGACGCTGTATGAGGGCTGGACGCTGTACCGATGGTACATGCAGGAGACTCCTAAACTCAAACCCCATCAGATCAACACCTGGAATGGATGGTGGCTCATTACGGCTTTTAACCGGAAGTTCAACCCGGCCAACCCGTTCGAACGGCAACCCGATGCAAAAGTGGATAAAGCGACGGGGGGCATCAGTCTGGAAACTCAGAAATGGGTGAAGGTCATGTTTGCGCTGGCCCGCAACCTGCCGCCCGCGCAGCCACTGACGACCTACGTATATTCGCTGAGCCAGATGAACACCACGATTGGGTTTATCCAGATTCGGCTTCGCGACATGGTTACGGTTGAGCATGAACTAAGACGGCAACTTTTCGCCCACCGAGGCGACCTCAACGACGAGGCAATCGACACGCTCTATAACACGGAATTGGGCTTCCAACGGGCTTGCGAATTGGGGGCTATCGGCATTCAGGCGCTTGAGCCGGAAAGCCTGCGTGACTATATGTCGAGGGGCGACCGGCCGGGCAAGCCATTCAAAAGCCCCAAACACAAAGACGATCCCTTACTGATTACCTACACGATTTACCAAACCTGGCTTATGGCTATGCTTGATAACCAACAACTCCTTAACCTGAGTGAAGAAGTCGCTCAGATACTAAGTAACATCGGTGCGCTGTCGCAACGAGGCAAAACAACGAATCGCAATCTGGTTCAGCGAGTGCTAGAGGCTACGTCGCGCCCGGAGATCATCAAGCAACTGGCTGGCTTAGTGGCTGTGGCCCCCGAACAACATGCCATACTGGACCAAACCACCAACGTCGTGGCAACCATGCAGCTCACCCAGATCCCTTTGTTTATAGCACTGCTCAAACTGAAGTATGCCGTTGCTGAAGCTAAATCGACTCAATCAATTAAGTAAACCCAGTCTAAAGTACCATGAAACCTTACATCTATCTGCGCGGACTTCGCGCTGTTGAACACACCGTTTTTGTCGTTCAGGATGGGCAAAAGAATTATTACGACCCCACCTTCAATAAGCGCGTGGCCTACTCAAGTGGGCAGCAGGTAAAACGGTCAATCCTCGACAAACTAGCCGAAGACACCGGCGAAGGGCGGGCACCTATCACGTTCAATTACGAGATCAACGCCAAAGATGAGTTGAGTAACAAAGAACCCTGGTCGCCTTGCGACCCCGCTTATGCCGACCAGCTCATCGGCGGCTGGATGCGCGCCCGCCCCGGCGTGGTGACGCTGAAACGCCGCAGTCCGCTCTCAATCTCGGCTATGCGCCCGTTACACCCGTATCTAGTAAGCCTGAACGATGAAAACCTGACCTTTGACCGGAGCGAGCAAACCGCCAAACGCGCTCCAGTACGCGTACTAAACGCAGCCGGACAGGAGATGACTGACGATGACATTGCTACGTACCTGAAAGACAATAAGCGTACCCTGCCACGTAGACACTGGATTCCCGACAATACCCGCACCACCGGCCTGTTTGTATTCGACATTGCAATCGACCTTAAACGGCTGTTTAGCGTATCAATCAATCAGCACGAACCTGAGCTTGATGCAGCCAAAATTGAATCCCTGCAAAGCGCTGGTTGGGTACGTTCAGCAGATGGAGAGCGGCTTATTGCCCCGGCTTCACGGCGCGAACAACTTATTCCAGCGTTGGCAACAGCGCTGGTCAATTGGCAGATCACGAGTAACCAAGCGCGTACCTACAGCCCGCAACCGACCCTGGCCTTAGCCATCAGCGACAACGCTAGCCGAATCACGGGAGCGATCCGCGCCGACCTGAGCGAAGACGATCTGAAGCGAGCTGAACCCGTAGCGGAAGCGATTGATGGCGTGAGCCTGTTCACGTCGCTGACCGCAAAAGGCTACCTGCGAGGGACTAACGGAATGGTCGATGCGATGGAAAGGGCTGAGCAGCAACTGATCAATATGCTCTCTGCGTACTCATACGAGAACTAGTCGTGACCTCGCCGTCTGAACTCCGTATCGGTGGGATGCTAGTGGGGTATTACCGGCTATGTTCGCGGAAAGCATGGTTGTCGATGCGGGGGATCTGGATGGAGCAGGAGTCGGAAGCCGTCGCGCTGGGGCGGCTGCTCGATCAGCACAGCTACGACCGCGACGAAAAACACCTGACCATCGAAGCCGAACTAACCGACTCAACAACCAGTCAGTCGATTCAACTGATTGGCAAGATCGACCGGGCGAACCTGCGAAACGGGGTGTTGCACGAAACCAAAAAGAGCCGGTCGTGCGAGGAGGCCCACCTATGGCAGGTCCGCTTTTACCTGTGGTTGCTAGCCCTGAACGTACCTGACGTAGGTACGTTCAGGGGGCAACTCGATTATCCGCTGCTCCGTCGAACCGAACGAGTATCGCTCGAACCCGATCACGAAGCCGAGTTGAGGCGCACCGTTGCCGCTATCCGCGACCTGGCAACGCAAGACGTACCGCCGTCTCGCCTGGTCAAACGGTCGTTTTGTACCAAGTGCGCTTATGAAGAACTCTGCTACGGATGAAACAACCTTACTATCTCTTTTCCAGTGGGCGGCTGCGGCGGCAACACAACACGCTCTCGTTGGTAAGGACCAACGCTGAACGCCAACCCGACGACAATCCTGACGATGAAGGCTTGCTTTCTGGAAGTCTCGACGGGAAAGCCCAACCGTTTCCCGTCGAGACGGTCGACAGCCTATATGTGTTCGGGGAACTCGATCTAAACACCAAGCTGATCACGTTTTTGGGTCAACAGGGTATTCCGGTGTTTTTCTTCGATTATTATGGCTACTACACGGCCACGCTCTACCCACGTGAGGCGCAGTTGTCGGGGCGGGTACACATCGAACAGGCCCGGCATTACCTCAGCCCTAAGCGGCGGCTGTTGCTGGCGAGGGCTTTTGTGGAGGCAGCCCTATTCAATATTGAACGGGTCATCAAATATTACCAGCCCCGGCTTGATGGCGAGGCAAAACTTGCCGTGCAGGCCACCCTGGCCGACCTCATCCGCGACCGGGAAGCTCTGCCTCTTACGACCGATATACTCACATTAATGGCCGTAGAAGGGCGCATCCGAAATCGATACTACCAGCTTTGGCCGCACTTTCTCGGGCCCGACGTAACGGCTCGCTTTCCGTTTACGAAGCGGGGGCGGCAGCCACCATCCAACGAACTAAACGCGCTGATCTCGTTTGGGAACACACTCTGCTACACCACCGTGCTTCGGCAGATTTACCGCACGGCGCTTGACCCGACGATTGCGTTCCTGCACGAACCCGGCGACCGGCGGTTTTCGCTCTCGCTCGATCTGGCCGAGGTATTTAAGCCTGTGCTGGTCGACCGGATGATTTTCCGGTTATTGAAGACAGGCGAAATCCAGCCCAAGCATTTTGAGCAACGACTGGGTGGCTGCTACCTGAACGAGACGGGTCGTAAGATCGTGGTGAGCCACTGGGATGATCGGCTTCGACAAACCGTGCATCACCGGACGTTGAGCCGCAAGATTTCCTATGAACGCCTGATCCGGTTAGAGTGCCACAAGTTGGTTCGGCATCTATGTGATCCGGTGGGTGACCCCTATCAGGGCCTGCATATGTGGTGGTAATGTACCTGAAGCTTGTTCTTTGACATCATGCCTTATATAATCGCCGTGTACGACGTGGGACAGAAACGCGTCAGTAAAATGCTCAAACTGTTTCGCCGCTACCTGACGTGGGTACAGAATTCGGTCTTTGAGGGGGATCTGACCGGGGCGCAGTTGAAGCAACTGCAATTGGAGGCAGAGGCACTGATGGATGAGTCAGACGGGCTGGTGTTTTATACCCTCCGCGATGAACGGTACACTGAACGAACCGCACTGGGCGTCGACAAAGCGCAACGAGGTCGTTTTCTATAGGACCGGAGTCGTCGGCCTGCTGAGAGGGCTAGGTATGTTGAGTACGTGGATGGGTAGACCCAAGCGAAGAAAAGCCCCAAAACGGCCATTACGTGCTCTAAAGGACAGTCGTCGGCCTCCCGATGTTTTGGCACGATCGGAGGTCGACGATAATTTAAGTCCATTATTAAGAACTAAAATGCCCTATCCAACGCGGATAGGGCATTTTTTAGGTCCATTTTTGCCCCTCTCAATCGCACCTGTGGGTATTGAAATCTGTTGTTACCGACCATTGAGCGGGCGCAACGTCGGGCTCTCAATCGCACCTGTGGGTATTGAAATGTGTGATGTCTGAAACGTTCATATTGTCAGTTGATAGCTCTCAATCGCACCTGTGGGTATTGAAATAGATCACCATCGAGCAGGGCGGCTACCGGGAGGTCGACTCTCAATCGCACCTGTGGGTATTGAAATGAACTCTCGCTGGTGAACGTCCACATCAACTCCTTTGGCTCTCAATCGCACCTGTGGGTATTGAAATTTGGTAATCGTAAACTGGGCTTTCGCCATTAATTCAGCTCTCAATCGCACCTGTGGGTATTGAAATACGGTAAACTGATCATCCACCACGCCCCCGAGGTTATCTCTCAATCGCACCTGTGGGTATTGAAATAAACCAAAAAACAACTGCACATGCACAGTCAGGCAGCTCTCAATCGCACCTGTGGGTATTGAAATTTTTAACATGACGTGCAACAGGGTTGTTTTAGGACCGCTCTCAATCGCACCTGTGGGTATTGAAATATAGCCGCCAGCAGCAGCGACAGGGTACGCCAGGTGCTCTCAATCGCACCTGTGGGTATTGAAATCGACAGCCTGATGATGGACTGGATGCACCACTACAACACTCTCAATCGCACCTGTGGGTATTGAAATATGGTACAGGATTCAATTCATGTTGTACGCGAATGACTCTCAATCGCACCTGTGGGTATTGAAATAGCCCAGCGCGATCGTCTTGCGATCGGAGCCATCACCTCTCAATCGCACCTGTGGGTATTGAAATAATGTCAATTCCTTTCACTTCGCGCAAATAGCGCCTCTCAATCGCACCTGTGGGTATTGAAATACTGACTCAACCACCCTTAACGCGTAAAACCATTACTCTCAATCGCACCTGTGGGTATTGAAATCCGTCATCACGAAGCGGTGCAGATTCTCGTACTCTTCTCTCAATCGCACCTGTGGGTATTGAAATCAACAACGAAGCCGTCGTTAAGCAGCTTCTAATCCGGCTCTCAATCGCACCTGTGGGTATTGAAATAGAAAAAAGGCACATTCAGCAGGCGGGGCAGGATCTTCTCTCAATCGCACCTGTGGGTATTGAAATGGAACAGAGTCTGGTACGCCTCGTCTTCAATCAGGCTCTCAATCGCACCTGTGGGTATTGAAATTAGATGTGCTCCAGCACGAACTGCCCACCGTAATCCACTCTCAATCGCACCTGTGGGTATTGAAATTAGACGCCAAACTCAAAGGAGAACAACAGGAGCCGCCTCTCAATCGCACCTGTGGGTATTGAAATGAGGCTTTCAAGCGCTTGGTTCAGTCCATCAAACGCGGCTCTCAATCGCACCTGTGGGTATTGAAATTTGCCATAGTAGTAAGCATCGCTGAAGGTCATGCCGGCTCTCAATCGCACCTGTGGGTATTGAAATCCGGTAGTCGTCGACGTGTTCGAACTGGTGGGCGTTACTCTCAATCGCACCTGTGGGTATTGAAATGATTGCCATAGGGTTAATCGGGCGGCGGTTCGACTCGCTCTCAATCGCACCTGTGGGTATTGAAATTTGCCATAGTAGTAAGCATCGCTGAAGGTCATGCCGGCTCTCAATCGCACCTGTGGGTATTGAAATCCGGTAGTCGTCGACGTGTTCGAACTGGTGGGCGTTACTCTCAATCGCACCTGTGGGTATTGAAATGATTGCCATAGGGTTAATCGGGCGGCGGTTCGACTCGCTCTCAATCGCACCTGTGGGTATTGAAATCTGAGCTGGCCACCCGCTTCAACCTTAAACCGCTGGACTCTCAATCGCACCTGTGGGTATTGAAATCAGGCGGTCGGCGGGCTCGATGCGCCGGTCTACTGCTCTCAATCGCACCTGTGGGTATTGAAATATAGACACGACGCCCGTTGTCGTGTTGACCGTCACAGCTCTCAATCGCACCTGTGGGTATTGAAATCAGAACACCTCATTGGCGGCGTCGCGGCCAAACATGCCTTTAGCTTTGAGCAGTAGTAAGAAATCAAGATTATTACACCCCGTAATGCTACTCTCAGTCAGGCACTTTAGCAAACATGCAAGGCTCGAAAGCCTATTAAGAGATTAAATCCTGGCTGAG